>NZ_DGDC01000033.1 GCF_002385225.1 Psychrobacter sp. UBA3962 | reverse complement strand
GTACGCGTTGGTGACGAGATCGAAATCGTTGGTATCAAAGACACAGTTAAAACAACTTGTACTGGTATCGAGATGTTCCGTAAGTTACTAGACGAAGGTCGTGCTGGTGAGAACTGTGGTGTACTATTACGTGGTACTAAGCGTGAAGACGTACAACGTGGTCAAGTACTAGCTAAGCCAGGTTCAATCACTCCACACACTAACTTTGATGCAGAAGTATACGTACTGTCAAAAGAAGAAGGTGGTCGTCACACTCCATTCTTGAATGGTTACCGTCCACAGTTCTACTTCCGTACAACTGACGTAACTGGTGCAATCCAATTACAAGAAGGTACTGAAATGGTAATGCCAGGCGATAACGTTGAGATGAGCGTAGAGCTAATCCACCCAATCGCTATGGACAAAGGTCTACGTTTCGCAATTCGCGAAGGTGGCCGTACTGTAGGTGCTGGTGTTGTTGCTAACGTTAAAAACTAATTTTAGTTAATACGTAGTACAGCATTATACGAAAAAGACCCTCTGGAAACAGAGGGTCTTTTTTTATGCTGAGCATTTGCATGCATTGATTATAGTAATATGTCAGCTATAGTTTGCTTTTACAGCGATTTTTAAAGTACTATTGCTCTTATAATAACGCAATCCAAAGTGGTAGATTTAAGCGAGCCTAACCTAATCTGGATTGGGTCTATTAATCTTTATCAGCTGATTAATCGAAGTCGCTTCTATTACTAACCTAATTCAAACAAAGGAATTGTAGATGAGTGCTCTAATGGAACTAGAAAAAACCTGGCAAGATTGGTTAAAACATAACCTAGCTAGAGGAGTACCTTCCAATAAATTGGCTGCTAGCTTATTTGAAAAAGGGTGGGTAGATGCTGCTTATGAATTGATCCATAAGAGTAATAGCAACCTGCAAATACCTTATATAGATATTTCACATAACCAAATCAAATTGATGGATAGAGAAGTCTCTTTGGCTTTTACTTGTCATAAGCCGTTTATTGCAGTCATTAATAACTTTTTAAGTCCTGAGGAGTGTCAGGCCTTAATTGATGATGCCGATAGTAAGTTAAAGGCCTCAAGAGTGGTTAATCCTGAAGATGGTACTTTTGTTGAACATCATGCTCGAACTAGCACCAGTACTGGGTATCAACGTGGTGAAATTCCGGTAATTAAGAGCATCGAAAACAGAATATCTGAGTTAGTACATTGGCCGGTTGAAAATGGAGAAGGATTACAAGTTTTACGCTACGAAGATGGCGGAGAATACCGTCCTCATTTCGACTTCTTTGATCCAGCCAAAAAGAGTAGTAGTGTGGTGACTAAGAGAGGGGGACAGCGATTGGGTACCTTTTTAATGTACTTATCAGACGTTGATGCTGGTGGTTCGACCCGATTTCCAAATTTAAATTTTGAAGTGCGTCCAAAGATGGGTACAGCACTGTATTTTGCTAATACTGATTTGAATGGTCAGATTGATAAATTAACTTTACATGCAGGAACACCTGTAACCGAAGGAGTTAAATACTTGGCCACCAAATGGCTAAGAGAAAAGCCTTACGTTTAAAGTTATTTTCATGGTTTGATGATATTAAAAAAGGCACCTTATGTGCCTTTTTTAATGTAAACATTTTGGACCACTGTAGCCTTTGATTTCAGCTAAGCTATAGTTTAACTATAGTCTCTTTGGCGTAGTGTCTCATACATACACAATGCGCCCGCAATGGCCACATTTAAGCTTTCTTGACCGTTAGGCTGAGGTAACGCCACTGGGGTGGCTTGCTGCATGATCTCTTCACAGACCCCTTGGCCTTCATGGCCCATTACCCAAGCGACTGGGCGATTTAGATTCTGTTTATAGATGATGTTATCTGTATGCGAGCTGGTTGCATAGATAGGCAGTCTTAAATAGCTCAAGACTTCATCGGCTTCAATTCCTTCGTAGATAGTTAATCCAAACTGAGCCCCCATACCGGCACGCATGGTTTTTGGTGACCAAGCTTGGGCACTACCTTTAGTACAGATAATGTTTTTGATGCCCACGGCTGCTGCTGTGCGTAATAGAGTGCCTACGTTACCATTGTCTTGGACGTCATTTAAGATTAAACAATCCGTGGTAATAGGCGCTTTTAAGGTATGCAAATTGTGCTCAGGCACATCGACAATGGCCATGATCTCAACACCATTACCTAAGGTAGTAATACCCTGGTAAACACTGTCACTGACTACAGTAAGTTGATTATCAAGATTATGCTCGTTGAGTGAGGCCAGTAGCGCTTGAACTTCTGGATGCGATAGGCCACTGTAAGAGATGATGATTTGTTGCGGCAAGTGCTTGGCTTGAAGTGCAGCTTCTATAAGATGTACGCCTTCAAGAACAGTCTGACCTGCCTTTTTACGTTGGCGTGATTGAGTTAACAAAGCTTTTGCTAACTTCACCGTTGGGTTTTTTTCTGAGGTAATAACTGGGTTATTAGAGAACTTGTTGCTGATTACGTCGGTCATTATTTGCTCATTTGATTTAGATATTAAAATATATAGTTTTCGATTACTTTGGGCTTAGCTCTGCTTTATGGGTAGTTCATTTGGCTAATAAAAGCGAGGCCGTAAGGATCAAACATATAGTCAGTAGAGTAACACACCTAGTGTTTAATACGTGATGGAGTTTTGCAATAAAAAAGGCCAAACCTAGTTGGCTTGGCCTCTTATAGCAATAAGTTATAATAATTAAATAGAGTTAATTACGCTTGTTGATGCAGCTTTTGTACCTGCTCAACCTCATTCTTGGCTCCCAATACCACCGGGACGCGTTGATGAATATCGGTAGGTTCATAGTCCATAATGCGATTGATACCATCAGTTGAAGCGCCGCCTGCACGTTCGATAAGCAGGCTCATTGGGTTGGCTTCATACATTAAACGCAGCTTGCCAGCTTTGCTTGGGTCTTTGGTGTCTTTGGGATAAATAAAGATACCGCCACGGCATAAGATACGATGCACATCACCCACCATAGCAGCGACCCAGCGGGTGTTAAAGTTTTTACCACGAGGACCAGTAGTACCTGCTAGCAATTCGTTAATATACTGTTGCATGGGCGGTAACCAGTGGCGTGCGTTTGAAGCATTAATGGCATACTCTTTGGTATCGGCGTCAATAGAAATGTTCTTTTTAACCAATTCAAACTCACCAGTGGTTGGGTTTAAGCTAAAAAGGACAACGCCATCATTGTCACTGTCTAAAGCGTCAGAGAAGGTGAAAGCCAACATCGCTGATGAGCCATATAGCAAGTAGCCGGCTGCCAACTGCTCCGTACCTTTTTGTAAAAAGTCTGCGTTTGTTACCGCTTGGCCTTTGTTTCTATAAGGTAAGATTGAGAAGATGGTGCCAGTAGGCATGTTGATATCAATGTTTGAAGAGCCATCTAGCGGGTCAAACAAAACCAAAAGCTCGCCTGATTCATTGGCAGGGGTAGCATCATCTAACTCTTCACTAGCAACACCGGCACAGTGTTTATTAGCAGTTAATGCCTCTAATAATAAGTCATTAGCAATAACGTCTAGTTTCTTTTGTTGTTCACCCTGTACGTTTTCCGCACCGGCTTCGCCATGGATATCTGCCAAAGCACCTTTACGTAAAAGCTCTGTAATCTCTTTACCCACTGCAGTGATAGTATTAATTACATCGATTACCGCAGATTTTTCACTGCTGCTGTCTGCAGAAGTAGCGGTTAGGTAACTTTGGAAGTAGTCGTTAAGCGTAATCATTATGGATTCCTTTATCCAAGAGTCAGGAAGGGGTCTATTGTATCTATAAATGTATTTTTTTACATAAATCTAGTACGAGAAAGTCAATACGGTCACTTTTTGAAAGGCAGTAAATCAGCTAAACTATACCAACTTTTAGCAACCCAATTTGATAAGGGTCAAAGATAGCCCTTTATGCTTTATTCGGGTAAAAAAAGTGACTTGTAGACTGTCTACTACTGCTGACTATAATTAGCAGTAATGGGTCTGCGCAAAGTGTAGCAAAAACCATGCAATATTTCTTGTGCAAGTTAACTATAATAGCTGATATAAATGATAATCCCGATAACGGATTGTACTACCTTATATGGTTTGGCCCTAGTTTCACCGTCCAATCACCCATCTGCTCATAAAGGATACCTTTAACTGCCATGACTGACTCAACACAGAAACCTGAGACTGCACATCCCTCACAGTCGACCTTATCTGCTAACTTTGACTCGACAACGGCAAGAATGAATGCCTCATTGAGTAAGCCCCAATTAAATGACGATGGTAATATCCGTCATTTTTTAGGCATTGAAGGCTTAAGTCGTGCTCAGTTGAAAGCCATTATTGCTAAGGCTGAATCATTTTTTGACGAAAATGGTCAATTGATCAACAGTCCTGAGCTTGAAGGCTGTACGGTAATGAACCTATTCTTTGAGCCCTCAACCCGTACCCGCACTACGTTTGAAGTGGCAGAAAAGCGTTTGGGTGCCAACGTATTAAATATTGATATTGCCCGCTCTAGCACTCAAAAAGGCGAGAGTTTGCGCGACACCTTATGGAATCTACAAGCGATGACCGCCGACATATTCGTGGTGCGTCACTCCGCTTCTGGTGCAGCCCATTTCATGGCTACTGAGGTAACTCCTGAGATTGCTATCATTAACGGCGGTGATGGTTGGCATGCGCATCCTACGCAAGGTATGCTGGATATGTTAACCATTCACCGTGAGGCACCGCGTCCGTTTGAAGAGTTAACGGTGGCCATCATCGGGGATATCAAACACTCGCGTGTGGCCCGTTCTGATATTGCCGCTCTAAAAATATTGGGCGTAAAAGAAATTCGGGTCATTGCGCCTCGTACTTTATTACCAAAAGGGATTGAGCGTTATGGGGTGAAGGTTTATGAGGATATTGATGAGGGCGTGGTTGATTGTGATGTGTTGATGGGTCTGCGTATTCAAAATGAGCGTATTGGCTCTCCATTGATGGCCGCATCAGGGGAATATTTCAAAAAGTATGGGATTACTCCAGAGCGTGTGGCCAAAGCTAAGCCAGACGCTATTGTCATGCACCCAGGTCCTATGAACCGAGGGGTAGAGATTGCTTCAACTGTCGCAGATGGCTCGCAGTCGGTAATTTTAAAGCAGGTCAATAATGGCATCGCGATTCGTATGGCTGTGTTGGCTATGGCGGTACAAGGGCAACGCGAATATCAAGCGTTGCACTCTTTACTATAAATTCAGAGCCTTACTGGATAAACCTTGCTCATGCTGCTTATAGCCCATAAACGAAACTCTATCTCTCATACTAAAAAATACTGGATATATCATGCTTAACCTACTGCCTAAAGAGTTTACCCAACCCGATATCGAAACTAAAGAAAATCACTGGCTGTTACCGCCACTGGTTGATTTATGTGCTCGTCTACGTGAGCCTGGTCTACAACAGCACGGTACTTTACAAACAGAAGGTCGTGCGGCCCGTGCCAATGGATTCTTGCATGTGGTTACCCCGCCAGACACCACCCCTGTCTTAGAAAACGGATCCTTATTAAAAGGCCTAAGAGAACGAGCCAAGCAAGATGGGGGCATCTACCTACACATCTTAGGGGCCCTAACTGCTGAGTTAAAAGGCGAGCGTCCGGCCAATGTGGCTGGCCTTAAAAAAGGAGGCTGTATTGCAGTCACTAATGCGGGTCGTCCCTTTGCCAACGATTTAGTATTACTGCGTACTTTAGAGTATGCCGCTACTTTTGGTTTAAAAGTATTTTTCTATCCTAATGAGCCTAGCCTATCTGCAGGCGGGGTAGCTCATGAAGGCTATATTGCCTCTTTCCATGGTTTACAAGGCATTCCTTGGTTGGCAGAGACGGTTGCCTTATCTACTCAGCTATTGATGGTAGAAGAAACAGGTATTTCCGCTCACTTTAGTCAGCTGACCTGTAAATCTTCCATCGGCTTAATGCGTTTGGCCAAAGCTCAAGGCTTACCGGTCACTTGTGATGTGGCGATGCATCAGCTGCATTTAACGGATGACGATTTAGAAGGGTTTAATGCTCAAGCTTATGTCATTCCTCCTCTGCGCAGTAACACCGACCAAAAGGCCCTGATTAGAGGGCTACAAGACGGAACCATCGATGCCATTTGTAGTCATCATGAGCCTTTAAATGACACCGCAAAGCAAGCACCTTTTGCTGAGTCTACTCCAGGTATTTCAAACTTTGATACCTTTATGGGCCTAGCTTGTAAACTGGTGCGGGACAATATCCTAACTCCAGAGCAATTGGTGGAGAAGATTTGTTTGGCTCCAGCACGTATTGCGGGTATTGAAGAGCAGTATCACGAAATCGGGGGTGCAGTACTGGTTGATCCTAACCATGAGTGGCAGCTGACTCGAGACAGTATGCTGTCAAAAGGTAAAAATACGCCTTTCTTAAATCAGACCTTACAAGGTAAGGTGGTGGAGACTTATTTTGACTGAGCCCACTGTAATTAGTGGCTCCATTAAAGCAGTCACTTTTTATGAATTAATCAAAGGAGTAGGGGCAGTGATTACTGCCCTTGCTTTATGGGCTTGGCATAATGACGTGTCGCTGTGGATTGAGTCGGCGAATCACGCTTGGGTCCAACATTTCGGTACTTTATTTAGTACCCAAGTCGAGGCGCTTACCCGAGTGGCCCAGAAAGCGTCAGAGAACTGGACCTTATTCTTATTATTGATTTTGGGTTATGCCAGTCTTCGCTTTATTGAAGCTTATGGTTTATGGACCGATAAAACTTGGGCTTATTGGTTTAGCGTATTAGGCTACGGTATTTTTTTGCCCGTTGAACTTTACTATCTCATAGCTCGCCCTTTTGACTGGCTACAGCTAGCGACATTGCTATTAAATGTTTTAGTAGTGGTTGTTGTCTACAAACATATGCGTCGTAAAGGGTTGATCTAAACCAGCTCAGAAATGGTTTTTGCCAATTTTTTGGCCAACAGTGAGTAGGCGGTGGAATTGGGATGAAAGCCATCTTCAGCAAAGAAGTTTTGGGTTTGTAGGTCTTTATTGTTAAGGTTAATCGGCAAGGCCAATACTGACTCATAGTGGTCACAAACTTCAATCAACCTCTCATTCATTATCTGCGTTTTATATCCCATTAACTTATTCAAGGGGCTAGGGATAGCGGGCATTTCCTGCATGGGGGGTAAGCAAGGGAAGATAATCTGTTTCGCTCCAAATTTGCGTTGACTTAGGCCAATAATCTCGCGCAGCTGCTGCTCCCATTTGCTAGTAGAGACATTAGCAGTGGTGTCATTTACCCCCACCATTACTATCATAATGTCTACAGGAGTAGGAGGTACGGGCAATACATACAGCCTACGCAGGGCATCAAAGCTGGTATGACCGGAAGTGGCGTGCAGCGACCACTCTAGCTGTGAGAATTTCTGTTGAATTTGGGGCAGTAGCTGCAGTTGCTCAAGCAATTGGCCGGCAAGCGCTTCTTGTTGTGAGCTCACCCCTACACCAGCCGCTGAGGAGTCTCCTAGCAGCATGATATTTAAGGTGCTCTTATCCTCTGAAGGGCTGTCCTTTTCGTTAAGAGTCAGTCGCCCTTTACGTTCTCCTTCTGCTTCTGGCAGTCTTAAAGCGGTCTTTTTTAGCTTCATACCTTGGTAGAGATAGACTGGGGCTAATGCGATGTGTTTTGGTTGCAAAGGAATCATAGTTTTTTTCTTTTATATTATTTGTCTGACTGTTATATAGTTTATCTGGCTGTTTTAGGAAGCTATGAGTGTAATACAGTTTGATATCTCAAGCTAGAGTAGGGTGACAGCCGATCCTCCTGTTTTGCAGGGTTTGGTTATGGTTGTTTGTCTAAATGAGACATATAAGCGAGAAAGATAAAAAAGCTTCGCCTTAGATAGGACGAAGCTTTTGTTTATCGAAGCTAATACGACTAATCGAAGCTAGTACCAGTATATGATAGGCTAGATTTTACCAACTCCCAGTACGCTGACGAATGGTGGTTAAGCTATCATCAATTAATAGCTTGCCATCGACAAATACATCCCGTAATAAGTTATCTTCGCGGCTTTGTAGTTGGTCTTCTTTTATGGTGCTCAAATTGCCTTGTTGGTCTTTGACTAAAGCTAGACGTCCTTTTTTCGAACGTTTTGAGCGGCTGGTGATTGGGTCTTTGAAGATGTCTTTCCATTCTCCATCGATTTGAATAGCACTGGCTTTCATGGCCCAGCTCATAGTGTCTCGGGTCACTTGCTGTAATAAGCCGCCACCCATACCGAAAGTAACGTTATCGGCGCTAAATCCAGCTTTCATTACCGTCTGTAATATCTTGCCTAGGCTTTGTGGACTTATGCCATCGCCTTGGATCAGGCGCACATAATCCGGTAGAACTTTGTAGCCTTTACTGTTTACGCTGTAGCCAAATTTGACCGATAAGCGCTCTAAAGCTTCACGCACAACTTTAGCAGGATCGCCACTGTCAGGGCGAATCACTAAAGTGCCGCCCATGGTTTCGACTTGATGCTTTAACTCATCGCCCCAAATATTGTCAATGGCGTTCCATAGGTCATAACTGTCTGAGACCACCGCCACAGTACTTCCCTCACCCCCAAATTGCTCTAGCATATTGGCATAGGCTTGGCTTTCACGTTCGCGGCCCCAAGCGGTCATGGTGCTGTGCTCCGCGGCGGGAATAGAGAAGGCAGGCATCTCCTCGCTCATACCATACCAGCGACTGGCGGAAACTAAAGCAGTCATACTGTCGGTGCCAGAGAAGTTGACCAAATGCGCTAGGCTACCTAAAGCCACAGACTCTAAGCTTGAAGCACCACGGGCTCCAAAGTCATGTAACTTAAAGGGCAGGCCAGCTTGGCTATCTGCTGATTTCTCCAGGGCCACTTTGATCACGTTTTTGCAGTAATAAGATAGACTCGATACCGTTGAAGGATACCAAATGGCCCGTAATAAAGAGGTTTCTAAATAGCTAGGTAGCCAATAAAACTCAGGATCGGTATTGATAATCTGACACACCACATTTGAGACAGGGACAATGCTGCCCTCGGGCACCGCTTGGATTCTAATTGGCAGGTAGCCACCATGTTTTTCTACCAGACGCTCCCAACCTGAGCGATTAAAGGGTAGGCCGTGAGCGGTAATGATTTGCTCTGCCTCGTCAATATCTGCAGTGGTAATAGGCTTGCTCAGATATTCTTTAATGTACGCTTGTAACCCAAAGAAAACCACATCATAGTCGCCTTTGCGGGCTTCCACGTAGCTTGACATATATTCGCTGCCTGGGGGGTATTGTAGCCAGTGCGAAGTTTTATAACTGTCAGAATTCAGAATTAAATTATTTAAATTACTGGTGTACATCACAGAGCTCCTCTGATTGATGAAACGACATTTAGGATAAGTATTGAGGCTGTAAGGGCTAAAATAAGAAAGCCAAATTAGCCTCAAATGTCGTAATGGGGTTTACCGTCTATCGGCTTGACTGTAAAAGGCTGTAGCAGATAATAGCAATAAAAATCACAGGCCTACCATCTTAGTAATAATGGCGTAGTGATCCTCAAACATTCTTTTGGGATCAAGTTCAGCCAAGGGCAACCAGAAAGCTTTGGCAGCATCATCTCCCCCTTCTACTTGAGGCAAGCCTTCAGGGTCGTTTTTTAGCTTAAAGTAAAATACTTGGGTAATGGTACGACCTCTTGATGAGCGGTAAGGGTCATCAAAGGTATGCTGACTATGGCGAGAGCCATATAGCACTGAAGCAGGTACATCGAGCTTGGTTTCCTCCGCCAGCTCACGAATACAGGCATCTAGCAAGGTTTCTTTTTGATCCACAAACCCTCCAGGTAGCGCCCATAAACCACGACCTGGCATACTACGACGCTCTACCAGTAAGATATGGCCAGACTGTACTACCAAAGCATCAGTGGTCATAAAGGTAGGAGGATAAGGGGCATCACGCCACTGCTTCATATAATCATCAACGAACCAAGCTTCTTCATGAAGGTGCTGGTAGTCCTCAGTTTTTTTGAGAGCCTCCATAACTTCACGCGTGGAAACAGGGGTACGTTCTCCAGTGGGGGTAGCGCCCATCAGATAGCCTTCACGAATGGGAGTAGCAGATAGGTCTTTGTAATTGGGAACGGATACAGACTCCCAGGTTGGGAATAAGGATAAGTAATAAGACGAGCTGTCTTTGGAGTGGCCAATTAATGCAATGTCTTCATTCAAATCATGAGTAACGCTCTTAACAGAGGCTTGAACATACTGTAGCCAGCGCGTGTCGTTATATAGAGCATCATCAAGGCCAACACAGTGAATTCTAGCAGCATCCTCAGCCGAGTAAGCCCCCTTAATCATTTGAGCGCGCTCTTCAACTGTGAAAGGATTACGCAGGCTTCTAGGCATATTCGCTGAGCCGATTAACATGATGACATTTTCTGCTCTGTTTAACGCCTCATCTACCACCGCTTTATGCCCCATATGAAAGGGCTGAAAACGACCAATAAATACTAAATATTTGTAATGGCGATTGGAATTTGACTTTAAATTATCAGACTTTTTTTCTAATTCCATTGGGCTTTGTGCAGGTGACACGCTCATTCTTGAAGCTCCAGCAATACCAGCATTCAATCTTGTGATTGAACTTTGAGTTTGTGATTTGAGTTTGTGATTATTGTAAGAATTAATTTTTAAGGATAAAGGGCTTTATAGTGACACACTAGACTTCACAATAACAATAATGAATAGGTTCCAAAACGTATAAAAGGAGTAAAAAAAGCCCCTCTAAAGTTTAGAGGGGCTTGTATTTTAAAACTTTAAAAGCCAATGGCTTGTCTTGTTTAGCATTTAGCTAACCCGAGCGCCTTTCATCCAGGGTTTATTGTTGCGTCTATTGGCCCGTAACTGACGAACGCCATGGGCAATCAGGAACATGATACCGATCCAGATTAGACCATAACTGTATAACATGCCCATTTCAAAGCTATCGCCTAAGACCGTTATGGCTAAGAAAAATAAAAATACTGGCTCAAGATAACTCATCATGCCAAATACATTGACGGGCAATATTTGACTGGCATCTAAGTTGGTCTTTAATGCCAACACGCTGAGTATGCCTAGGCTTACGACCAGTAGCATATGGAGACTTGAACCCATTACAAAGGCTAAGTTCTCAGGAGCAACAAATAGCATATATCCTAGGGCAATAGGTAAAAACAGAGTCAAGTCGACTAGCATTCCTGTCATGGCAGTAATGCCCTGTAATCGACGCATAATATAATAAATGGGGTAAGTCCCACACACCCAAAGCGTTGCCCAAGACACGCTTTGAGTCCGCATCATCTCTAGGCTAATACCCACCAGGGCGAAGCCCACAGCCAACCACTGTAACTTGGATAATCGCTCCCCAAAAAACAGATAGCCAAACAGCACCATCATCAAGGGAAATAAGAAGTAGCCCATCGCTACCTGTACCCCTTGTCCATTGACTGGGGCCCACATAAATAGCCAAAGTTGACTAAAAAATATGGGGGTAGGTAGTAGCAGCCAAGCCCACTGCTTAGCCGTTTTTAGATTACGCAAGATATCCAGGTGGTAGCCCAAGCGGCCTCTTATCACCACAAAGCCTACTAAGGCTACCCACATAGACAGCATGCGCCAGATAAAGACCTGAGTACCGGTTAGCGGCTGCAGTAAGTTACTGTAAAAATAAAGGATACCAAATAATAAGTTTGAGACTACTGCCAGTAAGACACCTATAATCATTGTGCGCTGCTGTGCGTCACTAGCAGACCAAAAGGAAGCAAATGGCCGGTTGCTTCTTGTGGTGGAAATTTGTTTAGACATACAATGCACCATAAAAATAGGCATACCGATAGCATAGCTTTTTATAAAATAATTTATAAAAATGCAGACCCCGTCAGTATTGCTAAATTAATTTAATCTAGACAGTGCAGGGATTAATAACTTAGCCATATAGGCAAAGCGCTATGGGTATGAGATGACGGTTTAAAAAAGATTTTTTGTATTTAATAATACAATTGGATAATCAAATATCTGGTAGATATTAGAATCTTGCATAAGGGTTAGGCTGTAGCACTTAGGACAGCACCGGCGCCTAACCTTTGGGTATTATAAGTAACAGGTAAGTAGCCTATAGAGAAATGCTAGGAATGGACTTACGGCCGTTACTCTTCAGTGGTTTTAGTGACCAGTAACTGATTAACCTTGAGGTTTTCAGTATCTAGAATTTCAAACTTAAAACCAGCGTGCTCAATGAAGTCGGTTTTTTTGGGTATCTTTCGTAAAGAATACATCATGAACCCACTTATGGTTTCATAGTTCTCTGAGTTTGGCAAGTTTATGATCCCTAAAGTACGAATGACATCTTCAATAGGGGTCATACCATCGACCAACCAAGAGTTCTCTGTGCGTTGTACGATAGGCTGCTCATCTACGGTGACCAGCTCACCCATCACAATACTCATCACATCTTTTAAGGTAATCACCCCTACCACTAATGAGTACTCATTAACGATAATAGCAAAGTCGGATCCTGTGCTTTTGAAGGTCTCTAATACGTCGAACAAAGATAAGGTATCTGGAATAAATAGCGCGGTACGCAAAATAGTGGGGTCAGTTAGACGCACCTTCTCTTTTTGTAAAACCATCGCCAAAAAGGCACGAGACTCAACATAGCCTATGGTTTGCTCTAAGTCATCTTCTAAGCAGACTAAGAATTTATGATGTGGCTCACGAATCATGGTTTCAACAATCACATCATGATTTTCATTGGAGTCGAAATAAACGATGTATTCACGGGTGGTCATTACCGAGGTAACCGTGCGCTCTTGCATCTCAAAGATGTTGGCAATTAAATGATGCTCTTGGTGCTTTAACACCCCAGCTTCGGCGCCCGCATCCATTACTGCATAAATATCCTCTGAAGTGAGATCATCACGGCGCACCGTCGATACGCCCAGTAGCTTAAACAACAGGTCAGCTGCGCCATCAAATACCCAAATAATGGGTTTGAACACAAAGATAAGCATCATCATTGGGCGTACCAATCGGATGGCAATGGGCTCAGCATAGCTCATGGCAAAGCGTTTGGGCATTAGGTCGGCAAATAGCACAAAAACACTGGTGACCAGGATAAAGGAAATCACTGAAGCGAGCGTTTCATAACCAATGATCGATTGTAAAAATGATAGGGCTTCGTGTTGTAAGATGGCTTCTAGATAGGGGCTAACGGCAGATTCGCCAATCACACCGGCTAAAATAGCAACTGCGTTCAGTAAAACTTGTACCACCGTAATAAAGCTACCAGGGTTGTCTTGCATGGCGAGCACATCTAGGGCGCGTACTTCGCCTTCTTTGGCTAGAATTTGTAGTTTTATTTTTCGAGCTGAAGCTAGGGCAAGTTCAGAACTCGACACAACAGCACTGATCGCTATTAATATGAAAATAGAGATTACCGCAGTAATTAAGGTCATGATAGTTAACTCTAAGCTTTTTAAACTCAAAACCTAGGCTATAAGCGCCATAAAAAATGAGGCCACAAAAAGCTCGATAAGGGAGGCGAAGGGATTTTGAGTAGCTTAATAAATACAGTAAAATGGGCGATAGGAAATCGTGATTTCTGATAGAGTATATTATAGGTCATATTACAATATTTAGCTTGCTTATAAGCCTTTTTGCAGCATTTTTAGAAGGCATGAGTTCTTAGCTGCTTTTCTAGGCAACTAATTGCTATTGTAACTAATTATCATTTTCCTTGATTAATTCTCAATCGCCACCATAATAGAAACACTAAAGAAGCATATTCATCTTTAAACCCATCAAACTATCTTATCCATCCTATAATTTATAATATAAGAGGTCATCTTATGACTGATAACGCTCCAGTTTCTGCAATAGACATCGAACAATCAGACATTAAAAGCAACATTACCATCACTCCTTCGGCGCAAGAGTACTTAGCTGAATTACTGGCAAAACAAGAAACCCCAGGTATCGGAGTGCGTATTTTTGTTGAGCATCCAGGGACGCCTCGTGCAGAATGCTGTATGGCTTATAACCAGCCTGGTGAGGAAGATGAGGCAGATCTACAAATGCCATTTGAAGCCTTCACTGCTTATATTGAAGCCTCTTCAGTGCCTTATTTAGAAGATGCGGTTATCGATTACAATAAAGACCGCTTCGGAGGTCAGCTAACTTTCCGTGCACCTAACTCTAAAGTGCCTAAAGTGGGTGCTGATGCTAGTGTTGAAGAGCGTATCAACTATGTGCTTCAATCTGAGATTAACCCAAGCTTAGCCGCTCATGGTGGTGACGTACAGTTATTAGAATTGATTGAAGAAGAAGGCGTTGGCTTAACTGCGGTACTTAAATTTGGCGGCGGTTGCCAGGGTTGTTCAGCAGTAGACATGACTTTACGTCAAGGGGTTGAGGTTCAATTAAAACAGCAAATCCCTGAGTTGACTCAAGTGGTGGATGATACAGACCACTCGCATACAGAAAATGCTTATTATAAATAAACCCTCCTAATTGAGCGTAAGTAATAAGTATAATAAGAATTAGTGATTATATTTATTCATTGGCTGGGTTATCATTAGATAATCCAGCTTTTTTATGGCTTTTGATTTTGCCCTAGGGCTAGTTTTTGGCTTATGGTACTTTTTAAATTTATAGCACTTTTTGAGTGATAGCACCTTTAGAACAAGGTGCTTATATAAGATAGTATCGTTAAAGCTTTTATTTGAACTTTTATATTAATACGTTAAGGATGCGATATGAGTAATGCCGACAATGCAGTTGATAACCAGCGTTTAGAAACTTTAGCCATTCATGCAGGTTATAGTGTAGAGCCTACCACCAAGGCGGTTGCTGTGCCTATTTATCACACCAGCTCTTATGCTTTTGATGATACTCAGCACGGGGCAGATCTGTTTGATTTAAAAGTAGCAGGTAATATTTATACCCGTATTATGAACCCCACCAACGCTGTGTTAGAAGAGCGTGTGGCAGCATTAGAGGGCGGTATCGGCGCTTTGGCAGTAGCTTCAGGCATGGCGGCTATTACTTATGCGGTACAAACCATCTGTGAAGCTGGCGATAACATTATCGCTGCCTCAACACTATATGGCGGCACTTATAACTTCTTTGCGCACACTCTACCGCGTCAAGGTATTGAAGTTCGTTTCTTTGATCATAAAAACCCTGCAGCTATTCACGACTTGGTCGATGACAAAACCAAAATGGTCTTTGCTGAGAGTATCGGTAACCCATTAGGTAACATCATTGATATTGAAGCCATTTCAGAAGTGGCCCATAAGCATGGTGTACCGGTAGTTATCGATAACACCGTGGCCACGCCTGCTTTATGCCGTCCGTTTGAATTTGGCGCTGACATCGTGGTGCATTCATTAACCAAATACATGAGCGGTACTGGTACTTCTATTGGTGGCGCCATTGTAGATAGTGGTAACTTTAATTGGGGCGATTATCCAGAGCGTTTCCCTTTATTAAACCAGCCTGATGTCAGCTATCATGGCGTAAACTTTGTAAAAGATGTGGGTGCTGCAGCCTATATCGCCCGTGCTCGTGTGGCTCCTTTACGTAATACAGGTGCTGCGTTAAGTCCCTTAAATGCCTTTAGTATCTTGCAGGGTATCCAAACCCTAAGCCTACGTATGGAGCGTCATGTCCAAAACGCTCAAGCCGTGGCTGAATATCTAAAAGGTCATGATAAAGTGGCTTGGGTTAAGTATGCTGGCTTGTCGGATCATCCTGATCATGAGCTGGCGCAGAAATATATGAAAGGTACTCCTTCAGCTATCTTAACCTTCGGGGTAAAAGGCGGCCGTGAAGCGGGTGCGAAATTTATTGATGCCTTAAATCTAATCACACGTTTGGTAAACATTGGGGATGCTAAATCTTTGGCCAGTCACCCAGCCACTACTACTCACCGTCAGCTTAATGACGAAGAGTTGGCAAAAGCAGGCGTTAGTGAAGATATGATTCGTCTGTCTATTGGTATCGAGCATATCGAAGATATCAAAGCGGACTTAGAGCAAGCACTAGCCAAAGCCTAAGGTTATCGTTCCTGAAAAATAAAAAATCCCAAACTTAAGTTTGGGATTTTTTTTTGCTTGATGTTTAAGAATTCTAGCTTTAGCAAATTAAGCCGACAGAACTTGCTCAGCAATGGCTTGGTATTGCTCAACGGTTAGGCGAGGACCAAACTGTTGTACCACTTGACTGGCCACAGTACCTGCCAGCTTGCCACATTCAGTTAAGCTGTGACCTTGTGATAAGGCATACAAGAAGGCGCCAGAATAGTTGTCGCCAGCGCCATTAGTATCAATGACCTTATCAACTTTAGGGGTAGGTACTTGCGTTAAGGTGGTTGCTGCGTCAGCGTCTTTTTCACAAATAACCGTGTCTTTAGCGCTATTGGTTACTACAGCCAGTTGACAGTATTGAGTTAAGGCTTGGGCGGCTTCAGTAATGTTTTTTGTTTCAGTAAATAGCATGGCTTCTTCAGCATTACAGAAAATAGTATTTACCCCGTCACCTAAGACTTCCAGTAAGCCTTCTTTAGCAAAGTTAACCACGGCAGGGTCCGCAAAGCTTACGGCAATCCTGATATTATTATCTTTGGCTTGTTGACGTAGCTGTTGTAGGGCAGGGCGTAGACTCTCTGACATTGCCAGATAACCTTCAAAATAAAGCCAACTACTTTGAGCTAAAGCGTCAAAGTCTAGGTTATCTGCATTAATGTCACTTGAAGTGCCTAAGTAGGTTTGCATGGTACGCTCACCGTCTGGAGTAATCGTTACCACACAAGAACCAGTAACTCCTCCTGCTGAGACAGATTTTTCAGAAGTAGTGGCCACTCCCGCTTGATTCAAGTCTGCTAAATAAAACTCGCCCGCCTTATCATCTCCCACACGGCAGCCATAAAAAGACTTACCGCCAAGGCTAGCAAATGCAAACATAGCATTGGCAGCTGAACCGCCCCCAGTTTGCTTTGAGGGCTGTAATTGCTGAGCTTCGAATTCTGTTAGCAACTGTGTTTGCTCCTCTAAGCTGGCTAAAGTCATACTGCCTTTGGCCAGACTGGTCTGAGTAAGTTGTTGATCATTCAATAGATATTCATGATCTACCAAAGCGTTTCCTACAGCCATAACGTCGTACATAATATTTCCAACTCTTAGTAATTGTGGTGTGTTTGATTTCGATGCGGCTATGATACTGTAATTTAGGTTGGTTGTGGAGATAGAGGTTACCGCGTGGAACATCTGCTAGAAACTACAGAGTCTAAAAAAAATTATAAAAATTTATCGCTAAAAATAATTATATTGTAAGTATTTGATTTTAAATAGAAAATATTTTGTTTAAAAAATAGACAATTTTATCCTAAGCTTTAATTATTGTGCGTTATTTGCTGTCAAGTCATGAGTTATACACAGAGTTATCCACAGCTGCTGGGGGTAACTGAGTGACCTCTAGATTTTATAAGGCTTAGCCAAGTCACGAAAAAGTATTGGTTTAAACATAAAAGATATGGATTGCATTTTATACCGCCTACTAACTGATTAGTCTGTGGATGTTCCACGCTATTTCTAACCCCAGCTTATACTTAAGAGGCTATCAATTAAGCAAAATAAATTTGAATTAATCGCCGTCGCTAGTAGACTAAGCTTTTTTTGAATACACTGCTGTCAAGTGGTGAGTAAGGGTTAGGGGGCTCTTTTTCTAGGGAGCTCTTTTTAAGGCATAGTGTTAAAAGGGTGGGTTAATTAAAGGTAGCGTATGAAAAAAATATATTTGGTTCGACATGGACAAAGTACCGCCAACGCTGGAGGAGAGATTCAGCCTAACGCTAAGATTGAATTGACCGAGCTGGGCCACAAGCAAGCGGAAGAAGCCGCTGAATGGTTGTTGCAGACTCTGGGTGAAGATATTAACTCCATCTGTGTGTCGAGCTATATTCGCACCCAGCAAACCGCACAGCCGTTATTAAATAAACTAAAGCAGACACCAAAAGTTATAGACGGCTTACAAGAGTTTGATTTAATCGGCTTTAGTCGCTTAAAAGGCACCACTTTTACGCAGCGTATGGTGTTGACTGAGGCTTATTGGCAATCAGCTCATCCTGCCATTGCTAATGCTGAGGATGCGGAGAGTTTTCAGCAGTTTTATCAACGTATTCCCCAAGTACTTAAGCAATTTGCAACTTTTGAGCCAGGCAATCATGTGGTGTATACCCATGGGTATTGGATCAGTATGTTGATATGGTATTTACTCGGTTTGCCAGCCGATGAGACGCAGCACGTAACTAAGTTTCGTCAATTTGAATTGTCCATACGCGCCCAAAACGGCGAAGTATTTTGCTTGACATTGCCCAGTGATGAATTGAAGGGGCAATATGCACCTACCATTACCAAGGTGCGTCACTGTACTGACCAAAACTCAGATTTATCAGCCCAAGCCATTTAGCTTTGAATGTAAGTAAAGTTGTTACTTTGGCTTTAAAAAACCACAAACGCCTCCATTAATTAATATCAGCATTTTTGAATGACGCCTCTTAGATAGGCAGCCCTTTAAACCAGTAATAGCTAATAAAAATACGATAAATAATACGAGCAAAAAATATGAAACAAGATAATGCAGCGCTAGATTTGACCTTACATCCAAGCTTTGAATTAATTGAGCACCGCAAAATTGAAGCGTTGTCGCTTGATGTTGTTATCAGTAAGCACAAACAAACCGGAGCCATGCATTATCACTTGGCTCATCCGAGTGATGAAAATGCATTTTTAGTGGGCTTTCGTACTCAGCCTATGGACTCAAAAGGTGAGGCCCATATTCTTGAGCATACCGCGCTTTGCGGCTCTGCTAAATATCCAGTACGCGACCCTTTCTTTTCTATGATTAAGCGTTCCTTGAATACTTTTATGAACGCTATGACTGCAGCCGATTGGACTGCCTATCCGTTTGCGACCCAAAATAAGAACGACTACTTTAACCTGTTGTCGATATATTTAGACGCGTCTTTCTTCCCTAATTTACACCCCTTAGATTTCGCTCAAGAAGGCATTCGTGTTGAGCTCGATGACAATGATAAGCCGCAATTTAAAGGCATTGTGTTTAATGAGATGAAAGGGGCAATGAGTGGGGAGATTGACCAGCTGTATCACAGTGTGGCGCATCATTTATTCCCAACCACCACTTATCATTACAACTCTGGGGGTGATCCTGCAGATATCCCAGACTTGACTCATGCAGAGTTGGTTGAGTTCCATAAAAGCCATTACCATCCTTCAAACAGTGTGATTATGAGCTTTGGTAATATCCCAGTACAACAAACCCAGGCCAAGTTAAACGAAGATGCCTTAGCTCAGTTTGGAGAAGGTAAAAAGCATGAGTCACATCCTGAGACGCGCCTAAGTGCGCCTGTTCAGGTTACCGAAACCTATACTGTGGATGAGGTAGATAAAGCGCAAACTCACCATGCTATGGCGTGGTTATTGCCAGAGATTACCGATCCAAAACAGCGCTTAGCACTGCGTCTGTTAGAAGGGGTATTGATTGAGCATGCGGGCTCGCCTTTACGTGCCTATTTGGACAGTCATCCGTTGGCTACCGGTCCAAGTCCTTTATTAGGCTTAGACGACAGTCATTTTGAGATGGTGTTCTATGCTGGTGTACGTGGCTCAGAGCCTGAGCATGCCGATGCTATTGAACAAGGTATCTTAGATTTATTACAGCAAGTGGCCGATAATGAGATTGATTCTGAAGCCATTGAGACCATCTTGCACCAAATTGAGATTGATCAGCGTCATATTGGCGGTGATAGCATTCCTTATGGTCTAAACCTGATGTTAGAGGGCTTTAGTACAGCCATTCATGATGGCAACCCAATTGATATTTGGGAGGTCGATGAGCATCTACAGTGGTTACGCGAACAAGTAAAAGACCCTAATTGGTTGCCTGGTTTATTACAGAAGCATTTAATTGATAACCCACACCGAGTGCGTGTGACCTTAGTGCCTGATGCCACCAAGTCTGCTAAATTGGCCGAGGCGGAACAAGCCCGATTGGATGCTATTGAAGCGACATTAACGGCAGAAGACAAACAAAAAATTAGAGAGCAAACCGAGCAGTTAACTGCCCGTCAAGCGGCAGAAGATGACTTAAGCTTGTTGCCTAAAGTCGGTCTAGAAGACGTTCCTGAGTCGATTAGCTTTACTCATGGCAAGCAAGTAGACATTAAACTTGCCGGTGATGACAGTGTCCTGTATCAGTATGAGGCTGGTACCAATGGTTTGTATTATTATCAATTGATTATGCCGCTAGCGGGTCAGGATGAGTTGATTAATCATCCACTATTGCCTATTTATCTAGGTCTGCTGTCTGATTTGGGAACTGATACCTTGTCAGCGCGAGATTTCCAAGCGCTACAAGCGGCTCATTCTTCAGGGGTAACCGCGCGCGTTAGTCAGCGCACCTCGCCGCAAGATCCAGACTTATTGAGCAGTTACTTTGTGGTGGCAACTCGTGCCCTAAATCGTAAGCCGGAAGCCATTGATTTGGTGAAACAAGTCTTAGAGCACAGTATCTTCACTGAAAAAGACCGTATCAAAGAGCTATTACAGCAAAGACGCGCCGGCTGGCAGTCTCGTTTGGCCAGCTCAGGCCATGCGTATGCGATGCAAACGGCAAGCCGTAGTATGAGCCGTCAAGCTGAGCTTGAATATGTGCGTAGTGGCTTGCCTGCATTAAATGCGCTAAAAGAATTCTTGGGCAATGCCGCTGAAGATGAGTCCAAATGGGATGAGCTGTCTAGCGCTCTAGTAGTGTTACATAAGCGTTTGGCGAGCCTGCCCAAGCAAGCCTTAATTGTGTGTGAACCGGAGCAAACAGAGCACTTCAAACAGTTAATTGAACAAAACTGGGCGCAATCACTTTATACCAATAAGGTAGAGCAAGACAGTCAAGCCTTGGCAGATAGTATTCCTAATGAATACACCCAGCTGCAGCTTGAGCGAGGCAGTGCCGTGCCGCAACAAGCTCCTAGTGGAGAGCGTCAAGCGGAAGATATGGCTTGGTTGGTTGCTACCAACGTTTATCATAATGCTGCAGCCTATCCAGTGGTGCCAGCAGACCACCCCGATACAGCAGCACTGATGGTATTAGCGCCTTACTTACGTAACGGTTATTTGCATAGTGCTATCCGTGAGCGTGGTGGTGCTTATGGTGGCGGGGCGGGCTACGATGCCAATGCCTGTGCCTTTAAGTTCTTTAGTTACCGTGATCCACACTGTGCTGAAACCTTTGAGCATTTTGAGCAAAGTGTGAACTGGCTGCTTAATGAGCCACAGAAGCCGGAACAATTAGAAGAGGCTATCTTAGGGATTGTTTCAGGTATGGACAAGCCCGGCTCACCTGCTGGAGAAGCAGTGAAGTCTTGTTTCTCTGATTTACATAACCGCGGGGAAGCTTGGCAACAAAAAATGCGCGGCAATATTCTAGCCGTTACTTTAGAAGATTTGCAGCGTGTGGCGACCACTTATCTAAAAGATAAGCCAAGTAGCAAAGCAGTATTGGCCCCTTATGATAAAGAAGAGGTAGTGCAGCAGCTTGGATTTAAAGTGGCGAAAGTTGCCAGCTAATTCAAGCAGGCAAAGACTTGGTTGAGTTACATTGCTTGAGTGATATTGAGTTTACAATAGCAGAATAAAAAAGGTGGGCTTAAAGCTCACCTTTTTTTATGGCCATCAAGTTTTTATGGTGCTTGAGGTTTTTAAAACGCCTCAAGCTTTAGGCCAAATAGGATTCTAAACTGAAGTAAAAAACAAAACGAAGCAAAAAAGGGCGATTTGTGGTTAGATAGCAGGCTGACCCAGATTTCTATTTTGATAATACGAGAAAAAAATGCAAGATGAATACCATAAGCCCAATCAGGATCACCATATTCCTGACCCTGTGGCGATGACTAAGACCGACCAAACCAAAAGCTATGGCTATTTATCACGCTTTGCACTGGCTTATACGTTACTCTATGTTTTTTTGCCCTCAAGCTTGGCTCAGCTAGGTATGTCGGTTTCAGGATTAGTGCTATCGGCTTTAGTGGTTTTGGTATTAAACATGGCGCTGATTGCTATATTTAGAAGAACCGAGCAGCGCAGCTTAGAGAAAATAGAGTGTCACCGTATCGGCTTATTAACCGCAGTATTTACGTTAATAGTGACCTCTATGCTGATGATTTATTCTCTATACGACTTGTCTGCATCAGAGTTTACTATGACTGCGCTAAAAGAAAATGGGGTGATTCCGATGTTGGTCATCAGTGGGGCTGTTGGGTTTGCCATTAACTATGTGGTTGTTACTTATGGGCTGTGGTTACTACAACGCTTGCAGTCTCGATTGGCTAAATCGGCTTAGTTCGATTATGAGTTAGGCAAGGTTGCAAATCATTTCAAGTTTTAATAGCTCTGTATCTAATGCTTCAGTTAAATACTCAAGATTTGGCAGTGTTTTATCACAGCCCACAATACCAAAGTGCAATTTATCAAGATAACTGCTAAAGGTAATATTTAACGCCTGACCATTAAACACCACAGAAGCGGGATATAAGGCGCTCAATGTGGCCCCATTCCAATATAGCGGTTCTTTAGGGCCAGGCACATTAGAAATGAGAATGTTAAAGGCTTGCTTTTTGGGGTAAGCGTTGGTCAGCAGGTTAACCCCTTCCCAAGCATAACTGATGGCACTGTAATTAATGACTTGAGCTTGCTCCATCCGTCCAAACTTATCTTTGCCCATGGTCATGCTAGCATGGATAGCCTTGATTCGCTCAATAGGGTCGTCAACATTTGTGGCTAAGTTGCAAAGTACCAAGGAAGCTTGATTGCCCGAAGCGCTGTCATCTTTGCGTAATGACACCGGAACAAAAGCAATCAGAGGCTCTTCTGGCAACTGCTCAAGCTGTAATAAATAGCTGCGTAGGGCGCCAGAACAAATGGCTAAGGCCACATCATTGAGACTAACTTGCAAGATTTCGGCTATTTTTTGGAACCGAGACAGAGCATAAGTGGTTGCAAAAAAAGCTCGGCTATTGGAGATGCGCTGATTTAACGGGCTAGTCGGAGCCTGTATGGTTGAGACAAATCCGGGCTCTTTGCGTTCTTTGAGCTCATTCTTAAGCTCACCAAATACCGGCTTGATGGTGCCAATCTGTTCTTTTACTATCCCACTAAAAGTTCGTTTATTTGGTGCTATATTTTTTAAGTTTTTTTCATCGCGACTTAGTAGAGCCCAAGGCGGCAAGGTCATAACTTCAGTAGAGGAGTTAGACAGAGATTTTTCAACAATACGCATGGCCGCCACGCCATCCACTAAGGAGTGATGAATCTTAAAATATAAAGCAAAGCGCTTGGGCTCAGTCTCAGATGTAGTGGATGCGTCATCGATACCTTCAATAATATGGCACTCCCATAACGGGTATTTTTTATCCAGCATATTGGCATGGACATCGGACACGTAAGACAGTAGCGCTTGAAAAGAGTGCGGCTTAGACAAAACGGTATGGTGGAAATGATAGTGCAGATCGAAGTGCTCTGTGGTCTTCCAAAAGGTTAAGTTGTGCAGCACCTGATTAAAAGGAAAGGTCGGCGGTGTCTCTCCGTTGCGTATTTGGCGCACCAAATCAGTCACAAAGTCAGGCTTTGCGGAGGTAGGAATGTCAAACAAAAACAGCCCGCCTACATGCATGGGCTGTTTGTGCTTTTCAATTAAAAAGAACAGCTGTTCTACCAAAGAGACTACGCGCATATGACCTCTTGCCGCTTTAATTTTTTTAGACCAAAGTTATTCACGAATACCCAATTTTCTTTCGTGACAAATATTTTCTAGATTGGTCAATTCACTTTCTAATAACTTCAATATATTTTGAGTTTTTGGCAGAGTTTTACTACACGCTATGATACCAAACTCAATTTTATCCAGATAACTGGCCAAAGTAATATTCATGGCTTGGCCATTGAATAAGATAGAGGCCGGATATAATGCTCTTAATTCAGCGCCGTTCCAGTAAAGCTTCTTCTTAGAGCCCGGTACGTTGGAAATAATAAGGTTGAAAGCTTGCTTCTTGGGATAAGCACTGGTCAACACGTTAATAAGCTCCCAACTATAAGCCAGTAAACTATAGTTAATGACTTCAGGCTGGGTCATGCGACCGAAACGGGTCTTGCCATCATTCATACTGCTATTGACCAGTTTTAAGCGGCTCAGCGGGTTCTCTAAGTGGGTACCAAGGTTGCATAAAATAAAAGCAAACTGGTTGCCAGAAGCGCTCTCATCTTTACGCATAGAGTAGGGTACCCAAGCGATTAAAGGGTCTTCAGGCAGCTGGTCAATGGCCAATAGATAGTTGCGTAAAGCACCGGAGCAAACGGTAAGCACCACGTCATTAAGACTTACCCCTAGGTTACTAGCCACATTCCTGAATCTTTCAAGCTCATAGGAGTCTGCAATAAAGCGTCTTGAGCTGGAAATACTCTGATTTAGAATACTGGCTGGAGCCTGAGTGGTTCGAACAAAGCTTGAATCTTTACTTTGATTGAGAGTCTGGGTGACTTCTTTTAAAACAGGTTTGGCGGTCTTCAATTGATCTTTAAAGATGGTCAAAGCAGAGCGGTCCTTATCAGGCAGAATGGTTTCAATCTCATAACGATGACGCATCATCAAAGCCCATAAAGGCAAGGTCAGGGTCTCGTTCGGTGACTGAGACAAAGACTTTTGTACCAAGCGCATGGCTGCAATACCATCCACCAATGAGTGATGGATTTTAAAATATAGACCAAAGCGTTTTGGGCGCCCTTCAGATTCCGGTTCAATACCTTCAATAATATGACATTCCCATAAAGGACGGGCGCGGTCTAATAGGCGGCTATGCTCCTTTGAGATGTAAGACAGTAGTTCACGTACCCGTGCCGGCTTGGGCAACGCGATATGATGGAAATGGTGCTCAACATCAAACTCTTCATCCTTAGCCCAATAGGTTAAGTTATGAAGGACTTGGTTAAAAGGGAAAGTTGGCGGTGTTTTAGAGGACTGCATTTGCTGGACCAGCGTTAGAACGAAGTCTTCATCGGCGTCAGCGGGGACTTCAAATAAGAACAAACCGCCAACATGCATGGGTTGTTTACGTTTTTCGACCAACAAAAACATAAAATCTAGTAATGATAATAAACGCATAGCATTCCTTTGCTTAGATGACTGATAAAGAGAGTAAAGAACTTAATATTGAACAAGAATTGATAATCATTTTAGAGGGTAAGATCCATATTAATGCAAAATCTATTTGAGTTAAATAGTTAATGTTGCTATGACGTATTACTTTATATTTAGGGCCCAATGAGCCCTAAATTCCAAATACAAGCAGGTTAAAAAAAGAATAGGCTAAAAGGTTAGCTGATACTGCTTAGAACTACTGAAAAAAGTAGCCTGTTTGTGGTGAGCTGGGTAGAGCCATCTTACGTTTTGGCATACGGCCTGCTAAGTGAGAAGCACGTCCAGCCCAAATGGCGTGTTTCATGGCATGGGCCATTAATACGGGATCTTCTGCATAAGCAATGGCTGAGTTCATTAACACTCCGTCACAGCCAAGCTCCATAGCAATAGCGGCATCTGAAGCGGTGCCGACTCCGGCATCTACTAGGACTGGAATATTTAGCGCTTTGGTATTCTCAATAATAATACTCAAGTTATGTGGGTTTAACAAACCTAAACCAGAGCCGATAAGACTGCCTAAGGGCATAATCGCCACACAGCCCATGCTAGCAAGCTCTTTGGCAACGATGGGATCATCAGAGGTGTAAACCATGACCTCAAACCCATCGTCAATTAATTTTTGCGCGGCTATCAGTGTTTCAGTGACGTTTGGATATAACGTTTGCTCATCTCCTAGTACCTCAAGCTTTACTAGGTTATGGCCGTCTAGCAATTCACGCGCTAATTGGCAGGTGCGTATCGCGGTATCTGCATCAAAACAACCGGCGGTATTAGGCAAGATGGTGTATTTTTCCGGAGAAATAACATCTAGTAAGTTTGGCTGATCTCTATGCTGACCAATGTTGGTACGGCGAATGGCCACAGTGATAATCTCTGCACCAGAAGCTTCAATAGCTTCTCCCGTTTGTTGTAAATCTTTATATTTACCAGTGCCGACCAGTAGTCTAGATGAAAATGTACGGCTACCAATTTGGAAAGTATCATTTTTTAAAGGGGTGATAAGAGCGGTATTTTCAGTGTTCTTTGAGGCTTGCATAGTCATTCCAGTTACCTTGAGGTGAGAGGAGTAGGTATTATATAGGCTGAAAACGTCAAAGCCACTGCTCCTCGGGAGATGTTGTGGCATTATAACAAATAACAGCTGGGCACTGGTTTTAATATACAGTAGCAGAATCCATTACTGGTATTTACTTTTTGGCTTTTTGGTAGTAGCAGTTGGCTGATCGATAGGACGGGTCGCAAGGATCATTAAAGTCTAGCTGGCTAGTTTGACAAACTAAGGGGCGTTAGGGCACTTGATAGCAGACATCCCTTGAGTAATCCTTTATAATCTATAAATAAATATTACTTATTAACAGTCTAGTATAATTGATCTGTTTAAGCATGAGAGAGACAAGGGGTTGAATATGGGTTCATCACGACAATTACTACTGGGTACAGGCGTATTCCTTGGAGGCGGCATATTACTGTTGTCCTTGGTGAAACAAATGGATGCTCCAAAAGATTCCGCTGCAGATAATGCCATAAAAGTAGAGCAAGTCAGTAGCGCCGTAAAGTCTGATCAAGACCCGTTAACGGCTGATCTTGAAACAGAAAAGCGCTTATTGGCACAGAAACGCCTTGAGCGTGAAAAGAAGATGGCTCAATTGGATCAGAAGACGCGTGAATTCTTGACCGAGCAAGAAAAAGCCGAAGCCTTAGCGATGCAAAAAGCCCGTCTTGAAAATGAGCAATATCGTAGTGGTGCCGCAGAGCCTGTTGTTGATGAAATGCCAAAAACCGAAGAGACGTCTAAAGTAGTGACTCCAGTTACTCGCCCTGTAGTTACTGCAAGACCAGTTGAGCAGAGCGTGACCCCAGTAACTACTACACAGCCGATGCAAGCCCGTACTGAAGCAAAGGCCACAGTATCAAAGCCTGAGCCGAAGCCACAAGCTGAAGTGGTTTCTTCAAAGGCACCTTCCAGCACCCAAAAGCATACGGTACAACGTGGTGAAGGGTTAATTAAGTTATCTCGTCAATATAATGTGCCTGTAGAAGCGATTTCTCAGGCCAATAAAATATCTAAAGGTTCTACCATACGCGTTGGGCAAGAGATTACCATTCCCTCGAAAAGCCAGATAGACCGATTGGTGCGTGACTATAACGCCAGCAATAATGTTCAATCTAAGCCGCAACAAACGAAAGCGGCAGAAACCAAACCTGCCAGCTCTACTAATAAGGCCCCAACTAGCCAACAAGGCTATCAGGTAAAAGCAGGGGATGGCTTAATTAAGCTGGCTCGTCAATATAATGTGCCGGTAGAAGCTTTGGCTGAAGCCAATAACATGAGCACCAACTCTTCATTGAGAGTAGGGCAAAACATTACTATTCCTTCTCGCAAGCAAGTAGAAAGATTGCAGCGAGAGGCTGAACAAAAGAAAGCCGCTGAGCAAAATAAGCGTGAGGCACAACAGCGTTTGGCGGAAGCCCGTCGTAAAGCGGCTAGTGGTGAGGCCAAGGGCACCTTCGGCGTACAGGTGGCGCTTGC
The DNA here is from genome assembly GCF_002385225.1 of Psychrobacter sp. UBA3962. GTDB lineage: Bacteria > Pseudomonadota > Gammaproteobacteria > Pseudomonadales > Moraxellaceae > Psychrobacter. The sequence goes on along the minus strand of NZ_DGDC01000033.1, from coordinate 93,099 downwards.
TGATAATCAGCAAAAAGCCGATGCCATTGTAAAAGAGCTGCGTGCTGCCGGTTATCCCGCTTCGACCAGTAACACCAGTAGAGGGGTTCGCGTAATTGTGGGTCCGGAAAAAGGCAAAGAAGCCGCTTTGGCTTTGAAGGATAAGATTAATGCTGATCCCAAGACTAATGTGAATAATGCTTGGGTACTTTATTGGCGTTAGAAGGATAGGATTGGCGCTAGTAAATTTCAAATTAGATTTAATCTACGCAAATAAGCTCACCCCTAACTAAACACGACACTGGATGTCGTGTTTTTTTATGAGCTGTCTTAAAATCTAAGCGAGTATAGGTCAGAAATGAGATAATACAAAATAGTATAAACATCTGTTTTTAAAAGCATTTAGAATAAAAAATTGCCAAAATTTTTTTAAAGTTAGCGGTAACAAAGAATTATAGATAAATTCTTTATTACTTTATGTGGTAAGTAATTATTGAGTTAAGGCGGTAAGATTTAGTGGACTTTATGATGTTAGGGGTCATGGTGTTGGTCGCGCTCATTATTATGATGAGTATTATTGCTCAGCGTCGCCATGACAATAAAAAACAGAAACCGGTTAAAGGAGATGAGCTTGCGATTTGGCCTTTTGAGCCAATGCCAATAATGACCGATACCGAAGTCTTGTTTTTTGCTAAATTGCAACAAGCTGTGCCGGAGTATTATATTTTTAGTCAGGTACAGCTTTCACGGATTATTGCACCCAGTGAAGAGGCCGGCACTGACAAAAACTTTTGGTTTAACCGTATCTGTCGTCAAAGTGTGGATTATGTGTTGGTAGATCGAGATGCTCAAACTACCTTGCTTGCCATCGAGCTTGATGACTGGACTCATGACAGTGTTGCAAGACAAAAAGCGGATGATAAAAAAGATAAGGCTTTGGCAAGTGCTGGTATTCCTATCTTACGATTTCATGCGGAGCGTATGCCCAGTGTTTCAGTCATACGCCACGATGTTGAAGCGGTGATTAGTAAGTATTTTCACAATTAAATCAATTTCTTATTACAGATATCCTTGATATTACTGGGGATTATTTAATCTATTAACGCTGCGTATACATATCTAACTAAATCTAAACAGGTATTTTCACCGATTTAGGTAATATATCAAGTAGTTGTAGATACAACTTTTTTAGATATATTTCGAATTACAAAGACAAGCTGTAGTTGTAATCAATAGTTCGGTATAGCTAGGCCGTATTGTTAAGCTAGGTTAAGTTAGCCAGATTTCGTTGAAAACGCCCTCTGTGCCTTCTGGCTTGACTGATATAAAAATAATTCACCCAGCAAGGAATAATAATGAAAGATAAAATTGATCATAATGACCCAGCCAAAAATATGTGTCCCCATACAGGAAATGGTGGTGAGCCACAATATCAAGCCGATGACAGTGTGCCAAACCTTACTACTCAACAAGGTGTGGTCATCTCTGACAACCAAAACTCTCTAAAAGCCGGCCCCCGTGGCCCAGCTCTATTAGAAGACTTTGTATTACGTGAAAAAATCACTCACTTTGACCATGAGCGTATTCCAGAGCGTATTGTTCACGCCCGTGGTACTGGTGCCCATGGTTATTTTGAGCTTACTGAATCTTTGGAAAAGTATACCACTGCTAAGATTTTGACTGAGACTGGCAAACAAACGCCTTTATTCACGCGTTTCTCAACAGTAGCCGGTAACAAAGGCTCAAAAGATACCCCACGTGATGTGCGTGGTTTCGCGGTTAAAATTTATACTGAAGAGGGTAACTGGGATATCGTCGGTAATAATATGCCGATCTTCTTTATTCAAGATGCTATGAAGTTCCCAGATTTCGTTCATGCGGTTAAGCCTGAGCCAGATCGCGGTTTCCCACAAGCAGCTTCAGCCCATGATACTTTTTGGGATTTTGTGTCATTGACCCCTGAAACCATGCATAACTTAATTTGGTTAATGAGTGACCGCGCTATTCCTCGTAGCTTACGTATGATGGAAGGCTTCGGTATTCACTCTTACCGTCTAATTAATGCTGAGGGTAAGAGCACTTTCGTTCGTTTCCACTGGAAACCAAAGTTAGGCGTTCAATCATTAACTTGGGATGAAGCGGTTAAGATTTCAGGTGCAGACCCTGATTATAACCGTCGTGACTTATTTGAATCTATCCAAGCAGGCGATTATCCTGAGTGGGAATTTGGGGTTCAGTTATTTACCGAAGAAGAAGCGGCAGAGTTCCCATTTGATCATTTAGACGCAACAAAACTGATTCCAGAAGAATTAGTACCGGTGAAGATTGTGGGTAAAATGGTATTGAACCGTTATCCAGATAACTTCTTTGCGGAAACTGAACAGGTGGCCTTCTGCCCATCGCATTTACCACCAGGTATCGACTTCAGTAATGACCCCTTATTACAAGGCCGTTTGTTTAGCTATTTAGATACTCAGCTTAAACGTTTGGGCGGTCCTAACTTTGCGCAGATTCCAATTAATGCGCCAAAATGTCCATTTGCGAACAACCAGCAAGATGGCCATATGCAAATGCATGTGCCTAAAGGTCGTACCTTGTATGAGCCACAAAGCTTAGAGCCTAACAAGCCACGTGCTAACTATAAGCAAGGCTTTAAGTCTTTCAACGAGCAGTTAGATGATGGCGTTAAAGGTCGCGTCCGTGCTGAAAGCTTCGCCGATCATTATAGTCAGCCTCGTATGTTCTACCGCAGTCAAACCCCAGCAGAGCAAGCGCATATTGCCACTGCCTATGCTTTTGAACTGGGTAAGGTTGAAACTGCCCATGTGCGTACCCGTACCCTAAGTCATCTATTAAATATTGATGAAGACTTAGCGAAACGTGTTGCCGATGCGTTAGGTATGGACTTACCTGAAGCCGCTAAACCAGCCGCGCCTATCGTTGATATGCCAGAGTCGCCAGCGGTTCAGACCATTGGTCTTAGCCCTAAAACTTTAAAAGGCCGTCAAGTCGGTATCTTAGTAGGAGCAGGCTCGAAGAAAGCTTCTATTGAGAAATTTGAAAATGCGGTTAAAGCTGCCGGTGGTAGCGTGAAGATTGTTGCCCCAAGTATCGAAGTGAAATTAGACGATGGCACAACCATCCAAGCTGATGAACGAGTGGCTGGTGCCCCCTCTGTGTTGTTTGATGCAGTAGTAAGTATCATCATGCCAGATGTGGCCAAGAAACTAGCCAAAGACAGCTCAACCCTAGATTGGTTCAACGATGCATTCAACCACTGTAAAGCCATTGCTTACTGTGGCGCGACTGATGAATTTATCTTAAGCAAACTACCTGTAGAAAAAGATGAGTTCGTAACGCCACTCGATGAGTTAGATGCCTTTATTGAAAATGCTAAGACCCGTCTGTGGGAACGTGAACCTAAGGTTCGTGATTTAGCTTAATTTTTAGCTATTTTAGACCCGTAAAACAAAAAACCAGTCATATAAATATGGCTGGTTTTTTTGATTTATTAATAACTCATTTATTACATTAATTGAAATGGAGAGAAGGCTATATGGCAGCCTGTACCTAGAAGTGGTAAGTTATATCTTTAAAAGATAAACTATAACCAGTATTCTTTTTACCACAAAATGGTATGTTACAACCTGATTTGTGACCACGCGATTACTTACTAAGCTTTGATAGAAAAAGGATTCTCACATGGAAAGTGTCCCAAGCAATAAAAATAAAGATAATAAGACCAATACAGACCAGTCTACGAATACTTCAGTAGCCTCAGAACATATGGATAGCGTTCGCTATGAGCAGCTTTTGAATGAGTCGCCAACCACTTACGACTTGTTTAAGAAAGGGCATGATATTAATCCTGATGCGCCTGCATTAAGCTTTTTCTTACAAGGCACAGCTTATAAGGAAAGTGAAACTTTTAGCTATGCAGAGATGCTGACTGAGATACATCAAGTGGGCAACTTTATGGATACTTTAGGACTAGAGGACGATGCGGTGGTTGCCATGCTACTTCCCAATCTCCCTGAGTGCTATAGCGTCATAATAGGGGTGCAAACTCGCCACATTATTATGCCCATTAACCCTCTACTTGAGCCTGAGGTCATTAGCGAGCTTTTGGCAACGGCTAAGGCTCGAGTACTGGTTACCCTTGCGCCTTTTCCCAATACTGAAATATGGTCAAAAGCTAAGTATATCGCACAGCATGTTCAAAGCTTAGCACACGTTGTTAGCATAAATATGGCCGATCATGTGCTCGGCAAAAAGTCCTTGCCTGCTAAAGTGTTACAAAAACGTCAAGACATCATAGAAAACGATGTGTCAGCTCTGCTTTTCGGTAGTAAGGCTGGACTACCTAACCATATCAACTGGCATAATTGGAAAACTGCCATAGTAAAGCAGCCAGGCGATCGTTTAACCTTTGAGAACAATAAATCGAAACGTCGTAATAGCTTAGATTATTCTTCGTTCTTTTGTACCGGCGGTACCACAGGGCGACCCAAGATTGCCAAGCGAATACATAAAAATGAAGTCTCCAACGTATTACAGGTGAGAGCCGCTTTGGGTGATGACTTCGTTGGCAATGGCAAAAACTTATTATGCGGTTTACCCCTGTTTCATACCAATGCCGTCATGGTAACAGGCATGTTGCCTTTTTCCTTGGGCAGTCATGTGATACTGGCCACACCGCAAGGTTACCGAGGTGAGGGTGTTGTTGCTAATTTTTGGGATATTATTGAGCAGTACCAAATTAACTTTTTTAGCGGCGTACCGACCTTGTTTAGCTCTTTATTAAATATTCCGATTAAGACGCAGGATGTTAGTAGCTTGCAGTATTGCTTAAGCGGGGCGGCACCCATGCCTATTGAAGTGTTCAATCAGTTTGAAGCACAAACAGGCATGAGCATATTAGAAGCTTATGGGCTGACAGAGGCCAATTGTGGTAGCTCGGTTAATCCTCGTGAGGGTGAACGCAAAGTTGGTTCCATCGGTCAAAGTTTTCCACATCAAGAAATGATTGTGGCTATCCTAGAGGAGGAAGGATTGTTCCGCCGTGCAGAAGTAGGTGAGGTCGGTAATGTCATTATACGCGGGGACAATGTATTTGCAGGATATTATATAGACAGCCAGAATAAGGATATTTGGCTTTACGATACGGTTGAAGATAAGCAAAAAGCGGACAATAACCAACTGGACCCCGCTAAAAGATGGGTTAATTCGGGAGATTTGGGCTATCAAGACGGCGATGGATTTTTCTTTTTAACAGGTCGTAAAAAAGAGCTTATTATTCGGGGTGGTCATAATATTGATCCAAAATTAATTGAAGAGCCTGTCTATAAATTTGGGGATATCGAAATCTGCGCTGCTATTGGTAAACCTGATGTGTATGCTGGCGAGATTCCTATTTTATACGTGCAGCCCAAAACAGGCGCGAGTATAGATAAACAAGCCCTTGAGGCGTATTGCCAAGATCATATTGGTGAGCGTGCCGCAATACCAAAAGAGATTCACATTATTGATGAAATACCTCTTACCCCGGTGGGTAAGGTGTTTAAGCCTGCTTTAAAACGATTGGCAAATGTGGAGGCGGTTGCTACCTTACTTAATGAGCACAATATTGCCGCAGACGTTACTACCCAAGAAGATGCCACTTACGGATTTATCACTTGTGTCAAGGTTACTGACCCTAATCAGCTAGAGACAGCGAAGCATTTGGCCGGTCAATTTGCCATTGCTTTAGATATTCGTTAGTTTTTTAGCTTATACAAACGGGTTTTATGACGGTAAGATCAAAGCAAAAGATGCCCCTTATATTGATCCAGTCAGAGGCTTAAATCCATAAAAAAACCAGCCACCGAATGGTTGGTTTTTTGTTGTTTTATAACGCGTCTACTCTCTTAATTGAGAGTAGGCGTTAGTCAGTTCTTTAGTCATCCCATTCAGGCGTGTAATCAGGATGTTCGATCATACGACCGTCTGAGCGTGCCAACTTATTGATGGCTTCAATATCTTCTTTATCTAGCTGCACCTTTAACGCATCAAGGTTACTTTGTAGGTGAGATGGGGTGCTGGTTTTTGGAATGGCAATACGGTTGTTGTCAGATAAAATCCAAGCCAACGATACCTGTGCTGGATTAATATTATGCTTGTCAGCAATGGCTTTAATAGTGTCATTATCAAAGACATCACCACGTGCTAACGGTGAGTAGGCAGTTAGCGGAATATGATGGTTGTATAAGAACGTTTGCAGGGTCTGTTGACGAATAAAGGGGTGAAATTCGACTTGGTTCGCTGCAATAGGCACATCACTGTGTTTTTGCGCCTCTAACAATAGATTAATATTGAAGTTAGAGACCCCAATGTTTCTAGTCAATCCTTGATGCTGCATTTCTGCCAATGCCGGCATTGTCTCTGATAGTGGCACACGAGCATCTGGCCAGTGCAGTAATAATAAATCTACATACTCAACGTCTAATTTATCTAATGACTCATGCACCGACTTCACTAAATTATCAGGCTCAAAGCGCATATCATCTGGGAAAATCTTGGTGGTTAAGAAAAAGCGGTGACGAGCTACACCCGACTTTTTAATGCCTGCTCCCACTTGAGCCTCATTATGATAGGCTTGAGCCGTATCAATATGCTCATAGCCCATTTGTAGAGCTTGGCTAACCACCTCAATACAGTCATCGTCTGTTGATTGCCAAGTTCCCAATCCTAAGGCAGGTATTTGCGCTTGTCCAACGGTGCGGGTTTGATAATTTTTATTATGCATTCTACTTATCCTTATTATTTTGACGCCCTTAGCCTTGAATCGGCTTAATAAGCGACGCTTATATCGTTTGCAGTAAATTTAAGGGCAATTCGGTCAATTTGAGTTTCAAATATGAGTCCCCTTAATACTAGTAGTACTCTTCAATACTGGTACCCTTTATGCGAGTAACTATTATTAGTATAACGACCAAGCCGATAGGGTTTGTAGTTAAGCTATATGAAAACGTAAGTGAGCGTAAAGCACTCAATAAATAACTCTCTATCTTTATGATATGCAATAATTTTTTTGTTCAGATAGAGGTTAGGCAAATAAAAGTAGAGTAGAGGCAGCTGAAGCTAAAATAGCTTGGTGTAAAAACTTATCGGTCAACATGGACACTTAAACTATCTATAGACTAGGTTTACTATGATGCGATTATATATCGGGCAAGCATTAGGAGAATTATGAGTTTAATAGAAGTAGTGGGTATAGAAGGTTATATTCAGACCACCTATCTTGCAGTATACCCTGACAAATTGATGTTAATAGATTCCGGTTGCCGTGGTGACGTAGATCTTATTTTAAACTACATCACAGACACCCTACAAAGGCCTGTTGAGCAGCTTAAGACAGTCTTGGTCAGTCATATGCATCCTGATCATGCTGGGGGTGCTGTGCTACTTCGTAAGAAGACGGGCTGTCAGATTGTGGCAGGCGCTCAGGCTGACACCTGGTATAAAGGCCTATTAGGGCGCAAACAACATGTATGGGATTTGGCACTGACTCACTATGTGGCCAATCGTAAAAGAAAGCCGAAGACCTATCAGTGGTACACCCCATTTCTCAAGCCCGATATTATAGTAAAAGATGGCGATAAAGTGCCCAACTTTGAAGACTGGGTGATACTTGAAACCCCAGGGCATACCAACTGTGACCTCTCCTTTTGGCATACGCCCAGCAATGAAATTTATACCGCTGATTTAATTTTAAAGATTAAAAATAAATTTGTATCGCCTTATCTGATAAGTTATCCCAAAAAATATAAAGCTTCTTTAAATAAGATCAAGGCTTTACAGCCTTCACAGTTACTGTTAGCGCACGGTAGAAAATCAGAAATTAGGGCTGAAGATTTCGATAGCCTCATTGAAAAAGCACCTAATGAGCCTCGTAGAATGGGTCTTAGAGAGGCAATAGGTCTTAAGTAAAGTTATGACGACTTTGAGGGCGATTGGCTTTGCTTAGGGCTTATGTCGGGTGTGATAGATTCTGAGAGTGATTGATTTTTAGAGTGAGTGGTTTTTAGAATGATTGACGTTTAGAGTAACTGATGCCTTGTATTGGTAAGTATTAATAGATAACCGCTATTATTATCAATGCAAGGCCTTTAACCCTTAGCAAACTGCCAAATAGAGTAGACGAAAAAAACCCCGATTAAACATTGTTTAATCGGGGTTTTTAGATATATGGTGGGCCGACCGCGACTCGAACGCGGGACCAATAGATTAAAAGTCTACTGCTCTACCAACTGAGCTATCGGCCCTAAACTTGAAGAGATTTTATAAAATGTCTCTTTGTTAGGAGAGGCATATTATACTTATCAAATTTAAGATTGCAATATAAATTTGAAAATTATTTCAATTTTATGGCATCTTATTAACAGTCTAAATCAAAAACGAATTCTTAGTAGAAAGAATCACATCGAGACAAACTGTTGAAAGAAAAACCCCGACTAAACGTAATCGGGGTTTTAAATATTTGGTGGGCCGACCGCGACTCGAACGCGGGACCAATAGATTAAAAGTCTACTGCTCTACCAACTGAGCTATCGGCCCTAAACAGTTAAAGGGTTGCTGTATCCCCTTAACGTGAGAGCACATTATACGCCTCAAAAATGAGAATGCAACCCTAAATCTTAAATTTTTCTATTTTTTTCAGTATTAATCGTTATTTTGTGGTTTTTACCTTAGATCATAGCCATTTATATTATCGCAGTTAGCTACTAAGGGCTTTAATCTCTAGATAGAGCTTCCACTGGGTTTAGCTTAGCTGCGTTGCGCGCAGGTAAGAAACCAAAAACAATCCCGATTAATGTTGAGCAAATAAAAGCGGCAATAATGGAAGTAGGGGAGTAGATAACACTGAAACTATCAGAGCCTAAACTATTAATACCTTCTCCAATTAAAAATGCTAACAGGATTCCTAAACCGCCGCCTAAGATACAAACTAGGACAGCTTCTATCAAAAACTGCTGCATGATGTCACTTTGACGTGCTCCCACCGCCATACGTACCCCAATTTCATTGGTACGTTCGGTTACTGAAACCAGCATGATATTCATCACCCCAATGCCGCCCACCACTAACGAGATAATCGCAATAGAGGAGATGAGTAGCGTCATGGTATTGGTAGTAGACTCAATGGTTTGACGAATAGAGTCAGAGTTTTGGGTTCTAAAGTCATCAGCCCCGTGTCGCCCTTCAATGAGCTCTGAAATCGCGGATTCTGCAGCACTGGTTGAGATTTGATTGTCAATGAGCACCACAAAACGATCAATGTTTTCTCCGCCCACAATACGTGACATCATAGTGGTATAGGGCATATAGATAGTAGGGGTATCACTAGAACGACTGAAGGCATTTTCATTGGGCTCTAATACCCCAATTACAAGCCCAGGAACATTGCCAATTAGCAATACTTCTCCAATGGGGTTAGTAATGTCTGGGAAAAAAGTGGTTTTGGCATTGTCATCAATGATAATGTCTTGCGTACGCAGGGAGATACTTTGTTCGTCGAAGCCTTGACCTTGTGCCAGTTTTTCTCCAGTGACTTCGAGATAGCCTGAGCCCACACCACTGATACTGGCGGACTCTTGTACACTTCGATAGCGGACACTGGCGTTGGTATCAAGCTGCGGGCTGACGCTGACTACATAAGGCTGATCGGCCACAGCTTGGGCATCGTCTGGCGTCAGGTTGTCATCATTATATTGTCGTCTGGGATCGCCATAGGGGTAACCATCAATAACGGTGATGGTATTGGTACCTAATGAGCTGATATTAGACAAAATTTGCTGCTGTGAGCCTTGACCTATACCTACGACTGAGACCACGGAAGCGATACCAATAATAATCCCCAGCATGGTCAACAAGGTGCGCATCTTATGAGCGCGCATCGCCAATATTGACATTCTAAACGCTTCTGATAGGCGGTCAATAAGGGAGCCTAACCGACTTTTTTGTTTGTGGCGTAAGACTTTTGAAGGGCTGGCTGAGGCTGCTGTTGCCTCTTCTGTTGTCTCTTCATTGGCTAGAGCTTGCGTATGGTCTGAATGGTTAAAGTGCTCATTGCGATAATCTGCAATAATGTGTCCGTCTTTAAGCTCAATAACCCGTTCTGCTTGATCTGCAATGCTGGGATCATGGGTGACCATAATCACCGTGTGACCTTGCTTGTTCAAATTATTTAGAATTTGTAAAACATCTTTCCCTGACTTACTGTCCAAGGCGCCTGTGGGTTCATCGGCTAAGATGACATCACCACCATTCATCAAGGCTCGCGCTACCGACACGCGCTGCTGTTGTCCGCCTGACAGTTGGCTGGGCCGGTTATGAACCTTATCGCCAAGGCCTAAGTCTGTCAGTAACTGCTCAGCCCGCTGTGCTCGTAGCTTATTGTCCATTCCGGCATAGACGGCAGGTACAGCAACGTTGTCTCGAGCATCAATATCACCCAGTAAGTGATATCTTTGGAAAATAAAGCCAAAATGTTCCCGGCGCAGCTTGGCCAGCTCATCGGCATCTAGCTGCTTAACGGATTTGCCAAAGATGAGATATTCACCGGCAGTGGCCTTGTCTAAACAGCCTAAGATATTCATCAAAGTAGATTTACCTGAGCCGGATTGGCCAATGATGGCCACCATTTCACCTTGATAAATAGTGAGGTCAATACCGTGCAAAATACGAATGGTCTGCTCACCAGCAGGAAACTCACGGATAATACCGCTTAGTTGCATGATGGGCTCTGCCCCCGGTTTTGGCGACGAGGCAGTCCTTTTTAATATTGGGTCGGTTGCAACAGAGTTGCTTATTGGCGGCTCGGGTGTGGTCATAGCAAAATCTTCAGTTCAGGCAAAGCTAATAAAATAAACTAGCCTAAGATAAATTCAAAGTCAGTGATCAGGTAATAAATAGCCAGTTATTAACAGGTTTATAGACTAGCTTTTACATTCCAGGTGGACGACGGCGACGGCTTTGCTGTTTGCCTGGGCCACCTGAGTTCTCCCCAATAATTACCGCTTCCCCTGCTTTGAGTCCACTTAGGATTTGGGCATTCACTCTATTGTCGATACCGACGGTTACAGGTCTGTCTTCCACACTGCCATCAGCTTTTAATACTCGCACATAACTACCTTTATTATTGGCAGAAGGTTTGTTAGTAGCAGAGTTTTTAGTAGCAGCATCGGCTCCTTGCTTAGCGGAGCGTTTGCCACCTGCAGCATTATTATCGCCTCGTCCTTTTTTGATTGCAGCAGAAGGCACTATTAGCGTGTTCTCAGCTTTATCGATGACCACATAAACTTGAGCAGTCATATCAATACGGAAAAGGCGCTCGGGATTAGGGACTTCAACATAGCCAATATAATAGATGGCAGAGTCGGTGGTGCTCGTGGAGCTAATTTGTTCTGGGGCGGGCTCGACAGCCGTTAATACCGCATCGTATTTTTTGTCGGGGTTCCCAATGGTATTAAAGTATACCGGCATACCCGCTTTGACATTAATCACATCTGCCTCTGAGATTTGGGCATTAATACGCACCGTTGATAAATCGGCTAAGGTGACGATAGTAGGCGCGGCTTGATTGGCGTTAACAGTTGTCCCTTGCTCGGTGACCACAGCGACGATGGTACCATCCATTGGGGCGCGGATAGTGGTATAGCCTAAGTCGGTATTGGCAGTATTTAAATTGGTTTGGGCTTTGCGTACGTCTGCTTCGCTACTGGCAATATTAGACTGGGCAGTGATAAGCGCTGCTTGGGCAGTTTTTATAGCAGATTTCGCTGCGGCCACACTGGCTTGCGCTTTTTCGACTGTGGTTCGCGCATTTTCAACTTCTTGCTGGCTAATAGCATCCATCGCAAGTAATGGACTTAATCTAGCATAGTCAGACTGGGCCTGCTTTAAGTCCGCCTCACGACTTGCTAAATCGGCTTGGGCGCTTTCTAAGCCCGCTTTACGGCTATAATATTCTGCTTGCGCACTTTGTAGTCCGGCTCGACCTTGCTCTAGAGTCGCTTGCTGATTAGATAAGTTGTTTTTTTGGGTAACTTGGTCAATTTGAGCGATGAGATCGCCTTTTTTTACTACATCACCCACATTTACATACAGCTTAGTGACTTCCCCAGAGACCTGGGCGCCTACATCGACCGTGTTTAGCGCCTTTACTTTACCTGAAGCCATGACATTACGTTCAATATCTCCTATCTCAGCAGGAGTAGTAATGTAGTTTGGGGTCTCTTCTTTGGGTTTAAATTTATTATATAAAAGTATGCCTAAAGCTAAGACAGCTAAAGCTATGAGACTCCACTTTATAAGAGACTTGCGAGTTTTCTGATTAGAGATAAAAGCCATGTCACAGTCCGAAACCTAATTTTAAATAGACTTATGATACCTCACTACGATAAAAAGACTATGGTATTAAGTTTAAGAAAGGTTACAAGGGACGGCTTAAGAGGTTGAAAATACGTAGAGGAATGGGATTGGGCAGAATAAATCGCTGGATAAGGTAAGCAATTGAGATATACGCAAGAACCAATTATAGAGGCAGATACAACTATAATGCTGATTAAAAAGCTAAGGTAACTGACTAAAAAAGTCGATGCCCTGTCACTCTTAAGGCCGCTTGCAGCATAAGCTCCCAAGCAGGTTGGCGCACAATACCTTTTACCGCTTTATCACACTGATAAAGAATGTCTGGCCAATCGGCAATGCTCTGTGGGGTTTGACGCCGGCAAGCACTTTGATATAAAGACTGCTTACTACTCCAGATACCTATGTTTTGGGGGTTTTCGCCAGCCATAAGCTGCATAATAAGGCGCATATCCTTACTAATGGCCCAAAGTATCAAGGGAGTGGGTTCTTCCATGGCTTTTAGTTGCTCCATGATCTTGACTACTTGAGGCGCATTACCGGCCAACATAGCGTCAGATAAATCAAAGACACTATACTGGGCATCACTGACTAAGGCATTTTTTAAAGCCTCCACATCAATTGTAGTAGATGTTGCTGAGGAAGAGTCAGGTTGAGGGTTATCAATAGCAGATTCGTTAGGAGAGACGGTTTGTGGTGAATATAAATAAGACAAGCGCCATAGGGCCTGATAAGCACTGAGCAGATGATGTTCTGTCTGCACCATCAAAAACTGCCAAGCTTCGGGCAATAGATTCAGCCCAAATTTTTGCGACTGAAAGGTTAGAATCTGTTGGCGCTGGTTTTCATTATATAAATTACAATCAATGACATGCCCTTGCTGCGCAAAGGGTATATACCATTTACTACTTTTTGAGCGGTTATCTACTTTGGCGGTTAGCCATAGCATACAGTTTTGATTGTCGCCATTATTGGCGGCGCTGGCAAAACTTTCGAGCTCTTGCAGCATCGCCTTATCAGGTTTGTGGTTGCCGGTCACGATAACCGCTGTGGCATCGTCAAATAAAGACAGGCTATTAAGCTCACTCATGACTTCTTGCCAGCTCTTACTCGACACTAATTCTAAGCGTTTAACCGCCAGATTTTGTGCTCGCCAAGAGTTACGCATGGCATCGATGAGCCATTGTTGTAACAAAGGCTCATCGCCATGGGCCAACCACAATCCGGTTAAATTAAGCGGGTTTGTGGCGCTAGCAGCACTAAGCTTTGGATAGACATTTAAAAAAGTATCTTCCATGGCTTAAGGCGTAGACTCAGCAGCAGGTGAATCAGAATCAGTCGGCACCAATACTGCAATCTTTGAGTCATCTTGCTTGGCTTTTGGTGCCACACGAGGCAAATTTAGCGCCACATATTGATCGGTAATACGCTGAGCTAAGTTTCTGTATAGCCACTCTTCAATTTGCTTACCCTGCTTATCGTCGGTACTGACTGAAGCTTCATCAAACTGATAAGTGCGCTCTACTTGCACTTGGTTTTTCACGATCATCGGTTCGCTAGCACGGCCTTGATCGTTATTCAGCGTTTCGTAGAAGACATCTGCAGACAATACTAGGCGAACTTCGGTTAACACCCCAACCAATTCGTAGCGTTTAAGCTTTACGTTCTCTACACGAATACTAGAGGTGTACTGCTTATCACTGCTATTAATTTGACGTCCAATGTTGTCAACCACATTGACCCCAACGGCATTCAAGCGCTGTGTTAGCGGTTGTTTTAAGCGAAAGCTGGTGGGGTCATTATCATTGAGACTAAGAGAGGTGGTTTGCGCCACATAAGTCATAGGACTGTCATAGCCACGTAAATGAAAACCACAGCTGCTCAGCATAAGCGGGGCTGCCACTAATGCCGCTGTTAATAGCGCAGTGCATAGAGCACCACGCTTATTTGTAGCAACAGTACCAGTTTCAGTCTGGGCTAATAGATGGGTCATGATTTATCCTACCACTACAATGTTAACCAGCTTGTTAGGCACAACGATCTCTTTTTTAATCTCACCGGTTAGATACTTAGCCACAGTTTCGATTTGTTTCGCTTGTGCTTTAAGGGTTTCAGGGTCGCTATTAGGCGCCACTTCCATCTTACCGCGTACCTTACCGTTAACCTGAACCACCATAGTGATGGTATCTTGAACCAATGCTGATTTATCAGCAGTAGGATAAGTCAAGTTTAGGGTGTCTATTCCCAACTCTTCAAGCAAATGCTCTGCAATGTGCGGCGCATAAACAGACAAGATCGTCAGCAAAGTAGTAATGGCTTCATGCTGTACCGCCAGTGCAGTGGTATTAACTTGTTTGTTCTTCGCAATGAAAGTACCAATCTCGTTGGCCAATTCCATTAGGCTTGATACTGGCGTGTTTAATGATAAACGGTCGCCTAAGTCATTATCAATTTTAGCAATAACTTCGTGAGTCTTACGACGTAGATTTTTTGCTAAGCTGTCTAGCTCATTGCTATCGATAGTAGAAATGGCCGGCAACTCAGTAGCACTAATGCCTTGTTCTTCTAACAGCTCAATATGAGTTTGCACTTCACGCCAAACTTTCTTTAAGAAGTTATAAGGTCCTTTTAAGGAGTCATCTGACCACTCTAGAGTTTGATCAGCAGGCGCGGCAAATAGGGTATACAAACGAACCGTATCAGCACCATACTGGTCGATAGTGGTTTGCGGATCCACTCCGTTATTTTTCGACTTCGACATCTTTTCAATTTTACCGATGGTTACTGGCTGGCCATCTGCTTTTAACGTCGCACTGATAGGCTGGCCACGGTCATCATAATTGATATCTACGTCTTCAGCGAAGTAGTAAGTTTTGCTGCCGTCTTCATTTTTGCGATATAAAGTACCGGCCAATACCATGCCTTGAGTCAGTAAGTTTTTAAACGGCTCATCGCCTGATACCAAACCTTCATCACGCATTAGCTTGTGATAGAAGCGGGCATATAATAGATGCATCACCGCATGCTCAACACCGCCCACATATTGATCGACCGGAAGCCAGGTGTCAGCGGCTGATTTATCGACCATTTGCGTTTCATCATTAGGACTTGCAAAGCGGGCGTAATACCAGCTTGATTCCATAAAGGTATCAAAGGTGTCGGTTTCACGCTCTGCTGGGCCACCACACTTAGGACAACTGGTGTTAACAAACTCAGGGATATTCTTCAGGGGATTACCACGGCCATCAGGCACTACGTCTGTCGGTAGCTTGATGGGTAAGTCTGCTTCGTCCACAGGAACGTTGCCACAGTACTCACAGTTAATCATTGGAATTGGGCAGCCCCAATAACGTTGACGTGACACACCCCAGTCACGTAGACGATATTGAATCTTACGTGCAGCTAAGTTTTGCGGTTCAAGCTTGGCCAACATGGCTTCAAATGAGCCTTCGAAGTCTAAACCGTCGAACTCACCTGAGTTAACTAAGGTGCCGCGCTCAGTGTAAGCCCCTTCATGATCTTCAGGAGTCTCAATTACAGTCTTGATAGGTAAGTTATATTTGCTAGCAAATTCGAAATCACGCTCATCATGAGCAGGAACCGCCATTACCGCACCAGAGCCATAGCTCATTAGTACGTAGTTGGCTACCCAGACAGGAATCTCTTCACCAGTTAGAGGATGGGTAACCGTCAGACCAGTATCCATACCCACTTTATCAGCTTTGGCAAGGTCAGCTTCTGCCACAGAGCCTTTTTTACACTGTTCACAAAACTCAGCAATTTTTGGGTTCTGTTCAGCGGCTAATTTGGCTAAGCGGTGTTCGGCAGCCACAGCCACATAAGTGACCCCCATTAAGGTATCAGGGCGGGTAGTAAATACATCTAAGGTGCTGATATCATCGCTGTTTTTGTAAGGGAAATGAACTTCCATACCTTGGCTGCGACCAATCCAATTGCGCTGCATGGTGATAACATCGCTTGGCCATTGTCCTTCTAACTGCTCTAAATCATCCAGTAGCTCATCGGCATAATCTGTGATTTTGAAGTAGTACATAGGGATATCGCGCTTCTCAACAGGAGCGCCACTACGCCAACCTTTACCATCGATAACTTGTTCGTTGGCCAATACGGTATTGTCTACAGGATCCCAGTTTACAGTGGCAAGTTTTTTATAAACCAAGCCTTTTTTGTAAAGCTGCAGGAAGAACCACTGTTCCCAGCGGTAATATTCAGGAGTACAGGTAGCAAACTCGCGTGACCAGTCAATCGATAGACCCAAAGTCTTTAACTGAGTACGCATGTTGTCAATGTTAGAGAAGGTCCATTTTGCTGGAGCAACTTGGTTGGCAATGGCCGCGTTTTCTGCAGGCATACCAAACGCATCCCAACCCATAGGCTGTAAAACCTGGTCACCTTTTAAGCGATAATAACGGCTGAGAACATCTGAAATAGTATAGTTACGAACATGCCCCATATGCAGCTTGCCACTTGGATAAGGGAACATAGACAGCATATAACGTGTTTTTTCATCTTTGTTGATGTCATTGCTTACTTCAAAGCGCTTATCCGCTTCCCACTTAGCTTGTTGTGTGGCTTCAATTTGCTTTGGTTGATAATGATTTGAATGGTTTTGTTCAGTTGCTGTGGTGCTCATAGTAGGCTCTAAGTTAGATGTTTTTTAAAAGTTTGAGTAAAAAAATCGTAATGACTAAAGTAATAAATAATAGAGAAATTCAGATACGATAGAATAGCTTAAATTGACTAAAATTGCGATGGTAAGCGCCAATTTTAACTCGATATTGGCGTTCACTGGCTTTATAAGCTGTTAACTATTAAGCTTGTTAAAACTTTTTTTGAGAGATAACCGTCATAAAAACAACAGGAGATATAAATGACAATAACTGTTTATGGTATTAAATCTTGTAGCACAATGAAAAAAGCGTTCACAAAATTAGAAGCGCTTGGTATTGACTATCAATTTCATGATTATAAAAAGCAAGGTATCGATAAGCCCAGTATCCAGCGCTGGGTCGACGAGCTGGGCATTGAAAAAGTGCTTAATAAGAGAGGGACCACTTGGCGTAAATTGACTGAGGAGCAAAAAGCAGCTGCTGATGCCGACGTCGATAAAGCGATTGAGCTATTGGTTGAAAACACCAGTATGATCAAACGTCCCATTGTAGAGGGCGAGACTCAAGGCAATAAAGTGCTACTTTGCGGCTTTAACGAGGCAGAGTTTGAGCAGGTATTTTCTGCCTAATTTATTAGTTAACACCGCTCGTAAAACATTAGAATTATTATAAAACAAAAGGGCACTGCTATTAGCGGTGCCCTTTGATTTGTTAACCTTTGATTTATTAAATAATAGCTATCAGTAGTGCGTGACTATTCAGATATCAGGCTAATTTCAGATGTAAGGGCAATTAGCTTAAAGCAGCGTCTAAATCACGGCTGATTAATGTCCCCACACCTTCATTGGTAAAGATTTCAAGTAAGGTGGCGTTAGGCACACGGCCATCGACAATAACCGCGCTTTTTACGCCGCCCAGTACCGCATCTAAGGCACACTGTATCTTCGGAATCATACCGCCTGAAATGGTGCCGTCTTTGATCATTTCGTCGACTTTTTTCGGAGTTAATCCGGTGACTACTTGGCCTTCTTTATTCATGACCCCTTTGATATTGGTCAATAGCATTAATTTTTCAGCATGTAGGAACTCGGCCACTTTACCGGCTACTAAGTCTGCATTGATGTTGTAACTGTTACCTTCATTGTCTACACCAATGGGGGCGATCACCGGAATGAAGTTTGAGCCAATAAGCATCATAATCACGTCTTTATTGACGCTTACCACTTCGCCCACAAAGCCTAAGTCGATATCACTACTATTACCTTGCTCATCAGTCTTAGTCATAAGTAGCTTTTTGGCGCGAATTAAATTCGCATCCTTACCCGTTAAGCCAATGGCACGGCCACCATGTTTGTTAATCAGGCTGACAATAGATTTGTTGACACTGCCGCCTAATACCATCTCTACCACGTCCATAGTAGATTTGGTAGTAACGCGCATACCGTCAATTCGATCTGACTCACGGCCTAGCTCTTTTAGTAAATTATCTACTTGAGGACCACCGCCATGAACCACAACGGGATGTAGGCCCACTGTTTTTAACAGGACGATATCGCGGGCGAAAGAGCTTTCTAGCTCTGGATCGGTCATGGCATTGCCACCGTATTTCACCACAATGATTTTGTCTTCAAAGCGCTGAATGTAAGGTAGGGCAGTGGTTAATACTTGAGCAGTGGTTTTGGCTTGGGCTAGATTTAAGGACATGAGAGACTCTTTTTTTTATACTTTGATAGGTCGTGAGTTTAATTAAATAGTTGGTGAATTTAAATCAATGGCTTTTGAACTTAAACAAACAGTTTAAACACCTTTTATTATTCTACTGATTTACCCGAATGTTGGCTACCTGATTGGCCAAATCCTCACTGATAGATTGGCATAGGTGGACGAAATAGCCTTGTATTTGAGTTAAGTCAGATAGGGAGTCGCCGGCGAAGCGCACTGTCAAACTGTTACTGGTGTTTGAGGAGCGAATGATGCCAAAGCCGTGGCTAAAATCCAAACGTAAACCATCAATACAGGTTAGCCGAGTATCTGCTGGCAAGGAGTGAGGCAGATCCTTTATATTGTCCTGTAGCTTCTGACATAGAGCCGAAAGTCTATTTAATATGGGCTGCGAATCTGGCGCCACATCAGGAACGGCAGTGTCTTGTGATACGCTATAAGAGTAATCGGCTAAAGGCAGATAGACATCTGGGGTGCTAACCATCTGCGGCAAAGTGTCGATGACATCAGCTAGGGTCATAGGCTGATGATGCAACCAGTTTAATAGGCGCAATCCTGCATACATGGCATCATCATGCAATAAGAAGTGGTCATCATTAAAGATAAAGTGCCCTGATAATTCACCGGCAAATAGATTATGCGAGTCTGTACCGTCTTTATTAGATTGTAAGGCGCGGCGCAAGATGCTGCTGCCTGTTTTACTCATTTGTGCTTCAGCCCCAGCTTGATTTATTAAGCTAGGTAGGTGATGAGAGCATTTCACATCGAAGATAACGGTTGGGGTGCAACAGTTAGAGTGACTACAAGTGCCAGAAGCAAAGTGGTCTTCTATGGCCACCCGAGACAGCAGATATAATAAGTGATCGGCTACCAACGGCTGGCCTCTGCTATCGACTACCATCAATCGATCCCCGTCGCCATCGAAGCTTAACCCCAAGTCAGCTTTATGGTGCAAAACTGCTGCAGACAACTCATGGAGGCGATTGTATTCCATGGGGTCTGGATTGCCCTTTGGGAAGTCGCCGTCAACATTGGCGTTAAGTATGATAACTTCCGAACACAAATTGGGGTGGGCTTGGTAAAAATCTTCAGCGAATAATCCAGTCGACCCATTTAAGCAATCAACGACAATCTTCAGCTTAGAGCCTGTGCGCTCGATATACGGCTTGTGGGTAGAGGTAGTCAGTTTTAAACGTGATTCATTAATACTATCAAGCGCTTCAACTGCCTTATTGATATAAGGATTTAATACTTCTTGGTGAGATAAGATGATTTGTTTTGGCAAAGATTTATTTGGCTTAGGGATGGCTGTATTAATATCTTTGCCTTCAATCTTGTCTTCATCGTTAGACTGATTTGATATCAGTTGCTGATACAGTTGCTGGATTTGCTCACTGCTTGGGGACTGGCTATTGATCAGCCATTTTAAGCCATTGATATGTGGCTCAGAATGACTGGCGGTAGCGATGACGCCATGGCCTTGATATTGATTGGCCCAAAAAGCCATCAAGGGTGTGGTCACTAAGCCCAACCAAATGACCTCACAGCCATGAGCCTTAAAACTAGAGGCCATATGTCTGGCAAGGGTTTCACTATGGTGACGGGCATCAAAGCCAATGACTACGTGATTGGCATTAGCATATTTTACAAAGTAACGGGCAAGCGCATGACTTAGAGCTGTCATGAACTCGGTGGTGAACAATCGACGTTCACCACGGATGTCGTAAGCTTTGAAAAGGGTACGTTGGTCGCTAAAGGCAGTCACTGACAAAGCAAAGTTCCAAATTTCAAGAAACCATCATTATAACTTTATAAATTTATAATAATAGTACTTTTAAGCTATTGCATTGTAAACAGGAGGCTTGACGTTATTGACGGCCTGAGTGACCAAAGCCACCTGCACCGCGTGCGCTTAGCTCATTGAACTCTTCGACAATCTCGAACTCAGGACGCATTACAGGAACCACCATGTATTGCGCCATACGCTCTGCAGGGTTTAATACAAAATCAGTCTCGCTTCGGTTCCAGATACTCACCATCAGCTCGCCTTGATAATCTGCATCAATTAGACCCACAAGGTTGCCTAAGACGATACCGTGTTTATGGCCTAAGCCTGAGCGAGGTAGGATGATGCCGGCATAGTTAGGATCAGCGATATAAATTGCCATACCAGTACCGACAAGCTGAGTCTCACCGGCCTTAATGGTAATAGATTCATCAATGCAAGCCCGTAAATCAATACCTGCTGAACCATCTGTGGCTCGAGTGGGCATAGGGAAATTAGGGTCAGTACCGATTTTTGGATTTAAGATTTTAACTTGTACAGAGTTCATAATTTATCCGTTATTTTGTGGTTTTAACTATATGGCTATTAAAGGGCACCCAGTCTAATTCATCTTTTTTTAAAATCAATTGCTAAAAAGCTAATGGTTACAGAATCAACCAGCTAGCCAGGCCTAAAAAGGACATGAAGCCAACAATATCGGTGACGGTGGTTAAGATCACTGAGGCTGATAGGGCAGGATCAATATCTAAGCGCTTTAAAAATAGTGGGATGCCGATACCGGCTACGTTGGCAGCAGTCATATTAATGGCAATGGCACAGCCAATGACTAAGCTAATCTTGGGGTCATGGAACCAAAGCTGAGCAATACCAGCCATAATTAAGGCCCAAATTACCCCGTTGATGGCACCGACCCACAGCTCTTTGTTCATTAACCATAAGCGGTTCGAGCCCCCGATTTGGCCCATAGCTAAGCCGCGGATAACCACAGTTAGCGTTTGGCTACCAGAGATACCGCCCATACTGGCGACGACCGGCATTAATACTGCTAAAGCGACTACTTGTGCCAGTACTTCTTCAAACTGTCCAATAACTGAGGCGGCGAGTAGTGCCGTTAATAAGTTAATGCCGAGCCAGACGCTACGGCTTTTAGCACTACGTAAAATGGGTGCAAACAGCTCTTCATCATCGCTCACACCAGCTAAGTGCTTCATGGTGCTGTCTACGTCATCTTGAATAATTTCCATGATGTCTTCGGCGTTAAGCTGGCCAACCAATTCGCCAAAACTATTGACCACTGGGGCATAGCGAATGTCAGAGGAGCGAAATACTGCGGCCGCATCTTGAATGTCCATTCTGTCGTTAATAGTAATGGCAGGATCGATCCATTGCTCAACCAAAGACTGCTGTGGATACTTAATCAGGTCCACCAAGCTTAATAGACCCAGCAGCTGATGGCTGGAATCAACGACGATGAGCTCTTGGGTTTCATCATCGAGTAGGTCTTCATCTTGACGCAGCCAGTTTTGCACCTCCTCCAAAGTAATATTACCTTGAATCTGAATGGTGTCTGGGTCCATATAGTCACCCACCTCATACTCTTCATAAGTATTGAGCTGGCTAACTTGCTGACGAATATCCTCATCAAGATTAGACATTACCTCAGAGCGCACCTTGTCATCAACGGTATCTAAAATCTCAGCAATGTCTTGAGCATCTAAGTCTTCAGCAAGCGTTTCAATCTCTTCTGCTTGCATGTTCTCCATCAATGAGGGGCGAATATCATCGACCACTTCAGCCAGTACTTGACCTTTTAGCTCGACAGGCACCTGCTCCCAAATCAGTTGGCGAGCATCGTGAGGAAAGGATTCTAGTAGGCTAGCAATTTCATACTCAGTTTGCTCATCTAAGAACTCAGCCATAGTAGTCAGGTCTTTGTCTGCTACCAACCTTTGTAGATAAATAAGCTTGTCTTCAGCGCGATCATAGCTCTCTGATAGGGGTTCTGGTTTGACTTTATGCTCAGTTTGAGTAGACATAGCGGCCCTTAGATTGCTTGATGAGAGAGAAGGTGAGGAGTTAGGGGTATAAAAAACCAAACCCCTAAAAACAAAAATGACAGGCATGCTTCCTGTCATTTTTGTGGTATTTTACAATATTTTTTTAGCCTTTGTAGGGACTATCTTTTATTTGGCTAGCCCCAAGCTTTGACTTACATATTTTTCTTTTTCAGTAGAGCCTTAATGTTAGACATATACTCATTGGCGACCACTGTAGGATCACGCTCAGCTTTTTTCTTCTTGGCATTGGCCGGCCAGTCTAAATGCTCTTCAGGCAACTCTTCTAAAAAGCGACTTTGAGTGGTGGTGCGCATCTGACCGCCCCCGCGACGCTGAGCAGCCAAAGTCAAAGTCAGTTCACGACGGGCACGGGTAATGCCCACGTACATTAAGCGGCGCTCCTCTTCAATGGTTTCAGCAATGATAGAGTTACGGTGTGGTAGCAACTCTTCTTCTAATCCCATAATGTAAACAAAATCAAACTCCAAGCCTTTGGCCGCATGTAAGGTCATTAAGTTAACCTTGTTGGTGTTTTCCTCTTCTTGCTGCTGTTCTAGCATATCGAGCAGTACCAGCTTACGAATCACCGCATCAATGGTCTTATCATCGTCATCTTCAGCGCGATTAATCAAGGCCTGAATACTGGTATAAAGCACTTCAATGTTATCGAGACGGCCTTTTTCTTGCTGCGGTGTTTTTGAGTCACTGCGCACAAAGTCGATATACCCGGTTTCATCAATCATCTGACGGACCAGAGGTACTGGATCTGGGTGCTGATCAAGCTCGCGAGTATAGTGCTCAATAAAGTCACCAAACTCTTTTAAGGTGCTGTAAGCCTTGCTAGGCAAGACATGAGGCAGACCACCATGAGTACAGGAGGCGAGTAAAGAGATACTGTGCTCCTGTGAGAATAATCCTAGCTTCTCTAAGGTTGCTGGTCCTAAACCACGCTTTGGCGTATTGACGATACGTAAAAAAGCACTGTCGTCTTCTGGGTTTAGAATCAGACGCAGATAGCCCATAACGTCTTTAATTTCACTACGAGCGAAGAAGGACTGTCCCCCCGATAGCTTATAAGGCACTTGGAACTGTCGCAGCTGAGCCTCAAGCATACGAGCTTGGAAGTTACTGCGATATAAAACCGCGTATTGCTCCCACTCATTGCCATTACGCAGCTTATGCGCCACAATCTCCTTGGCGACGCGCTCGGCTTCATCATCGTCATTACGGCAATTAATAATGCGGATTTTCTCGCCCTGACCTTTATCCGACCACAATGCTTTTTCAAACAAATGCTCGTTATTCATAATCACGGTGTTGGCCGCATTCAAGATACGGTTGGTCGAGCGATAGTTTTGCTCAAGCTTAATCACTTTTAGCTTTGGGAAATCTTCTTTTAGTAGCGCCATGTTCTCAGGACGTGCCCCGCGCCAAGCATAAATAGATTGGTCATCATCACCCACCACAGTGAATTTACCAGTTGGACCCACAATTAGCTTAATTAGCTCGTACTGAGCGGTGTTGGTATCTTGATACTCATCCACCAATAAGTAGCGGATGCGGTTTTGCCATTTATCGCGTAGCTGTTGATTTTCACTTAATATTTTGGCGGGCAGGACAATTAAGTCATCAAAGTCCACAGCATTATAAGCCCGCAAGTTACGCTCATATAAAGCATAAAGATTGGCAAAAATCATATCTTCTGGATCATCTAAGGTTTCCATCGCTTTGTCGGGCTCAATTAGATCGTTTTTCCAGTCAGAGATAAATTTAATAGCCTTGCCCACAAGCTCGCGACTTTCTGCCCCAGATAGGTTGTCACGCATCATCAGCTCCATCAACAGTCGCTTGCTGTCGTCGGCATCCATGATAGAGAAGTTACCTTTTAATGGGGTGTGCAGTAGCTCATAACGCAAAAACTGTAGCCCAAATTGGTGGAACGTTGACACCGTAAGTCCCCGGGTTTTTTCTTTGGGCATGAGCGAGGAGACACGTGCCTTCATTTCACGTGCCGCCTTGTTGGTAAAGGTCACGGCAGTAATGCGCTCAGCAGGAATATTGCACTGCTCAATAAGATAAGCGATTTTTTGGGTAATTACTGAGGTCTTACCTGAGCCTGCACCCGCTAAAACGAGGAGGGGACCAGACACATAAGTCATGGCCTCTTGTTGTTTGGGGTTAAGCTTACTCATGGTACACCTTTTTATATTGCTAACGATAGAGATTGGATAACTAGACTAAATTTAGAGGGTTTTTTAGACGATGGTTAGACAGTCGAAATTAACTTCAAAACTGTAAAATGATCGAGTGGTTATTATAGGGGTTCGCTTTAAAATCACAACCAAATCTATGCAAACTTATTGAGCCATTACAAACTCGACTATGAAGTCGTTTTTTTTACTAGAAAGACCTTACTCTATGTATGGCTTTGTAATATAATACAACTATGGAGTTAGATAAGCGCAAGATTCTAACGCTTTGATTTCGATGAATACACATACTGATTTATTAAAGTAAATTTTGCATTTTTACCCAGTATTTAAACAACTAAGTTGAGGATAGTATGATTAAACGTCAAGCATTGTTAATGGCTGCTGTAGCTGCTGGTCTAAGCATGACTGCAATGGCAGAAACTGCAGGCACTTGGACTGTAGGTGTGGGTGTTGGCCACGTTGAGCCAGACAGTAAAAATGGTAATCTAGACAAGAGTGACTTTGGCAACATTCGTATTGATCATATTGATCCTGACGTACGTCCAACACTTACTGCTGAGTACTTCGTAGCAGATAATGTGGGTGTTGAGCTACTGGCAGCTTTACCATTCCATCATGACATCATCATCGATGTACCAGGTGTTGGTATGGCAGAATCTAAAACTCAGCTTTTACCACCAACCCTATCACTACAGTACCACTTCGATAATGTACATGCGAACGTGAAGCCGTTTGTTGGTGTGGGTGCAAACTATACGACTTTCTTTAAAGAGCGTTCAGGTGTACCAGGTGTTGATTTACAAATTAAAGACAGCTGGGGCGTAGCGGGTCACGCAGGTATTGACTTCAAAATCAATGAAACTGACGCAGTTCGTTTAGATGCTCGTTACATCGACCTTGAGCCAGATGTTAAGCTTAATGGCCAAGACGCGGGTACAGCAGAGATCAACCCATGGGTATATGGTATCTCTTACGTACAACGCTTCTAATAGAAGCCAGTTAAATAAAAGTCGGCTTAACTTAATTAAATAAGTAAGCAGACTAAAATAAGAACCCCCGTATCTGATTGGATACGGGGGTTTTTTATGCTTAATTAACTTTACGCTTAATGATTTTTCACTTTCAGAAGCTATCTTAAAGCATTTAGTTTCTTGGCAGCTTCTAAAGCAAAGTAAGTTAAGATGCCATCAGCACCAGCACGTCTAAAGCCAAGCAATGACTCAAGAATAACGTCCTCAGTTAACCAGCCGTTCTGAATGGCGGCCATGTGCATGGCGTATTCACCGGAAACTTGATAGGCAAAGGTAGGTACGCCAAAGGTGTCTTTTACTTCACGGATAAGATCTAAATAGGGTTGACCTGGTTTAATCATAACCATGTCAGCACCTTCATTGATATCCATGGCCACTTCATGTAAGGCTTCTGCGCGGTTACCAAAGTCCATCTGATATTGCTTTTTGTGGCCACCTTTTAGGTTACCAGCACTGCCTACCGCATCACGGAACGGACCATAATAAGCAGAAGCGTATTTGGCAGAGTAGGCCATAAGGGCTGTATTTACAAAGCCTTCTTCTTCTAAAGCTTCACGCATAGCCAAAATACGGCCATCCATCATGTCACTTGGAGAGATGATGTCTGCTCCTGCGCGAGCGTGTGCCAGGGTTTGCTTCACTAAAACATCAACAGTGTCATCATTAACCACATAGCCTGACTCGTCTAGCAGACCATCTTGACCATGGGTGGTGTAAGGGTCTAAAGCAACGTCAGTCATAACCACCATGCCTGGAACTTCTTTTTTGATTGCACGAACCGCACGGCAGGTTAGACCATCTGGGTTATAGGCTTCACGACCATCTTCAGTTTTTAGACTGGCATCAATGACAGGGAAGATATCGATGGTGCTTACACCTTCTGCCAAAAGCTCTTTGGCGTATTCAACTAATAGATCAATCGATAAACGCTCAACACCAGGCATACTAGCAACAGCTTCACGCTGATTTTCACCGTCCAGTACGAATACTGGAGCAATCAAGTGTTTAGGGTGCAACTCAACTTCACGCACCATAGCACGAACGTTGTCATGAACACGTAAACGGCGTAAACGAGTATGTGGATAGGTGCGATTAAATATATAACTCATAATAAGTCCTAATAACTTCAACGAATTAAGGAATGAAAAAGGGTAGGGCAGTCGGATAGGACTACCAAAAATAGTCTTTAAGGGATGAAAAGCAGAATAAGGCAGTTATAGATCTTTTTATTATTCTTAAGTTAGCTATCCCAGTACCTATTATAACGCAGGGCTCAGTATGTTTTGGGTTCAAGAAATGATACAAGTTATAACCAAAGTCTTAATTCAATGAACAAGTGACTTAATAAATAGGAAATCAATAGAAATATTAGACCACTATAATTCAAGACTTTAAAACTTTATCTGGAACTAGGGGTATGGGTCATTATTATGGCAGACTAAAATCTTTAGCCAAGTTGATAAAAGCTATCATTACAATGAGTTTAACGAATACGGTATTGGCCAACTACAGGGGAGTTATATACAATTCAACCTTAGGTAGGACGCAATCTATAAATAAAACATAATAAATAGTGCCGAAAACTGATAAATAAGTAACAGATGAATAAACAATTAAGAGACGGTTATGAGTGAAGATAAAGTTCTAAAAAAACAGAGCGGTGATACTAATCGGAGTGATGGTAGTTGTAGTGATAGCAGTAAGGCTCAGTCCGCCCCATTAAATAGAAGAAGATTTTTAGAGCTCACCACTTTAGGCATAGGAGGGTTAGGGTTGCTTCATCATTCCAATAGCGCTTTGGCAGCCACTGGTTTAGTAACCGCTACTGAAGACAATAACAATTCTATTGGCTTAATAAAAAACTTGAGTCAGTGTAAATCACCGAGCATACCCACCCGCATCTTTGCCAGCTCCAATACTGGCGTTGATGACAGCCGTAATGTCTTAGGCCTAAAGCGTCTAACTTGTGCCGGCTTTGACATTCAAAATCCAGAAATTAGCCGTCGTCAGTATTTACGCTTCGGGGGCACCGATCAACAGCGGGCCAGTGACTTACAAAATATGGCCACAGGGGCTATTGCCGTACCCAGATTACTATTGGCCGCACGAGGTGGCTATGGCGCCATGCGGATTCTAGAGTTTGTTGATTGGAAGAGTTTGGGCAGAATAATGAAAGATCAGGGCAGTATCTTGGCAGGGTTTAGTGATGTTACCGCCCTACAATGTGCTTTATTGGCACAAGGTAATATGAGTAGCTTAGCTGCCCCCATGTTATATACCGAGTTTGGCAAGAAGGAACCAGATATAGTCAGTTGCCAAAGCTTTGTGGAAGCCCTTACCAATCCGAATCTTAAGATCAATTTACCGCATCAAAATAAGGTGACTTTATCCACTCCGCTTAGTGGCATTTTATGGGGAGGTAACTTAAGTGTGGTCTCTGCGCTGGCAGGCAGTGCGTATTTACCAAACCCTGAAGGGGGAATTGTATTTTTGGAAGAAGTGGGTGAGCAGCCCTATCAAGTAGAGCGAATGCTTTATAGTTTATATTTATCGGGGGCCTTTAAAAAGCAACAGGCCATTGTATTAGGAGCATTTAGTGGGGCGGGAGAAGACAGCTATGATGTCCGCTATAATTTGTCCGCAGTGATTGAGCATTTGAGTCAAGTCACTGGATTACCTATATACACTGGATTCCCTTTTGGGCACGTGGCCCGTAAGCAAAGCTTTCCTTTAGGGGCTATGTGTCATTTAACCCCAACCGCTTCAGGCATTACTCTTGAGTTTGAGGATTATCCTATCATTAATAGGGAGCTTATATACCCTGAAGGATTATGGAGTTAATCTACTAATAAGAAATCTTAACGTATCAGGCATAATACTTTACATTAAAGCACTAATGCCGGAGTCTCATTGGGCTATTATAATAAACGATAAATAATTATTAAAAAAAGGAAAGTAAATTATGTCAAATCAATCTAACAATAGTAAAAACTCTAATAACAATATAGACAAAG
The DNA here is from genome assembly GCF_002385225.1 of Psychrobacter sp. UBA3962. Classification (GTDB taxonomy): domain Bacteria; phylum Pseudomonadota; class Gammaproteobacteria; order Pseudomonadales; family Moraxellaceae; genus Psychrobacter. The sequence continues at coordinate 64,258 of NZ_DGDC01000033.1, read as the reverse complement.
CTCTAGAGTCTCTTGAGAACACAACTGATGCTCCTAAAAGCAACGAGTCAGTGGACGTAGAAGTTGTTAAAGGTGATAAGGTCATTTATGAAGATGGCGATTTTGAAGAATTTAATAAAGAGCAACAATTAGAATCTAATGCAGAGGATTCTAAAAAAGACAGTGCTAAAGAAAATCAGTCTAAAGAAAAGGATTCTGAGAAGAAAGACTCTAAAAAAGAAGAGTCAAAAGATAGCTCAGATGATGATTCTAATAAGCAATCTAATTCAGAAGAAGATGAAGACAGATCTGACGAAGATGATTCGGAAGATGAGTCTAAGCAAGAAGGTTCGAATAAAGACAAGTATACGGCTGCGATTGCCAATATCTATCAATGGGCGACCAAGCTAAAAGATGAATTTATGTCAGACAAAGACAAAAAAACTGAGTCAGATGAAACCGTTGATGAAGAAAAAACAGATTCTGATGATTCTGACAAGAAAGATAAAACTTCTGAAAAAGACAGCTCTGAAGAGTCTGAAAAAGAAGACAAGCACAGTGCATCGATTGCTAATCTTTACCAATGGGCAGCTAAGCTAAAAGAAGATTTTGCTTCTGAAGCCTCTAACATGACTCATGATGTTTCAGAAAAAGCTTTGGGAATGATGCTTACTAAGCTTTTAAATGCAGCAGAAACAGAGTTAAGCGCTTTTGATAAAAAAGTAGAAGAATCAGAAGAGCCTGTAGATAATGCTGAAGAAGAGCGTAGTAAGATTGAAGCTAAGAAAGACAAATATCAAGGCATGATTGACCTACTACAGGGTGAATAATAAGCTGTATCTTTAAATCGCTTAACTTAAATAGTTACTACTAAACTCAAGATGACCTTTTAGGTTGTCTTGAGTTTTTTTATTAGACATAAATATAGAACAAGCAAAGGTTTTTTTATTTTTTTATAAAAAATTACCTATTGTCAAAGGTATAGCCAATAAGGATTTGGATCTCTATTAATCCTGTAAATATTTAAATTAACAATAAATGTTTTATAAAAGCTTTGTTTTTCTGAATTTTAGGCGTATAAATGAAGTTGAAGAAAAAAACAGGCAAATGTCTGCTATTAGGATTTAATCTAATTTTATTTACTAGAGCCAGTAGTCTTAAAGAAATTTTCCAGATAAAGATAAGTTAACGTAGGGGAATAGTAATATGTTATTAGCAGTCTATACCTATCTTACTTCTATTAATCAATAACCCTATAGGCTTAGTCTAGTTGTTTTATTGGATATTGACCCCATATAGATAATATGATAGCTCAATGATTGTTATTGCTTATTTCAATTATCAATAAGATAAACTGAACTAAATTCTGAGAATGTTGAAAAAAGATGTATGTTGGAAGGTTTTTAATTTAGCAGCATATAACCTATAAATATTTTCTTTTGGCAGAAGAATTTTTTTTCATGCTTTGGCAGTTGATAAACTGAGTATAAGCGAGCATAATTTAATTAAACCCAGGTAGTTATTGGATTACAGCGTTTGTATTTTTATGTAGTACTGTAAAAATTAGTCTAATTTTACGTGGGGATAAGCAAAAAATTTGATGTGGTAAGTAATTAATTTTTAAATAATTTTTTAGTTTTGATGAATTTTTTTACTTATTTACACATAAGAGATACTAAAATAACTTGCAATTGATTTTTTTTAGTATATAATACGTCGCTATCAACACCATATGTCATTTCTGACTTACGCTATTCCAAACTAGCATAATAGGTTCTGATAGTGATATGGTTAACACCACCTTTCTTTGAACACCTTTTATCACAACGCTTTCTCAACATTTAATGGAATAAAGAATTAGCTGGATGCATTTATATGTAGGATTTTTTGCCCCTGCAAGTATTTGTATATAACTAATTTTGGTGCTTTATGGACATTGGGTAAAGGTAAGCTAGGTTTTTTTAGTCGGAGTGTTAGTTTAAAAAAATCGTTTTATGTTTATTTACCTTATTAAAAGCAAAAACATAAAACAGAAACATTTCTCTTTTAATGGAATCATTATGAAAAAAATCATTTTAGCTACTTCTGCAATTATCCTAGGTTCAGCTGCTGCACATGCTAGTGACGGCACAATCTCTATCACAGGCCAAATCACAGACAGAACTTGTGCTGTAGATAGTAAGTCTAAAAACTTAGCAGTAGTATTACCTACTGTATCTGCTGTGACATTAGCTCCAGGTCAAACTGCAGGTCGTACTCCATTTACTATTAACCTAACTAACTGTGCACAAGGTAAAGTAGCTACTTTCTTTGAACCAGGCGATACTGTAGATTATGATTCAGGCCGTCTAAACAACGCTACTGGTACTGCTACAAACGTACAGGTTCAACTACTAGGCGAAAATAACAAAGTTATTCCAGTTCTTGCTGGTCCTCAAGCTAACTCGCAAGAAGTTAACGTTGCTACAGCTGGTGGCTCAGCCGCTCTAAACTACTATGCTGAATACTATGCTAAAGCTCAAGCAACAGCCGGTAGCGTAGCCACTACTGTTAAATACACGATTGTTTACCCATAGTCACTACCTTAGTTACTAAAAAGGTAATCGTACTGTAAGACTAAATGAGCTAAGGTAAGCAATTACCTTAGCTTTTATATTTTTGACTATTAGAAGGGACATAACATCATGCTATCGAATTTTAAATTATCAAATCGTAGATTGTGCAGATCGGCTCTACTGGCATTAATGTTGCCTTTTACTGCTGCTAATGCCGATGTAGTTATCCATGGTACTCGTGTTGTGTACCCTTCTGATGCTCGTGAAATAACAGTTAGGGTATCAAATGAAGGCACAAGTCCAGCCTTAGTGCAAGCTTGGATCGATGAAGGGGATGCTAGAGTCACTCCTGATCAATCTAAATCACCATTTGTTATTACTCCGCCTATTACTCGCGTTGAACCGGGTAAAGGCCAATCGTTACGAGTTAGTGCTTTGCCTGGGGTAAATGCGCTTAGCAAAACTCAAGAAAGCCTCTTTTGGTTGAATGTGTTAGACGTTCCACCTAAACCTAAAAAAGGTGCTGATAACGAGTCAGATAACTTTCTGCAGTTGGCGATTCGCTCACGTCTTAAGTTCTTTTATCGTCCTGCGGGTCTCAAAGGAGATAGCTTATCTGCTCCTAAACAATTGCAGTGGTCAGCTCAAGGCAATACGTTGACCATTAAAAATCCGACCCCTTATCATGTTACTATTACTTCTATTGTCCAAAAACCATTGGGAGCTACAACTGATAAGGAAGAGGTGTTGACCGATGGGATGATGTTACTACCATTTTCTGAGCAAAAAATTAACGTTAAAAATCCCAATATTAAAGGCATGACTTTTACCACCATCAATGACTATGGCGGCCGAGTACAGCAGGTAGTTGAATAAAGGGTTCTATTGCCCCTTTGACTATTTTTAATCATACGTATTTTAATCATACGTGAGGGACGTGGGGTAACTGTAACTATGATGGATAAGGTAAGAATAATAAAAACGCCTATTAGACGTACGTTTAGCTACTCATTATTGTGTGGCGTAGTGACCTTAAGTCTTTCAAGTTTGGCATTTGCCAATGAAGATGCTGAGGCGATATCTGCAGATTTTGATTCAGCATTTTTGATTGGCGATGCCAAAAAAATTGATATTGCCAAGTTTGCTACTGGTAATCCTATTTTGCCAGGTGAATATAGCTTAGATGTTTATGTTAATGGCAACTGGTTTGGGAAACAGCGCTTAGTATTTAAGCCCACCCCAGATGACAAAAGCTCATTTACTTGCTTTACACCCAAACAGCTGCTTGAATTCGGTATCAAAGCTGAACTAATCAAACAAAAAGCTAAAGACTCTGCCAACAGTTGTTTGCCACTTGAGCAGTGGATAGATCAAGCATTCTATGATTTTGATATGTCAAGTCTAAAGCTCGATGTTTCTATTCCTCAAGTTGCTATGCAGAATAATGCCCGAGGTTATGTTGATCCTAGTATTTGGGATAGGGGTATTAATGCTGGCTTTGCCTCTTATAATGCCAGTGCCTACAAAACATTTGATAATGCTCGCAATCAAGAGAATACCAATGCCTTTGTCTCGCTCAGTGCCGGGCTTAATTTGTCGGGTTGGCAGCTGCGTCATAATGGTCAGTGGACGTGGTCAGATAATGAAGACAGTGAGTCTGAATACACTGCGGTCAATACCTATTTACAGCGTGCCTTTCCTGGGCAGCGTGGTGTACTTACCTTAGGCGATAGCTTTAGTCAAGGGGATATATTTGATACTTTCGGTTATCGCGGCGTAGCTTTTGCCAGTGATGATCGTATGTTGCCCAGTAGCTTAAGTGGTTATGCGCCCCGCATTCGTGGTAATGCGAAGACCAACGCTAAGGTAGAAGTGCGCCAGCAAGGTCAGCTTATCTATCAAACCAACGTATCAGCGGGTAGCTTTGAGATTAATGATTTATATCCCACGGGCTTTGGCGGACAGCTAGAAGTGTCTGTTATTGAAGCTGATGGTGAAGTACAGAAATTCTCTTTGCCTTATACTTCGGTGGCTCAAATGCTACGTCCTGGTCTAAGCCGTTATGCAGTGGTAGCCGGTAATTATCGTAATAAAGATACAGATAAAGATCCTTTAATTTTACAGGGTCAATATCAGCGCGGTATCAATAACTTTATTACTGCCTATGGTGGGGCTCAAGCCTCTGAAGATTATAAATCAGTGAGTTTGGGCAGCGCTTTTGCTACTCGATTGGGCGCGGTAGCTTTTGATATAACCCACTCAGATACTGACTTTAAGAACCGGGATCCAGAGACCGGACAAAGTTATCGTATTAGTTATAGTAAATTTATTAATCCTACCAATACCAATGTAACTTTGGCTGCTTATCGTTATTCAACACAAGGCTTTTACCGTTTGGCAGATGCTTTTAAAGCGCAAGAACAAGATGAAGAGGGTATTGGTTCATTATATATTGGTAAACAGCGCAGTGAGTTTCAGGTGACTTTAAACCAAGGATTACCTAATGACTGGGGTAACTTCTATTTGACCGGCGCTTGGGTGGATTATTGGGATAAGCAAGAAGATAGCAAACAGTATCAGTTTGGTTATAGCAACACTTACAAAGGTGTAAGCTACGGTTTGTCTGCCAATAAACGTGTGGTAGAAAATGTTACATCGGGCAAAGTTATTGACGATACTGAATATATGTTGACCTTATCACTGCCACTATCTATTAAACGCAGTGCAGTTACTCTTAACTCATATGCTACTCAAGACAATATTACAGTGGGTATCAATGGATCGCTTGGCGACAGAGTGAGTTATGGTGCTACCTTAGCTACTGACTATGGCGAAAATCCAAGCTTAAACACCAATGCTCAGTATCGCAGTAATTATACTACCTTATCAGGTAATTACTCTGTGGCTGATGGCTATCAACAACTGGGTCTGTCTGCTGGAGGTAATATAGTGGTACACCCAGAGGGTGTGGTATTGGGTCCCGATCAGGGAAGAACCATGGTATTGGTTCATGCTCCAGGCGCTGAGGGCGCTAAAGTTAACAATACAGATCATCTTACTATCAATAAATCAGGATACGCAGTCATTCCTTACGTTACACCTTACCGAATTAATGATATATCATTAGATACCGTAGGTGTATCCGATAATGTAGAGCTTGAGGGAGCAAGTCAACGTATTGCTCCGTATGAAGGCTCAGTGACTAAGGTAGACTTTTTGACTAAAGTAGGAAAGGCGATATACATTAATACCGTTGATGATGAGGGCAATACTTTGCCTTTTGGTGCAGATGTTATTGATTCAAATAATGAACATATTGGTATAGTTGCTCAGGGAAGCTTGGTATACTTACGGACCCCAAAGTTATCTGATACCGTCACCGTTAAATGGGGCGATGAACAAAATGAGCAGTGTCAAATGTCGTATGATATAACCAATTTAGCCAAAGACAAAACCCAATCAATGATCACCCTAGAAGGGGTTTGTCATGGATTTTAAGCGATACTTTTTAATGGCTGCTGCGCTACTGGGCGGTAGCCTTGGTGCAACGCAGGCGCAGGCAGGGTGCACTTTAAGCTATGGTTTCACTACGGTAAACATTAATATGGCCATTGGTAAGGTGGTTGCTAAGCCGACCGATCCAGTGGGTACGGTTTTATACACTAGGCGCGTTAATATACCTGCCAATCCTAATTCTCAAATGATTTGCGATATTTGGAGTGGAGGCACAGTACAAGCGGTTATCTTGAATAATCAAGGACTTGCAATGCAGCCTAGTATATATAAAACCAACGTACCAGGTATTGGTATCCGCTTGTATCGAGAGTTACTAGGTGGGGATGGGTTTTCAGGATACTATCCGTATTCTTCAGAATTAAAGAGAAGTACAAGATATTCATTAGGTGAGGGATATTTTGTTATTGAAATTATCAAGACGGGCGAAGCGACAGGCACAGGTAGCTTAGCGCAAGGTCTATATAGCAGTTATTACCTTGAAGGTTATTCCTATCGTCCCATTCTAACCAGTACTGTTACTGGCGATACTATTACTATTACATCTTCTTCTTGTGAAATAAAGAGTAATGCTAATAAAGTGGTTCAGCTACCCATAATGAAAAATTCAGACTTTAAAGGTGTAGGCTCTACCCAAGGCGAGCAGCCCTTTGATATTAATATCTTGTGTAATGGGGGTAAAAACATTCAGACTCCTGATAAAATTAGCGTCAGTTTTGACTATGAAACTGCTAATAACAACAATAGAGTTCTAAAAAATATTGCTCCTAGCAATACGCAAGCAAAAGGGGTAGGTACGCAACTGGTATCTAAGTATAATAACACTGATAAAGTTATTGCTAAGGGTGAGCCGGTAAGCCTTGGTACGCTTAATGCCAGTCAAACCATAAGCTATACATTGCCAATGGTAGCACGCTATTACCAAACCGATCGTGTGGTGACTGCAGGTGAGGTAAAGTCAATAGCCACAGTGACTCTTAACTACGATTAATCTAAGTTAAGAGTCACGCTTATAGAAACGATAGATTGCTATCTGGCTATTTAAATTAAAAAGCCCCTATATCTAAGGTTGCTGTAAATGGCAATTTTTAGAATAGGGGCTTTTTTTATTAGCTATCCTTGGAATATTTATATTAGTTAAAATGGTTTCATACACTACGTGATACAAATAGTTGGTCATTAGTCATAGCGATCTTAGAAACCAATTAAATAGAGTTTTTTGAATGATTTGGACAGTAGAAGAAAAATAGAATCACTTCAGCATTTGCACTGTGGGGCTCTAAAGTAGCCAATATTTTGGGTTTTGATGTCGCAAGTTGGGGCTACTGGCAGGGAGAGAATGCAGCAGCCTTACAAGCGTCAATTTTTGCTGATTCAACCACCGTATTAAACTTGGGTATTATTTTGGGTGCCTTTATCGCTTCAGCAGCAGGTGGTCTGTTTAAGTTCACCAAGATTACACCAGGTAACTTTGCTGCATCTGTGATTGGAGGTTTGTTAATGGGTTACGGCGCTCGTTTGGCATTTGGTTGTAATATTGGGGCTTACTTTGGGGGTATCGCCTCTTTTAGTTTACATGGTTATATTTGGAGGGTGCTAGCATTAGCAGGAACTTTCTTAGCTTTATACTTACGTCCACTATTTGGGTTGTCTGTGCCTAAGCCAACCGATACCTTTTGTTAATTGTAGTTAGAATTAATCAATAAATATAGCAATCGACAACTAAAAAAGAGCTGAAAATTTCAGCTCTTTTTTTTATCTGTAAGAGAAGAGTGTTTTGATTAAGTTTAAATTTAAATACTAAAAAATACCCAAAGAAAAAAGGCTTCCAATAACTTGGAAGCCTTTTTAATATATGGTACCCGGAGCCGGACTTGAACCGGCACGCTATTGCTAGCGAGGGATTTTAAATCCCTTGTGTCTACCAATTTCACCACCCGGGCAAAACTTTTTTAACTAAGTCGCTTAGTGTTGCTAGCAACTCATTTAGTGCGCGTATATTACCATAAAATTAATATTCGTCAACACTTTTTTTCTTTAACTTATTAAAAAGTTTTAATAAGAAATTTGGAGGCTGAGGTCGGAATCGAACCGGCGTCCACGGATTTGCAATCCGCTGCATAACCACTCTGCCACCCAGCCATTTGAGGTGACCTATAATACCAAAAAAAAATTAAAATACAAGGGTCACTTGAGCGTATTTTGAAAATATTCGCATTTTCCGATGTTTTTTGATGGTTTATAAGGAAATCATCCCTAAAAAAAGCATATTTAGTACGTTTCGAGACATTACTAAATATGCTTTTATATCGATTTAAAACTAAGTCATTATCGCTAATGGATTGTTATACGATACTTTTGTTCTCAGCTTTCGCTTTTTTGACATCGCGATAAGTTGCCGTACAGATGAGTATTAGTACGGCTAAGGTGATTGCCGGCCAAATTAAAATATATAAGCCATAAGCAAATGCACTCATAATATACTCCTTATTGTTAGATTCATTTATTTTTTATCAATGATGATAAGGCTTAATTATTAACTAAGCACCTGATTAGGCTTTTGGTTGGGCTTGAGCACTATTCGCCTTGTCTTGAGGCTTATCATAACTACCGACCCGCTCTTTGATTAGTTCAAAGTCGAAGCGTTCATTGCTCATTAAGCTTAATACCACGCAAACGATAGTACTTACACCGTAAGCGGTTAATGACGATAGTAGTACTTCATAATCACGTAAGAAGCCAGTTGCGTAGATTAGCATTAGTACTAAGGTGATTAAGGCTGCGATAAAGCCTAGCTTACGACCGAAGAATCCAAAGACCATTAAGCCAATCACTACGGCAGCACCGACACTTGCAAAGATTTCAAACATTAGAGCGATACCCCCTTCGATCGGTAACAGCTCGAAACGGGCGATACAGAAGAAAAGTAGAGCAACAATTACCGCAGTGGTGAAAGCTAGGTTAGTGACACGGTCCCAGAACACACTGGCGATAACTGGGAATACCACAGCACCCCATAGAGCGCCAACAAAGACCAGCATCACTAAAATATCAAGCTTTAAGCTTGCGAAGATTAGACCAAGTGCCGTGGCAATAATCATGGTGGCACGGCCAACGATCAACATTTTTTTTGGATCTGGGTTATCTTTGGCGATGTTTTTACCATATACATCGGCCATCATAATAGTGGATAGGGCTGATAAGTCCGAGTCTGCCGTTGAGGACAGAGAGCCAATTACTAAGATAAAAAATAAGGCAATAAACACTGGATGTAGATAGGTACTTACCATCTGCGGGATAATATTATTCATATCTCCGTCAAGAGGCTGGATACCTACAGTCAATGCCATTAAACCAATCATACCAAGGCCAATCACGATACCAGCATAACCTACGGTAGCAGTAATGAAAGTAGCTTTGATTTTAGTCTTATCAATGGCGAATAGGCGCTGGGTAATGGTCTGGTTACCAATAGCATAGGCGAGGACCGCTACGAAGTAGGGCGCACCTTGTTGTAAAAAGGCTTCTGATGAGAAGAAGTTTTGCTGCTGCGGGGTTAAGTTTGGTAGGCCATCAACCATGGCTTGGGGACCACCCATAGCAAATAATACGGCAGGAATAATAACCACACCGATGGCCATTAGCGCCACCAATTGTGCAAAGTCAGTAAATACTGAAGCACGGAAACCTGAAGTTAAGGTATAGCTTAAGACGCCGACGGCTGCAATAACCACGCCCGTCTGGAAAGATAGGGGTGAAAGCACCGAAACCAGAGCACCAGCGGCGGTGAAGTTGACCATCAAGCTAATTAAACTACCCATGAGGTTTGAGACCGCTAAGATTAATTGGCTTGAGGATCCATGCCGTGCGTTGATTAATTCACCCAGCGTGTGACCGTTTGGTGCCAGTTGGCGAAAGCGCATGCCAAAAGGATAGATAAATAAAATCATCAATGCACCCCAAAATCCATAGTGGATAGGGCCTGATAGGCCATATTTATAGCCGGATGTCGCTGCTGCATAAAACGAGGCAGCCCAAATCCAGGTGGCGGTCATACTGGCAGCACCCATACCAAAGCCAACTCCGTGTCCGGCGACCATAAAGCCTGAGGTGCTTTCTTTGTCCTTCTTAATAAGTAATGAGAGTAAGTAGGTACCCCCATAAAAAACGAGCATCATAATAATGATTGCCCAAGCGGAAAACTGAAACAGTTCTTGAGTTTGCAAACCATTCTCCTTAAAAAAATTAGGGGAAAGGATGACAGTCTTATTATTCCACACTAACTATCTGAACCATCCTTAGTGGTTTTGTTCTCATATAAACTTGTAGAACATATGAATCACTCACAACCAATTTCAAATCTTGCTTATTTCTCGTTCTAAAGGGCGAGCAAATCCGCTTGTCAAAGGATGCTTTGACAAAATTTAAACGGCAAAAAGCATCGTACAAAAATACGCCGCTAGGCCGATTAACACGCTTTCTCTAAAACATTTGATGAGCTGACGTTAAAACCTGTCGTTTTAATAACTTATCGTCTTAACCGTCAGCAAATGCTAATTTAACTTTTGTTTTGATTGTGGTTGGTGGTGACATTGCTCAGTGAGCGAGTGAACAAAACCAAATGTCAAAAGATAAAAATATTGGATACGTATCGAACGTGTTGCAGGCCTCATAGTTTATTTGTCTATCTATAAAATAAACTGACATCGAGCAACGCACTGAACCAAAAGGGGCCAGCGTGTTCGTACATTTTTGACAACATCGTCATTGATTTGACCTAGCATTTGATTCCTGAATCAAGCTTGTCATCTTAACGAGATGTATAACTGTTAGAGTTAATACTGAGGTGTTGCGTTAAGCCCTCTATAACTCTAACAAATTGCTGTACAGCTACTTTTTAAAGCCTTATTAAAAACCTTTGTTCAAAAAATAGACAGCAATAATTGCGAAACACAGGGTAACGTAAATACTGACAAATTTCAAATATTCCCAAAAGAAGGCATAGCAACTACAACCATTAATAAATCTTTATCAATAAACCATAAGTTAAGTTATAAATTGGGGAGATACCCATAAAATAGGGAATAAGTGCCAGAAAAGTCATGGCATATAACAAAGTGAGTCAGAATATTTAGTCGCCATAGGTTACAATATCGCTAATAAACACATCCCTAAGCGAAATCGCTTGAAAACTAGCAATCCCTCACAATGAGAAAAGATGGAGCCAGATATGACTGAAGCCACTGCAACACGCCTTGACGGTAGAGCACTAGCAAAAGAAATTGAAACCGATTTAAGCCAACGCGTTGCTGCCCTTATTGAGAAAACAGGCCGTACGCCTATTTTGGCGACTATCTTAGTCGGTGATGATCCTGCTTCTGCCACTTACGTGCGTATGAAAGGCAATGCTTGTAAGCGCGTGGGTATGGAATCTATCAAAGTTGAGATGCCTGCCAGCACCACAACAGAAGAGCTGTTGGCAAAAATTGAGGAGTTGAATAACAATCCAGACGTTCACGGTATTTTGTTACAGCATCCGGTGCCAGAGCAAATTGATGAGCGCGCTTGCTTTGACGCTATTGACTTGGCCAAAGATGTGGACGGTGTAACCTCTTTAGGCTTCGGTCGTATGAGCATGGGTGAGCCTGCTTATGGCTCATGTACGCCGCAAGGTATCATGTACTTGCTTGAGAAAAATAGTATTGAATTTGAAGGTAAGCATGCCGTAGTTGTGGGTCGCAGTGCCATTCTAGGTAAGCCAATGGCACAAATGCTATTGAACGCTAACTGCACAGTGACCACTTGTCATTCACGCACTCAAAACCTAGCTGAGCATGTTGGTCGCGCTGATATTATTGTGGGAGCAGTGGGTGTTCCTGAGCTGATCAAAAAAGACTGGATCAAGCCAGGGGCTGTCGTAGTCGATGCCGGTTTCCATCCTACGGATGATGGCGGAGTAGGCGATATCGAACTTAATGGTATTGAATCGATTGCAGCGGCTTATACCCCAGTACCAGGCGGGGTAGGTCCTATGACGATTAACACTTTAATTCGCCAGACGGTAGAAGCAGCTGAGAAAGCCGCTAAATAGTGGGCTAGAGAATAAACCCATTCAAGAATTGTCGTAAATTAATTTAAGGAGGCAGGTATGCAAATATTCTGCCTCCAAAACCCAGACTATCTAAGTTAACGGAGCATTGCTAATGAGTTCACATCACCCCAATAATAGCTGGCAAGCAAAGGCACAGTCATTTGGGATGCTTATGATTGATATCAGTCATTATTTAGCATTGTTAGTGATAGGACTTGTGGTAGTTTGGGCAGGGGGTGCTGAGTTCATTAGCATTGTCCAAGCTGGCAAAGCGGAGCTTAAAGACATCCTTATGCTGTTTATTTATCTTGAGCTGCTGGCCATGATAGGGATTTATTTTAAAACCCATAGATTGCCAGTACAGTTTTTGATTTATATTGCCATTACTGCCTTGTCACGACACTTGGTAGTAGATGTACAAGCAGTTTCAGAAGATTTTCACTTATGGTTATTAATAACCACCACTTTTTCTATCTTTATACTCAGTATCGCTATTTTTATTTTAACTTGGACAGCCAGTAAGTTTGGTCGTCCTGAAGATAATTTATTGCACAAGGACAGCTCTGAAAAAGATAGCCTTCAGGAACACAGTGTTCAGGCAAGCCATATCAAAACTGACCCTAGCGAAAAGTAGTCGCAATCGATATTAAGTCATAATAGTAGGGAGGCCAGCACACATAATTAGAATGGCCTATGTCTATAGCCAGCCTGACTTCCGGAATTGACGATATAACACCACACAAGTGGTGAGAATCACCGCTAGCACCACAAAGTAAGCATACTCATAATGTAGCTCTGGCATAATATCAAAGTTCATGCCATATATTCCCGCTACGGCTGTCGGTACGGCTAAAATACCTGCCCAAGCAGCCAATTTGCGTACCACTTCGTTCTGCCCCATATTGACCATTGCCATATAAGTATCCATTGCCACACTGAGCATCTCGTTTAAGCCATTGACCGCGTCGATAGCGCGTAATAGATGGTCATTTACATCGCGAAAGTAAGGCTTAGCAATGCTGGGAAAGGTGGAGACCAGCTCGTTTTTTTTGTGATTAATAAAGAAGTTACAGATGTCTTGCACCGGCATCATTACCGCACGCATGTGTACCAGCTGTGACTTTAAGATATATAGGCTCTGCAGAATCTCTTTACTGAATTTATAAGAGAAAATATTACGCTCTTGCTCTTTTAAGTACTCACCTAGGCTGTCGATGATAGGTAAGTAGCTGTCTACCACGTAGTCTAATACAGCATGTAGTACGAAGACTGGGCCCATAGACATTTTTTCTGGGCGTCGGTGGCAGTAAGCTCGAACTGGGGCATAAGAATTGGAGGCGCCAGTGCGAATGGTAATAATATAATTATTGCCCATAAACATTGAAGTAGTGCCATAGTGAATATTGTTATGGGCCAAATAAGCAGTACGAACCACTACGAATAAAGAGTCGTTGCCATAGGACTCAATTTTAGCGCGTTGATTTTCGTTAAAAGCATCTTCTAAAGCCAGCTCGTGAATATCAAAAGCTTTTTGTACCGCCTCGATGGTCTCAATGCTAGGGTCATATAGTCCAAGCCAGATAAACTCCCCTTTATTAGTGAGAGTTCTGCTCACCTCATCCAAGTCTATTTTTTCAACAAACTCACCTGTTTTACGAGAGTAAACGCAGCAGTTAACAATCTCGTTAATCCCCGATCGTTCAAAATCCTCTACACGCTCTGCATCAGGATCATAGACCGGCATAGTAGGCGACATAAAGGACAGAGCTTGCTGCTCTTCTTTTATTCTTATATCGGACATAGTTAACCCTCATGACTTTGGTGAACGAAGAGATGGTAATGTGTTGAGGTAAACGGCTAGAGCATCGACTGGCAGTATCCCAGTCTAAAAATGTCTGTATTATAAAGCGTATTTATTTAGAGTTTCCATATCAACCAGCTCCAGTAGACTTTCGTGACAGGCTTCAAGCTTAATCTGCGGAGCCATATCGTGGTCTAGGGCATCTAGCCAGCGTAGGGCGCAGATGCACCAGTAGTCGCCTGGCTTTAATCCTGGGAAGCCAAATTCAGGAACCGGGGTAATCAAGTCATTACCAGTTTTGGCAGAGAAGCTTAAAAATTCGCTGGTCATTTTGGCACAGACAGTGTGTTGTCCAATGTCTTGCGGGCCCGTATGACAAAAGCCATTACGATAATAGCCAGTGATAGGATCAAAACAACAGCTCGCCAAAGCAGTGCCTAGTACATTTCTTTGGTTTAACTTAGGGTCAGGATGATGGCTAGACATAATTAGGTATCTCTTTAAAATAAAATTATATGATAAGTGTGCTCTATAACTCAGCCTGCTTACAAAGTATTAGGTCAAGCAACGCATCCGCACATTGTGACAGTCTATATCTAATCTTTGAGTAAGCCTGAATGAGGAGGGGTAGGATAATAACTAAATAGTGGTTAAGCGATAAAATTAAACCAAATAGTAACACATTCATGGTTAAGATAGGCGGCTTGTCCACTCAAACCAGCGGGCTGAAAATCGTTGTTTATCAATTAACTGTTGCTATAGGGAACTAACTTAAGTCGGAAGCTAACTAACGGTCTCAGCTGATATTAATGGAACGAGTTTTGAGTTTTATCATGGGTTTCTCTAGGCGAAAGCGGTTAGCTATGCTAGACTTAAAGTCATAAATTAATTGGCTTATTGAATGTCGAATTTAGCCATGGCAGGGTAAAGTCGTGTTAAAATGATTTTAAAGACTTAAATCTTACTGTCAACGTACCGGCAATTAAGATGTCCTTAGCTTTATCAGGCAAGTTTTATAGCTTTTGTACGAAATCTAATAGATGGGCTATAAAAGTGGGCTTAAATAATGAGTTTAATGATTCACAGCAAAACGGTGTACGCCGTTTAGTGGTGTGCTCAGACAAAATGTACAGAGTGCTAGGGCCTCTATTATTCATAGTTTTGTTTGTACAAGCTTAATTGTTCAAAATTATATACTCTTAAAATATCGATTACTTACTAATACACTTTAACTAACGATTTGGTGATGGCGAACCGGCTTGAGTAATGAGTATCGCCTCCAAACAAGGATTACTTGTGTCTGATAGTTCTATAACCTCCAGTAAAAATAAAAGCCAGCCTTCAGATAAACTAGCCCCAGTAGCGGATGTAGATAACATCTGGTTGTTACCAGATGGGGTGAGTGACTTACTTTCTGAAGAGGCCCAAAAGCAAGAGTGGCTACGTTATAGGTTAACCCGACTGTTAGTAAGCCGGGGTTATGAGCTTATTTGTCCGCCAATGATTGAATTTACCGAATCATTATTAGGCAATGCTTCAGAAGACCTAAAACGTCAAACTTTCAAAATCATTGATCAGTTGTCTGGTCGTCTTATGGGGGTACGTGCTGATATTACCCCGCAAATTCTACGTATCGATGCGCACCTAAATAAAATGGGCAAAGCCGATAAAATTGCCCGTTATTGTTATGCCGGTCACGTTATCCGTACCTTACCTGATGGTCTGTTTGGTTCACGGACCCCATTGCAACTGGGTGCTGAAATATTTGGCAGTGATAGTTTAGATGCCGATATCGAATTGATTGATGTGCTTTATTGCCTGATTGACAACTTAGATCTAAAAAAACATTTACACATAGATATTGGTCATGTGGCTATTTTTGCCCGCTTAAAAGAGTTGGCAGGATTATCGGACAATGATGCTTCGGTATTGATGAATTTATATGCCAATAAGGCTTTACCCGAGTTAAAGAACGTCTGTGAAGACTTGCCTATGGGCAGTGACTTTTATCACTTGGCCGTTTATGGTCATGATATGACCGCCTTAAAAGAAGCCTTATCAGATACGGCAACTCAAGACGCTGCTATTATTAAAGCGGTGGGTGAAGTTCAGACCATGGCCCGTCATATCAAAGAGACTTATCAAAGCAATGTTAGTGTTGATATTACTGAATTAGGCTATCACTACCACACAGGTATTGTCTTTAATGCCTACTTTGAAAACGAGTCACAAGCTGTGGTGCGTGGCGGCCGCTTTAATGGGGAGAGCTTTGACTCAGCAAGTAATGCTCCAACTACTATTGCCCAAGAATTGCCTTCACGTAGTGCGACCGGATTTAGTTTAGAGGTTACCCGACTTCAGCGTTTTATCACTCTAAATGAGTCGAAGCTGGTATTGGTAAGCTTTGCCGATATGCAGGGCGTGCGTAATGATGACAATGCCAAGCTTGAAGAAGATTTAGGGAATAAGATTTCAGAGTTACGTGATTTGGGTCATCGAGTTGTGCGTCCTTTAAGTGCTGATGATATCCCCAATAACGTGACACACAAATTAATTTTAGAAGATGGTGAGTGGGTGTTAAGAGCAGTTTAAACTTCGTTTTATACGAGGGTATACGCTGATTTTAAGACTCAAAATAACTGCGCCACAATGACGCAATTTAATTTTTACAGTTCAATAAGAGTGGTTAAGGATTTGTTATGGGAAAAAATGTTGTAGTACTAGGTAGCCAATGGGGCGATGAAGGTAAAGGCAAGATTGTTGACTTGCTAACCGAAAAAGCTTCTGCTGTAGCCCGCTTCCAAGGCGGTCATAATGCGGGTCACACGTTGGTAGTAGACGGCAAAAAAACAGTTCTACACTTAATTCCATCAGGTATCTTACGTGATGACGTGACTTGTTTCATCGGTAACGGTGTGGTGTTATCACCAGAAGCGCTGTTAAAAGAGATGAAAGAGCTTGAGAGCAATAATGTGCCAGTTCGTGAGCGTTTAAGAATCTCACCAAACTGTCCCTTAATTCTTCCTTACCACATCGCTTTAGACCAAGCCCGTGAAGCAAAACGTGGCACAGGTAAAATTGGTACCACCGGTCGTGGTATCGGTCCAGCTTATGAAGATAAAGTGGCACGTCGTGCTATCAAACTTGCTGACCTATTCCGCGATGACTTAGAAGAAAAGCTACGCAACTTAATTGAATACCATAACTTCCAGTTAACTCAGTACTACAAAGTTGAAGCCATTGATTTTGACGAAACTTATGCTTTATGCCAACAGTGGCGTGATGAGCTAAAAGACTTAGTATGTGATGTAACTGAAGAGCTAAACCAATTGCGCCTTGCGGGCAAAAACTTAATGTTTGAAGGCGCTCAAGGTACTTTACTAGATATCGACCATGGTACTTATCCTTTCGTTACCAGCTCAAGCGTAACGGCTGGTGGTGTCTCAACAGGTACTGGTATTGGCCCATTATACCTAGACTATGTATTAGGTATCACTAAAGCGTACACCACACGTGTGGGTAGCGGTCCATTCCCAACTGAATTATTTGACGATGTGGGTGCTCACCTAGCGAAAGTAGGTCATGAATTTGGGGCAACTACCGGTCGTGCGCGTCGCTGTGGTTGGTTTGATGCTGAAGCACTTCGCCGTGCGGTGGTATTAAACTCACTGTCAGGTATCTGCTTAACCAAGCTTGACGTACTAGATGGTCTAGACGAAATCCGTATTGGTGTTGGTTATGACATTCCTGAATCTGAGGTTGCGGCGGCCCATGACGGTGAGTTCTACGAAACCGTAACGCCTAAGTATGAAACCTTACCAGGTTGGAAAGGTTCAACGGTTGGTATCACCAAATACGAAGATTTACCAGAAGAAGCCAAAGCTTATATCAAGCGTATCGAGCAATTAATCGACTGCCCAGTAGATATTATTTCTACAGGCCCTGATCGTGACGAGACTATCGTATTACGCGATCCGTATGATGCGTAATTAGTCGAATTTTATTCGCTAAACAAAATAGATAGACTGTAAAGAGCCCTATGTTATGAAAATAACGTAGGGTTCTTTGTTATATTAAATGGCAAATAATAAGTCATTTTGCAGTGAACTATAGATCAATAAGACGCAAATAATAAACAAGCCATAGGCTATAGGGTTTTTAGAATAAATATCATAATTAATAAATACCATAATTAAAGGTTTATAGATGCAGCAATTATATTTAGAAGATGTAAAGGTCGGTGATAAATGGACAAGCCGTACTGAAACAATAGGCATAGAAGAAATTAAGGAGTTTGCGGCAAGTTATGATCCACAGCCGTATCACATGGATGAGACCAGAGCCAAAGATACTTTTTTTGGTCAATTGGTGGCAAGTGGTTGGCAAACGGCTGGTATTACCATGCGCTTAATGGTTGAGTCTATTCCGATGGCAAGCGGATTAATAGGTGCAAGTGCCCAGATTAAATGGCCAACACCTACCTATCCTAATGATACACTGCGTATTGAAGCTGAGGTCATCGAGGTCAAAGAATCAAAGTCTAAGTCGGACCGTGGTATAGTGACCGTGGAGGTCAAAACCCTTAATCAGCACAATGAAGTGGTGCAGTTGTTTATCTGCAATATGTTGACGTTGAGTCGTTCTTCTGGAATACCGCCGTTAAATAATGAGCGTTTATTAGGCAGCCAAAAATAACTATGTTACACCTTACCTTTTTGGGCACATCAGCTGGCGTACCAACCAAGAAGCGCAATGTCACAGCGCTGGCTATTGAATGCTTAAATCCTTTTGGTTCAGCCGGCAACCCAGCTAGTAAGAAAAACAAGCCTTGGGTTTTGGTTGATTGTGGGGAAGCGACCCAACACCAGCTGTTAAAAACCAACATTAGTAGCCATCAGTTAGCGGTTATTTGTATTACCCATGTGCATGGGGATCATTGTTATGGTTTGCCAGGGCTTCTCGCTAGTATGGCCATGTCAGGGCGCAAAGAGTCGTTAACCATTATTGCGCCTCAGGCTATTAAGCAATTTTTAGAGGCAGTTAAGGCCACCACTGAGCTGTATTTTCCTTTTGAGATTGAATTTATTAGCATTGAAAGCTTATTTAAGACCACAGAGCTTAAACAGTCACATACGGTATCTGTGCCGTTATCGACCACACATCAGCTGGATATTGAGGTTATTAAGTTATTCCATCGGGTAAAGTCGTACGCTTTTAAAATTACCCAAACTGTGCAGACCATTAAGTTGAATATTGAAAAGCTGAAAGCGGAGGGTGTTGAGCCTACTGCTGCATGGGGTAGGCTTCAAGCCGGGAAAGATGTGACTTTGCCCAATGGCGGTCAATTGAAATCATTGGATTATACGCAGCGCGTGGCTCAGGTGCTTAAAGTGATTGTGGCGGGTGATAACGATAATCCACAGCTGTTGAGCGAGGCGGCCAAAGACGCAGACTTACTGGTACATGAAGCCACATATACTCAGGCAGTGGCTGATAAAATAATGTCACGAGAAGATGCCTTTGATCCGATGCATACTACGGCCAAGCGGATTGCGAGCTTTGCGCATTCCGCCCAATTAAATAATTTAATATTGACTCACTTTAGTGCCCGCTATCAGCCTTATGATGACCCTGAGTCGAAGACACCAAATATGGCTGATATCCGCTTAGAGGTAGAGCAGTATTATCAAGGGAATCTGTGGCTGGCTCGAGACTTTATGCGTTTTGAGGTGACTCATAAAGCGGTAAAGCAGTTAGTCAACTAGCTGTCTTGGCTTAATAACTGCTGGCCCACCCAGTGTCTAGCAAATTGATAAGCCACACGACCAGAGCGACCACCACGGCTAGAAGACCAAAGTAGGGCTTCGTGACGTATCTTATCGCTCCATTCAATGCCTTCAGCTTGCAGATAATGGGTAACGATATTTAAATAAGTCTCTTGATTCATTGGATAGAATGACAGCCACAGTCCAAAACGATCCGATAACGACACAGTCTCATCAATAGTTTCATAAGGGTTAACCTCATCGGTCTGACCGTCATAAATACTGACGTTGTCTTTCATTAGCTGAGGCAATAAATGACGACGGTTACTGGTGGCATAGACCAGTAGCTTATCTTGTTCTGAGTCCAGCGCTCCATCCAACACACTTTTTAGGGTGCGGTAGTTCTCATCTTGACCATTAAATGCCAGATCATCACAATAAACGATATAGCGACAAGAAGTATCTTCTGGTAACTCATTAATGGCGTCTCGAATCTTATCTAGCATTTGTAGGTCATCGCGCGATACTTCAATCATGCGTAGGCCTTGATCTTTAAATTCGTTCAATAATGCTCGGATGATAGAAGATTTACCGGCCCCTCGCGTTCCAGTCATTAACACATGGTTAGCAGGATAGTCGGCCAAAAATTGCTTAGTATTTTGGACTATTTTTTGTTTTTGAGTATCAATGCCGATCAGGTCATCAAGCGCTAAAGCAGAGCTAACTTTAATCGGCTCAAGTCTGCCTTTAATGCCACCAACCCAGCGATAGGCCAATTGACTAGGGTCTATCTTAAGAGGAGGGGTGATGTTTTGTTTTAGGAACTCAGCCAATAAGTGAGCTAAATTATCATCTAAGGTAAGCGTGTTTACAGAATTTGCCATGCTGACTCAGCCCCATCAAGTTATGATTATAAATACGAAATAATAGAGTCAAAAATAGTGCCAGTAAAGCCCAGTGAATGCAAGCCATAGCCTACGTTATAATTCTTAACTAAGCCCTTTATTCAATACTGTCTACTGAGCTGTCTTTAACCCATCACTCTTAACTGCGACAACTATGTCTAATCTGCAACACACAATGCAAAATGCTAGGCAACATACCATGCAAGATCCTAGGCAAGATATCAGGCACCAAATGATAAGGCAGCGGGTTGACTCTCAGCTTGCTCAGCAAGGGTATATTTCCTGTAAATTACTGTGTTTAAGTTACGAAGTAAATGAAAATGAAGTTAGCTATCAAGGCATTACTAAGGCAGAGCAGGAAAATGTTGCCTATATTATTAAATGGCAGTTGCAGCCAACGGCTAAAAGTTATAGCTCAAGCTTAGACGCTGAAATTGACAATATAAAACAGCTTCAGCAGCAGGGTTGGCAACAGCAAGCATCGTATCCAGAATCAATACAGTATCAGTTTATAAAAACGAGCATCATTGATATGCAGGGCGAGCAGTGGCAGCTAACCGGCTTGATCATGCCTTATTTTCATCTAGGCAGTCTCAAGCGCTATCTGCATTGTTTTTCATTATCTAAGCCACAAAAGCTACAATTGGCGCTTGCCTTGGCCAAGTGTGTGCAGCAGCTACATCAAATAGGCTGGGTACATGGGGATATTAAGCCCAGTAACTTTCTTTTGGCCTCATCACAGGTGTATTTAAATGACTGGGCTTGTGCAAAGCCGATATTGAAAGATTTTGGAATAAATGAAACCGAGTCAAAAACTAGAGTGCAGGGGACACCCGCCTATTTAGCGCCGGAATGCTGGCAAGGAGAATCGATAACGGTGCAAAGTGATTTATATGCTTTTGGCATAACCTTGTTTGAACTATGGGTAGGGGAAAAGCCTTATCAACTACAAGAGAAGGAATTGGATAAGCAGAAATTGTCATCTCAATGGGCAAGACTACATTGTCAACAGCCGATTCCTTTATTACCCCAGCAGTGGTCCTCGTTACAACCAGTCATTGATAAACTTTTGGCAAAACAGATGCGAAATCGTTTCGATAAAATGGAAACGGTCATTCAGGAACTACAACAAGTTATTAAAACATCTGCTGAATTTAGACTATACTAGCAGCTATAATCTCTGGCTTTTGCCAACTAATATTAATAAAGCGATATAAAAGGTTAGGACTATGTTTCTTGTGATCCAAAACGATACGATAAACTTGAGTGATGTGAGCAGAATATCTAGAGATTCTAATACCATTAAGGTCTATTTCATCAGTCAGTCGAATTCAGTTGAATATCACTATGACACTGAAAATGACGCTTCTGAGGTTGAGTATAAGATATTCAAAAACTTAGAAGAGAAAAGGCTGATTGTGTAAGCTAAATATATATAAATATTTAAAGAGGGTGGAAAGAGTCAGTCTTGGTATTGATTAAGCAATAGCTATGCAAATAAGATAGGCAATAAAAAACCCGCTATAAGCGGGTTTTAATGTTTGGTTGAGAGTAACTAACCGCATAAAATGGTGGGGATGGAGAGACTCGAACTCTCACACCTCTCGGCGCCAGAACCTAAATCTGGTGCGTCTACCAATTCCGCCACATCCCCATTTTGTTCTACACATACAATTAATGTGTACTGGGCTAGTGCTTCTCAGTGGTTGGGTATTATATAGATTTTAAATAAGTTGGCAAGCCCTTTTTTTAAATTTTTCTCTTTTTTTATCAATATAGGTCGAATTAAAGCGATTTTAACTAAAATAAGGCTTATCAGCAGTCATTGATTATCGATTACTTGCCGTAAAAGTATTTTAAACAGCATAAGAGCACCTTAACAGGAACGACTGTTGTCAGTAATGCCTAATAGCTTTATCTTACGGGTTAAAGTATTGCGTCCCCAGCCTAGTAGATCAGCCGCTTCGCCTTTTCGGCCCTTGGTGTGCTCTAAAGCCACTGTGATTAAGACTTTTTCAAATTCGGGGGTAGCCAGCTGTAAAATTTCAGTTTGCCCTTGATTCAAAGCAGTAGTGGCCCAGATTTGTAGCTGACTTTGCCAATCAGTAGGCTGATTTTGCAGATAGGCCTTAGTAGCTAAATTAACTGTCGATAGGCTATTAAAGTCATCTACTTTTGATGGAATAGACTCACTGGTTAGCGTCGTAGCCATCTCTAACGCAGTTAGAGTCGATGAGTTGTTGTCAAAGTCATGGAGTGGTGGCTGTTGTTGCTCAGCAGTTAATTTATGCTGATGGGTTAAATAGCGCTGAGCAAACTCAGTAAGATCAGGCGGCAAATCCCCAATACCCAGTACTTCGCCGGTTGCCATTACGGTAATCCAACGGCAAGCATTTTCTAATTGACGTACGTTACCCGGCCAGTTGAAGGATTGCATAATGTGCAGAGCTTCTGGCGATAGTTGTTTTTTATCGGTCTTCATCTCGGTGGCTGCCTTGCTCATAAAGAACTCAATCAGCTCAGGGATATCATCAGGACGGGCGCGCAGTGGGGGTAGTGGCAAACGAATCACATTGAGTCGATAAAATAAATCTTCACGAAATTTACCCTCTTTGACCAGCTGCTCTAAGTTCTGATGGGTAGCGGCAATGATACGGACATCGACTTTAATAGGCTTCTGTCCGCCCACTCGGAAAAACTCGCCGTTGGCCAGTACTCGCAGGAGGCGGGTCTGGGTGCTAAAAGGCATATCACCAATTTCATCTAAAAATAGCGTCCCGCCATCAGCTTGCTCAAAGCGACCTTGACGCTGAGTGGTAGCGCCAGTAAATGCCCCTTTTTCATGACCAAACAACTCAGACTCTATTAGTTCATGAGGAATGGCGGCCATGTTTAAGGCAATAAAAGGCTTTTTTTGACGCGGAGAGTTTTGGTGTAAAGCACCTGCCACAAGCTCTTTACCGGTACCAGACTCGCCAGTAATCAATACCGTAATTGGGGAAGAGGCAAGTCGTCCTATGGCGCGAAATACAGTCTGCATGGCGGCGGATTGACCAATAATGGGACTGGATTGCACGCCTTCAGGCTTTGAAGGTCTTGTGGCTTTGATAGCAGCAGAGTCAGCAGCCGTTGTTTTATTTGTTTTAAAGGTTACTGACGCATCAGTTGCAGGATTAGAGGCGACAACAGGCTTCTCTTCTGATGATTTGAGCGTTGAGGCTTTAGGATTAGTGCCAATGGCTTTTTTGATAATTGTGACGGCGTGATCTAAATCAAAGGGTTTGGGTAAATATTCAAATGCCCCGGTATCATAACTGTCCACTGCTGACTTCAAGTCGGAGTGAGCGGTCATAATGATGACTGGTAAGTCTGGAAAGTTCTTGTTCATCCACTGGCTAAAAGACAGTCCATCCATCATCGGCATACGGATGTCGGTTAAGATAACATCCGGCAGACGGCCCTGATTTTGATGATCATTCAATATGTCGTTTAGCTTCGCCCAAGCACCTTTGGCATTACTAAAAGCTTGTACTTCAAGGCCAGCATCCTGAAAAGTATCTTCTAAGATTAATCTTAGCGCAGGATCATCGTCGATTAGCCACAGGCTGTGTTTAATTGTCATGTTATATATTCCATTTTTTATGAATGTGGTCCAGTTATAGAAGCTGCTTTTTTATAAGGATATTTTGGGTTTATATCACGACTATTATTGGTGTTGAAGAGTGCTTAACTGTAAGGGGAGATAGACATTAAACTGGGTATCTCCAGGCTGAGAGCTGACCTCAATCGCCCCTTCATGACGGTGTATGATTTCTTGTACCAGAGCCAGTCCTAATCCAGTACCATTCGCTCTTCCGGTCACTAACGGAAAAAAGATTCTTTCGATTAAATCATCAGCAATACCGGCGCCATTGTCTTGAATACTGATCCGAATTACTTGCCGGTGGTGCTGAGCACCAATGGTATATTGATGCTCAATCCGAGTAATTAGAGTTAATTGAGGTTGGTATTCAGCTTGTAACAATGTCGTATCCTGCTCTGACAATGCTTCACAGGCATTATTTACTAGGTTTAAAAATACCTGAATAAGTTGATTTTTATCAGCGGTAATCTCCGGCAGCGACAAATCATAATCTCTTTTGATAGTAACCTGTGGGTACTGAGACTGGATTAGTAGTAACACATGCTCTAAAGGCTCATGTATATTTACCGATTGCCATTCTGGTAGTTGATTTGAGCCAAGTAGCTGCTCAATAAGCTTAGTTAAGCGGTCCGTTTCACTGATAACGATACCGGCATAGGTAGTTAGTTTTTTGGCATCTACTAAAACAGTATTCTCATCGTTATTGGTGGCTTCAGAAGGGTGTTGGGTTTGCTTAATTAATAACTGAGCCGCACCGCGAATGCCTGCCAACGGGTTTTTTACCTCATGAGCAACAGAGCGCAGCATTTCACGAGAAACATCATGTTGCTCTTGTAAACGCTGCTCTTTGTCTAGTCGGCTTCGACGGTCTCCTTGCCACATTTCAATCAAGTAATAAGAGCTACCTTCCTGATTCATCGGAGTCACACTGTAATGCACATATAACGGCTGGGTGACTCCTCGGATATGGCGACTGTACTCAATAAAAGGCTGTAAGTACTCTTTGGCATTATGAAACTGCCTTTCTAGCTTGTCTCTTGATGCCTCTACACAAGATTTGTTCTCTGAAAGCTGGGCCTGAGAGTCTACTGACGGATTTAAGCTTTCGCTATCAGCCTTGATGACTTTGGCTTCACTCATAGTGGGTATTAATAAGTCTAAAATGCTAAGCCCTATTAAGCGCGACTTGCTTACTGAAAGTAGCTGCTCAGTTTGGCTGTTGACCCATTGAATGGTCAAATCCTCAGCCACCCAGATGACACCGGTATATAAGCTTTGTAATAAGGAGAGGGCTTGTAATGACTTCATATGAGAACTTTTTCCAGCGTCAAGGAGGCAAGTTTAAAGTTGCAAGAATAGTACCAATCTAGATGGCCTATTAAATAGGCGATGTAGTTTTATTTTTAGACCAAGCTGTTGAGCTCATAACGTTATAAAAAAGACTAATCCAATAATATGACCTAAATAAGTGCATAAAATAAGGTTCCTGATACATTTTAGGGCAGAAAATACTAAATAATGTATTTTTTTGCGATTAGTGGGTAGTGAATAAGAAAATATGCACCATACAAGTTGAGCTTATCTATATAAAGCTCACTGATTTAGGAAGGATAGGGTAATGTTAGGCATTTACTAAGTTTAATAATGAGATGAAAAACATATGAATAACGCATTGGTGCTAGTATAGCGTTGCTAAAATTCGTACAATGCACATCAAATTTTAGTGTTTACACACTGCCTCGCAATTCTTCAATCTATCCTCTTTCAATTCACTACTCTTAAAAGTATTTTTCTATGCCAAGCAAAAATCCAGCGGACTCCGTTTCTATTTATGTGCCAGGTGCCTCAGTCACCCCGGATGCAACTTCTCAAGGTGCTTATCACCATAAAGCCAACCACAATCAAAATCGCAGTGTCGAACAAAGTGGACAGCAAGCCAGTCAGCAAGAGACAGCGACAGGCTCTTCGGTTGCCCCAAAAGTAGGCTTTGTGTCATTAGGCTGCCCAAAAGCGCTAGTAGACAGTGAGCGTATCATTACTGAATTGACCCGAGATGGTTATCGTGTGGCCTCAGATTATGAGGGAGCAGACTTGGTGGTGGTAAATACTTGCGGCTTTATTGAGTCCGCAGTACAAGAGTCTTTAGATGCCATCGGTGAAGCCATAAGCCAAAACGGCAAAGTGATTGTGACCGGGTGTTTGGGGAAAGATGCTGAGAAAATCCGTGATATGCATCCCGCTGTTCTTGCAGTAACGGGCGCTCACGCTTATGACGAAGTCATTACTGCAGTTTCAAAACATGCGCCAATGCCTCAAGCGATTAAAGACAAAAAAGCTTATGATCCCAAGATTGATCTGATTGATTTGGCAGGCGTGAAACTGACTCCAAGTCATTATGCTTACCTAAAAATATCAGAAGGCTGTAACCACCGTTGTACCTTCTGCATCATTCCAAGCTTACGCGGTGACTTGGTTTCTCGTCCTATTGATGAGGTGATGAATGAAGCCATAGCCCTGAAGAAAGCCGGAGTGAAAGAACTGTTGGTTATTTCTCAGGATACCTCGGCTTATGGGGTAGATTTGAAGTATAAGACCACCTTCTGGAATGGTATGCCGCTCAAATCAAAGTTCTTTGATCTTTGTGAAGTACTCGCCAAAGTAGGTATTTGGGTGCGTCTACACTATGTGTACCCTTATCCGCACGTCGACAAAGTGGTTGAGCTAATGGCGAAGCCAGGTGATCGTGGTGGGTTATTGCCTTATCTGGACATCCCGCTACAACATGCCAGTCCCAGCGTGTTAAAAGCCATGAAGCGTCCGGCACACAGTGAAAATACTTTAGCGCGTATCCAAAAATGGCGCGAGATTAACCCCGATATAGTGATTCGCTCAACCTTTGTGGTAGGCTTCCCTGGTGAAACTGAAGAAGATTTTGAATATCTTCTTGAGTGGTTGAAACAAGCTAAGCTTGACCGTGTGGGCTGTTTTACCTATTCAGAGATTGAGGGAGCGGTGGCCAATGACTTGCCCAATCCGGTGCCTGAGGAAGTGAAGCAAGAGCGCTACGAGCGATTTATGGCGGTACAGCAGCAGATTTCTGAGCAGAAGCTACAAGAGAAAGTGGGTAAAACCATGACGGTATTGGTCGATGAGATTGATAACGAAGACTTTATTGCCATTTGTCGCAGTTACGCCGATGCGCCAGAGATTGATGGTCACGTGTATGTCGATGATATTGTACAAAACGGTCAGGTCGCTTTAAAAGTAGGGGATATCATCACCGTAACCATCGATGAAGCCAGTGAGTATGACTTATTTGCTTCTTATACTGGCTAGCAAATTTCTTCAGGGATAATGATTTTGAAAGCAAAGGACGGCCTTAGTATCAAAATAGAACTATAAGCAGATAGCGTTTTTTGGTAAACTTTACCGAATTTAGCTTAATTTTTAGTTAGTTTTTTATTTAGCTATTTATTTCATCTTAGCTGTGCTTAATCATTGGGTCATAATTTATGGTCAAACTAATTAAAGGTTAGCCAGGTTAAGAGAAAATAAATTAGTGCAAACAATATAGCAAGGTGCCTTATGTCTGATAAAAACCCGCAGTACTCACGTATTTTACTTAAGCTATCTGGAGAAGCCTTAGCTGGCGGACAAGGTATGGGGATTGATACTTCTGTACTGGATAAAATGAGCCTAGCCATCGCTCATTTATGTGGTTTGGGAGTGCAAGTAGGTATCGTTGTTGGCGGTGGTAACTTATATCGCGGCAGCCAACTACAAAAAGAAGGGTTGGTGGGCCGAGTAACCGGGGACCAAATGGGGATGCTGGCCACAGTTATGAATGGTTTAGCAATGCGCGATGCTCTAGAGCGCCGTAACATCAACACCCGTTTGATGTCAGCCTTACCTATCGGTGAAGTTACTGAGAGTTACAGTAGCAGAAACGCCATTCGTTACCTAAAAAATGGCGATGTTTGTATCTTTGTGGCAGGAACAGGTAACCCATTCTTCACCACTGATACTGCTGCTTGTCTACGCGGTATTGAAATTGAAGCGGGCGTTATCCTCAAGGCGACCAAAGTAGATGGGGTTTACGACAAAGACCCAAGTATTCATGATGATGCCAAAAAATATGATGCTTTAACTTTCGATGAAGTCTTAGAGCAAAAGCTAGGCGTTATGGACTTAACAGCGATTGCTCTATGCCGTGAGCACAACGTTCCTTTACAAGTATTTGATATGAATAAACCCAACTCGTTATTAAACGTTATTATGGGTCAAAATGAAGGCACAAAAGTCTTTCACTAGTTATCTCTGCAAGACTATCTAGCCGCACAAGACTAGTTATGGCCATAAGACTGGCGCGACATTTATAGCGTTGTATTGTTAAACGATTATCTATTGTTAACTGATTATAGAGTAAGGAAAAAAATTATGATTAATGACATTAAAAAAGACGGCGAAGAGCGTATGAAGAAATCTCTAGAAGCATTGGAAAATGCTTTTAGTAAAGTACGTACCGGCCGTGCTCATCCAGGTATGTTATCTGGCGTAATGGTAAACTACTATGGCGCAGATACTCCGCTTAACCAAGTGGCCAGCGTTAACGTTGAAGATTCTCGCACTTTATTGGTTCAGCCATTTGAACGTTCAATGGTGCAAGCAGTAGACAAAGCGATTCGTGAAGCGGACTTAGGCTTAAACCCAATGACTGCAGACGTGATCCGTGTTCCTATGCCAGCCTTAACCGAAGAAACCCGTCGTGATATGCAGAAACTTGCGCGTGGTGAGGCAGAAAACAGCCGCGTTTCAGTGCGTAATATCCGCCGCGATATGATGAATGATGTAAAAGACTTGGCGAAAGAAAAAGAAATCAGTGAAGACGAAGAGCGCCGTGCCAGTGATGATATCCAAAAGCTAACCGATAAATACATTGCTTCTATCGACAGTAAGCTTGAAGCCAAAGAAAAAGAGCTAATGGAAGTATAAGACTGATTATAGGCTTAAAAGCCAATTAGTAATAAGTCAGTGAGCCCTATCAAGCCTAGTCTGCTATCCCTCAATATTCTATATTTAGGGCTGACAGGCTAGGTTTGAATCATAAGGTTTTATTAAGTCTGTATTACAATACCTCGTTAATAAATACAGACTAATAAGACCAAAACCTACCCAAAACACTAGATAAAGACTATTATGACTGAGCCACAAACCTCAAACGCTTACGATTCCTTGCCTATCCCCCCGGTGTTACCAAAGCACATTGCCATAATTATGGATGGCAATAACCGCTATGCTAAAGCGCATGGCATGGCCAAAGGTCAGGGCCATATTGCGGGTAAAGAATCTTTAGACCCTTTGGTAGAGTATTGTGTGGCTGTGGGCATTGAGGTGTTAACTGTTTTTGCCTTCTCAAGTGAGAATTGGCAACGTCCAGCCGATGAAGTGGCGCTACTGATGCGACTGCTTTCTGCGACCATCAGTGAGCAGTTGCCGCGTATGAAGAAGTACAATATTTGTTTAAGATTCATTGGGGATAGAAGCCAGTTAAGTCCAGAACTACAAGAACAGATGGCCGATGCTGAAGCAGAGACAGCGGACCATAAGGCAATGACTTTGGTAATTGCTATCAGTTATGGTGGGCAGTGGGATATTGCCAATGCCGCCCAACAACTTGCTAAAAAAATTGAACAAGGTGAGATGAGCGCCGAGCAGTTAACAGTCGAGGCTTTAGGGGGTCAAGTTCAGCTAGCGGATTTGCCAGATGTAGATATGCTTATCCGTACCGGTGGTGAATACCGAATTTCAAACTTCTTATTATGGCAATCAGCCTATGCTGAGCTATTTTTCACCAATACTTTATGGCCAGATTTCGCTGCCAAAGAGTTAAATGAGATGATGTTTGAATTCTCACGTCGTCAGCGCCGATTTGGTAAAACCAGTGAACAAATTGAGTCAGAAACGTAGGGCTTGGGCTTCACAAGCACGTTTCTTTAAATTACATGAATAAAAATAAAAGAGGGTGCCTAGTATGTGGATACGCATTAAGACGGCTTTAATCTTGGTCTTGATTGTGGGAGTCGCACTATTTGCTAGTGATACGCCTTATCTGTTCATCCCTTTATTGGCCACTGGGATAATAATAGCTTCCCATGAGTGGACCAAGCTAATGCCAAAGTGGCGTGCCCCCTCTTTATTTGTGGTATTGGTATTTGCCGTTACCATGACTACCTTACTGCTTCCTGTCACCTGGCCTGCTTGGTGGGCTGCTGCTATTGTCATTTGGTTAATGGCATTGTCTTGGGTCACTAAATTCCCTACCTCCACAAACTGGTATGGCCAGCGCTTATCGGTAATGGGTATTGTTATTTTAACTGCGGCCATTAGTGCCATGTTCTATCTGTGGCAATTGTCTGCTTGGTGGTTGATGTATGTGTTCTTATTGGTCTGGTGTGCCGATAGTGGGGCGTACTTTGTGGGTCGTAAGTTTGGTAAACGCAAAATGTCTCCTAATGTTTCACCCAATAAGAGTGTGGAAGGTCTAATGGGAGGGCTAGCAACCGGACTGGCCGTGGTAATAGGTATCAGCTTATTTATGCTTGAATACACGGGTATGCAGCTGGTTTTATTTGTTCTACTTTCTTTGGTGACTATCTTAGCCTCAGTACTGGGTGATTTATTTGAGTCTATGCTGAAGCGTCGTGCAGGGGTCAAAGACTCTGGTACTATTTTACCAGGACATGGTGGGGTATTAGATCGCATTGATTCTTTATTATCCGCCACGCCAATTTTTGCTTTGGGTTTTTGGGCCTTACAATACTTTGGCTTTATAACGATATAGATTAAACCGATATAGCTTAAAGCAGCATAAACTTAGCTCTAAGCTATTAATTTTTAAAAAAACACCCATCATCATTATTATTTTATATAAAAACTAGCAATGGTTTAAAAGGTAAGTTATGACCCAACGCATCGCTGTCCTCGGCGCCACCGGATCTATTGGCGACAGTACTTTATCAATATTGGCTGACCATCCCCAAAACTATCAGGTTTATGCGCTATCAGGTCATGGTCGATTGGATAAGCTCTTTGAGCTGTGTCAGAAGTTTCAACCGAGTAGAGTGGCTGTGCCTGAAGACAAGGTAGAGGATTTTGCTTCACGATTACAGCAAGCCAACCTCGTCTGTGATGTGGTAGGGGGTCAAGCGGGTCTAGATGATATCGCAGCAGATACTGAGGTTGATACCGTGGTGGCTGCCATTGTGGGTGCGGCAGGACTGGCTTCAACTTTAACCGCTGCCAAAGCGGGTAAGCGTATTTTGTTAGCGAACAAAGAGGCTTTGGTCATGGCCGGCAGTCTGATGATGCAGGCAGTTCGAGATAATGGGGCTACCTTATTGCCTTTAGATTCAGAACACAATGCCATCTTCCAGTGTCTGCCTGCTGAAGTACAGCAAAAAAATACTCACATTCATAATGCTTGCTACGGTATCAAAAAGCTGTGGTTGACGGCTTCTGGCGGACCTTTTTTACATAAAAGTTGGGAGCAGATGCAGAGCGCTAGTGTCAGTGAAGCAGTTAAGCACCCCAACTGGTCTATGGGTCAAAAAATATCAGTAGACTCTGCGACTATGATGAATAAGGGACTTGAGCTGATTGAAGCCTGTCATTTGTTTGATCTGGACGAGTCGCAAATCAATGTGGTTATCCATCCACAAAGTATTATCCATTCGATGGTTGAATACTGCGACGGTAGCTTCTTGGCGCAAATGGGTAGTCCTGATATGCGTACCCCAATTGCTCATGCTTTGGCCTATCCAAATCGTATTAGTGCTGGGGTTAAGTCTTTAGATTTATATCAATTATCAGCACTGGAATTTATTAAGCCTGATTTACAGAAATTTGCTTGTCTAAAATTAGCCAGAGAAGCCATGCAGTCTGGGCAGGCCGCGACCATTGCCTTAAACGCGGCCAATGAAGTTGCAGTAGAAGCGTTTATAAAAGAGCAAGTTTCTTTAACCGATATTGCCTTGATTAATGGCCGAGTATTGGACACTATGCATCAGCAAGATTCTGTTACATCTAATAAAAAAGATGAGACAGATAGCTTTAGTGGTGATATTAAAACCTTAGAGGATATTTTAACTATAGATAAATTAGCTAGGATTCAAGCTCAACAAGAGGTAGAAAAATGTCGCAGTTAATGACATTGGCTCTATTCCTTCTTGCTTTTGCGGCTATTTTAGGACCATTAGTAGCACTACATGAGTGGGGGCACTATATTGTGGCCCGCATATGTGGGGTTAAAGTGCTAACTTATTCCATCGGATTTGGTCCTAAGCTTGCCAGTTGGACCAATAAAAAGACTGGCACTGATTATCGCATCTCCGCCTTACCGCTAGGCGGCTATGTGAAAATGCTTGATGAACGAGAAGGGCCAGTGCCTGAAGAAGAGAAGCATTTGGCTTTTAACAATCAGCATCCTTTGAAGAAGATCGCCATTGTTGCCGCCGGCCCCTTGATGAATTTCGTCATTGCTATCGCCTTATTTTGGGTGCTGTTTTTGGTGCCCAGCGAGCAGCTAAATACCCGTATTGGATCAATTTTGCCTGAGACACCAGCGGCCACAGTGAATTTACCCAAAGGGGATAAAATTGTTGCGGTTGATGGTCATAAAGTACAGACCTGGGAAGAGATTAACTATCGTCTGGCTGATCGTATGGGAGAGACGGGCACCGTCTCTCTTGCGCTGCAACAAGTAGCAGGAAACCCAGAGGGCTCAGCCAACGTCTCTGCTACGGAAAAAGCCTCTTCAGTTTATGCCCAAAGCAGTGAAGTAGCTGTTCCGATTAATAACTTTATGCAGGGCACACAATCTGGCAAAGACACGCTAACCAGCTTGGGAATACTGCCTTGGCAACCTAAGGTTGAGCCGGTGATAGGGCAGTTATCAGAAGAAGGGGCTGCTATACGTCAGGGCATGAAGGTCGGTGATAAGATTGTTGCTATTAATGGGGAGCCGGTAGAAGACTGGTTAATGGTTACCCGTATTATCAGGGACAATCCTGAAACCTTGCTTAATTTCACAGTGATTAGAAAAAATGAGCAAGGTCAAAGCCGTGAAGTTCAGTTGCAAATTATGCCTCAGGGTAAAAAAGGTCCAGCGGGTCAGCAGTATGGTCAGATTGGGGCGGGTATTGCTCCTATTGAGATTGTAGTACCAGAGGACTACAAAACGATGGTATCCTACGACCCTATTACTGCTATCGGTAAAGCTTTTGCTAAAACCGGTCAACTGGCGACCATGACCCTAAACTCGATGGGTAAAATGATCACAGGTAAAGTGGGATTAGACAACCTATCAGGTCCGATCACAATTGCAGTTATCAGTAAGCAAAGCTTCGAGATTAGCTGGGAGCAAGTATTGGCCAATGCCGGTATTATTAGCCTAAGCCTTGCCGTACTGAACTTATTGCCCATTCCTGTTTTAGATGGGGGGCATTTATTATATTATTTTATAGAACTGATTCGAGGCAGACCGGTCTCAGAAAGAATGCAGATTGTTGGCTTTAATCTTGGCTTCCTGCTGCTTCTTGGCTTTATGATTTTGGCCATAACTAATGACTTTAGTCGTTATTTTTAAACAAAAATACTGGATTTTATTAATTTAATAGCTTTAAATAGTTGCTTGTATCTAAAAATAGGGGAGTCTCTTCCCCTAAGGTCTAGATTTTTTATAATAATCTTGATAATGACCTAAAGTTATTTTGGATTAACCTAATAGGTTTAATGCTTTAATAGATTTAATGCTTTAATAGACTTAATGTAAGTAAGGCGGTATTTCGGGTTGATACTCGAGGTAGGCATAACACTAAGCCCCGCCTTTTACTTTTATAAAATAGAAATAAGCTCACTAATTCACTATAAGCATAGTGAAAGACAAGTTATTAAACCCCCTTACTTTTAGCACGTTCTTTGAATCACGGATTGTATGTATGCAAACGTCTTTATTTAAAATGTCACAACTAATAGCAGTGCCTGCATTTGCAGCAATTATGGCCGTATCGGCGCAAGCAGCGGATGCTGTAGTAACCGACGTCCAATTTGTGGGTCTGCAACGTTTAACTCCGGAAAGCTTATATCCTTTGCTTACTACCAATGTGGGTGAGACGGTAACCGATCAAGATTTAGCTAACAGTATCCAAGCTTTATATGCCACTGGTGACTTCGCTAACATTCAAGCTAAAAACGAAAATGGACGTTTGACTTATTATGTAGTAGAGCGCCCTATCGTTGCTGAAGTGAACTTCGAGGGCAACAAGCTTATTCCAAAAGAGGGCTTAGAAGAAGGTCTTAAATACGCTGGTATCTCTGTAGGTAGCGTCTTAAAGCAGTCAACGGTGCAAAACGTGGCCAACGAGCTACAACAGCAGTATATTGGCCAAGGCTACTACAACAGTGATATCGAGGTAGATCAACAGCTTTTAGACGGTAACCGCGTAAAGCTGACAGTACGCTTTATTGAAGGTAAGGCCGCTAAAGTGGTTGATATTAACGTCATCGGTAACAAGCACTTTAGTGATGAAGACATCAAAGATGTATTTGCGGTAAAAGAAACTTCTTGGACCCGTCTGCTTTCTAAGTCAGACCGCTATGCCAAAGAGAAGTTAGCAGCCAGCTTAGAGAACCTAAAGTCAATGTATATGAACGAAGGCTTCGTTAACTTTAGTGTTGATAATGCCATTTTGAATATCAATGACTCAAAAGACAAAGTGTTTATTGAAGTAAGCGTGACCGAAGGGGAGCAGTATAAGTTTGGTGAGACCAACTTCTTAGGCAACCCAAATTATGACAAGCAACAGCTGGCACAAAGTATCTCCTTCAAGCCAGGTGAGCAGTTCTCTCAAGCCAAATTAGAAGCCTCTACTAGTGCCCTAAAAAATCAATATGGCGATGATGGCTATTATTTTGCCCAAGTTCGTCCTGTTCCTCGCATTAATGATGAGACCAAAACGGTAGACATCGATTACTTTATCGATCCTGCCCGTCCTGTCTATGTGCGCCGTATTAACTTTACCGGTAACACCAAGACTGAAGATGAAGTACTGCGCCGTGAGATGCGTCAGTTGGAAGGGGCGTTGGCTTCTAGTGAGAAAATTCAAAACTCACGTGTGCGCCTAATGCGTACTGGTTTTTTCAAAGCAGTTAATGTTGATGTGAAGCCAGTTCCCAATACACCAGACCAAGTGGATGTCAACATCAGTGTTGAAGAACAGCCTTCAGGGAGCTCAACCATCGCTGCCGGTTATTCGCAAAGTGGTGGGGTCACTTTCCAGCTTGACTTCAGTCAAAGAAACTTCATGGGGACGGGTAACCGCGTTAATGCCGCTTTAGCTCGTTCTCAAACTCGAGATTCGTATAGTTTAGGTTTCACCGACCCGTACTTTACTGAAAACGGGGTATCACAAGGGATCAGTGGTTACTATAGAAAAACCAAACTTGATGATCGTAACGTTAGTGAATACGTTTTAGATTCTTATGGTGCTAATTTAAACTATAGTTATCCAATTGATGAAACCAAGCGTATTAGTGCTGGTTTCAACTACGACAATACAGAAGTAAAAGGCGGACGCTATTTAGGTCTTTCTAACGCTTATGATCTGTTAAAAGAAGATGGCACCTATGATAAGGACAACTCTTCTTATCAGTTCAATAATGATTATAATACCTATAACCTTGAATTAGGGTGGGAGTACAATACGCTAGATCGTCCTGTGTTCCCTACTAAAGGGATGAGCCATACGGTTAATGCTACCTTAGGGTTTGGTGATCAGACTTACCAGAAGCTAATCTATAGAGGTAACTATTACTATCCTTTAGCGAAAGATTTCGTTGCTCGTGGCTATGCTAAGCTTGGTTATGGTAATGACCTGCCTTTCTATGAAAACTTCTATGCTGGGGGTTATGGCTCGGTTCGAGGTTATGAGTCTTCTAGTCTAGGTCCTATTTCTCCATCTTTCTCAAACTTAGATGACGAAAATCAGTATAAGTTTTACGAAGAGGTGGGTGGTAACGCTTTGGCAACCGTTGGTGCGGAGCTAATTCTACCTATGCCATTTAAAGGCGATTGGGCCGATCAAGTACGTCCGGTGTTATTCGTAGAAGGTGGTCAAGTATTTGATACTACCGATAAAGAAGACAAAATAGTTGAGTTTAACAAAGACACTGGTAAGTTTACCGAGACGGCTGGTGGTACGCCGCTATTAACGCAAGACAATGACTTCAGATACAGTGCCGGTGCGGGTATTACTTGGTTTACCCCGATTGGGCCTATCTCTTTAAGCTATGCTAAGCCATTTGGTGATAAAGAGGGTGATAAGACTGAAGAAGTACAATTCCAGATTGGTAGTACGTTCTAGTTTATCGCTAGTTAGTCGACAGCTAATATCTGTTTTGACATTATTCATTGTCACTGCTTTATACAGGCTCAAAGTTATTAACTTTGAGCTTTCTTTTAATTAAACCCTTAAATAAAATCTTAAAAGGACATCTGGCATCCCTATGAATCCTTCTGCTTCTACCGTAAGCCTTGCTGAAGTGTTAACAGCCATCGAGGCTCGTCAGCCTATCTTAAATAAACAACCGTTGACAGAGGCGCAGTTACAGATCCAGTTAACCGGTATTGGCAGTCTAGATCAAGCCAGTGACAGTCAGCTAAGCTTTTTAGCAGACCAGGCCTATGTTTCAGCTTTATCAGAAACTAAAGCAGCGGTAGTCTTGGTATCAGCAGCGCATGCGGACCAAGTACCTGAGGGTAGCACTGCGATAATTGTATCTTCACCTTACGTGGCTTATGCCAGTGCCACACATCTGTTTGACCGTTCGCACAGCTTTGTGGCTACACCTTCCCAAACTTTTATCCATCCGACAGCCCAGGTGGCTGATTCTGCTGAACTGGGTGAGCAGGTATATGTTGGGCCTTTTTGTGTCATCGGTGAACAAGTAAAAATTGGCTCAGGCAGTCGGCTGCAGTCACAGGTGCATATTGAGCCATACTCTATAATCGGTAGAGACTGTGTGCTATATCCAAATAGCTACATTGGTCATAGCTGTCAGTTAGGCGATAAGGTTAGAATTCATGCCGGTGCCAGCATTGGTTCTGAAGGCTTTGGTTTTGCGCCTATGTCTAATACTGCCACGGAAGGTTGGGAGCGTATTGTACAACTGGGCTGTGTTATTATTGGCAATAATGTCCGTATTGGTAGCCAAACTTGTATTGATAGAGGCGCAGTTGACGATACTATTATTGAAGATAACGTTATTATTGATAACTTAGTTCAAGTAGGCCACAACGTAAAAATTGGGGCAGGGACTGCTATAGCTGGAAAAGTAGGTATCGCTGGTAGTACTATCATAGGTAAGAGTTGCATGATTGGCGGCGGCGTTGGTATCGCCGGTCACTTACAGATTGCAGATGGGGTAGTATTAACCGGCATGACCCTGGTTAGTAAGTCAATTAAAAAACCAGGCGTGTATTCTTCTGGAGTAAGCTCAATGCCAGCCATGGATTGGCGACGTGCTATGGTGAGAATTAGAGCACTGGGCAAGAAATAATCAGCTGACTTGATCACATAAGTTTTTTAAGCCTAGCTTTAGTAGGCATTATTAAGGTTAAATAGTAGCATTAAGATTTGTGTGCGTAAAATTTTGATAAGGATAGTTCATGACACAGCAGGGTAAGGGTGCAAACTCAGAAGTTAAAGTAATTTCCGAACAAGACGAATGGCAAATGACCGCTGAAGATGCGCAGTTATTGTTAGATAAATCAGTAAGTTTGCCGATGGGTTATGAGCAATTAAAACGCTATTTGCCCCACCGCTATCCTTTCATGCTAGTGGACCGCGTGACCGCTTGTGGCTCAAATTCTTGGATTACTGGTTACAAGAATGTCACCATCAATGAGCCTTTTTTTCAAGGTCACTTTCCACAAGAGCCTATTATGCCTGGGGTGCTGATTATAGAAGCATTGGCTCAGATATCAGGCATTTTGGCTTTTATTAATGAAGGGGTTACTGCCGAAGAGGGCCATCTGTTTTTATTTGCCGGAGTAGATAAGGCTAGATTTAGAGCCCCCGTGATTCCTGGTGATCAGTTGGTCTTAAAGTCTAAGCTTTTATTGCAGAAGCGGGATCTTTATAAATTTGATTGTAAAGCCTATGTTGCCGATAAATTAGCAGCCAGTGCCCAATTAATGATTATGCGCCAAGATAGAATCGTTACGGCTTAGAACGAAGGCTATCACATAATATAATTTTAAATTCTCTAAAATAATAGGTTGTTCTTAATGACACAGATACACCACACTGCCATCGTCTCAAGTAAAGCTGAAATCCATGACAGCGTAGTGATTGGACCTTATTGCATTGTCGGCGATAATGTTTCTATTGATGAAGGAACTAAGCTGCTACGCCATGTGGTGGTGACTAAAAATACCCGCATTGGGAAAAATAATGAGATTTTCCAGTTTGCCAGTATTGGTGAAGACTGTCAGGACTTAAAGTATGCAGGTGAAGAGACTTGGCTCGAGATTGGTGATAATAACTCTATTCGAGAGGCCTGTAGCTTTCATAGAGGGACCGTCCAGGACAATAGCCTTACCAAAATAGGTAGCAACAACTTGTTTATGGTCAATACCCATATCGCTCATGACTGTATTATAGGTAATGGCAATGTCTTGGCCAATAACGTGGGAGTAGCTGGTCATGTCCACATTGGTAATAACGTCATTGTTGGTGGTAACGCTGGGGTCCATCAGTTTTGTCAGATTGGTGACTATAGTCTTATCGGCGGAGGGAGTGTTATTCTAAAAGATGTCGCAGCAATGACTCTGGTCTCGGGAAATCCTGCCGCAGCACATGGTCTTAATGTTGAAGGCATGCGCCGTAAGCAGTGGTCAAAGAAGACCATTAACACCCTCAGAGCCGCTTATAAGCTGATTTTTAAATCTGGTAAAACTACCGAACAGGTGATTGCAGAATTGACTGCTGATTACTTGCCGCAAGAGCCAAAAATTCAGTTATTAATAGATTCTTTGGTTAACAGTAACCGAGGAATTACCCGATAATTTAGATAATTGAAAACTAATTTAAGTAAAACTAACATCAAGCCATAACTTTTAGTTATGGCTTTTTTAGTTTTTAGTCGCTTGACATTTAATCGCTTATGAAACAGACTTACTTTGTTAAATGATGTAAATACATATTGCTATAAAGCCAATTTATTGGCGGTAGTTAGTGACTTCAATGACTGTCTCATAAGGACATTAGACAGTTAAAGTATAAGCCTTGGATGGCTGGAGGATTAAAATGTCAAACAAACAGCATCACGCTCAATGGGGATCTCGCGTTGGCTTTATTATGGCCGCCGTTGGTTCTGCTGTGGGTTTAGGAAATATTTGGAAATTCCCATATATGGTTGGTGAAAGCGGAGGGTCTGCTTTTGTACTGGCTTATCTGGTGTGTATTGCCCTGATTGGCTTTCCAATCTTAGTAGCAGAGTGGATGATTGGTCGTCGTGGGCAACGTAACCCAATGGATTCATACGCTACTGTGGCCGCTTCAGAAGGTAAGACTCGTAACTGGGCCATTGTGGGTGTGGTCGGAATTTTAGGGGCCTTTTTAATCCTGTCTTTTTACAGTGTTATTGGGGGTTGGGCTCTAAACTATATGACCAAGTTAGCCAGTGGTGATTTTAACGGGCTAGATGGAGCAGCTGTAGAAGGGGTATTCAATACAATGTTGGCGTCTCCCGCTACGCTAACCATTTGGCATACGGTCTTCATGGGTATTACAGCAGGTATTGTGGCCCTTGGGGTAACTGGTGGTATTGAAAGAGCCGCTAAGGTTATGATTCCATTACTGGCGTTAATTTTGTTGGTAATCGTGGGTTATAACGTGGTCAATGGTGGTTTTGCTGAAGCCGTTGATTACTTGTTTACACCAGATGTGGCTAAGCTATTTGGGGAAGGCGCTTCAGATATTTATTTATCTGCGTTAGGACACGCTTTCTTTACCTTATCACTGGGTATGGGCATCATGGTAACTTATGGCTCATATTTAGGTAAAAACATTAGCCTACTAAGTATGGCACGGACAGTAGTAATCCTTGATACGGTTATCGCGCTTGCTGCTGGCTTGGCTATTTTCCCAATTATTTTCAGTCATGGCATGGACCCTGCAGCCGGACCTGGTCTAATCTTTGTCAGCTTGCCAATCGCCTTTGGTAGTATGACGGCGGGGGCATTGCTAGGTGCCTTGTTCTTCTTATTGATTACTTTTGCGGCGCTAACTTCTTCAATTTCTTTGATTGAGCCTTCTATTGAGTTTTTAGAAGAGCGTACGTCAATGAGTCGTAAGACAGCGGTTGTTGTGGCCAGTGTCGCTATTTGGTTGTTGGGTGTGGCAGCGTTATTGTCTTTCAACCTATGGTCAGAGGTAATGATTTTTGGTAATAATATCTTTGACTTCTTAGACAAGTTAACGAGTAAATTCATGTTGCCAATCGCAGGTTTAGCGGCCATCGTCTTTGCAGGTTGGGTCATGAATCAAGAGAGCGTGCGCCAAGAGCTTGGCTTATCAGGAGGCAGTTGGTCACTGTGGCAGTTAATTGCTAAGTTTGTGGCCCCTATTGGTGTAATCATCGTATTCATCACGACTGTTCTAAGTTAATCCAAACGTTAACTTTAAGCAAAAATAAAACCCCCAACTTAAAGTTGGGGGTTTTTTTATATCTCATTTAACAGAATAAGGGTTAAACAGCTAGAACGTTAGGCTTTAGACTGCTGAATGATGTTTAACATACGGCGTAAAGGCTCTGCTGCGCCCCATAATAGCTGATCGCCCACAGTGAAGGCACCTAGGTACTCTGGACCCATATTCAGCTTACGTAAGCGTCCTAAGGCCACGGTTAGTGTTCCGGTTACTGCCACAGGAGTTAGGCGCTGTATGGTGGCTTCTTTATCGTCTTCTACCAAATCCAACCATTCGTTGCCGCTATTTTTTAACGCTGCTTCGATTTCCTCTAAAGGAATGTCTTTTTTTAGTTTGATGGTTAGACCTTGAGCATGACAGCGCATTGAGCCCACACGGACGCACAGGCCATCGATAGGGATGATATCGTCGCCTTCATTGTTTAGAATCTTGTTGGTCTCAACGCCGCCTTTCCATTCTTCACGAGATTGTTTGTTTTCAAGTTGGCTGTCGATGTAAGGGATCAAGCTTCCTGCTAAAGGCACACCGAAATATTGGGTTGGGAACTCATTACTGCGCTGAGTCTCAGCAATTTTTTTGTCGATGGCCAAAATAGCACTGGCAGGGTCAGCCAATTCGTCAGCTACCGCATCGCGCAACATACCCATGCCACTGATTAGCTCACGCATATTATTGGCACCTGAGCCACTGGCCGCTTGATAAGTCATTGCTGATACCCATTCAACCCACCCACGGTTAAATAACTCGCCGATGGCCATAAGCATTAACGAGACAGTACAGTTACCGCCGATAAAGTCCTTGGTGCCGTTTTGTAGGGCATTGTCGATAACTGAGCGGTTTACTGGGTCTAAAACGATAACACTATTGTCTTCCATGCGTAAGCTACTGGCCGCATCAACCCAGTAACCGGTCCACCCAGAATCACGTAATGGGCCATGTACCGCTGTGGTATAGTCGCCGCCCTGACAGGTAATAATCACGTCACAGCTGCTAAGTGCTTCAATATCATGAGCATCTTTTAACTTGGCACTGGCTTCAGTGTGTTTAATGCCCTCAAAAGTAGGAGCATCACCACCAGCATTACTGGTCGAAAAGAAAATAGGGGTGATATTAGCGAAATCTTTCTCTTCTACCATACGCTGCATTAGCACAGAACCTACCATGCCACGCCATCCAACAAGACCCACTTTTAATTGACTCATGAATATATCCTTTGTGTATCTAGCTAAAATTATTTGTTAGATTAAGAACGTTAAGCCCAGATAAGCTTAGCCCTGAATAAATAACCGACGCTGTATCTGAATTTGCAGTATTTGTATTCGTGCTGCAGATTGTGGGCAGCAAATTTACAATATGCAACCCTTTACATTGCCTTGATATGAGTGAAATTGCAAGAGTTGGGCTTTAATTTTTTAACATTTTTTTTGTTATAAATTATAAGATAGAACTATATTTACTAAATTTACCAATTTATTTATATATTGGTTAGAATCTCTGTATTATTGAGCGGACTTATAGCGATAGCTCTTACCTTGGCTTTATCACTATATAGGCTTTACTTTCCCTTATCCCAGCCTAGTGGCTCTACTAAAAATTTACATTGGTGATTTATGCTCGACTCACTCTATTTTATTTTCCAAATATTGGCAGGCTTGGTGGTCTTCGTCAGTGTGTGGGGGTTATTGCCTTTAGATCATTGGTGGATAAGGGGCGTTGATTTTCCAAGGATACAAATTCTAGTCATCGGCTTGGTAAGTCTTATTGGTTTATTGGTCTCGGCTCCGCAGTGGGAAAGTTGGGATGTCATCCTATTGGTTGCTTTAATAGCAGCGGTAGGGCTTCAGTTACGCATGATTCTACCTTATACCCGGCTTTGGAAAAAAGAGGTGCGTCAAGCCTTGCCGATAGACGATGCGGTGCAATTAAAGTTAATGGTATCGAATGTATTAACGCCCAATAACAATACTCAAGCCTTGGTAGATTTAGTTCAACAAAAGCAGCCCGATGTGCTAATAACTCTTGAGTCAGACCAAAAATGGCAAGATGCTCTAACGGTTATTGAGCCCGACTATCCCTATACGGTTAAAGTGCCTTTAGATAATTTATACGGCATGCATCTGTACTCTAAATTTGAGCTGATTGATCCTGAGGTAAAATATTTATTGATTGATGATATTCCCTCAATTCATACTCAGCTACGACTGCCTAATGGCGAGGTTATTTGGCTTTACTGCCTGCATCCTATGCCCCCTAGTCCAACAGAGGCAGATAAGTCGACCACGCGCGATGCTGAACTGTTGATGGTAGGGAGACATATCAAAGAAAACAATCAGACGGCCATTTTAGCAGGTGATTTAAACGACGTTGCTTGGTCAAAAACAACGCTAATGTTCCAGCGGATATCAGGGTTGTTGGATCCCCGCATTGGTCGATTTTTTATCAATACTTTCCATGTGGACTATCCTTTTTTACGCTGGGCGTTGGATCATATTTTCCATAGCCCATGTTTTACGTTAGTAGATATTGAGCGTTTACCGTCCATAGGCTCAGACCATTTCCCAGTATTGACTACTTTGCAATATGAAGCTTGTGCCACAGCTGAACAGCAACAGAATGCTACTGAAGCTACGGCGAAAGATAAGCAGGAAACGGCAGAAAAAATTGAAGAGGGTAAAGAGGAAGGGGAACGACTGTCACAAGAGCATGCTGAAGCAGAACAAGAGAAAGCTGAGCAGGAAAAATCTGGCGCTCAGTGTCAGTAGCTTCAACAATAGCTACAACCTTGCTATCAGTTAATACGAGTAAATAGAAAGAAGGGGCGACTGGCTGGCAGGTTGTAAGCATATGCTTACGTAAAAATGGGCTTTTGCCTGCTAGGCAGAGATAGGGCAACCGCCTACAATAGACTCATCAACACAAGGATGCATGGATAGCAGTGTTGGGTTGCGTAGATGAGCTGTTAGGATTTGCAGCAGATAAAATTTGATCTATTGCCCTGTAGATTAACTCTTATCAAATTTACGTAGAAGTCTGGCTAAGGATTAGCCGTAAGGAAAATAATAATAACAATTAAATAGCGCCCCAAAACCCAAGTCTCTGCCCTAGACTTGGGTTTTTTCTTTTTCCCTTTTTTGATTTTATCCTAGGGTTATTCTTTGTCTTTTCTTAAGGCTGTCTTCTTATTGGCTTTTACAGAGCGATTGGCATCCTTTAATTGACTGTCTTGGGATAAAGAGCGATACACCTCTAAGGTCTCGTCAATCATTTGCTGCATGGTAAATTTGTCAGTAATAGGCGGACGCATCGCATTTTCTAATTGAATACGAATGACTTTGCATAAGGCGTAAGCGGTATCTTCTTTCACCAAGCCTTGTGGATAAAGCGGTTTTAAAATTTCATTAAAAGCCGCTTTGTTCCAGCCGACCACAGGGGTTCCCAAGTGAATGGCTTGTAGCACATTAATTCCAATGGACTCAGGCTGATTTGCCAGACCTAGCACTAAGTTTGAAGCGGCCA
The DNA here is from genome assembly GCF_002385225.1 of Psychrobacter sp. UBA3962. Classification (GTDB taxonomy): domain Bacteria; phylum Pseudomonadota; class Gammaproteobacteria; order Pseudomonadales; family Moraxellaceae; genus Psychrobacter. Next base: position 19,721 of record NZ_DGDC01000033.1, on the reverse strand, counting down.
ACCATTCCCGCATGTCATTGTGTTTGGTCCCGATAAAGGTGAACTTGTCTCTTAACTCTAATGCGTTAATTCGCTGCATAAACTCTTCATGCACCACTTCACGGCGTGAATCGTCATCCATAATAATGATGTGCAGATTGGGGAAGTCCTCGCTTAGGTTACCCAAGATATCGATTAGCCACTCTTGCCCGTACTCTTGGCCGATGATGGTGGGAAACAGTAACCATTTTTTGTGCTCAAGCTCAGGATATTCAGCAAAAGTTCTATGAATCCAATATACAGAAGGGTTATAGCGATAAGGAAAGTTGCGGGTATCTACGCCGCGATAAATGCGTACGATAGATCGTGGCGGATTCTTAACCTCTTTCAATCCCTTTAATAAATAATCACTCACACTATCAGAGACGGTAATTAGACAGTCAACGTTCAGTAAAGCTCGCGCATAACTATTTAACGGATAAAAACCATACATGGTAGAGACCAGCATAGGCTTTTTAGCTACTTTGGCGCCTTTAAGTGCCCAATGTAGAATCCAAGCCGGGGTGCGAGAGTGCAGGTGAATAATGTCGGGCTGATACTTCTCAATAAGCTGACGTAAAGGCCAAATCTGGCGCAGAGACAGCCAGGATTTCTTTTCTAGAGATAACTGATGATAGATATTACCATCGCGTTTAAGACGTTTTACCAGCTCATGCTCGGTGTCTGCTGATGAGATAATAATTGAGGTGTGGCCACGTTTGACCAAAGCCCGTCCAAGATGAAAAATTCCGCGCTCGGATTCGTCGTGCTTTAAAGAGGAGAGCAGGCGCATGACTTTCATAGTAGCAACTGGGCAGGTTAGTGGATAACAAAGCAATGGATTGCGCACATTGTCAGTGAAAATGAAGCAAAAAACAAGGTGCATGTTAAATTTACGGAAGTGGTAAATTAGCGTGACTGACTAAGATGCTCAGCATTGGGCAACACTTGTTTTTCAGTTAAGTATTTCCAATAACGCTGCGGCAAATATTGTCGGTGTAAGCGAGGGTTTTTACGCTCTTTGATATTAACATTGGCAAAATAGCCTTGCCAGAACTTTTGATATTGTTTTTCCTGCTCGCTATGCAGGCTACTAGGATTCAGTAATACCTCGTCTGCCACATCGACAATGGTTTGTAGTTCGGCAGGCTTATTATTGACAGCTTTGGACTGGTCATAAAAAATACCATAACCCCGTTTAATATCATAGATGGCCCACTGCTGGTCTTGATAACGCTGGCGAAAGTGCTCTCCGATTAACGGTAGAACATTGAAGTCAGGCTCTACTCGGGCAAAATAGATGTCTTCGGTAGTATGCTCAAAACGGACGAATGCCTCCATGCGGTGCTTTTCACGCCCCACTGATTTAACTGTTTGTGATAACTCCAGAACCGACAGGTTACCTAAGTCTTGCAGCACTTGACGATTGGGATAGTCTAGGGCGTATTTAACCACTTTAAACAGGATGCTACCAATCTCTGCTTTTTCAGATAAAAACCCCCAAAGTATTTGGCGCATTCCTGATCGGCCCAATAAGGTATTTAATTTGGTAAGCACTCTTTGGGCTTTATTTTCATCGACAGCGACATAAGTGGCGGTATCGATAAGGGAAGGCTGATAGTCATTGCTATCAATTAGCTGTAGATACGGCTGATTTTGCAGTTTATGCTCGTAGACATAGAACACAGCACTGAGCCAGCCTTCAAAGCTCGATTCATAGACAATAACAGTGGGTGTAGTTAAGGCAGGGGTACTGTGTAAAGGCATTTATTTATCCTCTCATAGGCTTCTACTGTATAAGCAGTTGCCACTAAAACAGAGCAAGTTGCCCACTGCGTTGGTCTTTAAACTTGGTTTGGGTTTGGGCCAATACGTATTGTCGAAAATTATCCCGAGTTAAATGGGCCAGGTGCTCATTTTTACCAGTGGTAGCAATAAAGTACTTGGCTCGATTCACCGCGGCTCCCATTTTCTTTAGGTGCTCAAGCGTTATTTGGTTAAAGCGTCTGGCTTTAACCACCTTTTTTGCGGTCTTAATCCCAATACCAGGTATACGCACAATGGCTTCGTACGGAGCGGTTTGAATATTTACTGGGAAATGCTCACGATGACGAATGGCCCAAGCCAACTTCGGGTCACATTCTAGGTCTAAGAAGGGGTCATCTGGCTCTAAGATTTCATGAGCGCCGAAACCATAAAAGCGCATTAGCCAATCCGCCTGATAAAGACGATTTTCACGGACCATAGGCACAGGGGTACCCACAGCTGGCAAGCGGCTGTCTGATAGCATAGGAACATAGCCAGAATAATAGACACGCTTTAAATCGTATTTTTGATAAAAGTGACTAGAAAGCTGAATGACCTGTAGATCGGTTTCATTACTAGCGCCGACGATCATTTGACTGGTCTGACCAGCAGGGGCGAACTTAGGGGCCGACTTGTGCTTTTTACGGCTCTCTTTGATGGTAATAATCTCTTCTTTCACCGTTTGCAGTGGCGCTTGAAGTTGTTCATGGCTTTTTTCTGGGGCCAGTAGGGCAAGTCCGGACTTTGTGGGTATCTCAATATTGGCACTTAATCGGTCGGCATACAAGCCCGCCTGATACAGCAGTTCTTTACTCGCACCAGGAATGGTTTTTAGATGAATATACCCGTTAAAACCTTCACGAGTACGCAGCAGTTTGGCCACCTCTACCAGACGCTCCATGGTGTAATCACCATCCTTAAAGATACCTGAGCTTAAAAACAGTCCTTCAATATAGTTGCGGCGATAAAACTGCATGGTGAGCTCTACCACTTCTTCGACAGTAAAAGCGGCACGCGGGGTATCATTACTGCGTCTTGAGGTGCAATAGGCACAGTCGTAAATACAGTGATTGGTAAGCAGTATTTTTAACAGACTGACACATCGGCCATCTTCAGTATAGCTGTGACAAATTCCTGATTTTGAAGCATCCCCTAAGCTACCGCCTTGGTTTTTTCGGGTGCTACCAGAAGAGGAGCAAGACACATCATATTTAGCCGCATCGGCTAGAATATTTAACTTACCTTGTAACCTTTCATAATTAATTGAACCCATATCTTTATCCTATTAACTATAGAGAGTTATGATAGCAAATATAAGGCTCAGACCCTATGTATTAAGGGGGGTGGTTAGATTCTATACGACAAGTAGTGTCGCTAATAATCGTCATGATTAAATTAAGGGCTATTAATAAATAAATTCATCTGGCTATAAAAAAACTCCTATCCAGAGTATCTGCAATAGGAGTCTAGAAAGTGGAGTTTAATAAGCAAAACTAGAGTCTACGATTACTCAGTTATCTAGTATTATGAGTATAGACCGACATCAGTAGCCCAAAACCTGCCATCAAGGTAATAATGGCAGTTCCTCCATAACTTACCAAAGGTAGAGGCACCCCAACCACAGGTAGAATGCCGCCCACCATACCGATATTGACAAAGACATAGACGAAGAAAGATAAGGCGATAGCCCCCGCCAATAATCTACCAAAGGTATCAACGTGAATAGCCGCGATGTATAACGAGCGTACCAAAATACAAGCGTAAATAAACATCAGTACACTAACCCCTAACAGGCCAAATTCTTCAGAAAAAGCAGCGATAATAAAGTCAGTATGGCCTTCAGGAAGGAAGTGCAGGTGCGACTGAGTGCCCTCCAAATAGCCTTTACCGGTCAAGCCTCCTGAGCCAATGGCTGTTTTTGATTGCGTGATATTCCAACCCGCGCCTAACAGATCTGCTTCTGGATTAAATAAAGTTAATACCCGCTGTTTTTGATAATCGCGCATCAAAAAAGTCCAACCCACCCAGACTGTAGGGATCATCATCGCCACAGCTGAGCCAATCATCCACCAAGGCAATCCTGCCAAAAACAAGACAAATATTCCGCTGGCAGCCACAAGTAGTGACGTGCCTAAATCTGGCTGTTTGGCAATGAGTAATACTGGCAAAACAATTATAGCAAGGGTTGAGAATACGGTGACAATATTGGGCGGTAAATCGCGTCCAGACAGATACCAAGCACACATCATGGGCAGCCCCAGTTTTAAGAACTCAGAGGGCTGGACACTACCAAAGCCTGGTATACCAATCCAGCGCTGCGCCCCCATACGTACTTCACCAATCAGCTCTACCAAAATCAATAAAAAGAGACCGATAACATAAAAAAATGGGGTGAAGTTTCGATAAACACCGGGCGGAATCTGAGCCATACCAATCATAACGGTGAAGCCCAGTAGATAGCTGACTGATTGGCGAATAATCATGGACACATCTTGAGTGGAAGCACTATATAAAATAGCCAAGCCAATAAAGCTCAAGGTGAGCAGAAGCAGCATCAGCCAGGGGTCAATATGAATACGTTCCCAGATGCTAGTGCTATCATCTCGGCCAAAATGATGAGTTTGTCGAGAAAATCGATACTGTTGTTGCTTTGACATAAGGCAGTTTATTATTGAGTTCGCAGAGGGAGAGGGGTTCTAATCACCTGATATTATCACCAGAATTACTCATTTTACTAAGGGCAGTATTGCTTTAGACATCTAGATATCAAATTATCTAAATAGTAGCAATAGTTTGGTAAGAAGTGAGACGCTATAGTTTAGCGTGACTGTGGCAAATTTGATAGTATCAATACTCTATCTTTATCCCCCATTTACAACCTATTCTACTGGCTAACCCTCGCGACTGCCTGTTGACTACATTAACTATAATAATATGACTGGAAACTACCAAGCTATGAAAAGCACGATGAAATACTCTTTAGGCATCATTGCATCACTTGCTCTGTTAAGCACCAGCTGTTCCACAGCCCCAAAGTCGTCATCAGGGGCCAATATTAATGAGCAAAGACAGGTAAGAGTGGTTAATAACAATAATCGCTCTCAAAAAGTAGTGACTCGTCAGACCGCTAAAACCGATCGTTTGGGTAACTTAATTCGAGAGTCCGATCAAGCGTATCAATCGGATCGACTGACTATTGAGCAAAATACCAGTATTCGTCCTTATGGTGGCACTTCTTCGCCAAATTACGGCCAGCCCTCAAACTTTGGTGAAACCAACTATTACTATGTGCAATGGTTAAACAGTAATAGCTATCGAGCCAATGAGGTAGCTCAATATAAGCGTTATTTAGCCAATTATTTGGGTGAGCCGGCTGTCCCACCTTTTGATCAGCTGTTAACCACGGCCCGTAGTTGGGAGCGTTGTGGTTACGAGCAGTATCAGCTTCCCCCTAATGAGCTTTGGTCAAATATGGTAGCAACCTTGAGACTCTATGAGGATTTAAAGAAGCAAGGGATTCTACCTCCGACCGCTGAAATTAGATCCACTTATCGTTCACCCTCCTTGAATGCTTGTGCAGGAGGAGCCGCGGCCAGTAAGCATATGAGTAATGGGGCCATTGATATTTGGGTGCCCGAGTATGAAGGCCAACCTTGGTATATAAATAGTATGAAAGAAAGACTGTGTCAGTTTTGGTCTAGCCAAGGTCAGAGATATAACTTTGGTCTGGGTTTATATGCTACGGGCGCTATTCATTTAGACACCCAAGGATATCGATATTGGGGCGCGGAAAATTCTGACTCAGGCTCTTATTGTCGCTATTTAAATTAAGTCAATCTCTATTCTGATATTATTCTTAATACTTATGTAAAAATCGTGTATAATATGTGTTAAGCCAGTTGCTATTATCAATTTGCATTCAGAAAAAATGATGTCTTAGTTAAGACACCGTTATCGCTGGCTAAACTTTCCTTCATTAAATTGTCTGTAACTCATAACCTTAAATCCTTTATGTGAAATCATTCATTTTTAAGTCATTGTAAGACATAAGAAGGCATATACTATTTGAGGCATAAGATTTGAATATAAGATCGTCATCGTATCTGGCTATATTAAGTTGTTTCGTGGTAGTGACTACAGTTATGGCTTGTAAGCCTGCTGATAGCCTACTGCATACAGCCCAGACCAACGAAGAATGGCAAGACATAACAGATTCAGGATTACCTAGAATTGAAGGGCCCAGCTTGCCATCTTTAACGCAAAGAGCTCAGTTAGATTCTGTACAAGCAAAGCAGGAAGAAGAGAGTGGTGGCTCTGTTACTATTGATAAAGCCAAATTGGCGGCAACTAAGCAAGAGACCTGCCCTAAGCTAGTTGAATTACCAGTAGGTTCAACAAAAGTAGTTCGTAAAAATGAAGTGATGCAAGATGCTTATTGTGATTACTACCTTTATCCGAAGAAAGGACAGAGTATATCTATTGAGAATTATCCAAAGCATATGGCTGCCAACTTAATCAGCCCTGTTTATTACGACTTTGCTAATGGTAGCTATTTAGTTAATCAAGCGGATAAATATGTCATACGTTTGAGCTACGAAGGTATTGAGCAGAGGTATGAGCCGGTAGATTATGAAGTAACTATACAGGTTCAATAATAAACCCCTTCATTTGCTTTTAATAAAAAAAGACACCTTGGTGTCTTTTTTTATGTCTTAAGCTTAAAAGCCAATAGCTTAGGAGGCTATCGCATTGTTCACGTGCTTTTAAAGCCTGAAATTCATTGTATTATTTCAGCTTATTAAGCTCAGAGTTTTTAGCAATATCAGGTTTGCCGACGGTAACTATAATAAATTTATCTGGTGTTAACGTCTCTTGCAGCGCTGCATTGACTTGTTTCACACTGCTGTTCTCAACACGGTCGATATAATTGGTGAGGTAGCTGTCGGGTAGCTTGTTGAAGTTGAGCGCACCTAGCATCCCATTAATGCCGGCATTACTGGAAAAGCCCATGGGATAACTATTGATTAAGCTTTCTTGAGTCAATTTGAACTCATCGGCAGTGACCCCTTGTTGTAAAGTCTCTTCTACGGTTTGCAAAGTGGCTTTAATAGCCTCATCTGCTTTTTCGTTACGGGTAGAGAAATTGATAGTATAAGGACCAGGAACTTGCATGGCTGTCATACTGCCATAGATGCCATAGGTGTAGCCCATCTCTTTACGAATTTTACCCATCAAGCGTGAGTTAAAGCCGCTACCTGCCAGGATTTCATTGCCAATACTAAAGTCGCTCCGGCGCTGAAGCTGTGTAGGATCGACACTAACGCTATGGCCTTGTTGGCCGATAACTACTGAGGTTTGGTCGCTGTCGTAATCGACATGAACCCATTTGCTATTTTTAATGGGAGTCGGTTGGGGTAGTTTAGGAGCAGGCTTACCCTGATTTAGCTGTCGGGTTATGGTCTCAGCCGCTTGTTTGGCTTGCTCTAAGGTTAAATCACCAGTGAGGCTCAAGCTGGCGTTTTGGGCTACCAGATAAGTATCATGAAAACGCTGTAAATCCTTAATCTCAATATTCGGAATGCTATCTATTGTGCCATAAGAGGAGTGGGCATAGGGATGAGAGCCGTATAGCGTTTTATTAAAGGTAATGTTGGCAAGATAAGAGGGGTTTTGCATCATCTGCTTTAGCCCTAATATTTGCTGAGCCTTGCTACGCTCTAAAACTTTTGCTTCATATCTAGGCTCATTTAGCACATCACTTAACAGCTTTAAAGCGGGGTCTAGCTTGTCACTTTCAGACAGGCTACGAAGATTGATCACAAACTGATCTTTATAAGCGGCACTGCCAAGCTCAATACCCAATTGCTCGGTGGCTTCTGCGAAGGCAGTCTCATCTAATTGCTTGGTGCCTTTGGTCAATAGATCTGCCACCATGCTGGCAAGACCAAAACCGTCTTTACGGATGCTTTCATCGCGAGCACTACCAGCGTTAAATCTTAAGTCAACATCAACAATAGGCAACTGATTGGTTTGGAAAAAAATAACCGGAACCCCATTGCTAGTAGTAAAGTGTTGAAATTTAGGAATAGAGAAGTCTAGTTTTTTCTCATTTTTTAAGCTAGATAGATTTTCAAGCGCTTTGATAGGCTGGGTAATATCAACGTCTTTAGTAGCATGTTCACCGCTAGGCAAGTCAGGTGCAGCATGGGCACCAAGCGTAGTTAATCCCACTGAAATAATGAGAGAGCTGGCCACAATAAGTGGTTTAAGAGCGTAAGAGGGACGTAAGTGTGAGTTCATATCAAATCCGTATTTGGGTGTTATAGCTTTTAATTTTTATAGCTGTCTTTTAATTTTATGGCTGTAATAAATAAAGATTAGGGGAGTGGCTTTATTTACTAGTCGATTTTGAAGCAGTAACTGGCTCCACATACATCACGGTTAGGTTGTCTTTTACCAAGTATTTATTAGCCGCTTCATTGATGTCTTTACTACTGACTTTTGCCAACTCTTTAGGCAGAGTATGAATTAGGCGATCGTCTAAACCACGAGATTGAAGATTACCAATCATATAAGCTTGACCGGCCATGCTGTCTTGAGCGAAAACGAAGCCTTTAACAGCATTGTTACGGGCACGCTCCAATTCTTTTTCACTGATGGCTTCAGTTTTAAATTTATCAACTTGCTCTAAAATAGCTTGCTGTGCTTGAGCCAAAGTGACCCCTTCACGAGGCGTAGCTTGAATCATAAATAAGCCGTCACCACGCTCGTATGAATCGTAGTACGAAACCACTGATGCCAATAACCCTTGCTCGCGAACCAAGCTCTTCTCAAAACGGGCTGCATAACCGCCATCCATAATGAACTGCATCATGAGTAGGTCATAAACCTCTTTTTTAGGAAGATCAGTTGCCATAGCACTATGTAAAGTGGGCACATTAAAAGCCATAAGTAAGGTCGGTACATTGACCGTCTCTTTTACGGTTTGCTGTTGATAACCGCGCCAGCCTTTCTGTAATACTGACGGACGTTCAGGAATTTTCTTACTGGGGATAGTGCCAAAATACTGTTCAACTTTTTTTAGGGTTTGTTGCGGGTCAACATCGCCCACAATGACCAAGGTGGCATTATTGGGGGCATACCAAGTTTTGTACCATTGCTCTAAATCTTCAATATTGGTATTGGCGATTTCCTGCATAGGACCAATAATCGACTCACCTTTAGGACTGTCAGGTAACACCAATTTACGGAACTTCTCAAAAGCTCTGGCCAGAGGATTGTCATCAGTACGTTGACGACGCTCTTCCATTACCACGTTGCGCTCTTGCTCAAATTCTTGGACGAACTCATCACTATCAAAGCGTAAGTTGGTCATACGATCGGCTTCTAATTCTAAAGCCAAATCCAGACGGTTTACTGGGAACATTTCGTAATAGCCAGTATAGTCGTAGCTGGTGAAAGCATTATGGTCACCGCCAAACTTGGCAATCAGTCTATCAAAATCAGCCCCAGAGACTTTTTCAGTCCCTTTAAACATCATGTGCTCTAATAAATGGGAAATACCGCCTTTATCTTCTGGCTCATCTGTCGATCCCACGGAATACCAAATCTGGGTCATAGCCACAGGGGCTCTGTGGTCCTCTTTAATAATAACTTTCAGTCCATTGTCTAATAGGTACTCATGACGGCTGTCATCGGCTGGATACTGTGTATCCTCATTATTAGCAACCGTATGACTGAAAGCAGATTTATTTGAGGAGGCACTAGAGGCATGAGGCATGCTGTTACAAGCCGTTAAGGCCGTTGCAGTGATACTAGCCAATAATAGGGTTTTAATTGCATTACTAGCAGGGCTAGTAGTAGGGGAGTTAGCAAGAGAATTAGAATTTGTTGTTATAAAGGGTTTCATGCAGTCCTCAGGATATCAGTGATAAAAATGATAAGGATAAAAGAATAATAAGTAGTAAGTGCTAAAAAGTAAAAAGGGTACCCAGAGTAAAAATAACCAGTTCTAAAAAATAGCATTAAGTAGATATAGGTTAATAAATAAACAAATAAGTAAATAAATACAGATAGGAGGCTTAGCGTACCGCTAATATTGATTAGGTTATAGACCTACAATGTGAAATTTTATTACCCATTATTTCAAGTTCTAATGAGGTTACGCAACTTTTCTGCCAGGGAGGCTGCAAATAGATAAGCCTAACTAGGTTAAATAATTAATTTTATTAATCAATCGGCGCTTATAACCTTAATAATTATAAGGGTTTATTGATGAAATATTGACTACAGATGAATAGCGAATTTTGTTATAATTATCTGTTACTCTACTTTTGAGTGACTATCCCATTCAGTAATTGCTGAAAACAGCAGGCGAGGCGTCTTTATGTCATCAACTACCCCATCAAATACCTCTGGTATTACTTATCCTAAATCGTATGACGTTATTGTCATCGGTGGCGGGCATGCCGGTACCGAAGCAGCACTAGCGGCAGCGCGTATGGGCGCACAGACGTTATTGTTGACACACAATATTGAAACCTTAGGCCAGATGAGCTGTAACCCCGCCATTGGGGGAATTGGTAAGTCGCATTTGGTCCGTGAGATTGATGCCTTAGGCGGTGCTATGGCCTTGGCTACCGATAAAGCGGGCATTCAGTTTCGAGTATTAAACAGTCGTAAAGGCGCAGCAGTACGAGCCACTCGGGCTCAGGCTGACCGTATTTTATACAAAGCGGCCATTCGTCATACGCTAGAAAATCAGCCTAATTTGGACTTATTCCAACAAGGCGCGGATGACATCTTGGTAGAAAATGGCAAAGCTTGTGCTGTGGTGACCTCGACTGGCATTATTTTCCGCACCAAGACCGTGGTCCTAACCTCAGGTACCTTCCTAGGCGGTGTGATTCATATTGGTTTGGATAATTCAAAAGGGGGCCGTGCCGGTGACCAGCCTTCTATTAAATTGGCCGAGCGTTTACGTGAATTAAAACTGCCTGTGGGTCGTCTAAAAACAGGAACGCCCGCGCGAATTGATGCTAGAACAGTAGACTTTAGTGTGATGAAAGAGCAGCCAGGCGATACGCCACTGCCGGTGATGAGCTTTATGGGTGATGTTTCTATGCACCCAGAGCAAGTTAATTGTTTCATCACTTATACCAATGAGAAAACTCACGATATTATTCGTAGAAACTTGGACCGCTCGCCTTTATTCTCAGGCAATATTGAAGGGGTAGGGCCACGTTATTGTCCCTCAATTGAAGATAAAATCCACCGCTTTGCTGATAAAGACAGCCATCAGATTTTCATCGAGCCAGAAGGGTTGACCACCCATGAATTGTATCCCAATGGGATTTCTACCAGTTTACCCTTTGATGTGCAGTTAGAGTTTATTCGTACCATGGCGGGTCTAGAGAACGCTCATATTACCCGTCCGGGTTATGCCATTGAGTATGATTACTTTAACCCTCAAAGCCTAAAACCAACTTTAGAAACCAAGTCTATCGATAGCTTATATTTTGCCGGTCAGATTAATGGCACCACAGGTTATGAAGAGGCTGGGGTACAAGGGTTGCTGGCTGGGGTGAACGCTGCTTTATCTACTCAAGATAATCCAGTGATGGACAGCTGGACGCCACGCCGCGACCAAGCTTATTTGGGTGTGTTGGTAGATGACCTAATTACTCACGGTACCAAAGAGCCGTACCGTATGTTCACCAGCCGTGCTGAATATCGCCTATTATTGCGTGAAGACAATGCCGATCAACGCTTGACTGAAATTGGCCGTACCTTAGGCTTAGTGGATGATGCCCGCTGGGAGGCTTATCAAAATAAAATGGAGTCGGTTGCTACTGAATCAGGTCGTCTAAAAGAGTTGTGGGCTACGCCAAATAATGAGCTGGGTAAGAAGTTCTCTGAACGTACTGGTGAGAGTTTATCAAAAGAGTCGACCGCTTATGATTTGTTAAAACGTCCTAACGTAGGCTTTGAGGACATTGCAGCGATAACGGGCGCGGATGTGGCAGCAGATGTCGGTGAGCAGATTGAAATCTCAGTGAAATATGCAGGCTATATCAATCGCCAACAAGAAGACATTGATCAAATGAAGCGTTTAGAAAATACGCAGCTGCCAATGGACTTTGACTACAGTGTGGTGTCAGGCTTGTCTAATGAAATTGTCCAAAAGCTACAAGAGATTCGTCCTGCTACCTTAGCCCAAGCCAGTCGCATCAGTGGCGTTACTCCAGCCGCCATACAACTACTAGGTATGACGTTAAAAAAACAGAAAAAAGCGAAGGCAACTTTAGACAGCTAAGCTCTGAACTAGTTGATTGTAAATAAAGCTGACTCTAAACTAAGCTGACTTAGTAATGATTGCTAACCTGACAGCCTAAGGCGATAGCACCGCCCCAAATCCAGATGAGATAGCAATGATTGATGCCATTCTTTTTGCTCTAAATATTGTACTGCCCAACCTCGTGCTTATGGGGTTGGGTTTTTTTATGCGAAAAAAAGGACAGATCAGTAAAGCATTTATTGATCAGGCCTCTAAGCTAGTATTTAACTATGCTTTGCCTTGTTTGCTTTTTTTTAGTGTCATTGAAAGTCAGGTTAACTTCAGCGAACAATTGAATCTGTTGGGTGCTGGACTTGCAGTAACCCTGCTACTCTACTTCGGTGCAGAGCTATACGCCAAGCTTTTTATTGCAAGACCTGAAGATAAAGGGGTGTTTGTTCAAGGCGTCTTTCGCAGTAATATGGCCATTATTGGCCTAGCGACTGTTGCCAACGCCTACGGGGCCGAGGGGCTAAGTATTGGCGCGGTCTATATGGGCGTTATTACTTTGGTATTTAACATTTTGGCAGTGATTACTCTAAGCCGTACCGCCATAAGTCCAGATGCCGATCAAAAACAGATTGCAAGGCGTGAAAGTTACGCTATGATGTTAACTAAGAAGTTATTCACCAATCCTTTGATTCTCTCCTTGATTGCAGCATTTGGCTTTAAATTGCTTGCTTCGACGTTGGCCTTGCCAGCGCTCCCTAATGTGATTACCCAAACCGGGGCTTTGCTGTCGGCACTGTCTTTACCATTGGCGTTAATTTGTGCCGGTGCCACCATCGATGTCCGCTCTATGTTGACACTATCAGGCTTATCCATGCAGGCCAGTATCGGACGCATTGTGATTGCACCTATAGTAGCCGTGGTAGTCGGATTGGCCTTTGGCCTAACTGGGGTGCATATGGGCGTGCTGTTCCTAATGGTGGCCTCTCCGACAGCTGCAGCCAGTTATGTCATGGCCAAAGCAATGGGCGGTAACGAGGTATTAGCGGCCAATATCTTAGCGTTTACCACAGTGGTGTCTTTATTTGGTATGGCGATAGGGGCAGCAGCCTTGAGAGCGCTAGGCTGGATGTAGGCTTGCATCAAACCGTTCTTATTGAAAATGTATTTAGGGTAAAAGACGTACTTTTCAAATTCAAAAAGGTAATATCTAAATTATGTCAAAAAAAATCTGCATTCAGCTGTGTTGTGCCAGTATTGCCTCGTTAGCATGTTTAAATGCTCAGGCTATCCCAACCAGTGAGGTGATATTTGAAAAGGGCAGTAATTGTGGTCACTATCAGGGGGATTTAACCTCAGGTCAGCTGTTTTCATTAGAAATGGGTGCCGAGCAAGAGTTGGTAATTAGTACAGATGGTCATGTACAGACAGTAACCGATAATAAGGGACAGGTTTTGGAGGATAAGGGTGGCGCTAATTATCGCTATAATGCTATCCGTACCGGTACTCATATTATCAAGATGGTGGGACGAGTCGATAGTGCGGTCGAATTCTGTGTTTATTAGGGTTTAATAGTGTTTAATGATGATGTATTAATATTTAAATCTATCTAATAGTTTAATCATATTGTAAGCCGGTGAATACAGTGATATATTGATTTGAGAAGGTAATTTATTTACCACGCCTTTAATCGCTATTTACTCTATTACACTGAGGATTCATTATGAAATCTAAAGTTATAAAAGCCGGTCTTGTTGGTGTGATAATGTCCCTTTCTTTGACCGCACAAGCATTACCCACGAGCCAAGTAGTGTTCGCAAAAGGCAGCTACTGCGGCAGTTATACAGGCGACCTGAGTAAAGGACGGGTATTTAAAATCTGGCTAGGTGCCAATCAAGAACTGGTTATTAATACTGATGGGCATGTGCAATCAGTAAGAGACAGCAAAGGCAGACGACTGGCCGATCATGGCGACTATGATTATAGATATTACATCCGCTCAAAAGGCGAGCATAGAATTACCATGGTAGGCTCAGGATTTAGTACTGCTGAATTTTGTGCATATTAAATTTATCGACTAACTACTCATTAGTAAATCACTTAACAAGACATTAGATACAAAAAAAGCCGATATTCATTGATATTGGCTTTTTTATATCTTCAGTTTTAAAATTATGAATTTAAAAGCTGGGTGCAATAATATTTAGGGTTTTAGATCAAATACGCCCAACTCAGGCACCAACTCAAGAGAACGCAAACGGGCCTGTTGGTCGTAAATATTAGCGGTAACCATCAGCTCATCAGGCTTATGCTCTTCAATAAAGTGCTCTAATAGAGGACGGACGCGTCCGACACTACCAACGAATGAGACCGCTAACGCATCTTCAACCATAGCTTGCTCTGGTGCATTCCAGATACCTTTCATAGTTTCCACAGGAGCGGGTACCTGTCCTCGACCACCACGACGTAAACGAACGAAACTCTGCTGGGCAGAGGTAAAATGATAGCGCGCGGTTTGTTCATCATCGGCCAATAACATATTCGCGGCCAACATCACATAAGGCTTGTCCAAGTATTGTGAAGGCTCAAAGTTCTCACGATAAGTGGCAATAGCCTGAGTCATCATACGTGGTGCAAAATGCGAGGCAAAAGAATACGGTAGACCAAGTTTCGCCGCTAGGGTGGCACCAAATAATGAAGAGCCTAGAATCCAAATAGGCACATTACTGTGAGCACCCGGGAAGGCTTGAACCGGACTATCGTCTGAATCTTTGCCTAGGAAGAATAAAAGCTCCTGCACATCTTGCGGGAAGCGATCAGCATCATGCATTTGGCGGCGCAGTGCTCTAAAAGTTGCACCATCTGTACCAGGTGCACGGCCCAAGCCTAAATCAATACGGTCACCATACAAAGCCTGCAAGGTGCCAAATTGTTCAGCAATCACCAAAGGCGCATGGTTGGGCAACATAACGCCCCCTGAACCAATACGGATTTTATGGGTCTTAGCACCGATATGCGATAGCAATACTGAAGTTGCGGCACTGGCGATACCCGGCATATTGTGATGCTCGGCCATCCAGAAGCGATTCATACCGATGGCTTCCGCTTTTTGGGCCATATCAACGGTATAGGCTACACCTTGTGCGGTGGTTTGACCCTCTGGCACTGGGGCTAAGTCTAAAAAAGATAAAGGAATTGCAGTCATAGGTAATCCATTAGCAGAGTCAATAAAGCCTTGATGGGTATCAAAAAGGCTCATCAGCTGCTTAGTTAATTAAAATATTATTTGTTTTGTGTTACCTATTGATATGTGACTTATCTGCATGAGTTTCAAGTAGACCGGTTGAATATTAATAAATCATAACAATCTGATAAATTAAGGGTTAAAAACAAAAAAGGTGCCGATGGGCACCTTTTTGAGTAAGTTGAGTGATATTTTATTTCTAATTTTATGGCTAGTTGCCAAATTGTTGTTGGCAAAGCTTGATAAAGGCTTTCCCAAAGTGACGAATTTCAGCATCATCTCGCACTGCAATCCAACTGGTAAAGCGGCCGAAATGATCGACAGGTATGGCAGTTAGGTTCTGGTAGTGACCCGGTTCAAAGGCCATTTCGGCAATAATACCCACGCCAAGACCGGCACCAACATAGGTGCTAATCACGTCAGCATCAAGCGCTGCCAAAACAATCTCTGGCTCAAGTCCGGCTTCATGGAAGGTCTGGTCAATAGCGCCACGACCAGTAAAGCCACCATGGTAGGTCACTAAAGGATAACTGGCTAGGGTAGGTAAATCGATAGTTTCAAGCTCAGCCAATTCATGGTCTTTGGGTACAATAACTCGGTGCGACCAATCATAATAACGGTAGCAGCGTAGATAAGAGTTTTGCAATAAAGCTTCGGTCGCAATACCAATATCTGCTTGTCCACGGATAACCATATTGGCAATGGTCTGTGGGTCTGCTTGTTGTAGTACCAGCTGCACTTTAGGATATTGTTCTTTGAATTTCTTAATTATGTCAGGTAGCACATAGCGCGCCTGAGTATGCGTGGTCGCTAGGGTTAAAGTGCCGGTATGCGGGTTGTTATAATCGAGGCTAATATTTTCGATGGTCCGAATTTCAGTAAAAATAGACTCAATATGAGGCAATAATGCTTCGCCCACGGGGGTTAAGCCGGTAAGCCGTTTGCCTTGACGCACGAAGACTTCGGCTTTGAGTTGGTTTTCTAGTGCGGAGATATGTTTGGATAAGCTGGATTGGCTGGTATGCAATACTTGAGCGGCTTGGCTTAGATTGTAGCCATTAATCACGGTATGCCAAACGGTCTCTAACTGCTTAAGCTGAATTTGTAAATGTCTTTGGTTAACGACGACATCAATTGCCATAAATATATCCTGTGTCACTTTTGCTCAATATCTACTAAATAATATAGGCTTACCTAAAATATAAGCTTATTATCAAGCAGGAAGAGGGGTGATAAGCGGGTCGAGATCAATAGATCGGACGAGTTATCCAAACATTATACCGTTATTTAGTGAGATATCACTATTTTCAACAGTAATGCAAACTTAGCGAATGGTATGCTTGATACGATACCGCTAGTCAAGTGCTTCATTCTAAAGTAACATAACGGTTTTTACGATATTTTTAACGATAGGTCTACTATGTCTGTATCGACCCCAACTGATCAAAATAGCTCGAAATCTGAGCTAATTGCCCCTCCCAAAAAATCATGGTCTGACGCGGCCAAAGCTTATTTGGACTCTCGTGTCATAATCATGTTGTTTTTGGGCTTCTCGGCCGGTATTCCGATTCTATTGATTTTCTCAAGCTTATCGTTGTGGTTACGAGAAGCGGGTATCGATAGAAGCGTGGTAACCATGTTTAGTTGGGCAGCCTTGGGCTATTCTTTCAAATTCATTTGGGCTCCTTTAATTGATGCTTTGCCTGTGCCATTTTTGACCAAATGGTTAGGACGACGTCGTGGCTGGATGGTCGTGTCTCAGCTATTAGTGATATTGGCCATTGTATTAATGGCTCGAATCAATCCCATTGAAGAGCATGTCTTAGTTTATATGGCGGCAGCGGCAGTGCTGTTGGGTTTCTCTTCAGCCACTCAAGATATTGTTATTGATGCTTATCGTATTGAGCTGGCCCCACCTGCTATGCAGTCTATCCTGTCTTCGATCTATGTATCAGGATATCGCATTGGTATGATTGTTGCCGGTGCCGGCGCGCTCTATTTGGCAGATTATTTTGGCTCTACAGAGACCTTGTATAGTTATGAAGCGTGGCGTAATACTTATTACATCATGGCAGCGGTTATGACCTTAGGCTTGCTGACAACCTTTGCCAGTTATGAGCCGACCGCTGAAACTCTACAAAAAAATAAGCAGCAGTTAAATCTAAAAGTCTTCTTGAGTTACTCAGCTTTATTGTTAGTCCCTGGATTGCTATTTGGCCTTATTTATCTCATTAATATTGTGGTAAATGAGATCTTTAATTCTGCGGTTGAATTGATTCCTTTGGCGTGGCTACCTGGCATTAAGCTATATTTCATGGTGTTAATTGCTGCAGCGCCTGTGCTACTGCTATTTTTTATCATTAACCAATCGAAGATTATTAATAAAGCGCCTTTAGTGGCGGAAACTCGAAGTGATTATGTGCGCCTAGTGCTGTTGTTTGTGGCCGCTGTTTTCTCCTTCATTGCGTGCTACGTACTAATGGGCAAAGTGTTACCAGAAACCGAAGCGGTGTTTATCGGATTCATATTAGAAACCTTGCATCTATTGACCAGTTTAGCTGCAGCAGTAGCTGCAGGATATGTTTTAGTCCAAGTGGGATTGGTGCGTAAAGAAGTGGCCATGGCGACTTGGATTGACCCTATCCTCGATTTTTTCCGCCGCTATGGCAAAAAAGCCTTGTTGTTGTTGGCCTTAATCGGTTTATACCGCATTTCAGACATTGTGGCGGGAGTTATCTCCAACGTCTTCTATCAAGATATGGGCTTCAGTAAAACTGATATTGCCAACGCCGTGAAGCTTGTGGGCGTTATCATGAGTATCGGTGGTGGCTTCTTAGGCGGCTTGCTGGCTCAACGCTTCCGTATTATGCAAGCGATGATGGTGGGGGCAATCTTGGCCAGTGCCACCAACTTGCTGTTTGTTATCTTGACCTATAATCCAGGCAACTTGCCGATAATGTATATGGCCGTCATTTTTGATAACTTAGCGGCAGGTCTTGCTAGTGCCGTATTTATTGCCTTTTTATCAGCACTGACTTCTATTAGATTTACTGCGGTACAGTATGCTATTTTCTCCTCACTTATGACCTTGATGCCAAAAGTGTTGGGCGGTTATTCTGGAACCATCGTAGATAATATGGGCTATCCGTTCTTCTTTATCTTCACCTTTGTTATTGGACTACCGATTTTGTACCTAATTTATGTGGTCGATAAAAAGATTGTCATTGGCGAAAATGATGATCCAGTGGCTGATTTAACGGA
The DNA here is from genome assembly GCF_002385225.1 of Psychrobacter sp. UBA3962. GTDB lineage: Bacteria > Pseudomonadota > Gammaproteobacteria > Pseudomonadales > Moraxellaceae > Psychrobacter. The sequence continues at coordinate 1,107 of NZ_DGDC01000033.1, read as the reverse complement.
CTCAAGTCCTAGCAGCACAGCTAAAGATTAGGGGTGAATAAAGATAACAATAAAGACGATACTTAAATGACTAATCTCAGTTTACGCCCGTCAATAACTGCTTTAAAAAAGTCCAACTATTCGAACGTTCCCGGACACTGGGTAACAGATTGGTTGTTGTACGTATTACAAAAGTCGCCCTCGTTTTTGATCACCGATGGTGATTATCAGTTAACTGAGTCTGAACAAATACAGTTTGAGACTGGTATTGCTCAGATGCAATCTGGTACACCACTGGCTTATCTGACCGGTAAGCAAGCCTTTTGGTCGCTAGAGTTTGAGGTCAATGAACATACCTTGATACCCAGACCTGATACGGAAGTTTTGGTGGAACGGGTATTGGGCTGGATTGATAATCATGTTCAGAGTGATGATAGAAATAATTCATCTAAACGATTGTTAGATTTGGGCACGGGTTCAGGCTGTATTGCCATCAGCTTAGCGCATGAGTTACAAATCTTAGCCCCCAACCGCTGGCAAGTCACTGCCATTGATTACTCCCAGCCTGCCTTAGAGGTGGCAAAGCGCAATGCTAATTTAAATGACGTGAGTCATATTGAGTTTAAGCAAAGTGATTGGTTTTCAGTATTAAAGGATTCTGAAGCTACTGAAAGACCACTATTCGATGTTATCGTCTCTAACCCGCCTTATATCGTCGATAATGATCAACACCTCGATAAACTTAAAGCTGAGCCACTATCAGCCTTAGTTGCACCAGACAATGGGTTAGGGGATATCAAGCAGATAGCCGATCAAGCTAGGGATTATCTAATCCATGGCGGCTTATTAGCGGTTGAGCATGGCTATGATCAAGGTGAATTAGTACGTCAAATATTTATTGATTTTGGCTACGATCAAGTGGAGACCATAAAAGATTATGGGGGTAATGATCGAGTGACTTGGGGTGTTTATGGCTAAGCTGTTTATTGATAAGTTAAATTGCTATATCTCACTGCATATAGCCAAGAAAAGGCTAAATAATTGAGTCTACATTAAACCCAGAACAAAAAGCCCCGCTAGATTACCTAGCGGGGCTTTTATTTTTAAATTGTCCCGTCCTGAAATAAG
>NZ_DGDC01000007.1 GCF_002385225.1 Psychrobacter sp. UBA3962 | reverse complement strand
TTTTTTTCAGCATACATCATTAGAGCACTGTCTGGATAATCGTAAAATCCTTCAATGATTAAATCACTATCCAACCCTCGATCTTCCAGAGAGATATGTAAGTCTTTACCAACACGCTTGGTAACAATATGTTGCGGTGCACGCCCTGTCGCTTGATCAACAAGCTCATAATTCACTTGCTTTTCGGCTTTAATAACTGTTGGCTCGCCGTCTTGAGTTACTACAATATGTTCTGCAATAGTTTGAGTGGCATTATTTACTTTTACGATAACTGTTTTCATACTGATCTCTATGTTCTCAGGGCCTTGATGAAATAATATAACTTGGAACTATTAAAATAACTGAAACTTAAATCGAATTTATTTTACTTTAATGACTACATAGCGATTATGCTAATGTCCTTATACTGTGTTCTTTGAATCAACTAGTTAAGACTCTCTTTATCAAATATTTGTTGGACAACTTAAAAACTCGTAGAACGTAAACTTTTAATTTAAATGTTTTTGAGCAATAGCACTGCTCTAGGAGGTATAGTTGTCCAATATCATTTCTGATATGAAATTTATTTAAATTAATAGTATTAGCTACAGCCAATTTATATTTAGGTAATATTCCGTGAGCCAAACACTGAGATAAAGATTGGGTGGAATATTGGTTTTTATTAAATAATATAATCCTAACACCTATGTTTTTAACAGTATTGATGTTTATAAAAAATTTTGGATTTATTGGAGTGGGTAAAATATTTTGACTATTTCTGTGTTACGACTACTTATAATGTAAACATTAATTGCCTTAAAACGGTTGGTGCAGCGTTCAAGTTCATTGTCATACTGTTGCATGATTTCACTAGTAGGAAAGTTAGTAAATAACGTAAATACTTAAAACTTAGTGAAGCCATCAACCTAAAAATACCAACATTGGTATTACGACCCATTAATTCTAAGCTCGTAGTCTATATATAGTTAAATTTAACCAATGTTAAACCCATGAGACAGCACTAAAACAAAATAGTTTTTTATTAAATTTATTACTTAAAACCGCATCCTTGAATAAGTAAATAATTCACTTAAATATTGTAACATTTATGTAGTAAAGGAAATATCATATTATTTTAATATAACCAAAATCTCAATAAATCAGTTATTATAAAATTAAAAGGGGTCACCCATGTGAGCTGTCCCAATCACTTAACTTTATATAATGGCGAACAGCCTTACCTGTCACTTTGGCAAGATATCGTTAGTAGCAGTCGCGCCAAATGCTTTCCTGCCGCACATGCCAGCGCGGGTTTTGCTTTATATGCTTTTGCTTATTTACCAAGGTTATATCGCTACAAAGTTAAAATTATAATAGCGGTGTCCTTACTAGGCTGGATTATGGGTCTGTATAAGATGATGATTGGGGATCATTTCTTTAGCCATACTTTAGTATCTATGTGGCTGTCTTGGGCAATAGTCTATGCCATGGCTTTGCTGTTTTTCCGCTCTGTTCAAGTTAGCCCCTACAATAAGTAAAAGACTACAAATTTCAGTTGAATAAAGTCTAGAGTAATCCATACTAGGGCAATATTTCGTTAAAATTAAGTAGGAAAATTGCATGCAAAACGCTGAATTAGATCATGATAAAAAAAGACGCTTGGTAGGACATTATCTACAGCAACTCACCAAAACTGACCCAAATTTATACTACTCTTCCACCACAGAAATTGCCCACGCTCTACATCCGATGATTAAAGAGCATATGAATCGTATGCCTGTCGATGAACAAGCTTTATTTAGAAACATCACGGTGCGTGATATTGAGATGCTACTTAGTTTTCGCTAAAGTTAACTCTTAGACATCGCTTAGACACGCGCTCCCTTCTGAATAAGACTTTACTCAGCAAGATTAGTCCTAACCATGTTTCTATATGTATCCAAAATTGCATAGATAGCAGTGTGTCACATAAAATAGCGGTTTAATTTTATTGCATCATTTTTTTGGATACAGCCCATGTCAACTAACCCTGCAAACACTAGTGCTTCAACTACTAACTCAAATAATGATATCAGTCGCCTATCACCAACCTTAGTCTGGCAATACTTTTATGCCTTAACCCAAATCCCGCGCCCCTCTTATGAAGAAGAGGCAGTGCAGCAGTTTGTATTAGATGAAGCTGCCAGATTAGGGCTTTGGGCTGAGCGTGATGCAGTTGGTAACGTATTGGTTCGCAAGCCGGCCACAGCAGGTATGGAGCAGGCGCCTGGTGTTGTACTGCAAAACCATTTAGACATGGTGGCTCAGAAAAATGAAGACAGTAGCCACAACTTTAGCACCGATCCGATCCAAGCTTATATTGACTCAGAAATGGATCATAAATGGGTAACGGCCAAAGGCACTACACTTGGGGCCGATAACGGAATTGGGGCTGCCTCTGCATTGGCAGTACTGGCCTCAACTGATATCGCTCACGGCCCATTAGAAGCCTTATTTACCGCGACCGAAGAGACTGGCATGGATGGTGCTAAAGGGTTGCAGCCGGATTGGATTCAAGGTCAACTTTTATTAAACTTGGACACTGAAGAGCTGGGCGATATCTGCATCGGTTGTGCTGGCGGCGTGGATGCTACTTTCACGCTACCCATAGATTGGCAAACTCCTACTACAAACCAAGCGTATCAATTATCGGTCAAAGGGCTAAAAGGCGGTCACTCCGGTATCGATATCATTAAACAGCGCGGCAATGCAGCACTGATTATTTCACGTTTATTAGACAGCATTTCACAGTATATCGAAATGTCTTCCATTCAGGCAGGTAACTTACGCAACGCCATTCCTCGTGAAGCTAATGCTATCTTTTTAAGTGATGCCACTGAAGCTGAGCTAAATCAGCTTTTGGCAACCGAAGTTGAAATTATTCGTCGCGGTCTACCTGTTGAGGATCGCGACATGAGTGTGACTCTAGAGGCGGCAGATTTGCCTGCCCAAACTTGGAGTAAGGCCACACAAAACACTTTACTAACAGCGATTCGTTTATGCCCTAATGGCGTTGATAGAATGAGCATGGACACAGAAGGCGTAGTAGAAACTTCAGTGAACTTGGCAAAAATTGATACTCAAGAGCATCAATTACAGCTTCAAAGCTTACTGCGTTCCCTAGATGATGATGCTCGTGATGATTTAGCAGATCGCATGAAGCGTCTGTTTCAATCTTTTGGGGCTACGGTTGAGCTAGATGGCGAGTATCCAGGTTGGAAACCAGCGCCTCATTCTGCCTTAACGGACTGCGTAATTAATGAAGGTGAGCAGCTATTAGGGCGTAAACCTAATGTGACGGTGATTCATGCCGGTCTTGAGTGTGGCCTGTTAGGACAACATTACCCACATTGGCAAATGGTTTCGTTTGGTCCCACCATTGAAATGCCTCACTCTCCTGATGAGCGCGTTAATATCGAAAGCGTAGAGCAGTTCTGGACTTGGTTGGTCAACGTACTGGGCGCTCTCAAATCTGCTTAATAGTATTTATGCTATCGTTATCTTTATAGATAACTACTTTATATAGATGATCATCCTTAATCACAGGTCATCATATACCACATCAAAAAGGGGCTAACATTTAGCCTCTTTTTTTAATTGATTTTTTGATTTAATTTTAAACTGGATCTGAGGTTTCGGTTAACCGATTTGGCTTGAATGTAATATTGATTCAACCTTAACAATACCTCGCCTATAAATAGTTAATACTGAGAGAGTTATGGAATTTTTAGGATTTACTATGGATGTTGCCACGCTAACCGAAGGCACCTTCCAATTAATTACTCGGGTTATTCTTGCCATTCTTATATTGGTTATTGGTCGCTGGCTAGCTGGAAAAATTGTCAAAGTTGCTTATGGCATTATGAACCGTAGCCATTTAGAAGCTACTGTCGCCAGTTTTTTGAGTCGTCTGCTATACGGTGTCCTGCTGATTATTGTGATACTGGCGGCTTTAAGTAAAGTTGGGTTACAAACAACATCAGTAGTGGCCATCTTAGGTGGTGCTGCACTGGCAGTGGGCTTAGCTTTAAAAGATCAGCTATCAAACTTTGCTGCTGGCATTTTAATTGTAATATTCCGCCCCTTCGTGCGTGGTGATTACGTGCAAATCAGTAGCTACACGGGGACCGTTACCGACATTACCCTGATTAATACCCACATTACTACTACCAATAATCACGATGTAGTCATTCCCAATAGCGACATCAGCACCTCAGCGATTGTGAACTACACCTCTTTGCCCAATCGCCGCGTAGATATCACTATTGGTATTGGTTATGATGCCAATATTAAAGAGGCCAAAGAGGTTCTATTGGCCGTTGCCAAAGCCAACCCCCTTGCTTTTACCGACCCTGAACCTGTGGTACGAGTCACCAATCTGGGGGACAACTCGGTGGATTTGACCTTAAATGTATGGACCTCAAATGAGGACTGGTGGGCCATGCAGTGTCAGCTACTTGAAGAGTTCAAGATTGCTTTAGACGACAACAATATCGATATTCCCTTCCCGCAACGCAAAATTCATGTTAGCGGCTTGGACAGCTTAGTAACTAAAGACGCGACTAATGACTAGAATAACTGGCTAAAATAACTAGCCAGCGCAACTAATCTGAAAACATTGTCGTGCTAACTCAAATGCTGCTGCAGATACTGTAGCAGCATTTGTATTTTGGTAGATAGGTGCCGGTTTTGCGGATATACTGCCCAAATACCCTCTTCAGGCTCTCTAAAATCATCCAGTACACTGATCAACTCACCTGACTCCAAATATTTTTGGACATAATAATCAGGCAGCTGCACCACGCCCAGTCCCTTTAACGCTGCATCAACCAAACTATAGCCACTGTTGTAACGCACTTTGCCACTGACTCGAATGTTGCGCTCCCTCTCCCCTTCTTTAAAATGCCAATAATCTACACTGCCTAGCAAGCAGTTGTGAGTGGACAGTTCCGCCAAAGTTTGCGGTGCCCCATAACGGTCTAAATAACTGGGGGAAGCACACACAAAATTGGTACGATGACTAAGCTTTTTTGCCATTAACGTAGAATCTCTGAGCTTACCAATTCGAATGGCCAAGTCATAACCACCCTCTACCAAGTCTACTTTTTGGTTACTTAAAAAGGCAGTGACTTCAATATCTGGATACTGCACAATAAAGTCATTTATCAGAGGCAATAGTTGCTGCTCACCATAAGTTACCGGTGCTGTTAATTTAACCTTACCTTGTGGGGTGGATTGTAAACTACTGATGGCTTGCTCGGCAGCATCGAGTCCGTCTAACACTCCGCGGCAATGCTTATAAAATACCCGTCCCTCTTCGGTCAGTGAAATCTTGCGGGTGGTGCGATAAAACAGCTTTATATTAAGTCTTTTTTCTAAGGCGCTCACTTGCCGGCTGACCTGAGCAATAGAGATGCCCAGCTCTTTGGCGGCTCTGGTAAAGCTTTCGTATTCTGCCACGTATACAAACTCACTAATGCCTTCCCATTTCATCATTATTACCATTATGTAAAAGATATTTGTCAAACCCTCATATTATCATCTAATATGAGATAATCTATAATGCAAAACATAACCAGCCCGCCAGTTTATTTACAACTAATAAAAAAGAGAGCATAACTATGTCAGACAAATTTATTAAATCAAAAGCAGCCGTAGCTTGGGGCCCAAACCAACCTCTAAAAATTGAAGAAGTGGACGTGATGCTACCGCGTAAAGGTGAAGTACTGGTCAAAGTATTGGCCAGTGGCGTGTGTCACACCGATGCCTTCACACTATCTGGTGAAGACCCTGAGGGTGTTTTCCCAGCAATTATGGGCCATGAAGGTGGCGGTATCGTTGAGCAAGTCGGTGAAGGCGTAACTAGTGTTCAGGTGGGCGATCATGTTATTCCTCTATACACCGCAGAATGTGGCGTTTGTAAATTCTGTACTTCTGGTAAAACCAACCTGTGCTCGGCAGTACGTGAGACTCAAGGCAAAGGCTTAATGCCAGATGGAACCACTCGCTTCTATAAAGATGGTGAGCCTATCTATCACTACATGGGCTGCTCGACTTTCTCTGAGTACACCGTACTTCCAGAAATCTCGCTAGCCAAAGTAAACAAAGAAGCCCCCCTTGAAGAAGTGTGCTTACTGGGCTGCGGCGTGACCACCGGTATGGGCGCTGTGATGAACACTGCCAAAGTTGAAAAAGGCTCTACCGTGGCTATCTTCGGTTTAGGTGGTATTGGTCTTGCGGCTATTATCGGCTCAGTTATGGCAGGTGCGAGCCGCATCATTGGTATCGATATCAATGAAAGCAAGTTTGAATTGGCTAAAAAGCTAGGCGCAACTGACTTAATTAATCCCAAAGACTACGATAAACCTATCCAAGACGTTATTGTAGAGCTGACTGACGGCGGTGTGGATTATTCATTTGAATGTATCGGTAACGTTGATGTGATGCGCTCTGCTCTTGAATGCTGTCACAAAGGTTGGGGCGAGTCCGTCATTATCGGTGTGGCCGGTGCAGGTCAAGAAATCTCTACCCGTCCATTCCAGTTAGTCACTGGTCGTGTCTGGAGAGGCTCTGCATTCGGTGGTGTGAAAGGCCGTACTGAATTACCGGGTTATGTTGAGCGCTACTTAGCAGGTGAAATCCCATTACAAGATTTCATTACTCACACCATGCCACTAGAAGACATCAACGAAGCCTTCGATCTGATGCATGAAGGTAAGAGTATCCGTAGTGTAATTCACTTTGATGCTTTAAAAGAGTCAAAAGCTTAATGCGAGCTTCAGTTGATAAATTAAGTTATTAGCTTAACGCTTTAGTTTAATATTGATTCTTTCGTTTAGTATTAGACAAAAAGCGACAAGGGCCACTTACTTTCGGTAGGTAGCCCTTTTTTATACTAGTTATCTTCTGCAAGACTTGAAACGAATTGCTGCCAAATATCGCTTTTATGACGTTGTTTGTGCCAAATCATCCACCATATCCTTTGCAAATCAATGTCTTTGATATCTATTGCAATCAGACTGCCCTGCTTTAAATCCGCTTCAATCACATGTTGTGACAGACAGCCGAAACCTATATCGGCCTTTACCATATTCTTTATGGCCTCCGATTGCTGAATGGCGAATACCACTTCCGCTTGCGGCATATATTGTAGTAACTGCTCGTCAATAACCTGCCTAGTTCCTGATCCCGGCTCACGTACCAATAATGGAATTTTAGCCAACTGTTTGGTAGTTAGTTGATAACTTGGCTCTTTATACTTGTCATCACTGTTATTGTCTTCTAGCTTAGCTTGAATACTCTGTAGCCACTTACTATTCTTTTTGGCGAAGACTATTAATTGATCCTGGCGCCAAGCTTTTTGTTCAATTAATTTACTATCAGTCGGTCTTGGCATACCTTCTACCAGAGCGATATCTACTTTTAATTGCTCAACCTCACTCACCACATCGCGAGTATTACCAATAAAAAACTCTATCTTAGCTTCAGGTCTCTCCCCATAAATCTGCTGAATTAAAGAGGGCAACACATAATTGCCGATAGTGGTACTGGCGCCGATATAAATACGGCCGGCTTGATATTGATGATATTGCTCTAGAGTTAAACATTGACTCACTATGGCTTGAGCCTGAATATAAATCGCTTGAGCATTATCATTGCGATGCAAACGCCGCCCTATTCGCTCAAACAAAGGCATCTTCAACCGATCTTCAAGCTCGGTTAGCGCACTACTCACCGCTGACTGTGATAAATGCAACTGCTCGCTAGCGGCACTGGTGCTTCCTGTCTGATAAATACTAATGAATACCGATAACTGCTTTAAGGTAATCTTTGGCAATAAGGCCTGCCCAGTGTTTAGGGGATAAGTGTCCGTCAGTTGTTGAGAAGTTGAGACTGGCATGAAAAAGGCCTTACAGATTTGTGAAAACACTAAAAATAGGTTTTAAAAACGTACTGACCCATTTTATCGATAAAAACTATCTAATCAATCTGTTTTATTAATATAGAGAAAAGGAATATAGTAATCTTAAATAATATAAATTTAATAACTATAAGCTAAAGCCAGATGTTTAATAAGCAGCGAGTGATTTTATGAAAGCCCATCAGGCCCCATTTAAAACCCATGCTACTAAGCGAAATAGATATAATGCAGGGTTAAATCAACTGTCTCTACTTTCTTTGTTAGATAAGATGCTTGGTAGCTATTTGCCAAAGCGTGAGCATTTATTAGGGCTAATAATAGTTTTATTAGGCAGTTTATCCAGTATCTGGCTTAATAATCGTATTGAAGTTTGGACTGAGGGTAAGCTAATAGGTTTGTCTTCATTAACTCTAGCTATTTTGATAGGCATGGTTTTGGGTAATATGCTTTATCCAAAATTTGCCAAACCGTTAGCAGCTGGAGTCACTTTTTCCAAAGCACAGATATTGCGCTTAGCCATTGTGTTATACGGCTTTAAAATTACGCTCTCCCAAGTCGGTAGTGTGGGATTATCTGCCGTGGCTATTGACGCTTTAGTTCTAAGCTCCACCTTCCTTATTACTTATCTTCTCGGTACCAAATGGTTAAAAATGGACCGAACCACTACCCTACTTATCGGTTCAGGGGCCAGTATATGTGGGGCCGCTGCGGTCATTGCTACCGAGCCTGTGGTTAAAGCGGAATCACACAAAGTCACTATTGCCGTAGCGACTGTGGTGGTGTTTGGTACTTTATCAATGCTACTGTATCCCATGCTATATCAGATGGGCTGGCTTGCAGGATTGATTGAGCCTCAGCTCTATGGGGTCTATATCGGATCCACCATTCATGAGGTGGCACAAGTGGTGGTCGCGGGTAATGCCATCAGCCCTGAGGTCGGTAATACGGCAGTGGTTACTAAGATGATTCGGGTGATGATGCTTGCGCCCTTCTTATTACTGTTGTCCATTTTTATCACCTCTACCGATTCTAAAGACTCTAAAAATACTGAGACCCTATCAAGTGCTACAGAGCATCAGCAAAATCAGTCTAATAAACTAAAGCTTTTAACTCAGCGACTAAAACAAATCCACGTGCCTTGGTTTGCGTTTGTGTTTATCGCTATGGTGGCTGTAAACTCTGTGCTTATGATCTCACCGACTGCAATTATTCAAGGCTTTACCGAGCTTATGATTGATTTGGATAATTTATTACTAACCATGGCAATGTTTGCTTTGGGTCTCACCACCCATTTTAGTGCGGTTAAGCAGGCTGGTATTAAACCCCTTATCTTAGCGGCTGTTATGTTTATTTGGCTTATCTTAGGCGGTGGTTTGATTAATTTAGGAATTAGTCAGATCTGATCTTTAAGAGTTTAAAGCAAAGCAAAAAATTAAATTTATTCTATGTTTATTTTATATGCTTAAATATAATATAATAAATTGTATTTTAAAAAGTCAGCCATGCTGCTAACTGATTATTTTGCTTTAAAGGAGTCCGCTTTGAATATTGTAAAACCTGCACTAGCCATTAATGCCAGTCAGTTAAGG
>NZ_DGDC01000008.1 GCF_002385225.1 Psychrobacter sp. UBA3962 | reverse complement strand
TATTTTTCGGGGTGATTACCCCCACAACAGATATATAGAGACTACGACTCCAATGAAATAGCGGCTGATAATAAGTATAAAGGTAAGCTTTTAAAAGTAACTGGAACTGTCGAAAGTATTAATAGTGATTTCGTAGATGAAGCTGTAGTAGAGATTACTGCAGGAGGCTTTTTAGAAACTGTTTCAGCCGAAGGCGATAGCAACTTTACTAATACAGCTGCAACTTTGAGTAAAGGTCAGGAGATTACAGTATTGTGTCGTGGTGCGGGGGAGATAATGGGTTTTCCGATGATGGATGACTGTGTCTTCCAATAAAATTTTTAAATAGTTCTACTAAAAGTAAGGAGTGCCGTTATGGATAACAAACTGCAGAATAGAGTTAAAAGTGAAGGAGAAATGTTTTGTAGTGACTGTGGCGAGGTAATAAGTAGTAAAGCGGAAATATGTCCTAAATGTGGTGTCAGACAAAAAAGTAGTAGCACACAAGCACCTAATGGTAAAAATAAAGTGGCTGCAGGAGTACTAGCCCTACTTGTAGGGGGGATTGGAGTACATAAATTTTATTTAGGTCAAATAGGGTGGGGCGTTATCTATCTTCTTTTCTTTTGGACGTTTATACCTGCAATAGTGGCATTTGTAGAAGGTATATTATTTTTAGTTATGTCAGATGAAGAGTTTGTTAGAAAATATGGACATAGATAGGATAATAGCTAATAAACGGTGGGAAATTTAACACTATTAGTTGTTCCAAATACGTTTCATTTAAGTGCTTATCAATAATCTTGCATTCCGAGCTTAGTTTGTTTGTGTGAGATCCCCTTTAAGATACTTTAAAGCCAATGAGTTTTATTAACGAATTGGCTTTTACTTTCTATATATTTTATTAATGAAAAAAGCTGTATTACTATTGTTTGTTGAAATATTAAAAAGTATGGAAATAAGTATATTTATCAAAGCATCAGCAGAACTATCCAAGTGTCGCCTGTAACTGGGTAATAAACCGTCTAGCGCATTAAAATCTAATCGACTGGCAGCTCATAAGCATAAATTTATCGACTAAGTGACGATTGTTTTAAAACATGGGCCTAATAGGCGGCTAACTTCATTTCAAGCTCATCTCGTACACCTTGGAGTAGCCTACTATCGTTGTTTATATCAGAAATCTCATCTTCATCTAGCTCACCAGATTCTACAGATTTTTCCAAGTCTCAAGCCTGAAGTCAATGGCTTGTAAGACAAATCTAGCATGCTTCATAGGTAAGCTTAATTCTATTTCGTTCATTTTGAATCCAGTTTTCAAAGCTTATCTATCCTATAAAACAGCAATAAAAAAGGATTTTATCCACGACAGATAAAACCCTTTGGCTTAAATTAAAGAAGCTTAACCTAAAGCCTTAGACCATATTTAGCGCATGCGCCTGTTGGTCGGTGTCCACAATGTTTGCTCCAAACCAAGCCAGCTCATTATGCAGTTGAGCCACTGCACCGACAATCAATAGGGCAGGGGTCGGTAGTGGATTTGCCTCATGTTTGGCAACGATGTCTTGTAGAGTCCCAGTCATCACTTGCTGCGTCGGTAAACTGGCCTGAGAGATAATCGCAATTGGCGTATTGGGATCTCGTCCTGCATCCATCAGACCCTTGGTCAATCGCTCAATCGAATGCAGTCCCATATAGAAGACTACTGTTTCTTCAGGATTGGTCAAAGCAGCAAAGCCGGTATTGGGCTCACCTGACTTTAAAAATCCAGTCACAAAGCGTACCGATTGAGCATGATCACGGTGGGTCAGCGGAATCCCAGTATAACAAGAAGCAGCTCCAGCAGCGGTAATACCAGGAACTACTTGATAGGGAATACCAGCAGCACGTAAGGCTTGTATTTCTTCACCGCCACGGCCAAACACAAAAGGGTCGCCGCCTTTGAGACGCACCACACGCTTGCCTGATTTGGCAGCATCAATCATCAATTGGTTGATACCTTGTTGCGCTACGGCATGATTGCTGCGTTTTTTACCGACAAATACTTTATCAGCATCACGGCGACACAGATCAAGTACTGCATCAGACACTAGAGCATCGTGATAAACAATGTCAGCTTGCTGCATTAAGCGTAGTGCTTTAAAGGTCAGTAACTCGGGGTCACCTGGACCAGCACCAACAATATACACTTCACCAATATTGGTCTGTGTGTCTAAATCTGTGTCCGAGCCATTATCATCTTTTTGCTTTAACAGTCGACTGTGCGTGGCTGCTAAGTCTTGTTTTAACGCTTGTTCGGCATCGGCTTCACGTCCAGCAAACATCAGCTCGCTGACCTTACCTTCAAACGCTTTTTCCCAAAACTGACGGCGTCCGGTTAGCGTTGGTATTTTTGATTTAACTTCATCACGCATATCACCAGCCAGTTTAGCTAGTTTGCCATAACCTTGTGGGATTAGGGTCTCTAAACGAGCACGGGTTAGGCGGGCCAGCACTGGGGCTTTGCCATTTGAAGAAATGCCAATGACAATGGGATTCCTATCGACAATGGCGGGGAAGATAAAGTCACATAGGGGCGGGGTGTCAACCACATTGACGGGGATATTCAAGGCTTGGCAATCAGCATGTACTTGATGGTTTAACGCTTCATCATCTGTACCGGCGATAACGATACGCTTACCCGTTAAATACTTTTTATCATATTGTTCTGTGATTAAGCTGTGTTTGTCATCGGACAGTAGTTGTTTTATTTCTTCGCTAATATGGGGTGCTAAAATGGTAATGTGCGCGCCAGCACGAGATAACAAGTCCGCTTTACGCTGAGCGACTTCGCCACCACCGACAATTAGCACGGGTTGATTGGTCAATTTAAAAAATAGGGGAAAGGTGTTCATAACTCAAAAACTTAAAATATAGAATATGAAGTCATTATGGCTTATTAACCTATAACTAACATCATAGAAGTTGATATTACTTAATTCATATTTATCATAAGAAGTTGATTTTAATATTTAAATACGACTTAACAAGCCGATATATACTTAAATTATTGTGATCGACAAACTCCGCTGCATTGCCACACTTTAATTTAGGAGACTGTATGAGTAAAAATCTAGACAATCCTAAGCAAGAACAAGATCTAAGAATTTATAGCTACATTGGCTTAGCACTGGTTACTATATATGGCGCAGCCTATTATTTATTCCCTGATACTCTACCTAGAGGTTCTTTCGATATAGTGTTAGGGGTTACGCTTATAGTATCTGAGCTGCTTAAAGCCATTAAGGGCGGCGATTATCATTTTTTGATGATGGTGCTTGCTGCATGGATTACTTTCAATGGGTTAGAAAAAGTTTTTAATCTGGATAGAAGTGTAGGAAATACTTTTTTAATGATAATGGGAGGCGTTCTTCTGATTAAGTTTCTTCATAATGCGGTAAAGGGTAAGTATGAGCCTTAACAGCCATTCGGCTGAGAAACTAATATTTGACTGATGTATTAAATTCAAATGTATCTCTCATAAAAAAACACCGCCTAACATAAGCTAGGCGGTGTTTTTTATTTAGTGGAACTGTCGAAATTATCGAAGCTTAAAAGCTATTAATTAACTAATAAAACTTATAGCTGAGTATGTAGACCACACTCACGATTTTCTTCCACTTTAGTAGGGTCGAAATAATCGAACTCGTTAGGTAAGTTGTTTTCTTCTAAGTAAGCGTCTAAATCTTTATCGTTTTTGTAGAACAAAGGCGCTACTTTCAATACACCGTCTTTTGACTGGCTTAGCACGTCAAGACCTTGACGGAATTCAGTCTGGTCTTTACGAATAGCGTTAAACCATACGTCTGGCTTTAACTCGCTAAGCGCACGTCTAAATGGCTCAAGTTTAACCTGCTCTGTGAACTCATCATGTAGTGGATTATTGACACTTGGGATGCCGTTCATGGTCGCGTCACGGTGAGCACTGGTTTGCTGAGGGATATAAGTCACCACGTTTAGGTTTAAGTCTTTGATAAGCTTATTAGCAAAGTCATAAGTAGCACGGGTGTTATAACCAGAATCTACCCACAATACCGTGATGTCTGGTTTTTGCTTAGCCACTAAATGCAGGATAGCTGATTCATAAGGACGGAAGTTAGTAGTGATGATTGGGTTTTCAGCTTTGGCCAATGCCCACTCAACGATTTGTTCTGGAGTTTTGCCTTGTAATTCTTGGTTGGCTTGGTCGATATTGATTTCGATAGTCATGTTTCATTCCTTAAAGGTTGGCTAAAAATAATCCAAAATACAAAGGGTCTAAAAATTAAATAATTAAGTTTGTTTATCTAAACCACTAAGCTTGCTTTCTAAACATTGGTAGCTGACTGGCTACGTTGCCATCATAAGAAGAGGGTAATACTGAGAAAGCCGCTTGAATATCATCTGTTAAATCTTCAGTAGCAATCACGAAGCTATCAACCCCAGCGCGCTGTAGATAGACAATCTGATCTCGGCCAAAGTGACCTGTGATTCGGATCTCGCCTGTAAAGCCCTTTTGACGTAAGTGACGGGCTTGGCTAAAGCTACGACCATCAGCAAATCCAGGTTGATATAGCACAATAAGATCTAAAGCATTTAATAAAGGTCGATCGCTGTTTTGGCAAGCCGCCAAAAGTTCATCTAATTGCTCAGTTGAGATGCTAGTATCAGCCCATAAACCCACTCGGCTAGTGTAATTGGCAATTAAAGCCAGTACTTCAGTCAATAAGCCTTGCGGTGATAAAATATCAGCCAGTGGTAAGATGACATCCAAGCGCTCTGACTTATGCAATAGCTCGCTTAAATGGATGGTCTTGGAGGCAATACCATCTGGTAATTCAGAGGTAAATAGGGCGTACCAGCTGTCCTCAGCGGTAATGTCCTTTGCCTGAGCGTCTAAAATGCTGTGATTACCCATATACGGCCTCCTTAAATGGCTTGATGCCCACACGTTGTACGAAGTCAGCGAACGGCTCTGGGGTATCCCCTTCGACATGACGCTGCTGGGTATAGACGTCCAATACCTTTTGTAAGGTTGGAGCCACTTCCTCTGTGGCCACTGAGCGGCCTAAGATATTGCCCAAACGAGTATCTGATTTTGAGCTACCACCCAAGCTGATTTGATACCAGTGCTCACCTTTTTTATCGACACCTAAGATACCGATATCACCCACATGGTGGTGCGCACAAGCATTCATACAGCCAGACATATTGAGCTGAATATCGCCCAAATCATACAGATAGTCTATGTCATCAAAGTGCTTTTCAATTTGCTCAGCGATGTTAAAGGTGGTGGCGTTCGCCAGCGCACATAAGTCAAAGCCTGGGCAGACGATCATATCGGTTAAGGTACCGATGTTTGGACGCGCTAAATTGATTTCAGATAACGCTTCCCATAGCGCATACAGATCGGTCTGCTTTACGTCAGCGAATACTAAGTTTTGCTGATGGGTACCGCGAATCTCACCG
The DNA here is from genome assembly GCF_002385225.1 of Psychrobacter sp. UBA3962. Classification (GTDB taxonomy): domain Bacteria; phylum Pseudomonadota; class Gammaproteobacteria; order Pseudomonadales; family Moraxellaceae; genus Psychrobacter. The sequence continues at coordinate 2,751 of NZ_DGDC01000008.1, read as the reverse complement.
AAGCTGTATTGATCAGCTAGGTCAGCCAGGCGATCTAATTGCTCATGAGTCACGTCACCAGCAGGGACGTATTTGCCATCGACCAAGCCAGCCTTTAAGGAAACGACAACCGCACGATAGCCCGCTACTTTATGTGGCACAGTATTGCGGTGATACCAATCAGCGAAGGCTTTATTCTCAAATTGCTTGCTTAGCTCAGACTTGCTGGCAAGCTCATCAATTGTTTCGTAGTCAAACTCTGGGAAATAGCTTTTTGCGGTCTCAAAGTTCTCTTCGGTCAAGGTTAGTTCGCCATCTTTGGTGAACGTTTCCCACTCTTTTTCGACCAGCTTCGTGAACTCTCTAGCACCCATGCTCTCAACTAAGATTTTGATGCGCGCTTTGTATTTGTTATCTCGGCGACCATGTAAATTATAGACACGCAATATGGCATCTAGATAGCTTAGTAGGTGTTGACGTGGTAGAAACTCGCGAATGGTTTTACCAATGATCGGCGTACGGCCAAGACCGCCACCAACGATGACTTCAAAGCCAACTTCACCTTCGTCATTTTTTAGCAGATGCAGACCAATATCATGCACTTGAGTAGCCGCACGGTCTTCAGGGCTACCTATCACTGCAATTTTGAATTTACGGGGCAAAAAAGCAAACTCAGGGTGAAAGGTTGACCACTGACGGATAATTTCACAATAAGGGCGAGGATCTTCAATTTCATTGGCATTAACACCGGCATATGGGTCGGTGGTGGTATTACGGATACAGTTGCCTGAGGTTTGAATGGCATGCATTTGAACTGAGGCCAGCTCTGCTAGGATATCAGGCACTTCCTCAAGTTTAGGCCAGTTTAACTGTAGGTTGGTACGGGTAGTGAAGTGACCAAAACCGCGGTCATATTTGCGGGTAATTTCAGCCAGCTTGCGCACTTGATAGCTTGCCAATAATCCATAAGGCACAGCGATACGTAACATAGGCGCATGGCGCTGAATATACAGGCCGTTTTGTAGGCGCAGCGGCAAATATTGCTCTTCAGGTAGCTCTCCAGCTAAGAAGCGGCGGGTCTGATCGCGAAACTGCTCAACCCGCTCATCAACCATGGCTTGGTCGGCATGAGTGTACTTATACATAGTTAATATGCCCTTAGGTAACAAAAAATCATGTAGCTATACTAACCACGCCCCAAGTTTTTTATAAATTCATATCTGTCATATCTATATCCAAACACAGCATAGATAAGAATAAGTAAATTTCGTTAGTCTACTGTCATCACATTTACAAAGGGATGTAAGGGTTTGATTTCGACCTAATTTTTCGCATCCACCTAACCCTATGTTCAACCCACTAGATATTCAATTAACTGGAATCAAAACAACTGGATTTAAATATGACTGAACAGAAGATTGTAAAACGCCTTGGTAAAACCAGCATTGTACCGCCACATGGTAGCGAAGCGCTTAAGCCTTTATTATTAGAAGGTGAGGAGTTAAATCAAGCCTTAGCAAACGCCAAAAACCTACCACAAATTATCCTAAGCTCACGCGAGCGTGGCGACTTAATTATGTTGGGTATTGGTGGATTTACGCCACTAGATGGCTTTATGAATCAGGCAGATTGGCAAGGCGTAGTCGATGAGATGACGCTTAAATCTGGGTCTAATAAAGGCTTGTTTTGGCCAATCCCAATCACTTTATCGACCAGCAAAGAGCAGGCCGATACCTTAGCGCCAGGCGATGAAGTGGCATTGGTCGCTGAAGATGGCGAGATTATGGGGGTGATCACTGTTGAAGAAACCTATACCATTGATAAGGCTCATGAGTGTCAGCAAGTATTTACCACTACCGATGAAGAGCATCCTGGGGTAAAACAAGTCATGGAGCAGGGCGAAGTTAACGTTGCCGGTAGCGTTAAAGTCTTCAGTCAAGGCGAGTTCCCAACCTTATATCCTGAGATTTATAAGACACCTACTGAGACTCGTGCCTTATTTGAAGAGAAAAACTGGCAGACAGTGGCTGCGTTCCAGACCCGTAACCCAATGCACCGTTCACACGAATACTTAGCCAAGATTGCTATTGAGATATGTGATGGGGTGATGATTCACTCCCTACTGGGCGCGTTGAAGCCAGGTGATATCCCTGCTGAAGTGCGTCAAGAGGCGATTAAAACTTTAATCGATAACTACTTCAAAAAAGACACCGTTATCCAAGCCGGTTATCCGCTAGACATGCGTTATGCAGGTCCTCGTGAAGCCTTATTGCATGCGTTATTCCGTCAAAACTACGGCTGTAGCCATCTGATTGTTGGCCGTGACCATGCCGGTGTAGGCGATTATTATGGTCCGTTTGACGCTCAGGCTATCTTCGATGAGATTGACAAAGATGCGATGTTGACTCAGCCGTTGAAGATTGACTGGACCTTCTGGTGTAATGGCTGTCAAGCGATGGCTTCTACCAAAACCTGCCCGCATGATGCTGATCAACACGTTAAGGTTTCAGGCACTAAGCTGCGTAAAGCGTTGTCTGAGGATCAAGAAGTTCCTGAGAATTTCAGTCGTCCAGAAGTATTGCAGATTTTACGTGAATACTATGCCGGTATCGCCAAAGAAGAGCGTGCTGAGGTACATCTGGTAGGGGCGTCTGCTCAGTAGACTTATGCTTTAAAGCATGCCCTAAGTTGAGATAATTACTAGGGCGTGTCCGTAATTTGAAAAATACAGATAAAGCCCTATTTTAGCCCTTAACCGCTTTAATCGATGGT
>NZ_DGDC01000026.1 GCF_002385225.1 Psychrobacter sp. UBA3962 | reverse complement strand
AAGCCGAATGTGTAATGTCTTTGTGTGCGCTTAACCCTTTTGCTCTCTTGGTTAGCCATTAATAAGCCCCTCTTTGATAGACTTATTTCAGGGCGGGACAAATCACTCATTAAAAAAGCCCAAGCATAATGCTTGGGCTTTTCTGTTTAATAGTTTTAGTCGACTTAGTTAAATAAAAAAACCATTATTATAACTTATCTATTCACTATTGCCTTTGGCCCTCATTCATACTTTTCGCTTGGTAAATAGGTTTGCCATTTTTAATGGTGGTTACCACCTTAATGTCTCTAATCTGCATAGGTTTTACAGTCAGTGGGTTTTTCTCCAACACCACAAAGTCAGCCACTTTACCCACTTCCAGTGTTCCCTTGCTGTCCTCTTCGAACAATTGATAAGCAGCATGACTGGTGATTGATTTTAAAGCTTGATAAGGGCTGGCTTTTTGCTCAGAGCCAATAACTTTTCCACTTCTAGAAACCCTATTTACCGCAGTCCATAAGGTGAATATAGGATCAGTCGGCGTCACCGTGGCATCTGAATGGTTGGTGTATTTAAGCCCCAGTTTATCTGCACTGACTATCGGACTTAAAAACTCCGCTCTTTTTTTACCTAAGTTTTCAATGTGGACATCACCCCAAAAGTAGGCATGATTGGTAAAGAAAGATGGCTCTATATGGTATTTTTTAAAAGTTTGAAGCTGGTCAGGTCTGACAAATTGTGAATGTATCACCACAGTTCGGCGGTCTTTATCTAGTGGCTGCTGCAAAGCTTCTGCCGCATATTCATGTGCTTTGAGAATCATATCAATGCTGGCATCACCATTGGCATGAATAAACAGCTGATTGTCCGCTTGATACGCCAATTTGAATAAATCATTAAGGGTATCTTGGGATAGGCTGGGGAGCCCAGTACAGTCCTTATCACAGCCTTCAACCTGGGTTAGATAAGGCTGAGTAAAGTAGGCGGTCTTACCTTGGGGTGAGCCATCAGCGATAATTTTAGTGCCTTGGACTTTAAAACCGTTTTTATAGTCTTTAAATTTAAAATCTGAATCTTTTAGGTTGCTCTCTAGCTCACTAAAACCTGCCAGCGATACTAAGTCGATTTTCAATCTACCTTGGTCGGCTTGAGACTGGAAGAAGCGAATCGCCTCTCTATCCGTCATCCCATCTTGCGCGGTCGTAATGCCCTTCTCAGCATAAAAATCTTGAGTTTGGTCAAAGAACTCAGCCTGCTTACTGTTGAGCACTTGCAGCATATGACCGACGAAAGGATACATCGCCGTCTCTTGCACTAGCCCACTGGGTTCACTTGAATTTGGCAATCGAGCAATCATGCCCCCTTCTGGATTTTTGGTCTCTGCAGAAACCTGCATTTTTTCAAGTGCAAGAGAATTAGCAACCCCCATATGACCACTGGCATGCTGAATATATACTGGATTGTTGGGAAGGGCCTTATCAAGCTCCATCTTGGTAGGGTGACGCTTATCAGTCAATTGGCTTTCATCATAGCCCCAACCGTATAGCCACTCTCCGTCAGCAATATTATTGTTCTTTTTATAAGCCACTAAGGCCGCTAACATTTGTTCTATATTAGAAATATTGCCCACAGGAGGGGAATTCAAATCCACTTGACCCATGGTATTAGAAACCATACCAAAATGGCTGTGCGGGTCTATAAATCCTGGCAGTAAGGTTTTGCCTTTTAGATCCACCTGCTCAATGTCAGTAAACTGATCTTTGGCTTTTTCCAAGTTACCCACATAAACAATCTTGCCCCCTTGCTCAACCACTGCCTCAACCGTGCTAGGCTGATGGGTATTCATGGGGATAATATCACCATTATAATACAAGTGAGCCTTGGTAACTTTAGTCGCCTTAGGCTCAACACTAACCGTATTTTCAACATTAGAGTTGCAACCTGCAAGAAGACCTAAACTCACAATAGTGGGGATAATTTTTTTTAACATAACTTTTTTATGGAAACCTTTTAGTTCAAACCGGTTTTATAAATCAATGGTTTATTGAGCACTAACTGTGCTTAGCCTGTCTGTTCTCATTGATCTGGCTCTTTATAAATCATCAGCGGGCTATTCTAAGGTTTGAACACCGCCACCATTGACAAATAAAGTCTGGCCACTGACCCATTCAGAAATTGGCGCGGCAAAGTATAACATGGCTCCTGCAATATCATCAGCACTGCCCAAACGCTTAATCGGGGTATGCTGCAACATGGTCTCTTCAATCTCTGGCGTTAAGACACTCTCCAACGCTGCTGTCTTAGTAGCCCCTGGTCCCACAGCATTAATACGAACCTCAGGACCAAAGTCATGCGCTAAATTAGCAACCATATGATTTACGGCCGCTTTTGAGCCCCCATAGCCGCTCATATTTGGGCTCTTATTAATACTAGACATGGAGGTGGTAAATATAATTGAGCCGTAGCCAGCTTTTTTCATATGAGGCACCACCAATTGACACAAGCGCCAACCACTAAAGACATTTAGTTCAAAATCACGCTTAATGTCATCAACATCTATCTTAAATGGGTTCTCACGACCACCACCCCCACCGCCAGCATTGTTAATTAGAATGTGAATGGCTCCGAACTGCTTGACCGTCTCTTCTGTTAACCTGACCAAGTGCTCATCTTTTAACACATTACATTCAATAGCCAGTGCCTTTACCCCTAGCGCTTCAATCTCTTTGGCAGTAGCTTGGGCATCTTCTAATTTTAAGTCAGCAATAACAATGTTGGCCCCATGCTTGGCTAGCATAATCGCAGTGGCCTTACCGATACCATTTGCCCCACCGGTAACAATGGCTGTCTTGTCCGTTAAATTAAATAATTCACTCGCATGCATGGATGGCTCCTAAGTCTTTTTGGATTGTTCGGGGGTTTCAAATCCTATCATTATGGCAAGATTATGCAGGCCATAAACATAGCAAATTTAGCCCTAGTCAAAGGTGATTATTTGTTTCTTTCCAGTAAGGAGCAAAGATTTTATTCTAATGACTGTATGCTTTATAATAACCTCTATTATTAAATATAATATAAAAATATATTTTATATAAAGTTAACAATATACATTCCCCTTATTTATATCGTCATTTACTATCAAAGCAACTAAGGAGATAGTTATCATTACCGAAGACAGCCTCATTGAATATATTGAGGCTTTTTTACTTACCCTCTCCCTCATCCCTTGTGTTCTGTACGCCATAAAAAGCCGCTTCAATATAGCCCGATCGTTTTGGATAGGCTCCATCTTGGTCTTCTTCTCTGCTCTTCGCCGAGAACTGAGTTTTTTATCAGACCTATTAGTGCCTGAAGATTTTTTATGGCTTGGTAAAAACTATGAATGGTGGGAGGACACAGTATTATTGATCATTGCTTTAGCGGCTCTTGGTTTATTAATATCTGCGCGGCGCTATGTCTGGACAGTCCTAAAAGAGGTTCCTAAAAAACTATATCTAATCGTAACCCTTTTAGTGATAGTGCAATATCTGGCTGAAAACGAGATAGGATTTAATACCTTCAGTGGTACCCTAGTGGAAGAACTTTGTGAGGCCGTCATTTATATTATCGCCTTTACTTATTTATGGCGCTTTAAACTTGATGACTTTAATACGAGGTTTATCACTACTAGATTTGACAATAATGGGCTTGTCAATAAAAGGTAGCCCTTCATAAAAAGGCAGTCCCTACCACTCCGTTACAACTTTTTACCTCTATCACAGAATGCGAACAACTCATAACTCAGCCTTACTTATTAACCCAAAAATTGCTTTTATAATGGAATGGAATTAAAAGTTATTAACCAGTGGTTCTGTATTTTTATAGAACCTTTTTTTAGATAACTTTTGTTTAGATAGCTCTTTCTAATTCCAAATAAAATAACCAACAATAATTAATTGAGGATAATAATAATGAGTGATAAGCGCATCTCAGATAGTATGGAACAAGCTTTAAACGATCAAATGAATAATGAGGCGGCTCAAGCCCAAGCCTATTTATCCCTCGGAGTTTGGGCAGACTCAAACAATTACTCTGGTATTGCGGACTTCTTTTATAAGCATTCAGAAGAAGAGCGCCAACATATGTTTAAGTTCTTGGAGTACATCCAGACCAGAGGCGGCGAAGCAAAAATCAGTGCCATTCCTGCTCCGCGTGATAATCCAGTAGATTTAGAGTCTTGTATTGAAGATGTCTGGCAACATGAGCTTGATAACTCTAAGAAAATTTATGCGTTAGTGGACAAAGCTTTTGACGAGAGAGATTGGCCAACCTTTAATTTCTTGCAGTGGTTCGTTAAGGAGCAAATTGAAGAAGAGGCCCTAATTGATGAGCTTCGTGATAAATTTGCCTTAGCTTCAGAAAGTAAAGACAACAATGCTAACTTCTACTCTTTAGACCGCGATATGGCCAATGCTCCTCAAGAAGCTGAACTTCCTCGCGAAAAAAATCTATAAGCAATCGCACCTGTGAGGTTTATGGCTTCAATGCCGAAGCCAGTTTATTAAGCCTCGAGTTTAGCGAACCGATCACCCTAGGAGAATGCCATGAACGATCCAGAAAATAACTTAGATCAAATCACTACTCAGGAAGGACTAACGCCTATGCACCGTCAAAATATTGATGAGGCGCGTATTGATGAAGTCTTGGTGGAAGATAGCTTAGACAGCACTGATTATCCTGATATTCGTGATATCGCGGATGAAGATGCTGTTTCTCAAAGTCATGAAGATGAGTAATTATAAGTCTGTGTCATTAATTATCTGACTATTTGTACGTACTTTAATCTGCATTTTAAAAAGCCCCCTATCTATGGATAGAGGGCTTTTTTTATTGGATTAGTTGGTAGCTGATGGCAAATACAGATTAGTCCCAACCTTCCAGAGTAACCGCCCAAGCGGCAACTAAAGGCTTGGCTAAGGCTTCGATAAGGTCTATGTGAGCCTCATCATCATTTAAAGCAGGGATATAGTGATATTCTTGACCACCGGCGTTGATAAAGTTGTCTCGGTTTTCCATTGCCAGCTCCTCTAGCGTCTCTAAGCAATCAGCTGAGAAAGCAGGACTAACCACTTGCACTGAACGCACCCCAGCTTTGCCCCATTCCTCTAAGGTCACGTCGGTATAAGGCTTGACCCACTCTTGCTTACCAAAGCGTGACTGGAAGCTAATAATCCACTCATCATCATTAAGCCCCAACTCCTGTGCTACCTGAGCGGCGGTACATTTACAGCGCTTAGGATACGGATCACCTTTATCGGCATAAGGCTGCGGGATACCGTGGAAACTAAACATCAGCTTTTCAGGCTTACCGTGTACTGCTTGGAAACGGCGTATCGAATCGGCCAATGCTTTGATATATAAAGGATGGGCAAAGTAGTCTTTGACAATGGTGTAATTGGGCAGATTGCGCTGCTTAAGCGACCACTTAGTTAGCGCATCATAAACCGCACCCCCTGAAGTGGCTGAATACTGAGGAAATAGCGGTAAGATAACAAAATGATCCACCCCTTCACCGCGCAGCTGATCCATCACATCGGGTAGACCAGGGTTGCCATAGGTCATTGCGGCATGAACCGACACTTCAAAAGGCGCCATACTACCGTCTAAACGCGACTGTAGTTTTTCTACTTGCTGACCTAATATCTTGCGGATTGGCGAATCGCCTTCCCAAACACTGGCATAGGCCTCTGCCACACGCTTTGGTCGGCTGGGCAGTACAAATAGATTAAGGATAATCGCCCATAAAAACTGCGGTATCTCAATAACCCTAGGATCCGATAGAAACTGTTTCAGATAACGTCTTACAGCGGGTGCCGTAGGCTCATCGGGCGTACCAAGGTTGACGAGTAAAACGGCAATACGGGGGGGCTTATTGGGTTTCATAGTGCGCTGAGTGTCCTTGCTAAATCAAGTTTAATGATTCTATAAAGCATAATGGGTCTGGCCTAAACTGACGTTGTCAGGGCATCAAGGTATAAATCAAAGTACAAATAAAAACGCCTATAAATTAAAGCTGCGCCTTTAAGATTGATAACCGTTATTTAAGTCGCTGATTGACAACAGATATTGATTGGCCATAAAGCTTCAGTGTACCATTATTAACGGTCAATTTACTAAAGTAGTGCTAAACCATGATGGCCAGTTTTTATTTTGAGAGTCATGGACTTGACCACCACAGATGCAAGTTGTACTTATAGGCCCTTACGCCTACAATAGCCATGAGCGAACACTTCTACGTCCCCTATCCTAATTGACATAGCAAATATCATTATTGAGGTAATTTTGAGTATCCAATCGACTGCGACAGATCCAAAATTTGCCAACTCTGTGGGTATTGTAGCCCCGCAGACGATGCATTTTGATACCCCCCTAACTTTAGAGTGCAACCGTACTTTGCCTGAGTTCGATTTGGTTTATGAGACTTACGGCGAGTTAAATGCGGATAAATCCAATGCCATCCTGATTTGTCATGCCCTTTCAGGCAGTCATCATGCTGCCGGCTGGCACAGTGAAGAGGATAAAAAACCAGGCTGGTGGGACAATATGATTGGTCCTGGCAAAGCCATTGATACCACCCGTTATTTTGTGGTCTGTTTGAACAATATTGGTAGCTGTCATGGCTCTACAGGCCCAACCACGCCCATTCCAGAGTCTAGCGATGAAGGCACTCCAGGTAAGCCTTATGGTCCAGACTTCCCCTTAATTACCATCAAAGATTGGGTAAAAACCCAAGCCATGCTCTCTGATCGCTTAGACATAGAGGTGTGGCACGCAGTGGTCGGTGGATCAATGGGCGGGATGCAGGCCTTGCAGTGGTCGGTTGATTATCCCGATCGCTTAAAGCGCTGTGTCATCATTGCCAGTACCCCAAAATTGTCTGCCCAAAACATTGCCTTTAATGAGGTCGCCCGTCAATCTATATTGTCTGACCCTGACTTTAACAAAGGCCGTTATCTAGAAGCCGGTACTTATCCTCGCCGTGGCCTTATTCTGGCCCGTATGGTAGGTCATATCACCTATCTGACTGAAGATGCTATGAAGTCTAAATTTGGTCGTGACTTGAAGTCTGGCAAATTTATGTACGGCTACGATGTAGAGTTCCAAGTAGAGAGCTACTTACGCTATCAAGGCGAGCGCTTTAGCGAAAACTTTGATGCCAATACCTATCTGCTGATGACCAAAGCTTTGGATTACTTCGACCCCACTCGCGATTATGTCGATGATGAGTCATTATCCGATTTAGAGGCTTTAAAACAAACGCTAAAACATGCCCGCTGCCAGTTTTTAATCGTGTCTTTCACTACGGACTGGCGATTTGCTCCGGCCCGATCACAAGAAATTGTCGATGCCTTAATGGCAAATGATAAACCCGTTAGCTATGTCAATGTTGACGCTCCCCATGGTCATGACTCCTTCTTGTTCGATATCCCGCGTTATATGGATGCCATTAGAGGCTTCTTAAACGCGCCTTTTTTAACCCCTAATCCCAAAGCCCTGCCTCAACAAACTGAGGTCCAAACTGAAAATGACACCGAAGCCAGGAGAGCCTAACATGAGATTAGATCATGAACTTGCCAAACAATGGATTGCCCCGCACTCTCGTGTCTTGGACTTAGGCTGTGGCGACGGCTCGTTACTTGAGCAGATGCAGCATTCGCTAGGCGTCACTGGGTATGGGCTTGAGCTAGATGAAGAGAAAATAAACGAAGGAATTGCCAAAGGTTTGAATATCATCGAGCAGGACCTCAATGATGGTTTGGCCCGCTTTGCCGATAACAGTTTTGATACGGTGGTAATGGCTCGGGCGCTGCAAGCCGTTAAATCACCCGATACTTTATTACTAGACATGCTCCGTGTGGGCCGAGAAGCGGTCATTACCTTCCCTAACTTTGCTCATTGGCAAAACCGTCTGCATTTAGGCTTAAAAGGATTGATGCCGGTCTCTGAGGCACTTCCTTATGAGTGGTACAACACCCCTAACATTCATCTATGTACCTTCAAAGACTTTGAAAAACTGTGCTTTGATAATGATATTAAAATCATCAATCGCTTTGCAGTTACTGACTCACACTCCAAAAAACCCTCTGCACTAATGGCATCGATCATTCGTAAAGCGCCTAATTTATTGGCCGACGTGGCGATTTATAGAGTGACGAAATCTAAATAGCTGCTAAAAATTTTTATATAAACTAGGCACAGTAGTAATTTAAGGCTAATATAACTCTACACAGACCCAATTGTTACTTTAACCTTTCTGGTATTACTTAGTTACAAAAGTTTGAGGTAATTTGACTATTAAATTATTGTTTAAGGCTATATTAGCGTTAACAGCGTTTGAGTTTCGTCTTTTTGGGTGTTAAGCTATGTAAATCTTGTCGAATATATGTTATCGACACAACCTTTCTAATCAAAATCATAATGTCATTATCATTTTAAATGTTACCAATTTAGTGCAAAGCGAAGACAATAAATTGGGTTATATTTAGATTCTAAGTATTTGTAAATAAATTTTAGTGCCCTATTCGTTTAAATTTTTTTGCTTAAATACAATCAATTTCTGGATAACTCTATGAAACTTTTAAAAGCAACTTTATTCACTGCGCTGTTTTCAACAGCAGGTTTGGCCCAAGCAGATCTTGTCTCAAACGTTCCGTTAGATGTGTCTCGTTTTGAGATGATGAACATCAGTGAGTTGACCAATCGTGCCAACCAAGGTAATGATCACGCCCAATTTTACTTAGCAAAGCGCTACCAAAAAGGGGAAGGTGTTGCTAAAAACTCATTAAAAGCAATCGAATGGTACACTCGTGCCGCTAAACAGAATGTAACTCCAGCTCAGTTAAACCTAGGTATCATGTATGCTCGTGGTGAAGGCGTAGCCGTTAACGAACAGCAAGCCCGCTACTGGTTAGAGCGTGCTGCAAAACGTGGTGATAACCGTGCTAGCTATACTCTAGCCTTAATTGATGAAAAACAGCGTAAGCTGGTAGATGCTTACAAATGGTATGATCTTGCTGCTCGTGATGGCATGTTAAACGACGAAGTTCGCACCAAAGCTCGTGGTAAAATTGGTCAGTTAGCCTTGAACCTATCAAGCTCTGATGTCGCCACCGCTCGCAACCAAGCTGACAGCTGGTTCCAAAGCAACTAATTAGCAATATCAAGTCGTTAAAAAATAAATACCAGTCAATTAGATATTAAAAACCCAGCCATAAGGCTGGGTTTTTTAGTTTAAACTAAGGCTAAAACTGCGCTAGTTGGTCTAAAAACTTGATTTATTTGACACTTTTAACAGTGGCTGTGGCCACAACTTCTCCCTCTGCGGTTACCTGTTGTAATACCAACTCATGACCCACTTCCGTTTCTGTGTCACTAATCATTTGCCATTTAGCGAACTGCTCATTTGCTGTTGGCGCCCCTGTGGCACTCACAGAGATGGATTTATTTTTTAATCGAATCATAGGCGGTTTATGCACATAGGCTTGATGCTCATAAGCTTCCTCTGCCTGCTTAGGATGCTTTCCTAATTGGGCCAAAATATGCTCAGCTATGGTAGAGGCTTGAGCTCTAAGGGGGGCCACATAGCGACAAGGTACCCCAGCAATCGACATACAATCCCCAATGGCATAAATGTCGGGGTTACTAGTTTGTAAGGTTGCTTCTTGTACCGAAATACCAGAGAGTCTGTCAAAATCTAGTTGGGCACTTTGAGGTAACGCTTCCTCTACCTTAAGCCCAGTGCTCACTAATATATGGTCTACCTTAAGCTTGTGCTCGCCACTCGTATCACAGTCCGTCACTGTCATTTGATAGCCGCCAGTGGGCAAAGCATCCACCCCATCTACTCGGCTATTGCCCATAAAGTCAATACCTTGTGCGATTAATGCCTGTTTGATCTTATTCCCCGCCACTTCAGGCAACATCAAGGCCAAAGGTGTATGCTGCATATCTAACAAGCTAACTTTATGACCTACCTTGGTTAGGTCTTCAGCAATTTCTGTCCCCACCATGCCGGCACCAATGACTGCAATATGCTTGGCGTTATTCGAGTTTGATAGCGCTTGCTCTATGCTATTAAATCCCTCAATATGGTTAATGTGCCATACATTTTGGGCGTCTATCGTAGGCGGAATGGCAGGCGTGGCCCCAATAGCCATTACTAATTTATCATAGCTAAGCTCAGCCTCATTGAGTCGCACCTTACGATTATCACTATCAATAGCGAGTACTGTACTGTTTGTTAATAACTCAATTCCAGCCTTATTGGCAGCCTCCTCACCAGTAAAGCGTATCAGGTCAGTAGCTGTCCTCTTCTGGCTAAAAGCCGCTGATAACATGGGCTTGTGATAGCGATCCGCGTTATCAGCAGCAATTAAGGTAATACCAACCTCTTTATCTAACGCCCTTATCGCATCCACCACGGACCAACCCGCTAGGCCTGCCCCTATAATTACAATTTGTCGATACTCATTTTGATAAAGCTCAGAGTCAGCTGTCTCAGTTGCCTCATGGATGGGACGAAACTCCGACTTACCCACCCCACATAAGGAGCAACTAAAATCGTCGGCAAGTTCAGAGAACTGAACCACACCTTTTGAATTTTCTGATTTAAGGTCTGATTGTGTGGGGTATATCCAGCCGCAAGCTTGGCACTCATATGGGGTGATATTCATCATACATCCTTTTCAATTACCACTTTTTAATTTTCATTTATACCCTATCTTACCCTTAATTCAATAAAAAAACGCCCCAATCATAACGATGGGACGTAATTTTATCTTTTGGGAACATCATTAAGATAGGTCAACTAAACTCTTATTTGGTTTCGTTAAACAATTCACGACCAATTAACATACGACGAATCTCGCTGGTACCGGCGCCAATTTCATAAAGTTTAGCATCTCGCCAGAATCGGCCCAACGGATATTCATTGGTATAGCCATTACCACCGAAGATTTGAATGCCTTCGCCTGCCATCCAGGTTGCTTTTTCAGCACACCATAAGATGACACTGGCACAGTCTTTACGCACTTCACGGCTATGACCTGCACCGCGCTGATCTAACAGATCCAAGTTTTTACCCACAGTGTATAAGAAGCTTCGGCCTGCTTGTAAAATGGTATACATATCGGCCACTTTGCCTTGAATCAATTGGAACTCACCGATAGACTGACCAAATTGCTTACGGTCATGAATATAAGGAATAACGTTGTCCATCACTGCCTGCATGATACCAACTGGGCCTGCCGCCAATACCGCACGCTCATAATCTAGGCCACTCATCAATACTTTGACCCCATTATTTAAGCCGCCCATGATATTTTCTTCAGGTACAAAAACATTATTGAAGGTCATCTCACCAGTGTGACTCCCCCGCATACCCAGCTTATCAAGCTTTTGCGCGGTACCAAATCCTTCCATGCCCTTCTCTACTAAGAAAGCTGTGATGCCTTTCGCGTCTAGCTCGGGGTTGGTTTTAGCATAGACCACCATCACATCAGCATCTGGACCATTGGTAATCCACATTTTGCTACCGTTTAACACGTAGCCACCGTCTTTTGCTTCAGCCCGCAACTTCATACTGGTCACATCAGACCCTGCGCCTGGCTCACTCATGGCCAAAGCACCCACAAACTCACCACTGATAAGCTTGGATAAAAACTTCTGTTTTTGAGCTTCACTACCATTACGCTTAATTTGGTTAATGCATAAGTTTGAATGTGCGCCATAGCTCAAGGCCACGGAAGCTGAAGCACGACTAATCTCTTCCATCGCAATCATATGGGCCACATAACCCATGTCCACCCCACCGTACTCTTCAGGCACGGTAATGCCATGCAAGCCTAAGTCACCCATTTTCTGCCATAAGTCCATTGGGAACTCATCGCTACTGTCAATCTCCGCTGCTCTTGGAATAATCTCTTTTTCAGCAAAAGCTCGAACCGTATCACGAAGCGCCTGAATGTCTTCCCCTAATTGAAAGTCTAACCCTGGTAAGCTCATAAATATCCCTTTTATGTTAATAATTAATTAATTGCTATGATATAAACCGCCTCTTTAGCTACAAATAAATAGCGGCCAATAGGTAACTCTGTTGACTAAGGACTACTGCTGCTTAGCCAATAAGGCTTTCGCCGTTCTAGAACCGTTGGTTCGGCCCAAAAAATCACTGATTTGCTGACCAACATAAATCAGCTTGCTCAAATCTATCCCGGTTTCAATACCCATACCGTGTAGCATATAAACCACATCTTCTGTTGCAACGTTACCGGTAGCCCCTTTGGCATAAGGACAGCCGCCTAAGCCTGCAACAGAGGTATCATACTGCGCCACCCCTAAACTTAAAGAGGTTAAAATGTTGGCCAGTGCCTGACCATAGGTATCATGAAAATGACCAGAAATATCTTTCACATCAATGTACTGCATTGCCGCTTTTAAGGCGTTTTGTACTTTGATCGGTGTGCCAACCCCAATGGTATCAGCAATACCAATATGCTCAGCACCAATTTCCACCAATCGCTTGGTCACATAAGCCACTTGACTAGGATCAATCTCTCCCTCATAAGGACAACCCACAGTACAAGAAATCACTCCCCTTACTTTAATGCCGGCCGCTTTAGCAGCCTCAGCAACGGGGGCAAAGCGTTCAATACTTTCATCGATACTACAGTTGATGTTCTTTTGGCTAAAGGTTTCACTGGCTGACCCAAAAATAACCACTTCATCAGGATTGAAGGCCAAAGCGTTTTCAAAACCCCGTAAGTTTGGGGTTAATACAGAATAGCAAACTTCAGACTTGCGAGACTGATTAATCAGCTGCATCAGCTCGCTATTGTCCCCCATCTGTGGCACCCATTTTGGCGACACAAAACTGGTGGCTTCAAGCTTATTAACCCCCGCATTAATTAAGCCTTCGATAAGATCAAACTTAATCTTGGTCGGTACCGTTTGCTTTTCGTTCTGTAGCCCATCTCTTGGGCTAACCTCAATGATCTGAACCTTGTCTGGATAATTCATTGGTGTAACTCGTCTTTAATTAGGTTTAAAGTGACTGGGCAGCATTTAAAAACTATGCAGGCTCAGTCTCTAGTCTTAACAGCTCATCGCCATCTGCCACTAGATCACCTGGCGCGAATAACAGCTCTGCTACTACGCCATCAGCAGGCGCATTAATAGTGTGTTCAATTTTCATAGCTTCAATCACTGCCAACGGTTGACCCCGTTTCACCACATCTCCTGCTGCGACCTTGAAAGCAACCACTTGACCTGGCATCGGCGACTTTAAGCTACCCGCCGCTTGAGTATCTCCTTCGACATGTGCCATCGGGTCTATCAAGGTAATACTGCCACTGCCTTCATCACTAAAAATATGTACCTTCTCATTTTCTACCCAGCTTTGTAATTTTTTACGTTGGCCATCTAGCCATAATACATAGCTATCAGCATCGCCTGTGCTGTATTCAACACTGCCTTTATACAGGACTGAATCAGAAGCTTGGGCTTGGGGTTGCTCGTCCTTATGCTCGCCTTTATTAACCACCTTCAGGGTTAAGTCAAAAACTTGACCGCCTTTGCTGTCTGAGCTTTGGACGCCACCGGCTTTAATATTACTAATAGTGGCTAGATAATTTTGCTCTTCCTCACCTTGACTTAATAACAGCTCAAACTGACGCTGATAGTCGCTAAAGCCTCGCCAGCCGCCAAGTTTACTAAAAGGATCATTGCTTTGAGTCTGAGTGTTAGCAGAGGTAGCCTGCTGCTCTGAGTTGAGCTTGTTCACCACAGCTGATGCTACCATTAGTGGCAACGATAACGGCTGCTGATTAAACAGCACCTGTTTTTCACGTTCGATGAGTGCCGTGTCTAACTTAGCTTGGCTAAATGACTCAGTTGCTAAAACATGGCGTAAAAAAGCCACGTTATTGGGCAAACCAACAATTCTAGTCTGTGCCAAAGCCTGATCTAATTTTGCTAAAGCCTGCTCACGTGTTGGGGCATGAACAATTAGCTTGGCAATCATAGAATCATAGAACGGGCTAATGACATCGCCTTCTTCTACCCCATCGTCAACACGAACAGCCCCCACGTTAAATTTAGTATGTTCCGGCTTACGGTAAGTGAACAAGGTTCCGGTCGCAGGTAAGAACTCATTGTCAGGGTTTTCAGCACAAATACGGGCTTCAATGGCATGACCGTTAATAGTCAGGTCTTGCTGTTTCACTGGGATTTCACCGCCCGCTGCCACCAGCAATTGCCACTCTACCAAATCCATACCGGTAATGGCTTCTGTTACTGGGTGTTCCACCTGCAGGCGGGTATTCATCTCCATGAAATAAAAGCCCATCTCTACCTTGCCATCACTTGAGGGGCGCTGCTCTACGATGAACTCAACGGTACCGGCACCCACATAGTCAACCGCACGCGCAGCATTAATAGCCGCGGTTCCCATGGCTTGGCGCATCGCCTCATCTACCCCTGGTGCGGGCGCTTCTTCCAATACTTTTTGGTGACGACGCTGTACGGAGCAGTCTCGCTCAAATAAATGCACATAATTGCCGTGGCTGTCACCAAATACTTGGATTTCAATATGGCGTGGGTTTAAGGCATACTTCTCGATAAGCACCGCATCATTGCCGAAGCTGGTAATGGCTTCACGGCGGCAAGAATCTAACAAAGTGATAAAGTCTTCACTACGCTCTACCAAACGCATCCCTTTACCACCACCGCCTGAACTGGCTTTAATCAGTAAAGGATAGCCAATTCTATCGGCTTCTTTGTGCAGAAATTCTGGGTCTTGATTGTCGCCATGATAACCAGGAATCAACGGCACGCCAGCCGTTTCCATTAATTGCTTAGATTCTGACTTAAGACCCATTGCGGTAATGGCTGAGGCGGAGGGGCCAATAAACACAATGCCGGCGTCTTCACAAGCTTTGGCAAAAGAAGCGTTTTCACTTAAAAACCCATAACCAGGATGAATGGCTTGTGCCCCAGTCTCTTGCGCAATTTTAATCAGCAAGTCGCCTTTAAGATAACTGTCTTTTGGAGCTGAGCCACCTAGGTAAACGGCTTCATCACAAGCACTCACATGCTTGGCGTAGCGGTCAGCATCTGAGTAGACCGCTACCGTACGCACGCCCATACGCTTTGCAGTGGCTGCCACTCGACAAGCAATCTCTCCACGGTTGGCGATTAAAATTTTAGAAAACATAGCTATTCCTTTAGAAGTTGGCTCTTTTATAATTGGCCCTATATGTATTTATTCCTTTATTACACTAATTCTGACACTCAATAAAGGGGTAGAGTTCTATAAAACTGAATACTAACTTAACCAATTTGGTTTACGCTTTTGTAGGAAGGACTGGACCCCCTCTTTACCTTCATCGGACGCACGGATATCTGCAATCCCTTCCACTGTCTGTGCGATAAGTGCCTCATCAATGGTTGCTTCGGCTACATATTGCACCAGTTGTTTACACTCTTTAACTGCATTTGGACTATTGTTACGCAGCTTTTTGGCCACCGAAGCTACTTTGTCTTCAAGCTCCGCTACGCTTACACATTCATGAACAAGCCCTATCCGCTGTGACTCTACGGCATCAAATACTTCCGCTGTTAAGAAATAACGGTGGGCCGCTCGTGCGCCCATTGCTCTGATAACGTAAGGGCTAATAGTGGCCGGAGCCAGACCTAAGCGCACTTCGCTAAGACAGAAGTTAGCCGAATCTACCGCTATGGCAATATCACAAGCAGATATCAGCCCAATACCACCGGCATAAACATCTCCTTGAATGGCGGCGACGGTGGGCTTAGGACAGCGATAAAGAGTGCTTAACATTTGGGCCAATTTATCTGCGTCCGCCAAGTTTTCCTCACGGCTATAATCAGCCATGGCCCGCATCCAATTGAGATCAGCGCCGGCACAAAACGCTTTGCCTTCTGCCGCTAAAACAATAACTCGCACCTGCTCACTACTACCCAGCTGAGTAAAAGCTTGGTTTAGCTCAGCAATAACCTCATCGTTAAAAGCATTGCGTTTATCAGGACGAGCCAGAGTTACGGTAGCAACATAGTCATCTACACTGACTTTTAACGTAGTCAACTCAGCTAAAGGCTGTAAAGCATCTGGTAGGGCTTGGCTGGCGGTCATAAGTCTCTCTTTCTGTTATCTATGAAAAGGGTTGGCTGCGTCTATCCTCTAAGACAGCGCTTACATTCTAAATACGCCAAACTTAGTTTCTTCAATAGGGGCGTTATAGGCCGCACTTAAACCAAGCGCTAGCACTTTACGAGTATCTGCTGGATCAATCACCCCGTCATCCCATAAGCGAGCACTGGCATAGTAAGGATGACCTTGTTTTTCATACATCTCCTTATAAGGGGCTTTGAAGGCTTCTTCTTCCTCCACACTCCAGGTCTCGCCTTTACGCTCAATATTGTCCCGTTTGACTGTGGCCAATACCGACGCAGCTTGCTCACCACCCATTACTGAAATACGCGCGTTTGGCCACATCCATAAGAATCTTGGGCTATAGGCTCGGCCACACATACCGTAGTTACCAGCACCGAATGACCCGCCGACAATCACCGTAAACTTAGGCACCTTGGCATTGGCAACGGCCATCACCATCTTCGCCCCATGACGGGCAATACCTTCGTTCTCGTATTTACGACCGACCATAAAGCCGGTGATATTTTGCAGGAACACCAAAGGAATATTACGCTTACAGCACAGCTCAATAAAGTGGGTGCCTTTTTGCGCCGACTCACTAAACAAAATACCGTTGTTGGCGATAATGCCAACCTTCATACCTTCAATGTAAGCGAAACCGCACACCAAAGTAGTTGCAAAACGGGCTTTGAACTCATCAAACTCACTGGCATCAACAATACGTGCAATGATTTCACGGATATCAAACGGTTTACGAGTGTCCGTTGGAATCACGCCATACAGCTCTTTGGCGTCGTATTTTGGCGCTCTGGGTTCAATTTGATTCGGGATCTGCTTCTGCGGACGGTTTAAGTTACCAACAATATCTCGTGCCAGCGATAAGGCATGCAGATCATTTTGGGCCAGATAATCCACCACACCCGATAAACGAGTATGGACATCACCGCCGCCTAAGTCTTCTGCACTCACTACTTCACCTGTAGCCGCTTTCACCAGTGGTGGACCGCCCAAGAAGATAGTGCCTTGCTCTTTGACAATAATAGACTCATCGCTCATGGCAGGCACATACGCTCCCCCTGCGGTACAACTGCCCATAACTACGGCAATCTGCGGAATACCAGCAGCACTCATATTGGCTTGGTTAAAGAAAATACGACCAAAGTGCTCTTTATCAGGGAAGACTTCATCTTGGTTGGGCAGGTTAGCACCGCCTGAGTCAACCAAATACACACAAGGCAAGTTGTTCTCTTGCGCAATTTCTTGGGCCCGTAAGTGTTTTTTAACGGTCATGGGATAATAAGTACCGCCTTTTACGGTCGCATCATTACAGACAATCATACACTCAATGCCATTGATACGACCGATACCGGCAATCACCCCAGCAGCGGGAATATCCGCATCATACATATCGAAGGCTGCCATCGGTGCCACTTCTAGAAAGGCAGTACCTGGATCCAATAAGCGCTCCACACGCTCCCGTGGCAATAGCTTTCCTCGTGCTAAATGCTTGGCTCTAGAATGCTCTGGACCTCCTTGTGCAATCTTCTTTAGATGAGCGTGTAAATCATCGACTACTGCCTGCATGGCGGCTGTATTGTCGGCAAATTCTTTTGAATTCGGACTCAGCTTACTGGTAATAATGGCACTCATGACATCCCTTATCTTTGATTTTACTCGCCACTGTTTGTGTTAACTGTTTTTCTTAAGCGTGGTTCGACAGTGGCGGTTATTTATAATTAATGGCTATATAGTTAATGGCTATATAATTAATGGCTTTATAATTAATGACTACTATTATTAATAGCTACCCAACTTTCAGGGTTTATAAGCCCAACTCTTCAATCATCATCTCAGTAATCTTATACTTCTGGATTTTTCCGGTGATGGTCATTGGATATTCCTCGACGAAGCGGAAATACTGCGGAATTTTATAGTGGGCAATATTTTCTTTACAGAACTGCTTCACCTCCTCCTCCGTTAGCTCCACATCTTTCTTTTTAATAATCCAAGCTGCCAATACCTCACCATATTTCTTGTCTGGCACCCCAACGATTTGCACATCGCTAATTTTCGGATGACGGTATAAATAGTTTTCAATCTCTACCGGATAAATATTTTCACCACCGCGGATGACCATGTCTTTACTACGGCCTACCACTTTAATGTAGCCGTCTTCATCCATAGTGGCTAAGTCGCCAGTATGCATCCAGCCATCTTGAATCGACTCGCGGGTTTTAAAGCGGCTGCCCCAATAGCCCTTCATCACTGAATAGCCTTTGGTCAATAGCTCACCGGTTTCTCCAATGGGCACCACCTCTCCGGTTTCAGTATCGACAATTTTTACTTCCAGGTTGGGTTGCACTAGGCCAACCGTAGATACTTGTTTTTCTAGAGGGGTATTTTTATTGGTTTGACAAGACACAGGACTGGTTTCCGTCATACCATAAGCAATGGTCACCTCTTTCATGTGCATCTCATCAATGACACGGCGCATCACCTCAATAGGGCAGCTTGAGCCGGCCATAATGCCAGTACGTAAGGTCGATAAGTCGTACTTATCAAAGTCTGGATGCTCAAGCTCTGCAATGAACATGGTCGGCACCCCATGTAATGCGGTGCACTTTTCGTCTTGTACCGCTTGCAATACACTCAGTGGCTCAAAGCCGTCATTGGGATAAATAATACAGCCACCATGGGTCAAAATAGCCAAGTTGCCTAAGACCATGCCGAAGCAGTGATACAATGGCACAGGGATACATAAGCGATCCTCTTCGCTTAAGTCCATCGCCTCACCAATAAAATAGCCGTTATTTAAAATATTACAATGGGTAAGTGTCGCCCCTTTTGGGGTACCTGTGGTGCCACTGGTGAATTGTACGTTGATGGGATCAGTGTTTTTTAGTTGCGCTTGACGCTCAGCGACTCGAGGATCATTGGCATCACCCTCTTTCATCCACTCTGAGAACTTCTGCATAAAGCCAAATTCTTCATCGGTCTCTGGCTCATCAATCCATATGATGCGCTCTACCGTGGGTATCTCTACCAAATCTAATTGATAGTAGGGCTTGTGATAAATCTCAGGACACAGCTCACGGATGATATTGGCATAATCACTGCTCTTGAAGTGACGCATCAGCACTAAGGCTGTGCACCCCAGTTTATTTAGGGCATATTGCAATTCAAAGCTACGGTAAGCTGGGTTGATATTGACTAAGATAACGCCAACTTTAGCCGTCGCCAATTGCATTAATAGCCACTCAGCATTGTTGTGCGACCAAATACCCACACGGTCACCAATCTCCAGACCCATCTCAATCATAGCACTGGCCAATTGATTAACCTGCTGCTGTAATTGACGGTAAGTCCAGCGAATATTTTGATGGCAAACCACTAAGGCTTCTCTATCGGGATAGCGCTCAACCATCGCGTCAAAAAAGTCACCAATAGTGGCCTCAATAAGCGGGGTTTCTGGGCCCCGATCTTGACTCATTTTTAAAGGGGCATTAGCAGATTTGGCGCCCATACTGACGCCTTTTAAGGCATTTAAATCTATAGAGGGAGTTTTTTTGGAAACAGAAACTGCGTTGGAGTTGTTGCTTGAAGCGTTGACAGAACCAATCATAACGAATCCTTTCGTTGTTGCTATAACGTTATTACCATTAACGTTGAGGTTAAAATCACATAGTTAATAACTATATAAAGCTATTAACTATATAAAAATAGGGTTAGTACTCTACTTTGCTGATTTAGCATTAACAGTGATGAGATACTAACCTGCCCAAAGTCCTTTTGGATAATTATGAAATCGATGACATTTTCTAGGTCACCGCAGCTGTGCTCTGATATCCCATAAGCCTAATTCTTCTATGATAGACAGTAGGCAATAAAATTTTATTGACTGGGTTATTTATTTTTAAAACAATAGTTTAGTCTTACAACCACTGACTATCAGGACACAGCTGTTTACTGCCCTAATATAAAGGCTAATCCTAGCCACTGTCAACCTAAGCCGCCTGTCAAGTGTCACTTATTTACTAACTCATCAGGTCAATTTGATCTTAATTTAGTTAAATTACTCCTAAAAAACTTAGCTTTCCTACACATTTTTATATTGATAAACTGAACATCATCCCCCATATAATTTCTCTAACCCATTCAAGATTATTTTAATTACAACCGCACTATATAACTGATTGAGACACTAAATGACTGAACTTACTGATTTACGTCAACGCTTTTTTATCGCAGACTCGCCTGTCCGTGGTGATGTGGTCCGCTTACAACAAAGCTATGCCACCATCACTGCGCAAAAAGAGTACCCAGAATCAATCAAGCGCTTGTTGGGCGAGATGTTGACAGCAGCCAGTTTACTGATTGGTACGCTAAAAATTGACGGGACTTTATCTATTCAGCTACAGTCCTCCGATGAAAGCAGCTTACTGAATTGGGCCATGGCAGAATGCAACCAGTCAGGCATCATTCGTGCGTTAGCCAGCTGGAAAGCGGAGACCGAAGAGCAGCAAAAAGCTTGGGCGGATAAAACCAGTGCCGATGAAGCTTTTGCTGAGCTAGGTGAGGTGGGCAAAGGGGTCATGTTCATTAATATTCAGCCCGCCAAAGGCGAAGCTTATCAAGGTATTGTTGAAAGAAGTCATAATAATTTGGCCGAATGTTTAGCACACTATCAACTGCAATCAGCCCAAATCCCAACCTTGATTAATCTAGCTTGTGACGGTCTGCAAGCTGGCGGTATTCTAGTCCAAATGTTACCTCGTACTGCACAAGAGCAGTACCAAGTAGAACAAGATGAGACAGCAGGCATTGATGACGACTTGTGGACTCGCTTAACCTTACTTACCCGTACGGTTAAATTTGAAGAGCTGACCACTCTGGATGCCAATGAGATTATATATCGTTTATATAACGAGGAAAGTGTGGTGGCCCCAGAGCCTGTTGCTTTGGAATTTGGCTGCACCTGTTCTCGTGATAAGTGTGAAGCAGCGATTGCTCAACTGGGTGAGGCAGAAGCCTTAGAAATCGTCGAGGAACAAAATGGCAGCTTTGAGATGGACTGTGGCTTCTGCGGCTCTATTTACAAATTCAATAAAGCCGATATTGAAGAGATTTTTGGTTAATTAAGCCTTTAATTGACATAAAAAAACCTCCTACAGCCGAAGCTTAGGAGGTTTTTTTAGGGCTGTATTTTTAGACCACCACTTCAATATCATCTTCAGGGAATGATTCCTTACGTGACTTTAGCGCTGAGTCAATACTGCCATTGTCCTTTAGCCATTCTATAACTTGATAGTGAATTCGGCGGTCATACAGCAGATTTAGGTGACTCACCCCATAGAAAATGGCTTTACGCCCTTCTGGCACATATAGCGTATGCAACTCTCCAGCTTCTCCTAATGCAGACTCAATATTTACTAAGCCATCCCCTACTAGGTTAGTGGCTTTAGAGTCATAGACCCCTTCCACTATAGAGCCGGCAATAAAATAAGTTCTGACATGGCGAGGCAGCTTGGTAGGATGGCGGAACTCTTCTGGTAATACATCCCGCTGTTTTAGATATTTCCAGTCCTCATCACGAATACTGCCATGACGCAAATCAATAATTCCAGCACTGCGGATATTACCCATCTTCGATAAAGAAGTTGCAAAAGGCACCTTACCCACAATATCTAATAAATAATGACCGGTACGCTCAAGCAATGCCCCTTGATGCGGACTCCCTAAGGTTATCAAATTGCCGACTCGATCGAGCCAATCAAGTCCCTCTTGTTCAGCATAGAACAAAGCACTACGGGCAACCAAACCACCCATGCTATAGCCTACCAAATCAATTTGGGTAACATCTGGGTTTTCTTCCAGCAGCTGCTTCATGATGTGTGATAAACGGCGACCGTTTTGTGATATTCGCTTCCCAGTGTTGTAATCTAAGTAGAGAACGGTCGTCTGTGGCTGAGCCAAAGCAATGTTCTCGCCCAAGCTATCATCCTCACAAGGATGCCAACTTAGGTAACTCAAACACAGGCCATGACACAGTAAAACTATTCTACCCGACAACTTATTGCCCAGAGGCTGACCATATCTATCATAAATAGTCATGGGCACAGCGAGCGGATTTTGCTGGGCAATTAAATGATCGCCTATCATGCCATTAATAATATTAACGCCCTGCTTTATAGCCCCTGATAGTCTTCGATCATGATGCCGTTTCAATGCTTTACGCACCAATTTAGTATTGGTCTCAGTGACCCCCGTACCCACTTGCTGTACTAAGTGACGCATCCCATTATAAAACTTACGATTAAGTCCCTTTTGCCAGCGCGTCAAATAATCTTCATTAAAACGGCCCAAAGGTCTAAGTAGCAACTCCGAGTGCAATGACTCTATAATCTCAGTGACTTCCAGTACCCCAGAGGTCGCCAGTTGAGTCAAGCCCTCAAACACATCCCCTATCGTAAGCGGAGTACTCTTGCGAGGGTTACCTAAGTCGGTAGCCGCCATTCTGATAATTTCTTCTTCATCAAGAATATCGAGGGTGTCCATTTTTTCATGGAGCTCATTTAAGAATACCGGACGAGAAGAAGTAACCAGCTCACACGCTTCATATAAGTTGTAACTTTCAACAGAGTTTGGCTTAGTCATATTTTAATAGAGTAAGTTATGATAGAGCTCTCATATTAGCCTGTCTTATAAATAAAGTAAAAACCTCAAGTGTTACACGCTTGAAGTTTTTGTAGACCTATTATTGCAGGGTCAGCCCTAACCCCTCTTTTTTTTACTCATAAAAAAACCGCGATTAACTTTCAATCGCGGTTTTTTATGGACCCAATCACAAAGAACGACTCAAGTCATTATTCCACTTCAGCCTGCCACTGATGCTCACCCAGTTTCAAGGTCAATTTATCGCCTGCCTTTAATACTCCCACACCGCTTGGGGTACCGGTCATGATCACATCACCAGGCTGCAAGCTAAACGCATAACTGATTTCACTTAATAGCTCATATATCGGAAACAGCATCAGCTCAGTATTGCCCTCTTGCGTCAACTGCTCATTAATATACAGCTCATAATGCACGCTACTAAAGTCAGCAAAAGCTTCAGGGTCAACCCACTGCGCCAGCACACAGGACCCATCGAAGCATTTGGCACGCTCCCAAGGATGACCTTTGGCTTTGAGCTCACTTTGTAACTCACGCAAGGTTAAGTCTAGTCCTAAAGTGACCGCATCGATTGCTTTTGGTGTCGCTTTGATAGAGTCGACCGAGGCCGCTTTTAGAGGCGCCCCAATACGTACGCAGAGCTCAGCTTCATAATGCACCTCATACGCAGTATCTCTTGGTACATCTCTGATTTGACTGGGAATCAACGAGTCAGTACCAATCACACTAGACGCCGGCTTAATAAATAATATGGGCCGTGTTGGAATTTCATTGCCTAATTCGGCCGCATGGGCAGCATAGTTACGCCCAACGCACACCACTTTTCCGAAGTGCATAGCGTTACCGTGGCTCTCGATAGAAGTTGTCATATTAACTCTCACAATTTAATTTACAGTAGCTTTATCAATCAGCATTATTAATGACCACATTATCATCTAAGTTTAGATAAAAAAACAGCCAGCATATATTAATAGCTGGCTGTTTTTGTTGTTAACAAGGGTTTGACTAAGGGGCAGTACTCATTAAGGAATGGTATTGGTGGCTACATCAGGCGGCACATAGCTGGCATGACGGTTCATCCGCTTTTCTATCAAACGGAAGGTTAGCAAGATTACCCAAGACAATACTAGGTAAATAATGCCAGCCGCAAAGTACAACTCAAAAATAGTATAGGTACGAGCACTGATGGTCTTGGCAATACCGGTAATGTCCATCAAGGCGATGGTCATGGCCAGCGAACTGCCTTTTAGCATAAAGATAACTTCATTACTATAAGCAGGAATCATGATACCAAAGGCACGAGGCAGAGTGATACGGGTTAACTTTTGCCAGCGTGACATACCAATGGCATCGGCTGCTTCCAGCTCACCTGGTGGGATAGATTGGATAGCCCCCC
Source organism: Psychrobacter sp. UBA3962 (assembly GCF_002385225.1). Classification (GTDB taxonomy): domain Bacteria; phylum Pseudomonadota; class Gammaproteobacteria; order Pseudomonadales; family Moraxellaceae; genus Psychrobacter. Next base: position 33,191 of record NZ_DGDC01000026.1, on the reverse strand, counting down.
GAATAATTTCTGCTATATAAGCACTGGTATTTAGAGTGAAAGCGATAATGGCACACCAAAATGGCTGTTTTAGTACCGGCTCCCACAAGAAAGACTCTTTGATAAATTCAAACTGCGATAGACCATAATAGATGAGGAATATCTGTACCAGTAAGGGGGTGCCTCGGAAAAAGAAGATATATAAAAACGGTAATACTTGCACCAGCTTATTAGAAGATAAGCGTAGTAAAGCCAAGCCCAAACCAAAAATAAAACCCAAGATCCCAGAGATAACCACCAGCTTAACGGTTAGTGCGACACCACTTAATAAGTCAGGTAGGTAGGTAAAAATTACTTGCCAATTCCAGTCCATGTCTGCCCCCTACCCTTTAGCTGCATTAATTGATTGCGACACGTGCTGTTTCGCAAGTTTTTTTGCATAGCGCTGAGCAGGATTTGCCCGCCACTCAAGCCACATCATAAAGGCAGTCACCACGATGGTAAGTCCCAAGTAAATAAAAGCAGCGGCCATATAGAAAGTAAAGGCTTGCTGGGTTGCTTGAGCCCCGCGCGCAGCATGATACATGATGTCTTTTAACCCCACCACTGAAACCAATGCCGTGTCTTTCAATAGCACCAAGAATAAGTTACCCAAACCCGGTAAGGCCAAACGCCAAACTTGGGGTACAATAATACGGAAATAAACCTGCATGGGCTTCATACCCAGCGCTTCAGCCGCTTCCCACTGACCTTTGGGTATCTCTTGAATGGCCATCCTAAATACTTCGGTCGCATAGGCACCAAAGGCAATAGACAGGGCCAAGACCCCTGCTAAAAACGGACTGACTTCGATGTATTCGTTGTAACCGAACTTCTGTAGCACCGCCATAATGAGCATGGAGCCGCCGTAATACAAGAACAATACCAATAGCAGCTCGGGTATACCACGCATAGTCGCAGTATAAACTGTCGCCAGTTTGCGAAATATCCAAATCTTAGAAAGTTTGGCAGTAGCCCCTAATAGCCCCAAGACCAAACCTATTGCAAGACTTGATAAGGCAAGTTTGATGGTAATCAACGAGCCACTAAGTAAGAGATGTCCAAAACCTTGCAAATCAAACACGTGAGAAGCAACCTAAATAATGAGAGTAGAATAAACGACTATATATGATACGGGGTAGTAAAACTGAAAACTCACTAACAGCCCTTAAAGCTGGGGCCGTCATCAAGTGTATTGAACAACACTGAGATTAAATCGTATTTTATGATTATATGCAAACGGCGAATTCTAACATATTATATGCCCATTAGTTAAGTAGATGATGACATCTAAGTATGGCTATTGACCTGTAAGCATGACTTTGTCGAAAGTCTGTGCCATTAAAAATTTCTACTGCCTAACCCTAAAGCCATTCCAAAGCTTTCTTTCCATAAAAAAAGCCTCACTCTGTGGTGAGGCTAATTGTTGATATCGTGCTATCTCTACTAAGGCATTGGGAAATGCTTGTCTTTAATACGGTCATAAGTGCCGTTGGCTTTTATCGCTGCCAACGCGGTATTGATCTCTTGCTTCAACGCATCTTGCTTGCGTACTGCAATAGCAAAGTTATCATCAATTTCAATTTCTGAGCCTTTAATTTCAAACGTTGAGCCGTTCTTAGACAACCACTCTAAAGCCGGTAATTTATCAGAAATCATGGCATCGACACGATTGGACTCTAAATCCAAAAAGGCATTATTCAATGTGTCGTACATTTTAATGCTGGTTTTTGGATAGTTGCTTTCTAACCACTGTGAGGAAATGGTCGAACGCTGAGCAGCAATCTCACTACTATTAATAGTCTCGGCACTGCTAGGATCAAAACTACTGGCTTTGGTGGCAATAAATACCAAAGAGTTGGTGAAATAAGGCTCGGTAAAATCCACTTGTTCAGCACGCTCAGGAGTCACTGACATCGCAGCGATAATGGCATCATATTTTTTGGCCTTGAGACCTGGAATAATACCTTCCCAATCTTGAGCAGTGATCTCACATTTTCGCTGCATCTGTTCACAAAGCGCATTGGTGATATCCACATCAAAGCCCGCTAAGTTGCCTTCAGCATCGGTATAGTTAAAAGGAGCATAGGCCCCCTCAGTGGCGACGCGTAGTACTTTTTGCTCTGCATCAGCCCCTTCAGCGGCAGTCTCACTGGTGCTATCTGTATTATTACAGCCCGTTACTAAGACAGAAACAGACAATGCGGCAATAAGAGTGATAGCCCCTTTTTTGATACGACTATGGGATATGTTGCTAGGTGCTACTCGGCTTTTAAGCATGCTTATGTCCTTATAAATTCAAAAAACCTGGCCTGAAATCTTATCGCCTTAGCCGCTTTATCAAAACTAAGTAGCTCCTTAAAGACTTACGACTTCAGCCAGTAACCTGAACACCTGCCTTTAGGCTGTGATGTTCAATTGTTATCTTGCTATTTTGGCAAAACCCTACTTAATAACAGTCTACTGAGCAGCTGCAGCTTGAGCAGCAGCAGCGGTATTGCTGGTACCAAAGTAAGGCGCTGAGATTTCATCATACTTGCCACTATCTTTTAGAGCTTGTAGTGCCGTATTGAATTTAGCCGCCAATTCATCACCTTTACGCACCGCAATACCCATGGTGTCGTCCGTATTAAACTCTTCGCCTTTTTGTTCAAAAGCTTGGCCTTCTTCGCTGGTTAACCAGTAAGCGGCTGTCACTTTATCTGAGAACAGAGCGCGAATACGACCTGAAGTTAAATCTAGATAAGCATTTTCTTGGGTATCATATAAGTTAAGTTTGGCTTTTGGGTGAGTCTCTTCGATGTACTGGGCCGCAATGGTAGCGCGCTGAGCTCCCACAGATACATCACTAAAGTCATCGGCCACACTAACCTCATCACCCTTTTTCGCCACTAAGATAAGACCGTTGCTTAAGTACGGCTCAGTGAAGTCTACTTTTTGTAGACGCTCAGGCGTGATTGACATACCCGCAATAATGGCATCGAACTTCTTAGCTTGCAGACCTGGAATTAAGCCATCCCACTCTTGAGAGGTAACATCACACTTAGCTTTCATTTCATCACAAAGCGCATTGATTAAATCAATCTCAAAGCCAATTAACTTGCCATCAGCATCGGTATAACTTAAAGGCTTGTAGCTTGATTCAGTTGCGATTCTGATGGCTTGCTCTGTACCTTCAGCATTGCTAGCAGCTGTTGAGTCACTAGCCGCAGGAGCTTCACTACTGTTGTTACAAGCAGCCAGCATTAAGCCAGATAAAGCCACAGATAATACAGCCCATTTACTTTTTGATTTTATTGCAGTTGTCATGATGTGATCCTAGTTTTGTCTAATAGTTGATAACAAAAATTTCGTTGATAAGACTACGATAGCTTGGGCTTATTTACCAAAGTTAGCGGCTTCAATTTCCGCCAGCTTGCCGTTAGCACGAATCGCTTCAATGCCCTTATCGAACTCAGCTTTTAGAGGATCGTTTTTACGGAACGCAATCCCTAAATTGTCATCATTATCAATCTCTTCACCAATTACTGCATACTCAGGGTTCTCAGGCAACCAGTCTGCTGCCGATACTTTTTCAGCCAAAACAGCATCTACACGACCTGACTTTAGATCCAGATAAGCATTCTCATAAGTGTCATATAAGTTAACTTTGTTGCCCTCTTTATTATCAAAATTGGCCAACAGATACTCGCCCAAAGTGGTTGAACGTTGGCTACCTAAGTCTTTATTGGTAATGTCATCAGGACTGAAGGTACCATCTTTTTTGGCCAACCACACCATAGTGTTTGAGAAGTAAGGCGCACTGAAGTCGACAGTTGCTGCACGCTCTGGCGTGATAGACATACCGGCGATGATGGCATCGTATTTATTGGCCAATAGCCCTGGAATAATACCGTCCCAGTCTTGAGAGGTAATCTCACACTTGGCTTTAATTTCATCACAAACGGCATTGATAACGTCAACATCGAAGCCACCTAAGCTACCATCATTATTGGTGTAGTTAAATGGAGGGTAGGCCCCTTCAGTAGCGATACGAACCGTTTTGCCTTCTACAGAAGTAGCACCCTCTGTCTCTGCCTTGGTATCAGACTGTGAACAACCTGCTAACCCTACCATACCAGCCATGACTAGTACTGGGAAAACCTTGCGCGATAACTGCATATCAAATAATGACATTTCTTCTTTCTCCAAAGCCAAAAAGTGGCCTATACAAAACTAAGTGGGCTAAAATTTTATGGATATTACCAAACGAATTAGTGGCCTTTTAAATCCAATTAAAGCCTTGAACTAGATATAGTGATAATGAGGGATATACGATAAGGTTTGTGTAATCTACATACACAAAAATAATACATGAGGGTTTGAGTAAAAACAAATCATTTTATTGTCACATTGTTACCCAGTCCCACAAAAAAGAGTGAGTACCCATAGACACTCACTCTTATTAACCCACCATCTATTAATCAACTTTTAATAACTCATCAAGCAAGTGATTGATAACTAACTAAGCTTATTGGCATCGGCATGGTGCGAAGCCATAAACTCACGCACTCGAGGTGAGGTTGGGTTGTCGAATATTTGTTCTGGGGTACCCGCTTCTTCAATACCACCCTGATGGAGGAACACTACTTGCGACGATACATCACGAGCAAAGCGCATTTCATGGGTAACGATAAGCATGGTACGGCCTTCTGCAGCTAAATCACGCATAACGGCTAGCACTTCATTTACAAGCTCTGGGTCTAGGGCTGAAGTCGGCTCGTCAAACAACAATACTTGTGGATTCATGGCCAAAGCACGAGCGATAGCCACACGTTGACGCTGGCCCCCTGATAGGTTATCAGGATAAGCATCTTTTTTATCGAGCAGACCCACTTTTTTTAACAGTTGCTCAGCTTCTCTTATAGCTTGATCCTTACCTATTTTTAAGACCTGAGTCGGTCCTTCAATAATATTTTGTAAAATAGTCTTATGCGGCCATAAGTTAAAGTTTTGGAAAACAAATCCAACACGAGCGCGGAATCTTTCTAGCTGACCCCGATTAGCGGCTTCTAACTCACCTGATTTACCAGGAACCAAATCCAAAGACTCACCGCCTAGGGTAATGGTGCCCTGATTGGGCTTCTCTAGAAGATTAATACAGCGCAATAAAGTGGACTTCCCTGAGCCTGATGATCCCAAAATAGAAATCACATCGCCATCATAGGCTGTGAGTGAGACCCCTTTTAATACCTCAAGCGAGCCGTAGCTTTTATGAATGTTTTGCAAATCAAGGGCAATAGGTCGATCTGAAGTGGAGTGTGGCATAACAGTGGCTAGTGTCCGAAATAGTTGTGAACAATAAGATAAAGGGTATAACAAAAAATAGGTAGACTACCCTAAGCGATAATTTTTAATAGCGTATTGTCTCTTAAAACCCAGTTGATAAGCAAATTTTTTACCTATTAAGCTTATGACTTATCATATTTTTAAATTACTAGTCAGGATAACTTTTACTAATTTGCTAATCTTTTAACCTTTGCTAAATAAACGGCTCAATTAATTGCTCAGAAAGGGATTAATTATTGTTAAAATAAAAACCCTCTCTACCGCATATTATTTTAATAATGCAATAAAGAGGGCTGCTATTTAATTAAAGAAACTCGTTAATTAAGCTCATTAATTAAAAGAGTCGGCTTATTGAGAAGCCTATAACCCATTAACCTATAATCAATTAATTAGTAGAAATATGCTCTTCTGTTTCTGTACCATCGATGATTTGGTCTTGATCTAGCATGTCAGTGTCAACTTCACCTTCAGCTCCAGAAGCATTAGGGTCAGGTTGGGTCGAATCGCCTTCAGGTTTTGTCATACCCTCATCCTGCATAGCGTTTTCTCCCATACCATGATCTTCCATATTATTCATGTCATGCCCTTCCTCTACGGTACCCATATTGCTATCGGTTGCCATAGCATCAGCATTATCTTGAGTCTCAATTGAACTTGATTCTACCGGTTCTTCAGCTTCAGGAGCATTGGCTGCATTGTCACAAGCAGTAACCCCCATACTTAATAGACCCACTGCGAAAACTGGCGCTAAAATTGATTTTTTTAGATTTTTCATATCATTACCTGTATTTAATTTTTTAGAGTAAGTTTTCAATAAATCTTGCTTATAAAAGCGAAGCTCGGTTGAAAGCTTGTTATAGCCTATCCTACTCCTCTCTATTTTTATTTCAGCCAATTTTCGTAGTGGTTTATAAGCATTTATGTAGAATAAGTAATCTAAGTAGTAAACACTGGTAATTAATTATATATTTAGTTAGCTAAACTTTAGATAAATAGTTGTTTTATTGGGATTTATGGTAATTGCGAATATCGGCTATAGGCCTTCCAAAGGCTAATGAATATTTTTTCATTCAAATTAAGTTACTTAGTTTTAAACTCCTTAATCTCAAAATTGTAGGCTAAAAATATAAGCTAGTGCTTAAAATATTACATTCTCTCCTATTGTTATAAAGCTTATATCTGGCTTTACTATTGTCTATATCTGCTTTATGTTATAGGCAAATGAATCTTATTTTTAAAATCCACATCCTAGGAGAATAATAAATGTCACAAGACATAACGGACGTCAAAAGCTATATGCAACAAGTGGGACAACAAGCCAGACAAGCTTCAAGATTGCTAGCTGCTGCCAATACTGGGGATAAGAACAACGCGCTTTTAACTATTTATGAGCAATTAAAAAAAGCAAAATCTGATATTTTGGCCGCCAATAAAGTTGATATGGATAAGGGTCATGAAAACAATTTAGAGGCTGCCCTACTAGACCGCTTAGAGCTAACAGATGACCGTTTTGAAGGTATGCTACAAGGCTTAAAAGATGTGGCTGCTTTGCCCGACCCAATTGGGGAAGTGACCGACATGACTTATCGTCCTTCAGGGATTCAACTGGGTAAAATGCGAGTGCCTTTGGGTGTCGTGGGTATGATTTATGAGTCTCGTCCAAACGTCACCTTAGAAGCCGCTTCATTAGCATTGAAATCAGGAAATGCCATTATATTGCGTGGCGGCTCCGAAGCTTTTGAATCAAACCAAGCCATTGCTAAGTGTATTTTGGCCGGCCTAAAACAAGCCGGACTCCCCGAGCATGGGGTACAAGTGCTACAAACTACCGACCGTGCTGCTGTAGGTGAGCTAATCACGATGACTGAATTTGTCGATGTGATTGTGCCTCGGGGCGGTAAAGGCTTGATTGAGCGTATCAGTAATGATGCTCGCGTGCCGGTAATTAAGCATTTAGATGGCAACTGTCATACCTTTATCGATCGTGACGCAGACCCTGAAATTGCCGTTAAAGTCAGCGTGAATGCCAAAACCCATCGTTATGGCACCTGTAATACGATGGAAACCTTATTGGTAGATGAGGCCATTGCTGACACCTTATTGCCTAAGATTGCCGAAGCCATTATCGAAGCGGATGACGCTATGCAACTACGCTTAGATGCTGAATCCAAAGCCATCTTGCAAGACAATGCCAAGTTGCAAGGTCATCTCAATGATGCCAATGAGGAAGATTGGGACACAGAGTATCTGGCGCCCATCTTAGCCATTAAAATTGTCGAGGGAATTGATGAAGCAATCTCTCACATCAATACCCACGGTAGCCACCACACTGATGTGATTATCACTGACAATTACAGCAAGTCACAGCGCTTTATTCGTGAAGTGGACTCATCAAGCGTTATGATTAACGCCTCTAGCCGCTTTGCAGATGGATTTGAGTATGGCCTGGGCGCCGAAATTGGTATTTCAACGGATAAAATTCATGCCCGTGGTCCAGTCGGTCTAAATGGTCTGACCTCTCAGAAATGGATTGTATATGGCCATGGCGAAGTGCGAGGTTAAAAACTTTCGCTAACGTCTAGCCATTGAGGGCTGTTGTAATAAATAAAAACGTCAACCTTAAGGTTGGCGTTTTTTTATTTATGCGCTCTTAACTGTTAATTTAGTATTTAAAATCAGTTGCTTCCTCTATCAGACCAAGATTAAATTAGCTCACTTTAAAGTTTGGCTATCTGGGCAGATATAGGGTGCTTTAAAATGCTAAATTTAGTAAGATAAGCCCTTCAATTTGGACATAGATAAGGCCACTTCAAATCAGCGCCTTTTTTTACTCTTGTCCCACCCTATAACGAAAACTGAGCTATATAAGCTATTAGTCATAGCCAGTTGCATAATTTTTCAGAATGCTACCCGTTTGGCACTCTCAAAAAATTCAGTTTTATAGTTATTACTAACATTATGATGCCTACTGTAAGAATACTCAGTTGCTATGCACTGCAGGCATTCTATTTTCAAAATTAAGCCAAAGATAATTCATTCATAAGCATCACCAGTCGGCCTGAAATATAGCCGAAATTTGACCGATTATAAACGGCTTAACCATAACCTTATAAAAAACTAGAGTTCAGTTAAGTACCCCTTAATTTGGGATGTAGTAACCCAACTTTTCACTCCAAATTAAGGTGACTTTACACTTATTAAAGGAGTACTCATGGAAGTTACTTTAAATGGCTATTACACCTTGATTTTAGCCACACTCGTCCTACTCTTGGGGCGTTTTTTGGTAAAGAAAGTGAAGTTTTTAGAAGACTTCAACATCCCTGAACCGGTGGCAGGTGGCTTGGTAGCTGCTGTCATTGTTTATGCCCTAAATATCATCTGGGGCTATAGCTTCATCTTCCAACAAGAGCTACAGACTGCTTGTATGTTGATGTTCTTTGCCTCTATCGGATTAAGTGCAGATTTCGGACGCTTAAAAGCTGGGGGCACACCGCTTCTGACATTCACTGCTGTGGTGTCCTTATTTATTGTGGTGCAAGATATCGTTGGCGTCTCTATGGCCACCCTGCTAGGCCTTGATCCTTTATTAGGCTTAGTCACTGGGTCAATCGCTTTAACCGGTGGTCATGGTACCGCCGGCGCTTGGGGTCTCACTTTAGAAGAGCAATACGGCGTAGTCGGTGCCACCACATTAGGCATTGCCGTGGCTACTTATGGCTTGGTTGCTGGTGGCGTTATCGGTGGTCCTGTTGCCCGCCGACTGATTAATAAATTGGGCGTTGAACCAGAGCCGGTTAACCCAAACCCTAGTGAGACAGAAAAGCTGGCTAGTAAACAGTCGCTTTATAGTACCAAACACAACGAAGAAGACGCCTATAGAAACAAAGAGATCTTCGAAAAACCGGACAACATCCGTCTAATCACTGCCTCATCAACCATTGAGTCGTTAGCCTTATTTGCAGCTGCATTGGCCTTCGCTGACTTTATGACTGTGATTGGCAAGGACACTTGGTTTGATTTGCCAACATTCGTTTGGGCGCTGGCTGGCGGGGTAATTATCCGTAACGTGTTAACCACAGTCTTTGATTTCCATATGTTTGACCGTGCCATCGATGTGATTGGTAACGCTTCATTAAGTCTATTCTTAGCCATGGCCTTATTGTCATTAAAACTATGGCAGTTAACCGATCTTGCCGGTCCGGTACTAATTATCTTAATGGTACAGACCTTGGTGATGGTACTCTACGTCTATTTCGTGACCTTTAGAATCATGGGTAAAGACTACGATTCGGCGGTGTTATCAGCGGGTCATTGTGGCTTTGGTATGGGAGCAACACCAACAGCTATTGCCAATATGCAGGCCGTAACTGACCGCTACTTAGCTTCTCCAAAGGCATTCTTAATCGTGCCTATGGTGGGTGCCTTCTTCGTGGATATCGTCAACGCCACGGTACTTCAGATATTTGTTAACCTGCCGTTTATGTAGCCTATATTAGACTTAAATAAAAGCAACAAGGGCTGGATTATTTAGATAATCCAGCCCTTTTTTTATTATATCTACCGGGCTTCTGTTCAGCCCCCTCTGCTATAAGTATCCTTTTATTTTAACTGTTCAGTTAAGCTGACAGCCTGATTCACCAGCTCGTCAATAAAACCAATTGTGTCTATCAAGGTGGCTTTATCATTGATATTCACCCCTATCATTTGAGCCAATTCTGCCGGAGTTTTGCTACCGCCTGCCCGCAATACCGCCAACCAATCATCGATCACCTCTTCACCATTACGCAGCTTTTTAAACAACTGAGTGGCAATACTCAAGCCAGCACTATAAGTATAAGAGTACAAACCCAAATAATAATGCGGCTGGCGCATCCAAGTTAAGGCAGCATCTTCATCAATCTCTACGGTTTCCCCCCAGAACTGTTGCAGAGTTGCTTGCATCATGTCATGCAAGTCATCAGTGCTTAAATTCTTGCCAGCATCCACCGCACGATATACTTCACGCTGGAAATGGGCTTCAAGATAATGGGTTACAAAGTTATGGTAATAGGTATTGGATAATAAAGAAGAAACTACGTAACGCTGAAACGCCTCGTCCTCTGTGTTTTGTTGTAATAAATGATAACCCAGTAGCAGCTCATTACACGTTGAAGGCGCTTCAATAAAATACAACGAAGGCTCATAACTTAAGTAGTTTTGATACTGACCGGCGTTATAAAAATGTCCAGCGTGACCTATTTCGTGAATCAAGGTAAACACATCGCCTAGGTTTTGGGTCCAAGACATCAACACATAGGAGTGCTCGCCATAGGGTGATGCACAAAAACCACCTGTACTCTTACCTTGGTTTTGCGCAAAGTCATACCAACGCTCCTCAAAAGAGCGTTTCACCATATTGGTATAATCCGAACCTAATAAAGATAATGCTTCTACGCAATATGTTTTTGCCTCATCAATGCTTACCTTTGCCACAAAGTTAGCATCTAATGGTATTTTGAGGTCAGCAAAAGTCATTTTATCAATGCCATTGACCTGTTGTAACAGCTTGGCATAACGGCGCATCGGTGGTGCGAGATGCTGCATAATGGTATCGATGTGCTCATCATACTGCTCGCGCGACACTTTCTGATCCTGTAGCAGATAGTCAAATACTGAATCATAGCCACGCATATCGGCGATGATTTTCTCTTTTTTGACTTGTGCCAAGTAATTGCTGGCAATAGTGTGTTGAGACTCACGCAGTCGTTTTGAGAATGCTTTAAAGGCTTGACGACGAAACTCGGTGTCGACCGCGGTTTCATATTCATTTTCAAAAGTCGAAAAACTCAAAGGATAAGTCTGCCCATTGGCTTCAAAGTCTGGGAAAGTCATATCGGCCAATTTGCACTGCTCATAGTTTTGATACGGCAAATCCAGCACAGGCGATAACGAGATAAGCGCTGTTTCTAACTCTAGACTTAAGGTATAGGGCTTTTGCGCCAATAAGTCTGATAAAAACGGACGATACTTATCGTTTTTAGTCATTGCTTGCTTAATCAGTGCTTCATCGGCCTGCTTTAGGGTTTGCTCCACAATGGCAGTTTGGCTGTTTAGTTTGGCCACTTGCGACTCAAAATCTCTGGCTCTGATTTGCAGTTCGCTGTCACTCATATCGACTGCACTTTGCGCTCCAGCATAGGTACCTGCTTTTGATAAAATAGTTAAATAGGCTTCATAAGTTTTTAGCAGACGCACGATGCTGGCCCCATCAGTTAGATTTAGCATCGACTCGCTGGTTAGCTCATTGGCAAGCTGCCCCGCTTGCTCTAAATCTGCGTAGAAATCTTCTGGTGTGGCATAAAGCGCAGTCATGTCCCAGGTTAAATACGTCGGAACATCGCTGCGTTTGGGTAAAGCTTGGGTAGTCATATTGGTCCTTTCATTTTTAAAAATATTGTTTTAAATTCATATTATCTTGGTTTTTTAAAGAATGGGCATCAGCAAAACTGCTTAAGATACTGCTAAAATCTTGACTGACTTTCATTTTTTAGCTTATAGCTTGAGGCTAAATTATCCAATATCGTATCAAAGTAGGCATTATTATCAGTAGCAAACTCGCCGGTTTTTTCTAAAATATGAGCTGGAGATTGCACGCTTTTCGGGTACTCCCTCATATCCTGCTCAGAGATACCTTTACCCTCATGGATCATAGTCTTTAAGCTATCAGGTGTGACTTCGAAATGACATTGCCAGCCCATGAGCCAAGAACCCAGCTGTTTATGGTTCTCGGTTTGGTAAATAAAACCTTGGTTTGGCCAATAATCAGAGGTAGCTAGAGACGTAGCGCCATCAGGTAAATCAAAACCATCACCATGCCAATGAAAGGTAGTAAATTGAGGGGGCACTCCCTTTAGTAGCGGATGACGGCTACCTGGTTCGGTCAGTCTCAACTGTGTCCAACCAATTTCTTTGATATCGATTTTGCCCACATTGGCACCCAAACTTTCAGCGAGTAGCTGGGCCCCCAAACACATACCAATGACCGTCTTACCTGCTTCAATAGCTTCAGTTATAAACTGCTTTTCCATCTTTAGCCAAGGAAATTTATCAACATCGTAAACCCCCATAGGCCCACCCATGACAATCAACCAGTCAAAGCTATCTTGATCCGGCAGAGCGTTATCCCCTACCAACTCCTCTGCAAACTGAATAAGGGTTAGCTCATGACCGTTGCGCCTTATCCAATCCTCAATAGAGCCTAAAGTATTGATAGGGTTGTGCAATAAGGCGTGGATGCGTAGAGTCATACTTCGTCCTTTATTTTTTATGCTTTTATTTTGATACCTTTACTTTGATGCTTTTATTCTAATAATTGCGATTGCTATTCATTACGCTACTTGTGGCTTATAAATAGTACCATACCCCATCAAGCCTTTAATGAACTCCAAATAAAGGACCTGAAAAAGATTAAATCAATCATTCTAGACACTAACTGAGTAAATCATGAAAAATAAAAAGCTTTTGCAGCTAGATAAAGAAGAGGAAGAAGTCCTACTCGATGAGTTACGAGCCTATATGAGAGATGAACTGGATATGGATATGGGCAACCTGCCTGCTAAGTTTCTGCTAGACTTTATGGTGGATTTAATAGGACCCAAGATTTACGACCAAGCGATTAGCGATGCTGAGCCTTGGCTATACAATAGATTTACGGGCATCTTAGAAGATTTGTCGGTTTTAAAAAAAGCTTAGCTTTTTCATTTTATATTTCAGTGATAAAAAAACCGATTAGCTTTTAGCTAGGCGGTTTTTTTATACATAATACTAAAGCTTATTTTCTAGTTACAAATAGTACTAGAGTACACGGTAGTACAGGTAGTTCCATCTGAGTGAAGAGTACTATTCCCTATACGTGTCGATGACGTACCATTAGAATTAATGGTATTGTTACCGATGCGAGTAGATGAGGTGCCATTTGAATGAATAGTATTATTTCCGATATGGGTTGATGAAGAGCCATTTGAATAAATGGTATTATTGCCGATATCTGTTGATGAAATACCATTAGAATAAATACTAGTATTTCCAATTCTTGTAGACGAAAAACTTGCTGCATAAATACTTGTTGAAAGCAAAGCAAGGGCCATTGGTATTACCAATTTCTTAATCATTTTAAATTCCTTAGTTATATTTCTCATTATAGTCTTTACTTCCAATAAGTTAAGCCATGGGAGAGCCTTCACAACTATCTAAAAAAGGGCTAAAAACTCATTTTTAGCCCTTTAACTATCTAGAAATTATATGATGAATCTAATTACTGGTTACGCTCATAAACAGGAAGTTCGGCACAGATTTTCTCAACTTTAGCGCGAGTTTCTGCTAGTACTTTTTCGTCACCACGGCTGTCTAATACATCACAAATCCAGCCCGCTAGGTCAGAAGCTTGTGCTTCGTTGAAACCGCGAGTGGTAATTGCTGGTGTACCGATACGGATACCAGAAGTTACGAATGGAGATTTAGGGTCGTTTGGTACCGCGTTTTTATTCACAGTGATACCAGCATCACCCAACCATTTGTCAGCTTCTTTACCAGTCATGTCTTGCTTAACTAAGCTGATTAGCATTAGGTGGTTTTCAGTACCGCCAGAGATGATTTCATAGCCGCGATCTTGGATAACTTTGGCCATAGCTTGAGCGTTTTTCACTACTTGGTGCTGGTAAGTTTTGAAGTCGTCTTGTAGCGCTTCTTTGAAGCATACCGCTTTAGCAGCGATAGCGTGCATCAATGGGCCACCTTGGTTGCCTGGGAATACCGCTGAATTTAGTTTCTTAGCCAGTTTGTCATCACGAGATAGGATTAGGCCTGAACGTGGACCACGTAGGGTCTTGTGCGTGGTAGTAGTTACTACGTCAGCGAAGGGTACTGGGCTTGGGTATACACCAGCAGCAACTAGACCTGCAACGTGTGCCATATCCACAAATAGATAAGCACCAACGCTGTCTGCGATATCACGGAAACGCTGCCAATCAACTACTTGTGAGTAAGCTGAGAAACCCGCAATGATCATTTTTGGTTTGTGCTCTTGGGCCAAACGCTCAACTTCATCATAGTCAATTAGACCGGTTTCTTCTACTAGACCGTACTGAACTGCGTTGTAGTTGATGCCTGAGAAGTTCACGTGTGCACCATGCGTTAAGTGACCACCCGCGTCTAGGCTCATGCCTAACACAGTATCGCCCGCTTCTAGTAAGGCCAAGAATACCGCAGAGTTGGCTTGGCTACCTGCGTGTGGCTGTACGTTGGCATACTCAGCGCCGAATAACTCTTTGGCACGGTCAATAGCCAATTGCTCAACGATATCCACGAACTCACAACCGCCATAGTAGCGCTTGCCAGGATAACCTTCAGCATATTTGTTGGTTAGGTCAGAGCCTTGCGCTTCCATTACTGCTGGCGAGCAATAGTTTTCTGAAGCGATTAGCTCGATATGGCTCTCTTGACGCTTGGTCTCTGACACCATGGCTTGATACAAGTCTGGGTCATAGTCTTTAATGCTAATATCTTTAAACATAGTTTTATCCTATTAATAAGTCACATACGTTAATAAATCACATACGACATATAAAAAATACAAGCGCCGAACCCGCCAACCACTCTGTATCCTAAATTTTAACCGCTCAATCAGGCAATACTCAGCTATTACCGTATAGATTTGAAAGAAGTATTTTTAGGAGGGGGCTACTCTGCACAATTAGAGGGTAAGTGTAACATGAAATCCGGTCGATTAGAGTGAAAAAACAGCTCAAAAAGCGGATGTTTTTGTGAGTTTAGCTAACTTATAGGCTGTTTAAAATCTAGGTTATAAGTAAAACAGCTAGGGATTAAGACCCTTCTATAAAAAAGTCCGCCAAAAAAGTTTCACTGATTAACAATTCTCTATTATACCAATTATAGAAGGTGCTTCGGCGCCAACCCAAATCCGTGCAGTCAATCACTCTTCTATTGGGCAAGCTGTTTTGACGCTTAAAGAGCACATAACCAATGGGAGTGCCCTGCAAGTACTGCAAACGCTTAGCTTCCCCTTTGAGGCTAACCAGAGGGAAAATGCTTTGCGCTGCCACCCAAGGTTTTTCGCTATTTCCGTATAATAAAGACTCTCGCACCCACGCCATAACCGGTCTATTTAACTGGGCACCTTGATAACCTATTTGCTTTTTTTGTGCCAACGTTAACACCCGATACCCTTCAAAGGTAGGCTCTACTTTCAACGCTTGCCCTGCCTTAGCTTCTAACAGAGCCGTTAATGAACCGTCTGAGGTCAGCCAATATAGCGCCTCTGCTGGTATAGACATGTTTTATCCCTTAACTAAGTATTATGCCTAGCCTTTAAAGTGAGGCATATTTTCAATATTAAATGGTAGAGCATCATGGGCCTGTTGCCGATATTGCTGCATATAGTCACGGTCTTGCTGACAAAAGTTAGCAATCGCCGGCTCAAAACGAGGGTCATAAACTCGGTGTAGCGAATGCGTCTTTTGTGGTATAAAGCCGCGAATCAGCTTGTGCTCGCCCTGCGTGCCCGGATCAAAGTAATGCAGCCCCTTATCAATAGCAAATTTGATGCCCTGATAATAGCATAGCTCAAAATGCAAGCTGTCATATTCTTCTAGGGCGCCCCAATAGCGCCCATATAAGGTCGAGTTATCTTGATTTGGGTCATCATAAAAGAACAAGCTACTTGCCACTACTTGTTCGTTCTCATCAATAGCTTGAGCCAACATAATCTGCTCAGACATCGTGTCTGCAATTTGCTCAAAAAATTCTGGGGTTAGATAAGGATGACGACCCCGCACAGCGTAAGTCATGGCATAGCACTGGTAAAATATGTCCCAGTCTTCAGCAGTAATAGCTTGCCCAGTCTTTATACGGCAGCTTATATTCTGCTTGGCTATCTTTTTGCGCTCAGCTCGGATGTTTTTTCTTTTTTTAGCAGTTAGGGTACTTAAAAAATCATCGAAATCAGCAAACCGCTTGGGGTTACCTTGTGGCTCTATATCCGTCAGCTTTTGGTTTTGCCACAAAAACTGACAGCCTTGACGCTCTAACAATTGATGCTCAAATAAGGGATTAGGCAACTGCTTAGCGACTTCAACCTGCTCAGCTTCAATAAATAAACCATGCCAACTTGACGCCCCCACTTGTTGCGCCACATCATCCACAGCTGCAACGGCCGTCTGCCAAATAGCGGGGGCTATAGTTTCGCCTTCAGCCAACCACAAACGCTGTCCCATCACTGGGGTGTACGGCACACTGGTTACCAATCTTGGGTAATAATCCACGCCATAGCGGGCATAAGCCTCCGCCCAAGAATGATCAAATACATACTCACCTTGGTGATGACCTTTAATAAATAACGGCATGACTGCGATTAAGGTCGGAGACTGCTCACCATTTATCTTAGCTTGCACAGGTCGTCTATAGATCTGTAGATACAGAGGTATCCAGCCAGAAGCCTGACCAATAGCGTCACTGTCAATAAGGGCTTTCCAATAAGCAAAAGACATAAAGGGGGTGTCTGTCACCTGCCATTTGGCCTCATTTTGCCACTGTAAATCTTGGGTTATGCTGTAGGAATAAGTCATCGTTTTTGATCTAATTGATTATTATTGCCCTAGAGTAGCAAATTATCAGCGTTTTGCTGACCCTATTTTAACCCCGCCCTCTTTTTTAGCCGTTTATTATTTGAAAAAATAGTTTTCATCCCCATAATTGACCCTGCCCTCTATCGGGGTGTTTGATAAAATGCAGAAAGAACTCGATATATTGACAATAAAAAAGCCATCTACACTGATATAGATGGCTTTTATTGATTATCTTATTGGTTATTTGGTTTTTTAAAAATAACTATTTTAGGTAATAGATGATATCGAGGCTGAGGACTGGTAAAATACAAGTTTACTAGCTTAATATAATTCGTATACATAGGGTATGCATTAAAATTGTATACTTAGTTCATTATACGAGATTGACATTGTTTCGATTTTATAGTGGATTCGCTATAATACTCGCCACAGTTGTTCATTAAACATTCACAGAGATAAATTAACTTAGTTACATCAGCTAGGTTCATGGGTTAGGCCCAGTCTCAAATTTTATTACTCTTGGGCCATCTCACTGTTTATAAGCTTATATAAAGTTTATAAGCTTTTTTCAGTTCTCTTTTGCATTGCACCTATAGATTAGTTTTATTCAAGTCGAAGTTTTTTTATTATCTACGAACTAAAGGGACCGATTACTATAATGTCAAAAATCATTTATACAAAAACCGACGAAGCCCCAGCACTAGCAACCCTATCATTCTTGCCTATTGTTGAAGCTTTTACTAAGACAGCAGATATTACTGTCGAGACCAGTGACATCTCAGTTGCTGCTCGTGTTTTGGCAGAATTTCCTGACTATTTAACAGAAGATCAGCGTGTTCCAGACAACTTAGCGGAGCTAGGTCGTTTGACTCAAGACCCTAACACTAACATCATTAAGCTGCCTAACATCAGTGCTTCTGTACAACAGCTGAAAGCAGCCATCAAAGAGCTGCAAAGCAAAGGCTACGCCCTTCCTGATTTCCCAGAAGACCCACAAACTGAAGAAGAGCATGAGCTTCGTAAGCGCTATGGTAAGGCTTTAGGTAGTGCGGTTAACCCAGTATTGCGTGAAGGTAACTCAGACCGCCGTGCGCCAAAAGCAGTTAAAAACTATGCCCGCAAACACCCTCATTCAATGGGCGAGTGGAAACAGTGGTCAAGCACTCACGTATCTCACATGCATGGCGGCGACTTCTACAGTGGCGAGCAATCAATGACACTAGACAAAGCCCGTACCGTACGTATGGAGCTTTTGTTAGAAGACGGCTCAACCAAAGTATTGAAGCCAGAAATTCCTTTGAAAGACAAAGAAGTCATCGATTTGATGTTCATGAGCAAAAAAGCATTGCTTGAGTTCTATGAGCGTGAAATGGAAGACTGCCGCGATGCCGGTATCTTATTCTCATTGCACGTAAAAGCGACGATGATGAAGGTATCTCACCCTATCGTATTCGGTCACGCAGTTCGCATTTATTATAAAGACGCGTTTGAGAAACATGGCAAGCTATTTGATGAGCTTGGCATTAACGTAAATAACGGTATGGCTGATCTGTATGACAAGATTAAAGACCTACCTGCCTCAAAACGTGAAGAGATTGAGCAAGACCTACATGCTTGTCAGGAGCATCGTCCTCGTCTGGCCATGGTTGATTCTTCAAAAGGCATCACAAACTTCCACTCACCAAGTGACGTTATTGTAGACGCTTCAATGCCTGCTATGATCCGTAATGGCGGTAAGATGTGGGGTGCTGATGGCAAGATGTATGACTGTAAAGCAGTTATGCCTGAGTCAACTTTCGCTCGTATCTACCAAGAGATGATTAACTTCTGTAAGTGGCATGGTAACTTTGACCCAACCACTATGGGTACTGTCCCTAACGTAGGTCTAATGGCCCAAAAAGCCGAAGAATACGGCTCACACGATAAGACCTTTGAATCAAGCGATTCAGGTATTGCTCGTATTGTAGACGTTGAGACTGGCGAAGTTCTAATGGAGCAAGCGGTCGAGAAAGGTGATATCTGGCGTATGTGTCAGGTGAAAGATGAGCCTATCCAAGACTGGGTGAAATTAGCCGTTCGCCGTGCTCGTGAATCAGACACACCAGTAGTATTCTGGTTAGACCCATACCGTCCGCATGAAAACGAATTAATCAAGAAAGTTAAAACTTACTTGAAAGACCATGATACTGAAGGTCTACGCATCGAAATCATGTCACAAGTTCGTGCAATGCGCTACACCTTAGAGCGTGTGGCTCGCGGTCTTGATACTATTTCTGCGACAGGTAACATCCTACGCGACTACCTAACTGACTTATTCCCAATTTTAGAGCTTGGTACCAGTGCCAAGATGTTGTCAGTAGTACCTCTAATGAAGGGTGGCGGTTTATTTGAAACAGGTGCGGGTGGTTCAGCGCCTAAGCATGTACAACAGCTACTAGAAGAAAACCACTTACGTTGGGATTCACTGGGTGAATTCTTAGCGTTAACTGCGTCTTTAGAGCACTTAGCCTCTACTCAAGACAATGCCAAAGCCAAAGTATTGGCAGAAACGTTAGATAAAGCGACTGAGAAGCTGCTTGATAACGATAAGTCACCATCACGCTCTACTGGTGAATTAGACAACCGTGGTAGCCATTTCTATCTGGCCATGTACTGGGCACAAGAATTAGCTGCTCAAGACGAAGATGCTGAGTTAAAAGCACAATTTGCACCAGTGGCTGAAACTCTAGCCAAAAATGAAGAGACCATCGTTAAAGAAATGAACGAGGTTCAAGGCAAGTCAGTAGATATCAAAGGCTACTACTTCGCTGATGACGAAGTGGCTAAGAGCGTCATGCGTCCAAGTAAAACCTTCAACGACGCCATCGCCTCTATCTAATGCTGGCCAGTTAAGGTAATCCTTGACGGTTTGATTTAAAAAAAGCTGTAAGTAAATACCCTAAGAGTACGCTCTTGGGGTATTTTTTTGGCTTAAATTCAGCGATACCCTCACAAACTTTTAGAGGTAGATACGATTTGTAAACTGACTATTAAGACCCCTGTTTAGTATCATTAAACTTAAGCTTGATCACAGCATTACCGATAACAACAAATAAAAGTTTATTTATCCCTAACAAGCCCCTATTAATTCAGAAAACAATAAAAAGGACTTACCATAACCATGTCAAAAATTATATATACCAAAACAGATGAAGCCCCTGCCCTAGCCACTCAGTCTTTTTTACCTATTGTTGAGGCTTTTACCGACACTGCTGGAATAGAGGTTGAAGTCAGTGATATCTCTCTAGCGGCACGTATCCTTGCTCTTTTCCCAGATTACTTAAGTCCAGAGCAGCAAGTGCCGGATGCTCTTACTGAACTGGGTGAGCTGGTGTTAAAGCCGGAAGCCAATATCATTAAACTACCCAACATCAGTGCCTCTATTCATCAGTTAAAAGCCGCCATCAAAGAGTTACAAGACAAAGGCTTCGCGGTGCCAGACTTTCCCGACAACCCGCAAAATGATAAAGAACAAGAGATTCGAGCACGCTTTGATAAAGTCAAAGGCAGTGCGGTTAACCCAGTACTACGTGAGGGTAACTCAGATCGCCGCGCGCCAAAAGCGGTTAAAGCTTATGCCCGTGCCAATCCCCATTCTATGAAACCTTGGAGTCCTGACTCTAAGACCCACGTTTCTACTATGGCGCATTGCGACTTCGTTGATGATGAGAAGTCGGTCGTTATCGATAAACCCACCCAATATCGTGTGGTATATACAGACGAAAAAGGTACTGAGACTGAGCTCAAATCCGCTGCGCCCTTACTTCAAGGCGAGCTGATGGACACCTCAATCCTCTGTTTTGATGTGCTGAGTAATTTCTTACAAGAACAAGTTCAAGACGCCAAAGACAAAGATTTATTATTCTCCATTCACTTAAAAGCCACCATGATGAAAGTCTCTGACCCCATTATCTTTGGGGAGGCAGTGCGGGTTTATTTTAAAGACTTGTTCGCCAAGCATGGGGAAACCTTTGACAAGATTGGGGTAGACGTTAATAACGGCTTTGCCCAATTGCTATCGAAAATCCAAGAGCTGCCCGAAGAGCAACGAAAAGAGATTGAGGCGGATATTCAAAAGGTCTATGAGACCAACCCTCCCCTAGCTATGGTCGATTCAGACAAAGGCATTACTAACTTGCACGTACCTAGTGATGTGATTGTTGATGCCTCCATGCCAGCGATGATTCGTAATGGGGGTCAAATGTGGGGCCCTGATGGCAAGCTACACGATGTCAATGCCATCATCCCAGACAGCAGCTATGCTGCCCTTTATGATGAGACCATTCGCTTCTGTAAAGAGCATGGCGCTTTTGATCCCGCCACCATGGGTACTGTGCCCAATATTGGGCTTATGGCACAAAAAGCCGAAGAATATGGCTCGCATGACACCACCTTCCAAATGCCTGGCAAAGGAAAAATTCAGGTGATTAATGAGGAAGGCAAAGTGCTTACCGAACATGCGGTGAAAGAAAAAGACATCTGGCGTATGAACCGCGTTAAAGATGCCCCTATTCAAGACTGGGTAAAATTGGCGGTGACCCGCGCCCGAGCCAGTGGTATGCCGGCCGTCTTTTGGTTAGATAAAGACCGAGCTCACCATGCTGCCTTAATTGAAAAAGTTGAGCGTTATCTAAAAGATCATGATACTGATGGCTTAGAAATCCATATCATGTCTATTCGTGAAGCGACTCGCTTTACCTTAGAGCGTTTAGTTGCTGGCAAAGATACACTATCGGTGACAGGTAACGTTCTACGCGACTATCTCACTGATTTATTCCCTATTCTTGAGCTGGGCACCAGTGCCAAAATGCTGTCTATCGTTCCGCTGATGAATGGCGGCGGCTTGTTTGAAACTGGCGCTGGCGGCTCTGCCCCCAAGCATGTACAGCAAGTATTACAAGAAAACCACCTACGCTGGGACTCTTTAGGTGAGTTTTTGGCACTGACGGTTTCTTTAGAGCACGAGGCAGAATACGGCAGTGACCACAACCCGAAAGCTCAGATCTTAGCTGACACTTTAAGCGAAGCCACGGAAAAACTACTACTTAATAATAAATCCCCTTCACGAAATGTGGGTGAGTTGGATACTCGAGGCAGCCATTTTTACTTGACCCTGTACTGGGCACAAGAGCTGGCAAATCAGGATAAAGACCAAGATCTTAAGCAAAGATTTGCTACTTTTGCTAAAACATTGGCCGAACAGGAACAGACCATCATTGAAGAGCTTAATTCGGTTCAAGGAAAGCCCGTGGATTTAAAAGGTTATTACTTCATGGATGATAATATCGTTAAGCAGGTGATGCGCCCCAGCAAGACCTTTAATGAAGCTCTGGCTGCTTTATAATCAGCTAACTTCTTGTTAAGCTTTTACTACAATTCAGGCACCCTAAGGCTATCCGCTTTAGAGTGTCTTTTATTTTCTAAGCATTGGCTCATGATAGAATAGTCCCATTCGCTTTTAATACTCAACCCTTAAGATATTAACTCCCTTATGCCTTCAGTTATTTTATTTAACAAACCTTATGGTGTACAAAGCCAGTTCAGCGATGACGCCAATAATAAATTTGCCCCTTTATCACAGTTTTTTAGTGATAAATCACTGCGGGTGGCAGGTCGTCTGGATGCCACCAGTGAGGGATTATTACTTTTGACCTCAGATGGTCGGGTCAACAAAGCCATCACTCATCCGCCCAAAGCCAACGCTGGTCTTAAGCAAGGTAAGACTTATTTGGTTCAAGTAGAAGGTGAGCCAACCGCAGAGCAGTTAGAGCAGCTACGCCAAGGCGTTGTGCTTAAAGATGGCAAAACCTTGCCCGCTGAAGTTCAGCACGTGAGCGAAGACGAGTTACCTATGCCATTATGGCAGCGAGATCCTCCAATTCGCGAGCGAAAAAGTGTCCCGGACTCTTGGCTGATGATGACCATCTATGAGGGCAAAAACCGACAGGTAAGACGCATGACCGCCCATGTTGGACTGCCTTGTCTGCGTCTGATCCGTTGGTCTGCTGCCGGTTTTGAACTGGGGGATTTAGGCGTGGGAGAGTTTGTCCGAGTCCACTTAAATAAAAACCGATTGGCGCAGTTGGGCATTGATTAACCCTGAATCTGCTCCTTCTGATGGGCCTCTTCCCATAGCACTTCAACCGGGTTTTGACGACGCTCATAGTGAGTCACAAAAATGACAGAGGCTATAATTAACGCCGAGCCTAGCCACAGCATACCTGGTGGCACCCAGCCAAAGACAATAAAGCCGGCCAAGACATTTAGCGGCAGTTTGATATGATCAAACGGTTGCACAAATGACGCATCTGCTACCGAATAGGCCTTAGCAATGGCCCATTGAGCAAAAGCGGTGAGTGCCCCGATAGTTACCAATAGCGCCCAAACCTGCCAATCATTGGGTAGCTCGAACTTGGGTAGACCAAATACTAAGTTAAAGGGCAACATCAACACTAGCAGATAAAAAACAAGCGTGGTTGGGGTATCACGGCTTACAGTGAACTTGGTCATTAAAGAAGCACTTGCCCAAAAGAACGCCGCCGCTACCGGTAATAAACTGGCCCACATAAACCCATCTGACCACGGCTGTAGTACCAACATAGCGCCTATAAACCCAACCAAGGTTGCAAGCCAGCGCACCATGCTTACTGACTCACGCAATATAAGCCCTGAGCCGATAGTCGCAAATAAAGGCGATACCATAAGTAAAGCAATACCTTGCCAAATGGGCACGGGATAAGCCAGTGCCCAAGTCCAAAGCTGGATACCAATCACTGAAAAACCCACCCGTATCACATGCAACAATCGAAAGTCTGAGGTTACTGCTGAACGAATGGCGCCGGTGCGCATTAGGGGCAAAAATAGCAGCAGTGCAATACCATATTGTAGTAGCACTGCCGCCCCAGAACTTACACCATAATTAATCCCTAAATATTGTAACGTTGTATTGATGATTGCAAACATACTACCGGCTGCAACCATCCAAAAGGCGCCCTGTAAGGGCTGATGATAAGACATAAACTATGCTTCTAATAAAATGAGCAATGAGGGTTTAATGATAATTTAATAACACAGACTGAAAGTAAGCGATGACTATTTCACAAAACCTGGGCTTAACCAATCCTCATAACCGGACGCACCTAGACTCAAACTGACTTTTTTTAGGCTAGGATTAGCAGTAATGCCAGATTGAGTTGTGTTTGCCACCTCAAATATCATTAGCTCATCACGGCGGAAAGCATGACAGGTTACCGACTCAACATTTGATTTTGCCACGCCTTGTAGCTGTTTTTTGGTTGCCTTAATCCCATCGATCGCCACAATCATATCTTTGGCTGAGATGCCCGCTTCACTGGCCACACTATCTCGTAAGACTTTGGTGACTTGCAAGCCTTCGCTGTTCTCACTAAAGCTGATACCCCAAGCTTGCGTATTGTCTTTACTGTCTTCAGTAATCTTGATGCCACTAGCCTCAAGTAGCTCATAAATAGGCAGCTCTTCTACGCCATCGACATATTTAGCTTTGAAATCTTGCCAAACCGCTTTGTCCATAAACTGGCTAATAACCGCTTCTAAGTTATCGTTGTCCATACCAATACGGATACGATTGCCGGCCTCGCCCTGCTCTTTGGCCAGCTGATAGAAAGCTTTGACCACATCGAATAGACGGTATTGGCCATTGCTTTGCTGCATCAGGGTCAAATCCAAACATAGGGCCACCAAAGCGCCTTTGTTATAGTAGCTGATGCCAGCATTACCAGTATTTTCATCAGCGCGGTATAACTTAATCCAAGCGTCATAGCTGGACTCAGCCACACTTTGTAACGCCCGGCCATGGGTTTGGGTATAGCGGTTAATCTGAGATTGCAATAGCTTTAGGTAGCTGTCTTTACTGACCACACCGGAAGCCTGAAGCATAAAGTCATCAATATAAGAGGTAAAGCCCTCAAATACCCAAAGTAGTGGCGTATAGGCTTCCTTTCGTAAATCAACGTTCATCATCACATCAGGGCGGACTGTTTTTACCCACCATGAGTGAAAGTATTCATGGCTACACAAGCCTAAAAAGCGTTGGTAACTCTCACTAGGCTCATCAGCTTCTGCCGCTGTGGGTAGATCAGTACGCGGGGTAACCAGACTGGTTGAGTTGATGTGCTCAAGCCCGCCATAGTCATTGCCACTGGCATAGGTCATAAAGGTATAGCCGTCATAATCTTTGCCACCAAAAGGCGCATCGTCTAACCAATTGACAAAGGTCTGGCAAATTTGTTGCACATCGCGCTGTAATCTGCCCAGATTGGCACTGTGCTTACCTGAAATATAGAAGCGGTGGGCAATGGTATTATGCTTATGATCCTGAACAATAAAGTCGAACTCATCCTGTGGCGCAATCTCAAACGGATAATCAATCAGCTCGTGGTAGTTTTCAGCTTGCAAGTGATAATAGTGGGTATTGTCACTGTGGATATAAGTGGGCTTTAAACCGCAAGCTATTTTGACTGTCTTATCTTTTTTATCGGTATTATTAGGGTTATTAAGCTCATAAAAATCTTGAGGTACACTTAATGTCACTGAGACAGGGCTGTGCTCTAATCCTTCAACGGCCAAAGCTAGCGAAGTAAAATTGCCATAAAGGCGGGTCTGGTCCACGTAAGCGGTTCGCACTGATAAGTCATAACAGTAAACCTCATAAATGACCTGCAGTTTCTCCCCTGCTTTGGCTTCAGTAAGTTGCCACTCGTTCTTACTCAGCTTCGCTGCTCTATAGTTATCTTTTGAGCTGTCTTCTATAGAACTGTTTTCTATAGAGCGTTCATCCTGGTCGGCACGCTGATAATGTACCGCAGTAATATTGCGAGCAAACTCACGCATCAAATAGCTACCGGGTATCCAAGCCGGTAACCATAGGGCTGGCGAGTCCTGCTCAGCAGTAAAGCTCAAGGTAACATCAACCAGGTGCTGTCTAAAACGGCTAAAATCTAAGTGGTAATCAACAGCATCAGCGCTTGAATGAGAGGCATTGTTAGAAGATGAGGATTGGGGAATACTCTGCAAAGTGGTCATAGTTAGTGTTTATATCCATGATAATGAATTTAAATTGAGGACTGTCTTTGATAAAGCATAGGGATTAAGGCTTTATTATCCTTACTTAGTCTAACTTTTTTGTTAGTAGTAAGCTTAATTTTCATCGAAGTTAAATATACTTCCGCTACAATAAAAGAATAGTTATATAAAAAAGGCACTATATTTGCCCCTTAAGATTATATTCGTCCCTTAGCTTAGATAGGTATTAAATCGGGTGCTTTGGCCCAAACTTCAACCTCAAAGGACTAGATTAGCTTAATACCTTGTGACTATTTATCACCATCTTCGAAAAAGATAGAATGAAAAACAGTGCCTAAAGTGACTTATAAAAGGAGCAAGTAGCCTCTTTTTTTGGCTTTATGACCTAAAAAAGCTTAATTTTTTGTAAAAAACTTAGCAATTTGGCAATTAATTTGAGAACATGACTTGAAACTTTTGTCTATCATCGCAATCTATTAGACAAGGCAATTAGCAGAGGTGTGGCTAAATAACAGGTTGGCTTTCATGTTTCGTTTTATATTTGCATGGTTAACTTTGTGTTTCGCCGCTATAAGCACCCTCTTTATTGTATTATTTATGAACATATAGAACGCCTATATTTATTTGAGGAAATTTTATGACAACAATCGCAAAAGATACTGCCGTACGCTTTAACTATATTCTAAAAGACGAAAGTGGCAACGTTATCGACCAGTCACAAGGTGAGCCACTAGCTTATCTACATGGTCATAACAACATCATCCCAGGTCTTGAAAAAGAGCTAGAAGGCAAGTCTGCTGGCGATTCATTAACAGCGGTTATCGAGCCAGCGGATGCTTACGGTGAATACCAAGAGCAAGCCGTACAACAAGTACCTCGCGCTAATTTCCAAGGCGTTGACAACATTCAACCTGGTATGCAGTTCCAGTCTGAAGCCGAAGGTCAAGTTATGCTAGTAACCGTTACTGACGTTAATGATGACACAGTAACTGTAGACGCTAACCACCCACTAGCAGGTAAAAAACTAAGCTTTGACGTAGAAATCGTTGAAGTACGTGCCGCTACTGAAGACGAACTAAACCATGGCCACGTTCATGGCGTAGGTGGTGTACAACACTAAGAACTGCTCACCACAGTTAACTTGATATCTTTGGATTGATATCATGATATCAACGGAAAAGAGCCCTTCACTCAGTGAACGGCTCTTTTTTTATGGGCGCAATCTAATTGGATAGGTTAGTAATTAAGATAGTTTTAGATAATATTTTGCTAGTTTTAGATAATACCTTGATCGCTACTCGGCTGATTTGTTAGGCGCTTCTAAAAGTAGCGGCGGTTCAGTGTCAATGGCGTCGTCAATAGAATCCGTATTATGGGTAACCTTTTGCCTCCCTTTCTTCTTTGTGTTCTCTGCCTTTTCTCGATAGACACAACGGGCTGGGAAGAATACGCTAAAAGTAGAGCCCTTGCCCTCCTGAGATTCGACTTTCAATTTAGCGCCATGTTGATACAGTACATGCTTTACAATAGCCAGTCCTAGGCCGGTGCCACCAGTGCTTCTACTACGCCCACTATCGACTCTATAAAAGCGCTCAGTCAAACGCTCAAGATGCTCAGGCGCAATGCCAATACCATTGTCTTGTACTGAAAACAAACACCCCTCTCTCACTTCTTGCCAAGTAATTTTGACCACTCCGCCTTTAGGCGTATATTTTATGGCATTGGTGACCAAGTTTAATAAAGCACTATTAAGGTAACCGTAGGAGCCATAGACGTCTAGCTGAGAATCGATATGCAAGTCAATGAGGTGCCCATAATCTCGGTTATAGGCTTGAGCATCATCGAAGATACTGGTCATCAGCTTAGGCATATCGACCCGTTCAATATTAATAGATTCTTCGTTTTCGAGACGGGACAGCAGCAATAAATCATTAATAATATGATTCATTCGCTGGGTCTGCTGGGTCATTAAACTAAAGCCACGTTGCCATTTAGGATCTAGGTCTGGCTGGTCAGAGAAGGTCTCAATATACCCCATCAATACGGTTAATGGGGTACGCAGCTCATGGGACACATTGCCCACGAAGTCTTTGCGCATCTGCTCTAAATGCTGCAGGCGGGTCACATCATAAATAATAAGTAGCTTTTCATTACCAAAATGGGTCACCTCACATTGCAAAAACCTTTCATAATCTCGCCAAGAGCGCATACGCACCCCGTCATTTGGAGAGACAGCGTCCACATAATAGTTGGTAAACTCAGGGAGATTAATCAGATCCAAAATACTTCGACCCTGATCCTCTGAGCGCAAATCTAACAAAGTTTCCGCAGCCTGGTTCCACCACTCTAAACTGTCCTCTTTATCAAGCAAGATAACGGCATCCTGCAAGGCCAACAATGAACTCCGGATTTTTTTGATCAGTCCCATCATTTTCTGATGGGTCATTTGTTCTTGTTTTTTACTCTCATAGAGCTTATTGGCCATGAAGGTCAGGCTGCCAGACAGCTCAGGAGGCGGTAAAGTTAAAGACTTGGTCATCCAGCCATAGAATTGTTGCACCGCATATAGCCGCCAGAGGTTATAGAGCAACAACGCCACTATAATGCCCCAAGGCACTGAGTTGAGGAAATAATGGCCAAGGATGGTGCCCAATAGAGTTAAGGTCACCAACCATTTCAAATCTGACCATAGCAAAGCCGACCGAGGACTCTCGCTACTGGTGGCAGGCTGTCTGTTAGAAGGGCTCATGACACTCTCAGTTCATTGATAAATAACAACATAGTTAGCAGTACGGCCCTTAACACCCTCTACATTTGGCCCTTATGGTAGCACCCATTATAAAGCCAAAAATTTTGACTAAAGAATCATAGCGTATGGATCAAAGAGCCACTTACCCATTCACCTGGGTCGAGAAACGATAGCCGGTACCCCGCACCGTTTGGATAAACTTAGCATAGTCATAAGGCTCGAGCACCTTACGTAAGCGTCGAATGTGAACATCAATGGTCCGATCTTCTACATACACATTACCGCCCCATACCTGATCTAGTAATTGGGTCCGCGTATAGGCGCGCTCTGGATGGCTCATAAAAAAGGCCAACAAACGATATTCAGTGGGTCCTATTTCAACCGGTGTACCATCCGCTGATAGACGCTGGCTCACAGGGTCTAGACTTAACCCTTGTGCTTCAATAGGCTTATCCCCTGATAAAGCATTACTACGACGAAGGACCGCCTTGATTCTCGATATCAGCTCACGGGTAGAAAATGGCTTAGTAATATAGTCATCGGCGCCGGCATCCAACCCTTGTACTTTATTATCCTCCTCGCCTCTTGCGGTAAGCATAATAATGGGGAGTTCTGACAGCATCTCATCTTTTTTAAGGCGACGACATAAGTCTATCCCTGACTGGTTGCCTGGTAACATCCAGTCTAATAAAATCAAAGCAGGTCGATGATCAACCACTTGGTTATGCGCCTCATTAACATCTTCAGCCTGCAGACATTCAAATCCTGCCATCTCTAACGTGGTAACTATCATTTCACGGATAGCGGGTTCATCCTCTACAACCAATATGGTTTCTGTATTCATCTTATTTATTGTCCTATAGTTTACATCTCTGATACTGAGCCTGTTATTGCTAATAAAGTTTCAATATCTGGTAATTTGGCTCATAAAATTATGACCGTTATATTACAGCCTATAATTATGACAATTAGATGACAAATAAGTAACTTATTAGATTAAGTCAGTATTAAAGTCAATAACTTAGCCCTAAACTGTATCAAATAACCCTAATAAATGGCAGTGACCTAAATGACAGGCTTTAATATGAATATTAATCTATTTCTAAAATAAAATTTAGCGGGCCATCGTTGTCTGCTTTGACTAGCATATTAGCCCCAAACTCACCGGTCTCTACTTTTGAGTATTGCTGTTTGGCATAAGCTACCATCTGCTCAAATAGCTCACTGGCCTGCGCTGGTGCCATTGCGCCCCCAAAATCTGGGCGACGACCCTTGTCAGTTTTGGCCATTAACGTAAACTGGGAAACCAACAGCAACCCACCTTCTACTTGCTGCACATTTTTATCCAGCTTGCCTGCTTCATTATCAAAAATACGATAGGTCAATATTTTATCGACCATCTTTTTGGCGGTCTCAATATTATCTTCAGGACCCAAACCAATATAAGCCAAGATGCCTTGCTCAATCTCGCCCACAATCTGACCATCAACCGTCACACTGGCGGCACTTACCCTCTGAATTAAAGCCTTCATATTAATACCTCAATACCTTCTTTATACCACTATCTCACTACTAGGCTGTTACTGTTAACGTGGTTTAATACGGTTTATGATAAACTAGCTATCTATTAAAGTTTATTTTTAGTTCTTTTTAAGTTTACGATTTCTACCTTCTATTTCCACAGCTTACGATGATACTCCTTATGAAAAATATAATGAAAAACTCATTAAAACAAAAAGCTCAACAGTTACTCACTCGTGACGGTCTATTTACCGCAGCCCAACACTTAGTTCCTCAACAAAAAATTAGTGAGGTTGCAGGCCGTCTGGCAGCCAGTCAAAACCCCATTGTCAAAAAAGCATTCGTTAGTACCTTCGCTAAAGCTTATGGCATTACCTTAGAAGAGTATGCCAGACAAAATCTAGCAGACTTCAAAAGCTTTAACGACTTTTTTACCCGAGAATTAGCCGAAGAAGCTCGTCCTATCGACAGCACTGAACAAGGTATTGTTTCACCCGCTGACGGTATGATTTCACAAATCGGTTATATTGAGCAAGGCCAAATACTACAAGCCAAAGGCCGTGATTATGCGGTTAGTCACTTGTTGGCTGATACCAATAACCAAGACGGTAACTATTATGAAGGCGGCAGCTTTGCCACAGTTTACTTAGCGCCAAGTAACTACCATAGAGTTCACATGCCATTCGATGGCACTTTGGTTGAGACCCGCTATGTGCCTGGTACCTTATTCTCGGTGAATAATGTCACGGCGCAGAATGTCCCCGATTTATTTGCCCGTAATGAGCGTTTAGTCTGTATTTTTGAGACTGAGTATGGCCGTGCCGCTGTGGTCTTAGTGGGCGCTATGATTGTGGCCGGCATTGAGACCGTCGCTACTGGCAAAATTGACCGCACTGACAGCATCCAAACCTTAGAGCACAACCTTAGCTTGAAAAAAGGCGATGAATTAGGCCGTTTTTACTTGGGCTCAACCGCCATTGTGGTAATGCCAAAGTCTGCGGGTGTTGAGTGGTCACAAGACATGGAGCATGGCTCTGTGGTGCAAATGGGTCAGCTTTTGGGTGTGGCTAATCAAGCTTAACCTACTGATATCCGTATAATTTTTTATTATTTTAAAGGTGCCCCTCGTGCACCTTTATTTTTTTAATAATGTTTGTACTTATTGCCCTGCATCAGGCATCAATTAGCCAGCCCTGCTCAGTGGCATAATCAATCTGTTTCTCTATCCACTCATGGATAACTGGAAAACTGTCGGCAATAAAAGCATGCATACCAGCGACCTGTGAGCGCTTAACCCCGTGATTGCTCCAAGTTTTACCCCCAGTATTTATGTTCAATAAGAAGGGCAACAAGCGATCAATGGCCTTTAACAATTGGGTTTCAGGACTGCTGCCGGTCTCTTGCTCATCCCAGACGTCAAGCAAATTATCAATGCCATTACCACTGTGGGCCTGCAAACGCACAATCCCCTCCCGCTCCTCAATATGTGCCTCGCTGCGACTGCTGTCATACAAAAAAGTATCGCCGGCATCAATCTCACCTAAATCATGTACTAAAGCCAACTTCAAAAGCTTTTCATGATTAACGTCAAGTTGAAACAACTCTGCGATAGACCAGCAGGCCATTGCCAAATGCCAAGAATGTTCCGCCGAGTTCTCTAGCCGATTAGCCTGAGTAACATAACTGCGCCGGTTAACCCGCTTTAACGCATCTAGCTCTAATAAAAATTCGGTAATTTCGGTCATGTTCAGCGGTTTATCAGCTTTATTTTTTGCGGTGGGTAATGACATGGAAAACCTTGTGTCTTGGTAGAAAGTATTGCTATAGGCTAATGCAATATAAGGGCTTATACAAGGCGACACTGCTGACCTAGGGGTCTGAATCTCTTAGGCATCTAAGTTACAGGCATAAAAAAATCCGTGACCAAGCCAGCTGACTTTATCACGGATTATTTAACTAAATAGGGATTAAAGCTTTCAGGTCTGTTTCAATTATTCAATGAGCTCTATAAGTATAAGCTATTTAATTAACTGGCTAATGGCTTTAAACACCGGATCCTTACTCGAGCGGCACAACTCAAACAATATCGCCTCAGTAGTGGTTATCACAGCGCCTGCTCTACGCATACGGCGAATGGCTTGGCGACGGTCATAAGCATCGCGAGAACCTGTGGCATCGGCAATCACCACGGGCTGCATGCCATTATCAAGTAGGTCTAGCACAGTTTGCATCACACAGACATGAGTTTCCATCCCAAACACCAGTACTGAAATACGGTTTTGCTGCGCTAGATAGTTCCAGGTTTCATCATTGTCACAAGCACTAAAGGTGACCTTTTCAATAATCTTGGCTTTTGAGGTATCCAGTACTTCCATGATCTCTGGCAGCGTCTCGCCCAGCCCCTTTTTGTATTGCTCGTTCAGCACAATAGGCACACCGAGTATCTGCAGACCTTGAACTAAAGTCAGTGTCTTGTTAACAATCTCCTCTTGGCGATAGATGTGCGGAGCAAGCTTCTCTTGCACATCAATGAGCATTGCCTGAGTATTTTCACGCATGATACGGTAGGTTCTATCCGTAGTGATAGTCTTTGACATAACACACTCCTTGTGTCGTTGAGGACAAAAATACCTACCCCTATTAAGTCATATAACCCTCACGGGGTCAAACCCTTTGGTGAACACTTGTGGTAATTTTAAACTTTATTAACTATCGGCAATTCCAACAATGGTAATCTGACGTTCATAATAGCCCATATGACCATAATTACCGGCCTTACTAATCAGCACCTTTACTCGAACCCTATTTAAGCTATAAAAGCTGTCCACTACCCTAATGCCAGTCAGTTAAGG
>NZ_DGDC01000045.1 GCF_002385225.1 Psychrobacter sp. UBA3962 | reverse complement strand
ACTTATGGGGTTCAGTTCATTTGGGCGGCTTTTTAAATACAGTCAATCTATTAAGGAAAGGCTTAACTTACTACTAAATAGCTTTAGTACGCTCGGTTAGCCACTCTAAAGCTTCGCCTTCAACACGGCCTTTTAACTCATTATAAACATGACTGTGATAGTCGTTTAACCAGTCAATCTCATCTTGAGTCAATAGGCTTGGGTTCACCAAGCGAGTATCAATC
Organism: Psychrobacter sp. UBA3962; assembly: GCF_002385225.1. GTDB lineage: Bacteria > Pseudomonadota > Gammaproteobacteria > Pseudomonadales > Moraxellaceae > Psychrobacter. The sequence goes on along the minus strand of NZ_DGDC01000045.1, from coordinate 60,371 downwards.
GGACACAAAGTGACGGTTTCAAAGTTTAGATAATGACCGAACTCTGTCTCTTGTGGCGTTGGTACTGGCTGGTTGATGACTAGGTTCTCGATACGAACCCCCCAGCGACCCTCACGGTATAAGCCAGGCTCATTACTGCTAATCATACCTACTTTCATCGCGCGCTCTGGCGGGGTGGTAGCACTGTAAGCAATCACCTGTGGGCCTTCATGCACGTTTAAGAAGTAGCCCACACCATGACCCGTACCATGACCATAGTCCATCTGAGCTTGCCATAAAGGCGCCCGGCAAATCGCATCAATGAGCGGTGAGGCTATACCATCTGGGAAACAAGCTTTGGCTAACGCAATATGTGCTTTTAACACCAGGCTGAAGTCACGTTTTTGGCCTTCATTAACCTTACCAATACCCACCACACGGGTAATATCAGTGGTGCCGTTTTGATACTGAGCACCAGAGTCAATTAATAATAAACCATCGCCCTCAAGGTAGCTAAACTTGTCTTCAGTGGCACGATAATGTGGTAGAGCACCATTTGCGTTAAAGCCAGCAATGGTTGGGAAGCTGGGTGATACATAATGGGGCTGCTTACTACGCACGTCAATCAACATGCTGTCTACATCTAGCTCACTTAAGCGCTCGCCTTTATTTAAGCGCGCTTCAAACTCACTAAAGAACTCGCACAGTGCGGCGCCATCTTGACGCATCGCTTCCCGTACATGCTCGATGTCCTCTTTTGATTTAACGGATTTGAGCAGACTGCTCGGGGCAATTTGCTCAATCATGGCAATGTCATCGCCCAAGTCATTTAGGGTACCGACCGCCACTTTATTAGGATCTAGTAGCAGTAAATCCTCAGGAGTCAATTCACTTAACGCACCTTGAACCTGATCATAATCCGCCACACTAATGCCGGCTTCATCCAATAACTTAGCAATATCTTCGCACACTTTAGCGCTGTCGATATATAGCGTCGCTTTGTCAGCGGTGATAATCATGTGGGCTAGGAATACTGGGTTGTAGTCCACATCACTACCGCGTAGGTTGGTCAACCAGGCTAGATCATCTAGGCTTGAAATAAGATGATGGGTGGCCCCAATTTGTTGCATCTGGGCCCTCACTTCAGCCAATTTTTCTGCAGCAGATTGTGACACAAACTGGGCGTCATGAGCATACAGCTGAGCCATAGGCAGCGCAGGGCGGTCTTGCCAAATCTCGCCCAATAAATCCAGCTCAGTAATTAGACGTATACCGTCTTCTTCACTGTCTGCCACTTCATCGAAAGCGTCTAATAAGCGGTCTTGTTCAGCCAGTGACAACACGTTGCCATCGATGGCCACACTGTCGCCAGCGTCTAGATTCTCTGCCAACCACTGAGCATGATTGGGCGAGCCTGGCTGTAGTTTTTGCAGCGTAATACCGGTATCTTCTAATTGAGCAGCGGCTTGTACCCAATAGCGACTATCAGCCCAAAGACCTGCGAAATCATGAGTCACAACCAAGGTGCCCACTGAACCGGTAAAGCCAGACAACCATTGACGGCCTTGCCAGTACTCAGGTAAGTACTCCGATAAATGAGGGTCAGCTGATGGAATGATAAGGGCACTGATATCATTATTTTTTAGAACTTGGCGTAATTGACTGATACGCTCTTGGATTACAGACTTGCTCATAATATTCCTCTGAATTAATGGTTTATTTTTTATTGTGTCTTTTTTGCCAATTTCAAATACAAAAAAACGTGCTACCAATGCAATTATGGTAACACGTTTGAGGTTTACAACCGTTTTCAGTTAGTAAGTCACTTAAAGAAACGTCATAAATCTACAGCTTGTTTAAACAGTATTGCGATGCTCATCCTCAGCTTCACTGCGATCTAACATGGCTCTCACTGGCTTTGATAATGCCAATAAAATCAGTGCAGTCACCACCAAGAAAATAGTCATAGTGGTAAATAAGCTGGGTAAGCCTTCAATGGTATCGGCTGAAACATGGCCGCCGAAGAAGGCCGCTACCAAGTTACCCATGGCCAATGAGGTAAAGAATAATCCCATCATTTGACCCTGCATGCCTTTGGGGGCAAGTTTGGTCATAGAGGACAATCCCACTGGGCTTAAAGCCAGCTCCCCTAGCGTCAATAGTAACAGACTACCGGTTAGCCATAAAGGCGATACCAAGGTATCCGGATTGGCAACCACCAACTTAGAGGCCATAATCATTAGACCGAAGCCTGCAGCGGCCAATAACATACCCAATGAGAACTTGGCCATACTATTTGGCTCAAGATTACGCTTGCCTAACCACACCCAAATCACACTGACAATCGGTGCCAACATCAAGATAAAGATAGGGTTTAATGACTGGAACCAGATGCTTGGAATGTCAAATCCAAACACATTTAGGTCGGTATAACGGTCCGCGAATAAGTTAAATGAAGTCGGTTGCTGCTCAAAGCTTGACCAGAATAAAGTTGAACCAATAATTAAAATGAAACAGATCAGTAGGCGCAGCTTATCGGTTTTATCCAGCTTAGGAGAGATAAACATATAAGCGAAATACAACAACACCATACCAGCGATGATATAGGTCATATACTCAGCAACCATACTCGGATTGAAGGGCATAATCCCTGTGGCAATCAGTACAATTAGCGCAATCAGAGCTGCTAAGAATACCCCTACCCAACGTCCGATATGCTGATACTGATCGTTGGCCACTTCCCACTCGGGGATAATGCCTTGAGCTTTAGCAAATCGTTTTAGGTTCTTTCGGGCAGCAAAGCGATAGACCAGTAGCGATACCAGCATCCCTAAACCGCCTACGCCAAAGCCCACATGCCACATTTGTCTTTCTTGGAATAGCCCCACGATAAGGGCGGCCAACAAAGCTCCAATGTTAATCCCCATATAAAATAGGGTAAAACCGCCATCACGGCGGGCGTCCCCTTTAGGGTATAACGCGCCTACCATGACCGAAATACAAGTCTTAAATAATCCTGAGCCTAGAACAATACACACCAGACCAATGAAAAACATCGACATGCCAAATAAGGCGGAAAGCGCGATAAATAAGTGACCTAAGGCAATAATAATACTGCCCCACCACAAAGCACGCTCTTGACCTAGCCAGTTATCGGCCAACCAACCCCCTGGCACCGCTGCTAGATACAAGGTGCCAGCAAAAATACCATAAATGGCAGAGGCGGTGGCATCATCAAAACCAAAACCTCCATTACTTATGGAGGCCACCATAAATAGCACCAATAGCGGGCGGATACTATAGTACGAAAAGCGTTCCCACATTTCGGTAAAAAATAAAGATCGTAACGGCTGAGGGTGGCCCATAAAGCCATTGTCTAGAGCTTGTGCCTCAGCAGAAGGTCCTGTCCGATTTGAGTCTGCATTACTCATAGTCTTAATTCCTTGGTTGTATAACAGTTAAACACACCACTCTCAACTGTACAGTGAACTCAGTCTATCTTTATATAGCAGTCTCTACAGCTAGCAGTTATGTTAGAGTCATTTCAAAAATTTCGGAGTAATAGTCTGATATTTTATAAAACGAAGTATTGTTTCATGAGCGCAGCAGAGGGTAAAGAAAAATTAGTGACGTTATATTAAAAAAACCCGCTCTATCATATAGATAAAGCGGGTTTTAGCCTGTTTTAACGGGCTTTAAACTCTCAAGACTGTTAATTACTGAGCTGTTTCAGTGGCCTCTGCAGTCGCTTCTGCTTCTGCTGGAGCAGCTTCTTGGGTTGCAGGCTGTGCGTCTGTGGCTTCTGCTGTCGCTTCAGCTGCAGTATCAGCCTCTGCTTCCGTAGTTGCTGTAGCTTCAGCTGCAGGGGTGTCAACAGCTTCTGCCGCTGGGGCAGCTTCAGTAGCTGTCGCTTCTGTTTCAGGCTGTGCCGTTGCCTCTTCAGCAACCGCCGCTTCCTCAGTGGTTTCTTCTACAGCAGCTTTAGGCGCCACATGTTTGTCTGCAGGGCGTAAAAAGGCTGAAATACCAATAAGAAGTACGATAGCCAAAAATGCAGCAGTCCCTACCAAAGCGTAGGCAAATTCTTTTTTTGGTTTATTTTGGCTTGCATCTGCCATAGGTCACCTATCTGTATAATTTGATAAAGGTTTAAGAAGAGGGGTTCCTCTGCCATGTAGTATTTAATTCATGTGGTAGTTTGTCTACGTTGCGCCTAATGACCACACTTCAGCACTATATCACAGTCAGAACCGATCACATATCTTGCTATTATATCGCAATTTGCTACCTTTTGTGAAAACGCCCTGTCCAATTTGTGGATTAATAGTACATTTTTATCAATCAACCCTAAAGTTGCTGTTATTTTTCGCTTAAATTTAGCGCTTAAAGGAACGTTTACCCAAGTAGCTTAACACTAGCATCAGACCTATTAATAATAAAATAGGCAGATTGCCAAAACGAACATAAGGCGTCATACCTGTGCGTGATTGCACCTCACCACGCAGCACCGTGCGTTCAAACTGCGGGGCTCGGGCCACAATCTTACCGGTGTGATCAATAATGGCAGTCACCCCAGTGTTGGTAGCACGCATAAACCAACGACCTGTCTCTAAAGAGCGCATCTGTACCATTTGTAAATGCTGTAGAGGCCCTGCTGAGGTGCCAAACCAAGCATCATTAGAGATGGTTAATAAGAAATCAGTATTCTGCGCATTGCGGCGTGTGGTATCAGGATAAGCCACTTCGTAACACACTGCCGAGCCTAAATTATGACCACGCACTTGAAGTGGTGACTGATTGGCAGGACCCCGGCTATAACTCATAATGTCTTGACTGCCCGCCAAGTTAGGAAACAGATCTAGAGCCCCTTGAAACGGAATATATTCCCCAAAAGGTACCAGATTTTGTTTTTTATAAAGCCCATCTGCTTGTGCCCCTAGTGCGATAACACTGTTATAAAATGGCGCGTATTTGTCGGTCTCCTGCTGATACGCAGCTTCATCTTTATAAGGAATACCGGTAACCCAAGTGGTGTCTGTTTGTTTGGCTACCTTCACCACTTCAGTGATAAAAGGCCAAGCTTCCGTTTGGAACATAGGGATAGAAGACTCGGGCCAAATGACCATATCTTGATCCCACTCGGTACTGCTTAGGGTGGCGTATATCTCAAGCGTTTTATAACGGTAATCGGTCAGCCATTTAAGGTCTTGCGGAATATTACCCTGTATCAAAGATACTTTTAGATTTTCAGTATTGGGCTTGGGCTGAGTCCACGCTGGATTGCCCAGCCACAGCCCAATACTCACTGCGATAAACAGCGCTGTCACCACTAAATAACCGGCCCGCTTACGAAACGCATCGACCAAACTGGCAGACAATAAAACGGCCACAAAAGACACCGCAAACACCCCAGCCACTGGCGCTAATGAAGACAGCCAGTACTGCTCAGTGAAAGCATAACCCACAAAAAGCCAGGGGAAACCGGTAAACAACCAAGTCTTCAGCCATTCTTGAAGCACCCATAAGGCAGCAAATGCCAACGGCTGCTTACCGACAAAGCGGTTGAAGATTAAGGCTAGAAAACCATGGAATAACCCCATGCCCAGCCCCATAACCGCAATGGCCAAAAGCGCCAAAGGTGCCGGAATGTCTCCATAATCATGGATTGAGGTATACAGCCAAAAAGCGCCCACACACCAAAGCCCCATACCATAAGCTTCGCCGATAATAAAAGCCCGCTTGTTGCTCATCGGCCCCAATAACAGAGCATATAATAAAGCTGGAGAAATCAGCGCAATAATCCAGTAACCATAGGGGGCTAGCGACAGCATGAACATCGCCCCAGCCAACCACGCCACAATCACCGCAGTCCCAATAGGCAACTGTGAGGTACTCTGGTGTTCATAAGGTTGATTTAATCTGTCTTGCACATGTTGGGTTGAGGCTCGCATGACCGCTCCGGTAACTGGTATCTTTAGGGCAATGAATGGCTAAACTGAGAGATTTATTTATCTAAGATAGGCTTAATAAAAACAGCGTTATCAAAACCACTATTTATAAAGCCAATAATATGCGTATGATAACAGTCTGGGCCAAAAAAATCTTAGGCCATATACAGGATATATAATAAGCTCTAATGATCCGGTGAAACAGCCGCTACTATAATAAACCCCTCTTACATTCAGCCAATCAAGAGACTCGCTATGCCAACTTCCTTAAACCCCTCTTCACAGGCTTCTGCCAATATAGCCCAAACTGCTGTGGACCTGCCCGTCCATGTGCTGGCAGGTGTTGGCAGCAAGATTGAAGGACAGCTTGAGCAGTTAGGGATTCAGCGCTTATTTGATTTGCTGCTGCATCTGCCTCGAGATTATGAAGATCGAAGTCGCTTGATTAATATTAACGACTTGCAAGATGGTCAATCCGCTTTGGTTGAAGGACAAGTAACTTACGTGGATAACAAACGTAGTGGTATGACCGTGGTGATAGAAGATGCTACCGGCGCCTTACAGCTACGCTTTTTTAAAGTGTATGCAGGATTGGCGCAGACCATGACCCTAGGCACCCGCTTAAGAGTGTTTGGTGAGGTCAAAATAAGTCGCTATGGCGTTCAAATGGCACACCCTGAATATAATGTGGTGGCGCCTAGTGCGCCTGTGGTTAATACTGGACTGCAACCTATTTATCCCACGGTAAAGGGTTTACATCAAAACAAACTACGCACCCTGCTTAAATTGGCTTTGCAAACCGTGTATCAACAAGGGCTACCGCTTACTGTCTTTAATAGCTGCGACTGGGAGGCGGTCAATCATTTGCCCGCTCCGTTACCAAAAAATACTTATGGCTTACCTGTAACAACCCCTACTCAACAAGCCGTTAATATCACTACCAACTCCTCAGCTCCCAGTTGGCAAAATCTGACTTTATTTGAAGCATTAACCTTAATCCATACGCCGCCAATGCACACCGATATAATGCTGCAAGTGGCGCAGTTACAACAGCTAAAAGAACGTACTCACCCCGCCTGTCAGCGCCTGATTATTGAAGAGCTGACGGCGCATCAATTGAGCATGCTTTATCGCCGTAAACAGTTACATCAGCACAAAGCGCCTAAGTGTGATAAAAAAAGCCCTCTAGCCGATAAATTACTGGCCAACTTACCGTTTAGTTTGACCGCTGCCCAAAACCGAGTGGTCAATGAGATTACCAGTGACATGGCCACCTCTATTCCGATGCTACGTTTGGTACAAGGTGATGTGGGAGCAGGTAAAACCTTGGTAGCTGCCTTAGCCGCTTGTTACGCACTAGATAGCGGCTGGCAAGTAGCGGTCATGGCACCGACTGAAATCTTAGCTGAGCAACATTTGATTAACTTTAAAGCTTGGTTTGAGCCCTTAGGTATCGGTGTGGGCTGGCTGGCCGGTAAGCAAACCGCCAAACAACGCCGTGAAGCCTTAGCACAAGTGGCGGAAAATGAAGTGCAGGTTGTGGTCGGCACTCATGCCCTATTTCAAGAGTCTGTAGTCTTTGCCAAGCTGGGGCTGGCTATTATTGATGAGCAACACCGCTTTGGCGTTGAGCAGCGCATGGCGTTAACTGACAAAGGCGTTGCCGACAGTACCCCGCACCAATTAATTATGACTGCCACCCCCATTCCGCGTACGCTTGCGATGAGTGCTTATGGCGATATGGATACTTCTATTATTGATGAATTGCCCCCAGGGCGTACGCCGATTACCACGGTAACCATTGACCGTGCCCGCCGCGATGAGGTAATTGAGCGGATTGCTGCCAACTGCAAAGAAGGCAAGCAGGCTTACTGGGTCTGCCCGCTGGTCGATGACTCTAGCACTTTAAATGCCCAGGCTGCTGAAGCTACTTATGCTGATTTAAGTAAGCGCTTAGATATTCGCATTGGGATGGTGCATGGCAAGATGAAAGGCGCAGAAAAACAAGCGGTCATGGCCGCTTTCAAAAATGGTGACTTGGATTTATTGGTGGCCACTACGGTAATTGAGGTCGGAGTGGATGTGCCAAACGCTTCGTTGATGGTTATTGAGAATGCGGAGCGTCTGGGCTTATCACAGCTGCACCAGCTACGTGGCCGTGTCGGTCGCGGCTCGACCAAAAGCTTCTGTGTGCTGCTATATCAAACCCCTTTGTCTGAAACAGGCATTGAGCGCCTCAATGTACTGCGTGACAGCAACGATGGCTTTGTGATTGCTCAAAAAGACTTACAGCTGCGTGGTCCAGGTGAATTATTAGGCAAACGTCAAACTGGTAATGTCGGCTATTATGTGTCGGATTTAAGTCGTGATGAGAACTTACTGATGATTGCCAGCCACTTGGCAAAGCGCTTGATCAATGATGACTCACGCAAAGCTGAGGTGACCCAATTAATTCACCGCTGGATGCCAGAGGCAAGCAAATATACCAATGTCTAAAGTTAGCGCGATGTAGCGGTGTGCATATTTTATGGGGATACATTTGGCCATAATACAAATATTTAATTTATCTCTATTTTGTTAATCATCTCCCCCAAATATTCCCACTCATCTTATAATAGCGGGATTTTCTATTATCTTATACAGCTGTTTAAACCAGCTATCTATGGATGGGACTTATTTGTGAGTAAACGCGATCTCATAACCTTCTTTATTCTTGCCTTTATGTGGTCGTTGTCCTTTATTTTCTATCGAATTGGGGTACCCGAGTTTGGCTCACTAGCCTTTGCTTCTATCCGCTTGGAGCTGGCTGGGTTGACCATGCTTATCTTCGTATTACTCAATCCAAAAAACCGCCAAGGCATCGTTGCTCAGTGGAAGCTGATGGCGATAGTGGGGTTATGTTCTACTGCCATTCCGTTTGTCTTATTTGGTTTCGCCGCCAAGTCAGTTAATGCTGGGGTACTTGCGGTATTAAATGCTTCTGTGCCGATGATGAGCGGGGTAATGGCCAGCTTGTTTTTTAATGACAAAATGTCCAAAAAACAACTGCTAGGACTGGCCATCGGTGTGGTAGGGGTTATCATTTTGATGAGTGAAACCCTATTTTCAATGTTCGGCAGTGACGCACAAAATAATCTACATACCCAGCTGTGGCCCATGGGATTTGCCCTTTTTGCTTGTATTGGCTATGCCGCTGGCGCCAATATAACTCGTAATTATTTAGAGCACATCTCCCCCATTGCGATTACTTCAGGCACTCTGATTATTGCCAGTATCGTCATGTTGCCTATTGCCCTCTACAGCTTTCCTTACGGGAAATCGATCAGTATAAAAGCTTGGGGTTCAGTGATTTGTATTGGCATTTTGTCCACGGCCATCGCGCTAATATTTATGAACCAGTTAATCAAAAGCATTGGTCCAGTTCGCGCCACCAGCATCACCTTGGTGATTCCAATTTTTGCCATTATTTTTGGCTATATTCTGCTTGGTGAGTCGTTGGATATTTTTGCCATTGTGGGCTCAATCGTGATTTTATTGGGAACTTATCTGTCTTTAGACTTATCTATTACAAAGCTGGCTAAAGCTTAAGTTTCCCTCCATAATGTTAATAGACAGATTAAACTGGTTTCATTGAAAATTATAACCCGTCTAGTAAAGCGATAATAAATCTTAGTTCAAGGATGACTCATGCGTATGCTCTGTAAGCAAAAGACAGCGACCCCTCGTTTAGCCCCCGAACCCTCTAGTCACTCAAATCAGCCAGCTATAACGCCAACTATAGCTTTGGTGGATAAATTACCCCAGCTGCCTCCCTTACCAAATCTACCCAGAAGAGCCACGGCCACAATGCGCCGACTGATACCCAGTCTACCCTTTCGTAAAAAAGAGCCACAACTTGAAGTATTGATTATTGGCGCAGGCATCTCTGGTATAGCTATGGCCACTCATCTAAGCCAAGATAAGTGGCTGTCAAAGTGGCTGAAAAAAGGACGTGTTGGGCTAGTTGAGAAACGCACGGCCATCGGGGGCACTTGGGATTTGTTTAAATACCCTGGCATACGCTCCGACTCGGACATGACCACTTTTGGCTTTGCACATCGTCCTTGGATGGGAAAAAAGACTTTGGCAGATGCCGCTTCCATTAAAGCCTATATTGAAGAGGCCGCAAAAGAGGCTGCCATTGAGCCCTTAATTGAATTTAATACCGAAGTTACTAAGATTGAATGGTCCAGCTCAGACAAATACTGGACCGCCACTTTAAAAGAGGTTGATACAGGTAAAACTCGAACCGTCACTAGCCGCTTTGTAGTAGGCGCAACGGGTTACTATGATTTCGAGCAAGGCTACCAACCTGAATTTAACGGTCAGCAGCAATTCAAAGGCCAGCTGATTCATCCTCAGCAGTGGCACGATAACATTGATTACGACAACAAACGTGTGGTGGTGATTGGTAGTGGCGCAACGGCAGTAACCCTAGTGCCCGCTTTAATACAGCCGCTAAGCCCTAGCCCAGAGCATGAAACCCAAAGGGCAGCCCATGTCACCATGCTACAACGCTCGCCTACTTATATCGGCAGTATCCCTAGTGAAGATGACAGCTTAAAGACGCTGACAAGCCGCTTTCATCTAAGCACACAGACCGCTTATGGCTTAGTACGTTGGAGAAATATTCTTCTTCAACAAGGCTTATATCGCTTTTCAAAAATAGCACCTAACATGATGAAAAAAAGCTTGGTGACACGGGTCAAAAATGAGCTTAAGGGCAGTGATGTGCCTATCGAGCATTTTAAGCCCCACTATGATCCTTGGGATGAAAGACTTTGTGCTGTGCCTGATGGGGATTTATTTAAGGCGTTAAAGACAGATAAGGCTGATATTGTCACCGATACCATAGAAAGTCTGACGCCAACCGGTATTGCGCTCACTTCAGGTCGTCATTTAGAAGCAGATATTATTATTACTGCTACCGGTCTCAAGCTACAAATGCTGGGCGGCGCGCAAGTGCTGGTTGATGGAGAGGTAATCACCGTAGACCAACGTATGACTTATAAGGCGGTGATGGTAGAAGAGGTTCCTAATTTGGCAGTACTTTTTGGTTATACCAACGCTTCGTGGACCCTAAAGATTGATTTGGCTTGTGACTATATTGTCCGCTTGTTGCGCCATATGCAGCAAAATGGACACAATACTGTGCTACCCAGCTCTATTGCTACCGATGGCGACAAAGCCATCACCCAAGCAGATACGGTTATGGGGTCACTAACCGCAGGCTATATAAGCCGTGCTAAAAATGTGTTGCCCAAGCAAGGAGATCGCTATCCTTGGTATGTTACCAACAACTACCTGACGGATATTGTGATGCTAAAATACCAACGCATTGCCGATAAATGGCTACGCTTTGGCCGTTAAATTGAAACCTTACTTTATCTACAGGGAAAAGGTTTCTAATAAAAAGTCTATAACAAAAAAAGAGGACAGCTTTCGCCCTCCTCTTTTTTTCATAAGCCATTAACTGCGCTTATTTCTTTTTAGCTTTCTTTTCTTTTTTGTCTTTCTTAGCTTTTTCTTTCTTTTTTTGGTCTTTTAGCTTGTCTAGCTCTTTGACCTTTTTATCTACTTTCTTTTTGGCTTTTTTGATGTCTTTCTTCAGCTCTTGTTTTAACTCTTTAATATCAGGCTTAGCCATGATTGACTCCTTTTTTGTTTATTATAGAAAACTTATAATTAAAAAATCTTATCCTTTGACACTTCAGGGCAGTCATAGTCATCTACTTATTAATCTACCCAGAGTTATTATTTAGCTGAATTACTAGTCAAAACACTCAGTAATCCGGTATAACGAGCGCTGTAGTCAACAAGGACTTCAAAGCCCGACAAACCACTGATTAAGCAATAGCGAACCTGCTAAATAATGACTTAAGTTAATAGTATCAAACTGGCTTTTTAAAACAAGCGTCTACTGTATTTGGATTGTAATATTAAATTGCACTACTTAATTATTGTTACTGTGCTAAATATTTATTATTAGTGAGCCACTACTAAGCCATTTCCCTAATAAAGACAAGGATTTATCAACGATTACAACATTAATGGCACACCTAGCACTACCACATTAAGTCATCTGGAATGACATAGGCCGCATACGGATCATCTTCAGCGGGTTCATCTTCTGCCTTGTCATTGGACTCAACAATAAAACCTTCCAGCTTCTCATTAATACGATCTGCTAACGGTCTTGGCAATAAAGCATAGCCTTCTTCCAATCGAGCAATACTAACGTGTCCAGCCACTATTTGATCAAACAGCTTCTGAGTGATATTTATTTTCTTAATTTTAGAATCATCTACGAAGCGGTACTCGATATCACCTTTGGTATCGGTAATTTGATGCTGATTAATCATCTGCACGATATTGGCTCTCAAAGTTTTTTCTTCTAGAGCCTGCTGTCTTTGTTGGTTTAGCTCTTGGTCTCTTTTGAGCTTCTCAGCCTGAGCCTCAGCCACAGATTTTTTGATTTCTGCATCGGCAGCATTGCCAGTACGTTTGGCGTGTTGGGCTTGTTTGGTTAGCTTTTTCGCTTTTTTCGTATCGACCAGCCCTGCTTTTAATAACTGATCCTGAAGCGCATTTTTTGCCACTGTCTTCTTTGCCATAGAAAAATCACCTAAGTCGTAAACAACAAATAAAAAAATAAATAAAAAATAGTTAGCGCATGGTAACAAGTTTCAGTAGCACAAACCAATAACTAATAGCCACTAAACATGTAGTATTGATTAAGGCAATTTCATATCACCGTCTTTGATCCAGCCTGCACGGCGCATTAACCAAGCCACCACGCCCGCAACAATTGCCGGTAATACAAACATTAGTAGCCCAATGGCCCACCAAATTTGGCTAGGGCTTAGTACCCCTGCTGATGCCTCTAACACCCCAAACACGCCCACAAAACCCGCCGTCCCCATGCCGGCACCACTGGCCGTACTCATCAGCCCAAAGCCCACTGTGGCAATAGGGCCAACAATTGCACTGGCAATGACTACCGGTAATAAAATAATAGGCTTTTTAAAGATATTGGGAATTTGTAGCATGCTGGTGCCCAAGCCTTGAGCAATGACCCCACTCATGCCATTGTCTTTATAGCTGGCTACTGCAAAGCCAATCATATGCGCTGCACAGCCAACCACTGCAGCGCCCCCTGCCAATCCATTAAGCCCAATAGCAATACAGATGGCGGCACTTGAGGTAGGCATGGTCAATAATAAGCCGACCACCACAGAGATGACTACCCCCATCATAAAGGGCTGCAATTGAGTGGCAATCTGAATGCCGGTGCCAATACTATTGACCAAACTAACAACAGGTGGGTTGAGCCAAGCACATACGGCCAGAGCCACCAAGCCTACTGCCCAAGGTACCAAAATAATATCCAGTTTGGTCTTGCCCTGAACCCAAGTACCGGCACGATAGGCAAACACAGTGGCTAGATAGGCACCGATGGGATTACCGGGTACTGCCAAAAACGTTGGCGGTGCGCCAGTTTGGGCTGTGAATAAGTGGCCTGCCATTAAGGCTTCAGAGTGGGCGCCCATCATGCCCGCTACTAAGCAGGCAAAAACCACTAAGGTTGGTGCTTTGAGATAGTAGGCAATGCCAACGCCAATCCCTGCTCCCATTAATATTGAGGCCAGTTTTCCCAAATCCATCAGCAATGGCATGTCTAATGCTAAGCCCACTTGGGAGAATATTAATCCTGCAATTAAAGTTACAAATAAACCCAAGGCCATGCCGGTGAAAGCGTCAATAAAATATTTATTAAAAAAATCACGCACAGGGGTAGCGGTAGTGGCAGACTGAGGCATAACCATATCCTACATAAAAGGCAATCGATAAAGACAATCGATTAAAATTATAATAACTATCAGAGTAATAAAGGAGATTTACATGTCTAGTTTAAAGCACCCCTTAATACAAAAACAGCTACAAATAACCGATGCCGAAGGTAAGCCCCATAATGTCACTTTAAAAGTAATCGAAGCCGACATCACGACATTGGCGGTAGATGCCATCGTTAATGCTGCTAATTCCACCTTACTGGGTGGTGGCGGTGTCGACGGGGCCATTCACCGAGCGGCAGGACCCGAGTTGCTTAACTATTGTCGTACCCTGCAAGGTTGCCCAACCGGAGAGGCCAAAATAAGCCCCGGCTTTAATCTTCCGGCAAAGTACGTTATTCATACGGTAGGTCCAGTGTGGCATGGAGGAAGTAGAGGCGAGGCGGAATTACTGGCCAATTGCTACCACAATTGTATAAAACTGGCTCAGCAGCATAATGTTACCAGCATTGCCTTTCCGGCAATTAGCACCGGCGTCTACGGCTACCCTATTAATGACGCTACTGATATTGCTATTAACAGTGTGCTACAGAGTTTAACTAAGGCAACACAGTTAGGTGGTATCATAGAAGAGGTTATTTTCTGCTGCTTTTCGGCCTCTGATGCGGCTCTCTATCAGCAAAAGCTGAAAGCAATTTAAAACTTATTTTGATTTATAGTGACCAAAATCGTAGCGTATTTTCTGATTGCGAATTTCACCGATTAGTAACCGATGCAGATTGGCATATAAATACTTACTGCCCGTTTTTAATATGCCATCTTGCTTCAGTCGTCTGGGGTCAAAAGTAAACCCAAGCGGCAATATCCGAAAATTAGTGTGGCTACTGGCTCTATTAACGTAATCACAGTCTTCACACAAGGTGACACTGATATCAAAGCCATTAATCGCGTTGTGAATGGATTTGGTGGAGAATAGGCAGGCACCAACCGCAGTAGGAAAAACATACTGGGTCAATCCTATGCCCATATTAAATAATTTATAGCCTACGATATAACGTTTTGGCAGCCCCTTAGGGGACAAATAAACCCCAGCCACCTCTAGCTGCCTAGTAGTAAGCTGTCGCAGTGCTTGTTGTATAAAATCTGGCGGCAAGCGCACATCCGCATCCAAAAATAGGAGACGCTGATGCTGAGCCAAACTGGCACCTGTATTGCGGCCCAAACACACCCCTCTTTGTTGCATTCGTTCGACATGTAGACTAGGCAGAAGAGGGGCATAGCTGTGCGCGATTGCACAAGTTTCATCTTCACTGTCTGAATCGACGACGATAAGCTCAAAGTCTTGATGCGTTTGTTGTACCAAATCATCTAGCAGGCCAGCTATACGCTCGGCTTCATTTAAGGTAATAACAACAATACTAAGTGAGGACACGGGGCCATCCTATATTGCACAAGATAAGTACGCTAAGAGTTATGCCAATCAAATATGGGCATAACTCATGCTACGACTTAAATATGTCAATATCATTATGCTAGCTTCGATTCCACTCAGCTCTTTAAGCGCTTAGGCCCCTAATTTGGCAGGCCAAATCTTACCAGGGTTTAAGATGTTGTTCGGGTCTAAAGCTTGCTTAATGGCTTGCATCACTAGTACTGCTTCGCCATGCTCATGTTGCATGTATTTTTGTTTACCTTGACCAATACCATGCTCCCCCGTACAAGTACCGTCCATATCAATGGCACGTTTTGCTAGACGACCGACCAAGTCCTCTGCGGTTTGCACCTCCTCAGGGTTATTGGTATCTACCAGCAATAATACGTGGAAGTTACCATCGCCCACATGACCGACAATAGGCCCTATCATGCCCGAAGCCTCAATATCTTTGGCAGTTTCGCTGACACATTCGGCCAGTCTTGAGATCGGCACACAAGCATCCGTAGAGAGTGCTTTGGCTTCAGGACGTAGCGCGCAGCTGGCGGGATAAGCATTGTGTCTGGCGTGCCATAACTTCTTGCGCTCCTCTTCGTTACTATCCCAAGCAAAATCTGATCCGCCGCACTCTTCAACAATATCACTAAAGATTTGTGCTTGCTCCTCTACCCCTGCTTCACTGCCATGAAATTCGACGAATAAGGTGGGCATCTCTTTTAAATTAAGGTTGGAGTATTGGTTACACGCTCTGACCTGCAAGGTATCTAGCAGTTCAATACGAGCAATGGGCAGACACATCTGAATGGTCATCATCGTGGCTTCACACGCCGCCTCAATCGTAGGGAAATGACAAATCCCACTACCCACACATTCTGTGATGCCAAACAATTTTAGAGTGATTTCAGTGACAATACCCAAAGTGCCCTCTGAGCCGATCATTAAGCGGGTTAAATCATAGCCTGCTGCTGATTTCTTGGCACGGGTGCCGGTTTTGATGATTTTGCCTTCTGCTGTGACTACTTCTAATGCCAACACCACATCTTTCATGGTGCCATAGCGCACTGCATTGGTGCCTGAAGCACGAGTCGCTACCATACCTCCGATAGTCGCGTTAGCACCGGGATCAATCGGGAAAAACAATCCAGTATCACGCAAGTAGTGGTTTAGCTGCTCACGGGTAACCCCAGGCTGTACCGTTACCGTTAGGTCTTCATTATTGACCTGAAGTACCTCATTCATCTCGCTCATATCAATACATAAGCCGCCGTAAGGCGCGTTCAGTTGCCCCTCTAAGGAGGAGCCTATACCAAAGGCAATCACTGGCATTTGATATTCATTGCAGATGGCAACTGCTTTGGCAACGTCTTGCTTATCACGAGCCACAAGCACGGCATCGGCAGGCTGGTTTTCTAGCCAAGTCATAGTATGTGCGTGCTGCTGACGAAGGGTTAAGTTGGTACTCAATTGACTGCCAAATACGGCCTCTAGCTTTTGCAACGCTTCAGCATAATCTTTTTTTTCGATATTTTCTAAACCTACATTAGAGCTCTCACTCATGCGATTCACCTATATATTTAGTGGTTTATATCATCGGTTGATGGAGTTTATAAGCTATTGTCACATAAAAACTTATTAATTATCGTCTGCCTACGGCTAACTTACAACCGGTAGTTGCTGCTAAGCTTAAGTATATAAGGCATTTGTTTTATAAGTAGTTTTACCCGCTATTTTAGATTTGTAGATTGACTATGTGCTTCAAGTTTTCTAGAATGAAGCTATTATTGAAACATTTATTAATAAGTTAATACTTTGCTATAAATAATTGTTTCAATCAATAAAGGATAGCTACAGGGACGTTCGACGTATTGGCTGTATAAGGGTTGCGCTTTATCTTTTAAGGCCTCTACTCGTAATCTCCTTTATGACATAGCCTGTCCTGTCCAATGTACTTATCTTTAAGTATCCTATTAATCTATTTGATTATCACCAATATTGTAATTTTCTTTTATACAAGGATGTATCATGAAAAAGACCCTATCCATTGCCTGTGCTGTAGCAGCGCCTATCTTATTCAGTCAATCTGCCACTGCCGCCTTTGATTATTTCAAATCAGGCGATGATGGTTTCAAACGCTACTCTATCTCTGCTGGTTGGTTACATGCTGAACCACAAGGTAAAGCTACTCCTGTCAAAAATACTACAGCAATTCGTGATGGCAAAGTATCTCAGAATGGTAGTGTTACCGCCGGTGCTGTAAAAGATGTGATAGACCCGGCTCAAGGTGAAGCTCGTGTTAATGAAATTAATGGCTTATTAGGGATTTTAGGTGATGATGCTGATTTAGGAACACTGGGTGCTTCAGGATCAACTGTCATTAATGGATTAGGTAATTTTGCTACTCCAGGTACCGGACTTGAATCAGATACTGTTGATACTATAGGCATGCTATTTACCTATTATGTCGATGATCATTGGGGCGTGGAAGTTAAAGCTGGTATTCCCCCTAAAGTTGATATTTTAGGTAAAGGTGAAGTGATTGCTCCTTTTAGGGGTACAGTGACCCCTACTGGTATAGGAGCAGGGTTAGGTGACTTCGATATCAAAGATGACATTCAAATCACAGATATGACCCGTGGCGGTGGTGTGGCTTCCACTGCTCGTGCTTGGCTACCGGCTGCCTTAGTGCAATATCAATTTGGTAAGCCTGGAGTAAATAAATTCCGTCCTTATGTGGGCGCTGGTGTGATGTACGCCTATTTTGATGATATTAAACTTAATAAAGGCATTGGCCAAGACTTACAAATCGCAGCTGGTCGATTGGAGCTAATTAACAACGATAAAGCTGGTGCTGCGTTAGGCACTAAAGAAGAGATTCGCGATAATAAAGATGCCGGTGTTGCCGACATGAAGGTTAAGGTAGAAGCTGACAGTGCTTGGGCGCCTATCATTAACGTTGGTGCCACTTATGACTTTGATGAAAACTGGTTTGCTGTGGGCTCAATTAGCTATGCCAAGCTAGACAGTGATACCACCATTACTGTGAAAAACAAGGAAGGGAATCAGCTAATCGAGGCCAAATCTAATATCGATATCGACCCTTATATTACCTATTTAGGTGTGGGTTACCGCTTCTAATAAACTGGCCAAAATCTAGATTGTTAAAAAAACGCACTTTGAATAGTGCGTTTTTTTATGCGCTTTGATTAAATAGTCAAAGTAAGCAGTCAACATTTTGTTATAGTAAAAACACAACAACTTAGTGAAAGTGAAGTATTTATTATGACCCAATCCTTCTCAGCCTCACAAATAGACAGCCCGTCACTAACTTCTCCGCTACACATAGCTACTCTAGAGTGTGTGCGGACTGGTAAAGCGATGCCCTTTACCCGTGAGCAATTAAGTGCAATCAATAAAGCACCAATTACAGAGCCTGTAGCAGTGAATTACTTAGGCTTAGTCACTGATGAGCAGGCTGACAGGCGCCATCATGGTGGCCATTTAAAGGCAGTGCATCAAATGAGTAGCGCCACTTACCATAAACTGAATACCGAGTTTAATCTAAAGTTAGACTTAGGCTTACTGGGTGAAAATTTAACCACTACTGCAGTTGACGGCTATGAGGAGATGACTGAAGCCACTGTCTGTATTGGTGATATTTACTAGTTCGGAGCAGAAGAGGATTGTGTCCAACTAAGGGTAGTTCAACCAAGAAGACCTTGCTACAAAATCAATGATCAAATTGGGCCGACTGCCAGTAACAGAAACATTGCTTCATGGGTTACTAGCCAAGGTATTTCAGGATGGTATTATCAAGTGGTAAAAGACGGTATTATGCAAAATGGATTGCCTGTCTATCTTGTACACCGCCCCTATCCTTTTGCTAATTTACAGCAGCTCTGGACTCTGGCCAATAGCAAACAAAAAATTAGCAAAGAGATTATAGATCCGTGGTTGGCCATCGAATGTTTGGAAGACAGTTGGAAAAAAGTATTAGCGAAAAAAATCTAGAACCGACTCTAGGCCAATTTTAGGGCAATTATTTTTCGGTTAATTCTAAGACAATTCTTACCTAGAAAAGTTATTAAAAGAGTTCGGCGTATCGTATAAAGGGCAATAAAAAAAAGAGAGGATAAAAATCCTCTCTTCTAATTCCCTTGGATGAGATAGCCCACTAATTATTGGGTTCTAAAGCGGCGGTTCTCTTGCACTTCAACTTGACCTGGCTGAGTCGCTTGTAACTCACCTCGCTTATCTTTCACTTTTTCCTGTAGGGTTATAGGGGTAGCTTCGATATCACCCCCAGCTTCTCCAACTAAAGTAGGCGTAGTATCAATATTAGCTGGCGCTGGTTGTGCTGCAGCTTCTGCTACTTGTGCCATGTCTTCAGCAGCTTCTTCTCCCTCAGCCACTTCAGCTGTGGCCTGTTCAGCTACTGCTGCTTGTCCTGGCTGTGTAGCCAATAATTCACCATCTTCGTCTTCAACTTGTTGCTGTAAAGTGTTCTCGACTTCATTAGTGTCTTGCTCAGCTTCAGCTGTAGCTTGTTCAATATTGGCCTGAGCAGTCGGGGCTGCTTTAGGTTGTGAAGCCGCAGAAGCGGTACCAGAAATAGCCAGTACACCAGCCACTAAAGTTGAAAGCATCAAGCGGTTTGTTGTACGTTTTGACAAATCTTGTTTATCATTAATAGGCATTATTATTCTCCAAAAATCATTATAAGCTGCTAGAGCTAATCAGCCAATTGAGCCCTTACTCATTCGCCTTTCACTCTTTGGTATTTCCGTGATATAACGGAAACACGTTATATAAAGTTATTTTTCTATAATCAAAATAACGTTCTTCTAAATTTCAACTTATCCTAGTATA
Organism: Psychrobacter sp. UBA3962; assembly: GCF_002385225.1. GTDB lineage: Bacteria > Pseudomonadota > Gammaproteobacteria > Pseudomonadales > Moraxellaceae > Psychrobacter. Next base: position 40,314 of record NZ_DGDC01000045.1, on the reverse strand, counting down.
GGGAGCAAAAAAGATATTTTGATAATGGATTTGTAAAGTTCTTCTTGTAAGTTGTATATCCCTACCCTAGTTCTTTGCATAACTGTTGTTAATCGGTTTCACATTTTAAAAACCAATCTTCTTTTTATAAACCCCTATAAGTCATAGCTTATGACTAACACACAAAATCTATTAGCTTAATTTAACACTCAAAGATATAAGTAAAAAATTACTAATTAAACTCCAAATGAGCCACGATTTAATTAAGATTTTATTTATAATGAAAGTAAAGAATTTAGTACGATATCACTCTAAACAAAAAGTGTTTATTTAACGTATAATTTAAATTATTTTTTTATTTATCCAAACCAATGTGTTTGCGAGACTGATATGACGAATAACTCTGATCCTAACAACAAAACACCCAGTGAGATTCCTAGCACTGCTAAGGATACCTCGCCAAATCCAGAAACTTCTGCAGTTAATACAGATCCGGCTTATACGCCCTATAGTGCAGAAGCGGTTAAGTCGAAGCCGAATTGGCTTTGGGTCTTACCTCTAATTTTGGTTGCGTTGGCCATTGGCTTGTTCGCAGGCAAAATGTGGGGCGAGAAACAAACTGAAGACAATGGCCTTGAGGCTGAAAGATCGGTTTCTCCGCAAATGGGCACCGCCACAGGGGTCACTGAGATTGAAAAGGAAGTAAGTCAAAAGCCCGTATTGACTGTTGAGACAGTTACGCCCTCTCAGTCTAGTGTGACTAACGATTTAACTGCCGATGGTACCATTAGTCCTGAGACTACCTCGACCGTAAGCGGTAAAGTGAGTGGGGTTGCCATTGATAAAGTCTTGGTCAGAGAAGGCGATCAAGTCAAAAAAGGTCAAGTATTGGCCATCTTTGATACTGACGCGATGCAGCAGCAACTGATTCAAGCCAAAGCAGAGTTGGCAGAAGCCGAGTCTAGCTATGAATTGGCCAAGCGGGATGCTGATCGAGTTCTTCCTTTGTTAAATATCAATGCTATCAGCCAACAAGAGGCCGATCGCTACGTGGCCACTGCTAACCAAGCTGCCGCTTCGGTAGCTGCGTCAAGGGCTCGATTAAACAATCAAAACCTTAATATGCAAAACGCCAAGGTAACCGCTCCTGTCAGTGGGGTTATTAGTGAAAAATCGGCTAATGTGGGCAGTGTGCCTGGCCCAGAGCCTCTATTTACCATCATTGAAGAAGGTAAGCTTGAGTGGCAAGCCCAAGTGGATCCCAATAAAGTGGGTGAAATCAATGTGGGCACCCCTGTTGAAGTCAGCTTACCAAACAATAAAAGCGTTATGGGTAAAGTTAGCCGTATTTCACCTACAGCAGAAGATGGCAGCCGTCAGATTACCATTTATGCCTCTTTGGCCAGACACCCTAACGCCAGAGCAGGTATGTATCAACGCGGTACCTTTAAGTTGGGTAGCGATGCAAAATCGACCATTCCAGTCAGTGCAGTGGTTACTCAAGATGGTTACGATTACGTGATGCAAGTGAAAGCCGTGAAAGATGAGAATCGTGAAACCATTTATCGCGTGAGCCGAGTTAAAGTTAAACTTGGTGAGCGTCAAGGGGACCGTGTGGTATTGCTAGAACCCCTTCAGGGAGAAGCCAATATCGTACGCCAAGGTGGCAGCTTCTTAAGTGACGGTGACGTTGTGACCATCGCCAACCCTGAATCCGCTAAAGCTGAATAAGTATTGTTATAGTTTAACTGAGTTTAGGAAGGTGAGATCTGCTAGGTTATCTGTTAAAAAATTAAAGCTTATTTGTTAGTGGCTCGTTTGTTAATGGATAACCCCGCCCTCTCGCCTACTCTTGCTTCGCCGTACCTTTCTTACTTTGATTTATTTCTCCAAGCAGGATGCCCTTTATGAGCCTTAATGTCTCAGCATACTCCATTCGAAACCCTCTGGTTGCCATTCTTCTATTCATACTACTGACCCTCGGTGGTATCTATGGATTTATGCAAATGAAGGTCCAGCAGTTTCCTGATATTGACCTGCCCGCTGTGGTAGTCACTGTGACTCTGCCAGGTGCCGCCCCTAGCCAGCTGGAAAATGATGTGGCTAAAAAGATCGAAAACAAGATTGCCAGTATCGAGGGTGTGAAGCACATGAACACCACGCTCCAAACTGGGGCGGCTACGGTGACCACTGAATTTGTGTTAGAAAAGGACATTCAAGAAGCCGTAGACGATGTGCGCTCAGCGGTAGGAGAAGTCCAGGGAGACTTGCCCGCCGCAGCCAATGACCCTATCGTAACCAAGGTCACCACTGCCGGTCTGCCTGCTGTTACCTATACCGTTGCTGCCAATGGGGTTAGCCCTGAGGACTTATCTTGGTTTGTCGATGACACTATTAATAAGCGTCTGTCTGATATCAAAGGCGTGAGTACCGTAAGCCGAGTGGGAGGGCTGGAACGTGAAATCAGTGTTGAGGTAGATCCCATAAGTCTTAATGCCCTGCAACTGCCTATTACCCAGCTATCAGAACAAATCACTGGTATTCAGCAAGACAGCTCAGGCGGAGAATCTGAGGTGGGCAGCAGCAAACAAAACATTCGTGTTTTGGGGGCGGTTAAGAGTGCTAGAGAGCTTAATGATTTACAGATTGCCTTACCCACAGGGGGCACTCAGCGTCTGGGTGAGATAGCAACCATTACCGATGGCACAGCTGATCCTAGCTCTATCGCTAAATTAGACGGGGAAACCGTGGTTGCCTTTAACGTGACTCGCTCCCGCGGCGCCAGTGAAGTAGAGATCGTAAAACTGGTGGACGAAGAGTTGGCTAAGCTACAACAAGATATGCCCAACTATACCATCACCAAAGTATTCGATCGAGCCACCCCAGTTGAAGAAGATTATAAAGCCTCGCTTAGAATGTTAATTGAAGGCGGGTTGTTAGCGGTAGTGGTGGTATTCCTATTCTTGCGTAATGTGCGTGCCACTATTGTCGCGGCAGTTGCTCTACCCCTATCTGTGATCCCTACCTTCTTAGGTATGTATCTGTTCGACTTTAGTTTGAACCTCATTAGTTTATTAGCACTGTCCTTAGTAGTGGGAGTATTGGTCGATGATGCCATTGTAGAGGTAGAAAACATCATCCGTCACTTGCGCATGGGTAAGACCCCCTACCAGGCCGCAATGGAAGCCGCGGATGAGATTGGCTTGGCGGTAGTCGCCACAACCTTTACTTTAATTGCAGTCTTTTTGCCCACTGCCTTTATGAGCGGTATTGTTGGACAATTCTTCCGTCAGTTTGGGTGGACAGCCGCCATCTCTATTTTTGTCTCGCTAATGGTAGCCCGTTTAATCACCCCTATGATGGCCGCTTATGTGCTACGTCCTGAAAAGGGGCATGTCGAAAAGACCGGGCGCATCATGGAGATTTATTTAAAAACAGTCGGCTGGACGCTACGTCACCGCTGGATTACCTTGGGCACCACTTTACTACTGTTCGTAGCGTCGTTGACTTTAGTGAAGTTTTTGCCGACCACTTTTATCCCAGAAAACGATATTGATCAAACTCGAGTCGGTATCGAGCTCACCCCAGATGCCAGCCTACAAGATACCGGTCGTATTACTAAAATGGTTGAAGATCGGATATCTCAAATTGAAGGGGTAAAAAGTATCCTAAGCGTGGTGGGCGACCCACAACAAGCCAGCTTGGATTCCTCTTCTAGCTCGGGTAGTGTTTCTAATGCGGCTAGTGTGGATATTGTGCTTGAGCCACGCGGAACACGTCCTAGTAAAATAGAGATTGAGCGCCTGATAACCGACGCTTTATCCACGGTTCCAAGTGCAAGATTTGATATCGGCTTATCTAGTGGCGGTGAATCTGGCTATAGTTTTGCGCTGACCAGTACCAACTCTGAGCTATTAGAGCAAATGGCGCAGCAGGTGATGAATGAGATTCGCTCTTTACCGGAAGCCGGCAGTGTCACCAGTAACCGCAGCTTGCCACGCCAAGAGCTTTCTATTGTTCCTAATCGCACTGCCATGGCCGATCAAGGTGCCACCACTCAAGGCGTTGCTGATACCTTACGTGTGGCGACTTTAGGCGATTATGAACAACGATTATCTAAGCTTAACTTAGATACGCGTCAGGTGCCTATCGTGGTGCGCTTACCACAAGAAGCAAAAAACAATGTCAGCCAGTTGGCAGATTTATATGTCCCAACCTCAGGAACCACAGGCGCTCGAGTGGGTGAAGTTGCTGACCTATCATTTGGTACAGGACCTTCTGAAATCCTACGTTTTGATAGAGAACGGGCTATTACCATTAACGTTCAAGTCGCAGGCGGTGAGTTAGGGGGCCTAGTAGAAGCCGTGAAATCGATTCCATCACTGCAAGAAGGTAATATTCCCGAAGGTATTTCAATTATTGACCAAGGTCAGGCTGAGAGTATGTCTGAATTATTTGGTGGCTTCGTGATTGCCATTTCTGTTGGCATTATCTGTATCTTTGGGGTGCTTATTTTACTATTCGGTAAAGTGCTTCAGCCTTTCACGATTTTGATGGCGTTACCTTTGTCTATTGGCGGGGCTTTTGTGGGCCTGGTATTGACCAAAAGTAGCTTATCTATGCCTTCAATGATTGGCTTTATCATGCTAATGGGTATTGCTACCAAAAACTCTATTTTGTTGGTGGACTATGCTATTTTGGCCGAAAAAGAACACGGGTTGAATCGTTTTGACGCTCTTCTAGATTCTTGTCGTAAGCGGGCTCGACCTATTATCATGACTACCATTGCCATGGCTGCAGGCATGTTGCCTTTAATCTTTGGTCTCGGAGACGTCGACTCTACTTTCCGCCGTCCTATGGCAGCTGCGGTATTAGGGGGGCTGTTCACCTCGACCTTCTTAAGTTTAATTGTCATTCCTATGGTTTATACTTTTATGGATGATATTTCTAACTGGTTTGCTAAATGGCTACGTCCGCATGGTAAAACCGAGTAATCACTAATCCTTTAACCAGTTTTTTATGTTACAAACGAACCGAGAGTTAACTATGAGCGTACCAAGCGACATTGAGATTGCCCAAAAAGCAACCCTGAAACCAATTGTAGAAATTGCTGAACAACTGGGTTTAGCCGCAGATAAGATTGAGCCTTATGGCCACTATAAAGCTAAAATTAATCCCAATGACGTATTTGCCAAACCGCCAAAATCAAAAAACAGCAAGTTGGTATTGGTCACAGCCATCAACCCTACCCCGGCTGGTGAGGGTAAAACCACAGTAACCATCGGTCTAACCGATGCCCTAAACCGAGTGCACAAGCAGAACCAAGATGGCAAACGTACCATTGTTGCGCTGCGTGAACCATCGGTAGGTCCAGTTTTTGGTATTAAAGGGGGTGCTGCGGGGGGCGGTTACGCTCAAGTACTGCCTATGGAAGATATCAACCTACACTTCACCGGTGACCTGCATGCCATAGGGGCGGCCAATAACTTATTAGCCGCTTTGATTGATAATCACATTTATCAAGGCAATGCTCTAAATATCGATCCCAAACAAATCCTTTGGCGCCGAGCCATGGATATGAATGACCGCCAACTGCGTAACATTGTGAGCGGTCTAGGCAATACCTCAGATGGGGTAATGCGTGAAGGCGGATTCGACATTACTGTGGCATCAGAGGTGATGGCTATCTTTTGTCTGGCCACAGATTTGGCCGATTTAAAACAGCGTCTAGGCGATATTTTGGTGGCCTACAGCAAAGATAAAAAGCCGATCTATGCCAAAGACTTAAAGGCTCATGGGGCAATGACTGCCTTATTAAAAGAGGCCATAAAACCTAATTTGGTTCAAACCATTGAAGGTAACCCTGCTATTTTACACGGGGGCCCTTTTGCCAATATCGCCCATGGCTGTAACTCAGTTATAGCCACTCGCACTGCCCTACATTTGGCTGACTATACGTTAACTGAAGCCGGCTTTGGTGCCGACTTAGGCGCTGAGAAATTCTGTGATATTAAGTGTCGTCTTTCAGGTTTAACCCCCGATGCTGCTGTGGTCGTAGCTACCATTCGCGCCCTAAAATATAACGGTGGTGCCAGCAAAGACAACTTAAAACAAGAGGATTTAGCGGCCCTGGATCAAGGCCTACCCAACCTAACGAAGCATATCGAGAACTTGCAAGAAATCTTTGGCTTGTCGGTAATCGTGGCCATTAACCACTTTGAAAGTGATACCGAAGCTGAAATTGAAATGGTACGTAAGGCTTGTAAGCGCCTGAAAGTTGACGTTGCGCTGACTCAAGTATGGGAAAAAGGGGGCGCAGGGGGTGAGGATCTGGCCAAAGCTTTGATCGATCTACTCGATGCAGCGGACAATGACCCTAAAGCTAAGCATGGCGAATTTAAGTTTGCTTATGATACTGAAATGAGAATTGAGGATAAAATTCGTACCGTGGCTCAGCGAGTATATGGTGCCAATGATATTGATATTAGCAGTACCGCCAAAGCAAAAATTAAACGTCTAGAATCTCTACAACTAGATAAACTGCCTATTTGTATCGCTAAGACTCAATATTCTTTGAGTGATAACGCTTCTCTTCTAGGCCGTCCTACTGGCTTTAATGTTCAGGTACGTGATATTAGCCTCTCCAACGGTGCCGGATTTATCGTGGTGATTTGTGGTCCTATTATGAGAATGCCGGGCCTACCTAAAGTTCCGTCTGCTGGACGCATTGATGTCGATCATGAGGGTAATATTGTCGGCTTATTTTAACCAGTCCCACTCTATAAACCATACTTTATAGTCTTAAACCGACCATAATTTTAAAAAGAGCACTGAAATTCAGTGCTCTTTTTTTTTGCCTTAAACGGCCTTCCAAAAACGATTGTTATTAGCAAACTCTGAATGCGGTTAATGTAGGGCCTCTCGAGTAAATTCGTTTATAAATTGTTAATCCGATGTAGTTAAGTTTTACATTGCAGATAAACTTGAGTAAGGTTACAGATAACAAAGTACCGGACATTTTTTGATGAAAAGATTTTAAACGTCTAGAGATATTCAAGCCTTACCTTAGACGCCTTTAATTATAGGGAATACCTTATTGTATAGCCCACCCATTGTTCGGTTTATTTTTAATTATCTGTGCTCAATCAGCAGAAATTAGCCAGTTATTAAGTGAAAGATCTGTTAAGTGAAAAATTGAGTGTGCTAGTTAGATTAATCCATAACATTAACAATCCGTTTAACTTACTAGCAAGATTACTATTTCGATTCAAATTTTTATTGAATCCTACATCAGCTGTTACAGCTCGAAATTAAGTGGCTTAGATTTATTAATCACTATCTGATAATAGGTCTACAAGGATTTTAGAGATTTAAGGGATTAAAGAGTCGCTGTCCTACTTCACCTGCGTCTCCCTAGTATTATTCCTGCCTCTTTATTTTTATCCCTAATCGCTTACTTAGCTATTTATTGGGCTGTATTTTTGTTTTATCCAACCATTACGCCAGCGTATCCTGCTAGCCAAATGAGGAAGTTATGAAGCCTATATCTGCTTTATCATCATTATATAAATCGGCCCTCCAAAGCCCAGTGGCTCTATCATTCGCCAGTACAGCACTGACGGCCTCTTTATTGGGCTTATCTTTAAGCTCAGCCAGTGCGGCTCCTGTCGCCATGCCCACTCATAGCGATGCCAACAGTGAACTGGTAAATCGTGGGGCGTATGTTGCCAGACAAGCAGACTGCATGGGGTGTCATAAAGAGGATTACTCAGGCGGCATCGCTGTAGAGGCCCCCATGGGCACCATTTATGGTACCAACATTACTCCCTCGGTACGCTATGGTATCGGTAACTATACCGAACAAGATTTCAAAAATGCTTTGACCAAAGGTAAAGCACCAAATCATAGGCTTTATCCTGCTATGCCCTACCCCGACTATAAGGGTATGACGGATGAGGATATCTCTGCCCTGTTTGCCTATTTTCAAACTGTGCCTGCCATAGACGAGCCGCCGGCTTACAAAACTGACCTACCGTTCCCCTTTAATATCCGTACCTTAATGCTAGGCTGGAACTTGGTCAATATGCCCGACTGGAAAGCCCGTGAAGGCTTAGATGAAAACCAGAAGCATGGACAATATTTGGTCGACAACCTAGCTCACTGTGGTACCTGTCATACTCCGCGTAATGCGACCATGGGTTATGACATGAAAAACTACTTGTCAGGGGCAATGTTGGGCCCTTGGCATGCCCCAAACATTACGCCTGATGAGGCCAGCGGTATTGGTAGTTGGAGCGAAGAAGAGATTGTGACTTACCTTCGTAATGGCGGTGTGCATCAAAAAGCTTTAGCGGCTGGGCCCATGAGCGAAGTGGTCATGAACAGTACTCGCTACTTAAATGATAAAGATTTAAAGGCCATCGCCAGCTATTTAAAAGCAGTACCCGTAGTCACAACAGCCGACACCGTACAGCCAGTAAATGTGGCCGCTTTACCTAAAAAGCATAGCGATGATATCGCCATCAACTTACTGGATCAGATGGATGTTCTCAAAGAGGCGAAAGCCAAAGCTTCTTCTAATTCCGAATCCTTATACCTTGCTGAATGTGCAAGCTGTCACGGTATCAACGGTTATGGCCAGCCTGACGCAGGTTATGCCTCAATTGTGGGCTTAACCAGCTTAAGACGCGACAACCCAGCCCCCGTCATTAGTGTGGTGGCCAATGGTATTCATCAAGTCGTGAACACCCGCCCGCAAATGCCTGGGTTTAAAGATGACTTAAGCCCTGAAGAAATGGCAGAGATCGTTAACTATGTTCGTACAACTTTTGGCGGTTTACCTGAAAGTAAGGTAACCGCAGACGATGTGGCCAATCAGATAAAGGCAGGACCCCAAACCCCTTTTATCGTTAAGAATGCAGGATGGTTAGCCGCCTTAGGTATTATTGCAGGCCTAGTTGTATTGGCTCTATTAATTCGTTGGTTCATTCGCCGTCGTTAAACAAACACTGTGATTGTCAACCTAGGTGACTATTAATCTAGGTGGCGATCAACAAGGCGCATTTTTAGCCATATAACAAATTAATGATAGGCAACCTAAAGCGCCGTTGAACAGACATGACACTAATAAAAAACTTACTATAAGTCGCTTGGTAGACCCTTTATGCAGGGGGCACCAAGCGAATAAAGTAACAAGGATAAGATGATGATTGATAACCTTAAATCACCGACACGCCGGCAGCTACTAACTATGATTGGCAAGACCGCTGGTGGCGCGGCTATGTACCAAGCGATGACCACATTAGGCTTCGCTTCAGAATCCTCTTTTAATGGCCAGATGGAGCTGACAGGCGCACCAGCTGGGGCAAGCATTATCGTCCTAGGGGCCGGTCTAGCTGGACTGGCTGCCGCTTATGAGTTGAGAAAAGCGGGCTATAAAGTCACGGTCTTAGAGTACCAAAACCGAGGCGGTGGTCGCAGTATTCATCTTAAAGGCGGTGATAAGTTTACTGAGCTTGGCGGAGGAGTCGTGACCTGTGACTTCGAAGAAGGCAATTACTTTAACCCAGGCCCTTGGCGTATTCCTAGCCACCACTATGCTGTACTTCATTACTGCAAAAAATTTGGGGTGGCATTAGAGCCTTTCATCCAGACCAATAATCGAGCTTATCTACACCGTACCAATCATTTCGGCGGTGTCCCACAACGTCTAGGCGATATTCAGCACGATATCCGTGGTCATGTGTCTGAACTGCTTTCCAAAGCGGTTAATACCGGGGGCTTGGACAAAGAAGTGACTCGAGAAGACAAAGAGATGCTCCTTGAGAACCTAAAAGGCTGGGGTGCGCTTAGCAACGACTATACTTATAAGCGCAGTCTCACTACCAGTAAGTATCGGGGTTACTCAGTCTATCCTGGCGGTGGACTTATGCCCAATGATCAGGCCTCTACCCCTCTGCCTCTAGATGACCTATTAAAATCTGGGGTGTGGCAAGATATCTATGCGCAGCATACTACTTATAGTCATAGCCCGACTATGTTCCAGCCTGTAGGTGGTATGGGTAAAATTGGCAATGCTTTCACTCGTGAATGCCAAGACTTGATTAAGTTAAATGCGAAAGTAACTGAAATTCGTCAAGATGATAGTGGCGTTACTGTCTCCTATGTGGACAGTAATAACGAATCAGGCGCAACTCAGACAGCTCGTGCTGATTACTGTATTTGTACCATTCCGTTGTCGGTATTGACCCAAATCCCAATAAACGTCTCTAAGCCAATGGCTGACGCTATGGCGGCTGTTCCTTATGAAACCTCTTTTAAAGTAGGTCTAGAATTTAAACGCCGCTTCTGGGAAGAAGATGAATGGATTTATGGTGGAGTGACTTATACCGATATGCCGATCCAACAAATCTCTTACCCCTCGCAAGATATGTTCAAGCAAGGTAGCGGGGTACTTTTAGGCGGCTATGGCTATGGCCCAACCTCTTATAAGTTCAACACCCTTACCCCAGAAGAGCGTATCGAAGTAGCTTTGGCTTACGGTAAACATATTCATCCTCAGTATCTAAAAGAGTTTCGCTCTGGTACTTCAATGGTATGGCACCGTATGCCTTGGACTTTAGGGTGTTATGGAGTATGGACCCAAGAAACGCGAGATCAGCACTATAAGACATTGTGTAGCATTGATAATCGTATCGTTCTGGCGGGTGAGCACTGCTCACACATTCCTGCTTGGCAGGAAGGCTCAATTTTGTCTGGCTTGGATTCAGCAAAACGCCTACACCAGCATGCACTATCTGTGTAACACCAAACGATTGTCTGACATGGTATAAAGCATAAAGAGGCTAATATGAAATATTTTAAAGCTCCCTCCTTGACCCCGCTGAGCATGGTACTTATTGGGTCAACTTTAGGGCTACTAACTGGGTGCTCATCTCAATCTGATGATACGGTAACGTTGGCGCAGACTTCTGATACCTTCACAGGAGCACCAGCACAGCAAGAAGTCGACCCCTATGCCAGCCGCAATGGTGGGGCTTGGGGTGGCGTCTATATGACCGAATCTGAACTTACAGAAACCAATCGACATATTGTCGATATTGATGCAGTGCCAGCATTTGATCAAGACCCAAGTTTAGACAAGTGGAATGAGAAGTTCGGCTACGAGAACGCTTACGTTTCTACCGATGGCAAAAAGCTATATCACGACTCTTGCGCAGGCTGTCATATGCATGAAGGGGAAGGCGCTTATGGCGCAGGCTATTATCCCCCTCTAGCCGACAACAGCAAAATGCAGTCTAAATACTATATCATAGATATATTAATCAATGGTTTACGTGGTATGCCCTCGTTTAGACATATGATGAATGATGAGCAGATTGCTGCAGTTACTGAGTATGTGGTGAAGGATCTGAACGGCTTTGATGAAGAAGTGACAGCAGAAGATGTGGCGCAGCTACGCCCAACTACGCCGCCTGGTGTAGACCCAGCTTTATAAGCTTTTTGCTAAGTAATTGAACTACTTAGCATTCTATCAGCTGATTTTCCTGATACGTTATTGATTTGACTTTACTTACTTGCTTTTAACCTAGTTAAGAGCAAGCTTTTTTTTATTTAAAAATTTAGGGTTAACTGGATTTGCTTTAGTTCTGAAGTATAAAGACTTTACAGCAACTCTTCCTTTTATTTTTATAATTGAAGAGAAGCAGAACAATATCACTTGCGGCTAAGGTACGTTAATAGTCCTCGATGGTTTAACTTTTAATACGCTGCTAATAGGCTGAGTTTTAATGAAAAGTAGAATTTATAATGGCTTAAAATTAAGTGCCGGCTTAGCTGCTTTATTTATGGTTATGGGCTGTCAAACCGCCTCAGTCACTGACAATACAAAACCGGTGACTGGATCCAATACAAACGCTGTAGAAAAAGTAATTGTTAATAAAGATGAAGCTAACCCCCTGCCCGCTGCTGCTTCCTCCTCTTTATTACTTTATTATTTTACCCCCACACTTTTGATGCAGCGCATATATCCCGTAGTTACAGGCCGCTATGTGGTACAAGACAACTGCTTGAGGTTTGAGCAGGTTCATAATAATAAAACCCTTCTTCTGACTCCGTTGTTTGATCCTACTTACAAGGTCTCTTTGCTACCAAATGAGCAAGCTCTTAGCTTAGATGGCACACGGGTAAAATTTGGAGAGATCATAAAGACCGGCGGTTCGGTTAAAGAAGAGTATCTATTTTATCACCTACAGTTTGATAATCCAGAAAGTGGGGTATCTGAGTCTGTGCGTAACCCAGAAGACCATGCTTGTCTTACAGAGCCGGGCATCTTTATGAGAACTAAGCTTATCGATTGACTCTAGCCACCTCGATAACTGAGCGCCTCACTTAAATGAGGCGTTTTTATATCCGCACTGTTTGCTAAATCAGCAATGGTGCGCGCTACTCGTAATAGACGGTGGTAGCCTCGGGCAGATAAATTAAGCTTAATTTGTGCCATAGCCAGTAGCTGCTTTTCATTCTCTCCTAGTACAATATGCTCATCTAGCTCACTGGGGTTTAATTCGCAGTTGGGCTTACCTTGTCTGACTTGTTGGCTTTGATAAGCTTTGGTTACTCGTGCTCGTACTGCCTTGGAGCACTCCCCCGGCTGATTATTCTGCAGGTCACTGATGGGCAAAGCGGGAACCGTAACCTGTAAATCTATTCGATCCAGTAAAGGTCCAGAGATTTTATCTTGATAACGCTGAATTTGCTCGGGTCGGCAATGGCAACGATTGGAGGGGTCACCATGATAACCACAAGGGCAAGGATTCATCGCAGCCACCAATTGAAAGTTAGCGGGAAATGTGGCCTGCTGATTGGCGCGGCTGATGGTAATTTGCTTTGACTCTAAGGGCTGACGTAGCACCTCCAATACCTTACGATCAAACTCCGGCATCTCATCCAAAAATAGTACCCCTTTATTGGCCAGTGTAATCTCACCAGGTTTGGGGCGCGAACCGCCGCCTACCAATGCCACCGCAGAAATCGTGTGGTGAATTTCTCTAAAAGGTCTGCTGCCATACTGATACTCAGTATTGGCAACCGAATAAGTACTGGCCACCTCTAAAGCCTCCTCATCATTTAAGTTAGGTAGTATGGTTGGTAGCCGAGCAGCCATCAAAGTCTTGCCAGAGCCTGGGGGACCAGTAAACAATAAGGAATGACCGCCCGCCGCGGCTATCTCCAACGCCCGCCTAGCATGATGCTGACCTTTAACATCGGCTAAGTCCACTTTATAACTGGCATTTACCACAGGTAACTTTGACACCACCGCCTTTAGTAACCCTAGGGGCGTCTCGGTTAAGCTTATCGCTTTACCCTCGTTACTTATTCTATTTTCTACTTGTAAATGTTCACAAACCTCTATCAGGTTGGTGGCAGCATACACCTTTATTCCTTTGACTCGGCTGGACTCTATGCCATTGCCTGCCGGTACCATAAGTTTGCGGGTTTTATGGACAGTCTTAGAGGAATTACTGTTCTGTTTTTGACGCTCATTGCTATCCGCTTTTATGGCTCTAGCTACCGCCAGCCCACCTGCAATAGAGCGCAGGTCACCATTTAATGCCAATTCTCCGATAAACTCATAATCTTCCAACCATTGCGGTTCTATCTGACCGCTGGCCGCCAAGATGCCCATGGCAATAGGCAGATCTAAACGAGCCCCTTCTTTGGGCAAGTCAGCAGGAGCCAGATTAATCGTTAACCGCCTATTGGGAAATTGAAAATTTGAATTAATTAAAGCAGAGCGAACTCTATCTTTGCTCTCTCGAACCGCCGCTTCAGGTAACCCCACGATGGTTAAAGCCGGAAGCCCTTGTGATAAATGAACTTCTACCATAACTTTGGGAGCATGCAGACCGACAACGGAGCGGGTATGTACTTGAGCAAAAGACATCATCAACCTTATTATGAATTTTATTTATTATAATTAATTCATTGATAATAAATTATTTATTAATAGTTAGCAAAGGTAACTATTAATTTAATCTACATTTAGATTCCCAAATAAACGTAGGTTCTGAATAAGATTTTAGCACCCGCCATGTTGAATGTTCCTAGGACAATAACAAAACAAGCAGAGTAATAATGCTAAACTTGGCACTCTTCTCAAAGTAAAGATGAGGGTTTAACTAACCCATGGTTGAGACCAAAATAAAAAGGAAGGCATTAGTGAATAAACAAACGGTGGTCGCTTTAACTTGCCTGATAGCTGGCGGAGCGTTATTGGGAGTTTCTACGAATATAGCGAAATATGCTGGCACAGTGGGATTGACCCCTTTGGCTTTTGTATTCTGGTCTATTACAGGGGCGGCACTGCTACTATTGATACTGGCCTTTTTCCGCCGCCAACTACCGCCTATCACTAAGTCCAGTATTGAATACTATTTAGTTGCCGCTTTGGTCAGCGTGGCCGGCTCCAACCTAATCTTTTTTTCGGCCATTCCTCAAGTCGGGGCCAGCTTTGTGGCTTTGGTGATGACCCTTCCCCCCTTATTAACTTATGTCGGGGCTCTACTGCTAAAAATGGAGCGTTTTGATTCAATACGGGCTTTGGGAGTGCTGTCTGCATTAGCAGGAGCTGGAGTATTAGCGGGCAATAAACTGACCGCTCCTGATGCCAGTGTATTTTGGGTTTTGATTGCCCTTTGTGGGCCAGTATTGTTGGCGATAGGCAATCTTTATCGCACTTTACGTTGGCCTACCGGCGCCTCACCAAGCGCTTTAGCACCCGGTATGCTAGTGGCGGCTTCTCTACAATTGGGAGCGCTTAGTTTATTGCCTAACTTCTCACTCGCCCTACCCGATGTAGATTCCTTTAATGTTTCGGTATCGATAGCCCTCATTGCGGTGCAGGCCTTTATTTTTGCGGCGCAGTTTCAACTGTTATTTATACTACAAAAGGCAGGCGGACCAGTATTGCTTAGTTTGCTGGGCTCGACAGCGGCTGTATTTGCCGTGCCTATTGCCATATTTTTGCAAGCGGAGGCTCCCCCACAAGGGCTGGCTTTGGGGGCTTTACTAATCGCTATCGGGGTGGGATTGGTTACTTGGGGCGGCATAAGAAAGCCGGTCATTGACCAATAAAGAACCGACCAAATCAAGATTGAAACCCTATCAGGGTCAATGGCCTTACTATCCTTTCGGGTTATAGTAAAATCCGTCGTTTCAGGTTATTTTTCTATAATTTGTTATAATTGACTCACTATATAATTTTTATCTCATCGCTTCTATTTATCGGCTCTCCGATAAGGCCAATCTTATGACTAATTCTGCCATTTTTACAGACCAAGCCCATCTTCCTCCTTCTACTGAGCGTCCAGATTTCTCTCCTGCCAATCCTTACGCCAAAAAACAGTTTGATGCAGCGACTTCTGATATGCCGCAATTAGAATACGATGAGGCTTTGGTTCATAAATACAATCGTTCAGGACCACGCTATACCTCATATCCTACCGCTCTTGAGTTCAAACCGATTGAAGCTGGGGCTGAATTAGACATTTTGACCCGTCGTGATCCCAATACCCCCCTATCGCTCTACTTCCATATTCCTTTTTGTCGCCATCTTTGCTACTACTGTGCCTGTAATAAGATCATCACTAAGAAAAACAGCGATGCCGGCGACTATCTAGAATACCTAAAAGCAGAAGTAAAACAAAAAAGAGCCCTATTGGAGCGTCCGGCTTCTGGCGGTAAACCCTACGTGAAACAATTACATTTAGGCGGTGGTACCCCAACTTTCTTTAGTGATGAAGAGCTTACTGAGCTTTGGGAGTTTTTGCAGACTCAATTTGAATTTGCCCCAACTTCACAAGACAAGACCACTGATGAGCACCCAGAAGTCGGAGACTATTCAGTTGAAATCGATCCTAGAGAAATCCGGGACACCACTTTAACTGTTTTACGTAACCTCGGCTTTAACCGAGTGAGTTTTGGGGTACAAGATTTAGATCATAAAGTACAAATTGCCGTCAACCGAGTGCAGTCTGAAGAGCTGATCCGCGGTGTGATGCAAGAGACGCGTCGATTGGGCTTTAAATCTACCAATATTGATTTGATTTATGGTCTTCCTCATCAAACCCCACAAACGTTTGCTAAGACCGTAGAGACAATAATTGACATCTCACCCGATAGATTGTCCATCTTTAACTATGCCCACTTGCCCAATCGCTTTAAGTCGCAGCGCCAGATTAAGGAAGAGGACTTACCGACACCTGCTGAAAAACTTGAGATGTTCAGCGATACCATCACTGCTTTAAATGAAGCCGGCTACCAATATATTGGCATTGACCATTTTGCCAAGCCTGATGACAGCATGGCCGTGGCTCAGCGTGAAGGCATCTTACATCGTAACTTCCAAGGCTATACCATCTTAGGTGACTGTGATTTATTAGGCTTTGGCGTGTCCTCTATCAGCCAAATTAACAGCACGCTTTATGCCAATAAAGGCAACTCTGCCACTCATATTCTACAAAACCATACCGATCTGAAAGAGTATGAAGCCATGGTAGATGCCGGCAAACTGCCTGCGGTGCGACATATTAAAACCAACATTGAAGACCGACTGCGTGGCTATATCATTTCAAACCTACTGTGCCATGATTACATCGATTTCAAAGACCTAAATCAAAAGTTTGGTATTGATGCCATTACTTATTTTATTGATGAAATTCAGCAACTTGGCGAGATGCAGCAAGACAGATTGGTAGACATGGATGCTGCTGGTATTCGTATCCTACCTAAAGGACGTTTGCTTGCCCGCAATGTAGCCATGGTATTTGATACTTATTTGGCCAGTAAAGAAAAAGGCCGTTTTTCAAAAGTAATTTAACTCTTTGAAACGTTAGTCATTAACCTAAAAAACCGACTCTGCTTAAAGTAGAGTCGGTTTTTTTGTGGGAATAGAGAAAGTGATTGAAAGGAGACCAACTCTTCTTCGCTGTTCTTTTAGTCATGGCCAGATAAAAGAGCTATCTACTTGTCTAAACCTTGGGCTGAACCACATAAAGTCGATTGCCATCTATTATGGTTTTTTGCGCATCCAAATACTTATGCTCCACCCCTTTATCAGAGTCATTCATCGCGAAATCATCATCGTTCAATAACCCAATAGAGCCATCTTTACGCAACCAAATCCCTTCAAGTTTATCGTGTGGGTAATCAATGGTTTGCAAGATATCGACGGCCAAAGTTTTTTGGACCGGATGAATGCCCAACTCCGCCAAGGTATCCCAGTGATGCTCATCTTGTGCGATCCACTGCTCCAACGTCTTCCCGTCAATTAATAAACCTAACTCACGGTCATAACGGAGTCGCTCGTCATTTGATTGCTCTAATAAAGCCTCAATATTATTGATATCTGTGGCTTGCGAGATATCAAGTTTGTAGATAAGTTTCTTGGCGGTCGGTTGCTGTAAAGGAAATTCGCGGTCATGCTCTGCAACATAGAATTCATGCTCACTTAACGCAGCAATGGCAGAGTTAACATGCTGTTTCGCGTCCAAACGACACAGGTATTGTTTAATCACCCCGTTTTTTAGATTAATCATTACCATCCGGGTCAAAGTTGATAATCGACCTGACTTATCTGGATTGTCCATAGAGGATTCCAATATCCCCACCAAGGTGCTTTGATCTGGAGTGATGGTTAAAGACTCCATACCACGGTTGGCACGTCTTTTAGCAAATTCTTGCGGTAATAATAACCGCTGACCATTAATAACGAGGCTATTACGACTGTCTTCAGCAAAAGGATTAATCCGTCCAATCTCCACCCCTTGAGCATCGTAATGTACCAAGTGCGGGCCATACTCATCACTAATCCAAAAACTGCCATCATCTAGGGCAGCCAATCCTTCGGGGTCTAAACCATTAAGATCGGTTTTTACTGGATTAGTGACAGGATCATAAGGCTGACTAGGATTCACCGTCATCGGCTCTCCTGAGACATCGTATGGAATCTCGTTGGTGCCGCCAAAAGCCTTTGGATTGGGCAAACCACTGACAGGCACTCCATTTCTGTCTTTTAAAACAATCTCTTTAATCTTACGAATTTGACCGTCTGCCTCGACCTCAAAAAGACCTATTTTAGGACTATAATTGGGAACCAAAAACTGCTTTCCTTCCCCCAAGCTGCCTTTAAAATCTGAGTTTGGGCCTCGATCGGTTAGGGCATAAAACTGATTGGGATTACTCGGGTGCGCAGCTGCATCGGAACCAAAACCACCGCCCCGAATTTGTAACTTAGTCTCGGGATAAGCAGCATTTTGGTATTGTTCATTTAGGATGTCATAAGGCAAAGCACTGCCTTGAACAATGGGGTTTAATGGCGAATTTACTTGGTCTTTATTTTCCATATTATTATCAACACGATTTTGCATAGTGGTTCCTACTACTATTTATTATAATTTGCGGTTTATTCATTCTGTCTGTGAATCTGTCTAACTTGCTCTGTCCAGTTTTATTGATACCTTTATTGTGGGCTAAATCACGGCTTAAAAAAATAGCCCCTTAGTAACCGACCTTATCAATAAGGGGCACTAAGAGGCTATAAGTAACTAAAAGGTTAAGTTAGTAAAGTTTTTGCTAGGTTATGACCCAGGCTTAAGCTAAGTACACAGGTGAATGAGAACAACTAAAAGAGATTGGACTAAGGCTTAGGTTTACTGCCCATTAATCCTTTTACCGTTCCTAAAATATCTGCAGGTAACACCACCGTCTTGGCATTGTCAGACTCTGCCAACTCTTGCATCGCCTTAATATATTGCTCACCTAGCAAGTAAACCACCGGCATCTCCTCTTCTCCCATGGCTTGAGTGATTAGACGGATCGACTCTTCAGAGCCTTTTGCTAACACAACTTGGGCCTCAGCATCACGGCGAGAGGCTTCTAAACGGCCGTCAGCTTCTAAGATAGCTGCCTGTTTTTGACCATCAGCACGGGTCACTGTTGCACGGCGTTGACGCTCAGCCGCCGCTTGCTCTTCCATCGCAGTCTGCATGGTATCTGAAGGGTTAATGTCTTGAATTTCAACGGTCTTAAGGGTGATTCCCCAGTCTGCAATGTCTTCTGAAATGGCCTGTTTAAGCAGTGCTTTAATATGATCACGGCTCGATAAAGCACTGTCTAAATCCATTTCACCAATAATAGAACGTAATGAAGTCTGCACTAAGTTACGAATACCATGCTCATAATCCTCAATACCATAGACAGCTTTTTCAGGCTGCACGATACTGATATAGGCCACAGCGTTCGCTATAATCACCACGTTATCGCGGGTGATGACTTCTTGAGATGGAATATCCAACACGATGTCTTTGGTAGTTAGTTTATAAGCCACATCATCCACATAGGGAATAATGAGATTCAGACCTGGCTCTAAGGTTTGATGGTATTTCCCTAAGCGCTGCACAATCCATTTATAGCCTTGAGGGACTATTCGCACCCCTTTAAATACGGTGAACACTACCAGCGCCACCATCACTAGCATGACTATACTAAAACTTCCCATTTTATTACTCCCTATTTTCATTACCCCTACTTTATCTTGTTAATACTATTGAGGGCAATTTACTTAAAATTTTTGTTTATAGTTTTGGTTGTTATGACTTATCTACAGTTTCAACTATCTATAATTAATGTGGGCCATAGTCTGGGCGGGTACAACGATTAATTCATTGCCAATCACATCCACCACAACCACTCTCTGCCCTACCTCAAGTACTTCACCTCGGGTGCGACATTTCCATTCGGTAGCGCCAACAATGGGTACACTAAAGCGTACAGTGCCCACTCTATCGAGTGTGGGTGCAACGGTTATCATTCCTTTTTCACCTATGATAACACTGCCGCCCAATCCCGCTTTGGTACGATCAACAGATAAAGGCTGCACGAATTTAAACCATATAACCGCCATAGCTATGGAAAGTATCAACCACATTATGATTTGAAAAACTTGGGATAAGGGAAACAACCAGCTCAATAACGCAATAATTACTGCTGCGATACCGAACCACAGGGTCGCAAAGGTGGTTAAAAACATCTCTGAAATAATCAGTAGCCCTCCAAGGACTAGCCAGTGCCACGGCTCAAATACAAACATAATCTCATCCTTAATTATTTTTTTATCGTTATTTATCTTAGCACTTTTGAGCAATACAAGTAGAGATATAACCCTGCCAAGGCTAGCAGTACCTTTTATACACAAAAAAACGACCGCCGAAGCGGTCGTTTTCTTAAGGCTATCTTAGTTGGACTAAGACTTTCACTTAGGTTCAATTAGAACTTAAAGTTAGCACCTAAAGTGATACCATTAGCATCTTTCTTGTCATTACCCACTTTAACTTCTGGATACCAGTCATAAGCCAGTTCTACTGCAGCGTTAGGAGCAAGATTTAAACCTAAACCTAGACCACCTGCTACTGAAGTTTTAGACTTGTTGAAATCGCCTGCACTACCGACAGTATCGAATTCAACCTTGTTCTTAGCCACGCCTAAACGACCTTTGGCATACATTTGCGAGCCTGGGAACGTGTAGTCATAAGTACCATATAAACCATATACGTCAGCACTATATTCATAGGCAGTATTGTAATCTTCATCACTAGTAGTCATGTATTCAGCTTCCATACCGAAGTTTGGAGTGAATTTAGCACCACCATAGATACCGTATGAAGTAGCATCATCTTTAGCACCATCTAAGTCATACTGACCGATTTTAGCACCGATATAAGGCTGTGCAGCGTTATATACAGCAGCTTGTGCGCCAACAGTCATTAGTGAACCAGCAGCTAAAGCAAGTAGAGTTTTATGTAAAGTTTTCATTATTGTACTCCTAGTAAAATAAGTAAGGTCAAAGGAGCGGTTGGTTTAAAAACCCTTAAACCCTCCCTTGCTATCCATGTATTAATAGTAACAAAATATTTCAAGATATGTGTAGTAATATCATAGTCTAGTTGTTACTTTTTGAAACATTATATTTCCAGTAGAAACAAAGACTTAGAGTTTTTATAAAAACTGATTAAGAATAAAATCTATTATCCAAAAATAGACTGTATAAGATTTGATTACTAAAAAACCAACTAAAAAACGACCGCCAAGGCGATCGTTTTTATAACAACATTGAGAGTGTCTTTTTAAATTCTATTTAATAAATTAGAATTTAAAGTTGGCCCCTAGGGTGATACCTGAAGCGTCTAAATCGCCTTTATCCGCTACATTGTCTACAGTTGGATACCAATCATAGGCCAGTTCTACTGCTGCATTAGATGCAAGGTTATAACCTAGACCTAAACCACCAGCGATACCAGTATCAGATCTGCTGCCACTACGATCAACATCTACTTTGTTTTTTGACACACCTAAGCGGCCTTTAGCATACATGTCTGAGCCTGGGAAGGTATAATCATAAGTACCATATAAACCATATACATCCGCAGAATATTCTCTATTTGAGCTAAAATCTGCATCACTAGTAGTCATGTATTCAGCTTCAATACCGAAGTTTGGTGTGAACTTAGCACCACCATAAACACCATAAGAAGTGGCATCATCTGCACTATCAAGATCATATTGACCAATTTTAGCACCGATATATGGTTGTGCAGTCATACCATAGTTTACAGCAGCTTGAGCACCAACCGTCATCATTGAGCCAGCAGCTAGAGCAAGTAGAGTTTTTTGTAATAGTTTCATTGTTATTCTCCTATTTATTTTAAAGTAATAACAAAAGAAAAAATATGGGTGTAAACCTCTTCTTCGTTATCCATGTTCTAATAGTAACAAAATATTTCATTTAATATGTGGGTGTTTGATAGGTCGCTTGTTACTTTATGCAATGAATTATTATTAATAGAAACAACAAATTAGGCTTTACGGTCTTTGAGCAATTGAGTTAATAGGCTAGGTTGGCTTTGGTTTAATTTGGGCATAAAAAAACGACCGCCGTAGCGATCGTTTTTTATAGTCTTGTCAGAGGTTAACTCTGATTTCAACTTAAGCAATATTAGAACTTAAGATGAGCACCTAGCGTTACACCTGAAGCATCTAAATCTTCACCAACGTTATTTTCAATTGAAGGATACCAGTTATACATGGCTTCAATTGAAGCATTTGGGGCTACGTTGAAACCTAGACCTAGACCACCAGCAACACCGGTTTCAGAACCTGAAGTAAGGTCGTTACCAGTCACTTTACCTTTTACATCAACTTCGTTTTTAGCCACACCTAAACGACCTTTACCATATAAGCCGCCAGTGTTAGGGAAAGCATAGTCAGCCGTTGCATACAAGCCATAGGTATCAGCAGAGTATTCAGTTGCATTGGTGAAGTCTTCATCACTGGTGGTTAAGTATTCAGCTTCAACACCGAAGTTAGGGGTGAATTTAGCACCACCATACACACCATATGAAGTACCTTTGTCTTTAGCACCATCAAGATCGTATTGACCTACTTTAGCACCAATGTAAGGTTGTGCTGCCATGTTGCCATAGTTAACAGCCGCTTGTGCACCTACAGTCATTAGTGAGCCAGCAGCTAAAGCAAGTAGAGTTTTTTGTAATGTTTTCATTGTTGTTCTCCTATTGGATGGGTAACGATGCAAGCTTATTAATAAGAATAAATAGAAACAGGGTTGTTGCTAAATTTTCTTAAATCACCTTGCTTGTTATCGATGTACCCATAATAACCAAGGTTGCTTTAATACTCTGTCGGTGTTTAATAGGTCGGAAGTTATTTTTTACCCTTGTTTTTTATGCATATAGTTACAAACGCCTATTTTTGAAAACATTTGTTACATGTGGCTTTTTCTGCAATAAAAGCGATATATTACTAACTTTCATTGGCTCTCTGTATGCTTATATCAGGAAGATTTTGGCTGTATTTACAGTAAAACCAGCTGTTTTTATTAAATTAAGGCTTCAAGGATAGATGTTTATGACCGGACCTACCCGTTTAAGTGTTGCTCAACAACTAGACACCCTAAAATCAAAAGAGCAATATCGACAACTGCCGCCAGTTACCCATCAGGATCAATGGATTATCTGCAATGAACGGCGCTTACTTAATATCTCTAGTAATGATTATTTGGGACTGGGCAATGAGACCCAGCTGCAATCACAGTTTTTAAGTTATTTACAGCAGATGCCCGACTCGGTATTGCCCAAAATGGGATCTACCTCTTCGCGATTATTGACCGGCAACCACAGCCAGCTACCCTTACTAGAAGCAGAATTATTAGACTGGTATCGTCTTGCTTTACCTGAGAAGCAGAGTTCAATGTCTAATAAAGCTGTGTTGGTAGTGAACAGTGGCTATCATGCCAATATTGGCATCTTACCAGCACTGGCCAAGTTGCCTGTTAACACCCTCATTTTGACCGATACCTTAATTCATGCCAGCCTTATAGATGGGGTGCGTCTTATCGGCAGTAAGCACACCCATTGTACCTATCAGCGTTATCGCCATAATGACATGGAGCACTTGACTGCTTTAATTGAGCAAGCCACCGATGAAGTTGAACGCATTATTGTGGTCACCGAAAGCATCTTTAGTATGGATGGAGACCGCGCTGACCTACAAGGATTGGTAAAACTTAAAGCCAGTGATCCTCGTATTGAACTTTATGTCGATGAGGCTCATGCCGTTGGGGTACTGGGGCATAATGGACTGGGGCTTGCTGAAGAAACTCAAACTCTTGAGGATATAGACTATATAGTGGGTACCTTTGGCAAAGCGTTCGCTTCCATGGGGGCTTATGTGATTTGTGATGCCTCCATTCGAGAGTGGTTAATCAATCAAATGCGCTCTTTTATTTTCAGTACTGCCCTACCGCCAATTACTCATTGCTGGACTCGCTTTGTGTTAGCCAAAATGCCGTCACTGTCTAATTTACGTAATCATTTGGCAGAGGTATCGCTTCGGGTGTCTCAGGCTATCCACACAGATTCAGAAGTAAGCTATCAGTCGCCTATTATTCCTTATATCTTAGGCGATAATGCCAGTGCGGTACAAAAAGCTCAGGCATTACAACAAGCAGGCTTCTATACCCTACCCATTCGTCCGCCTACCGTGCCAGTGGGTACGGCACGGATTCGACTGGTAATGAATGCCAAGCTTAGCGTAGAGGATTGTGACCGCCTTATTGAGCAATTATAAGATTTCCCCTTTTAGCTTATTTTCACTTTTCAGGCCACAAAAAAAAGACCGTGCTCAAGAGCACGGTCTTTTTGGTAATAACTAAACTATAAACCGTTTAATTATTATAACTACTTATTACTTCTTGTCGTCTTCATTCACTTCCGTGAACTCAGCGTCAACCACATCATCATCGGCAGCGTTTTCAGCTTGTGCGCCTTCTGCTTGAGTTGGATCTACACCTTCAGCACCTTGACCAGCTGCGTAAATCTTCTGGCTAATTGGTAAGAATGCGTTATCTAGTGCTTCAAGCTTGGCTTTGATGTCATCATGGTCATCTTCTTTAGCCGCTAACTCTAACTCACTGATAGCCGTTTCAACTGAAGTTTTCTCTTCTTCAGTTACTTTGTCTTCAGCATCTTTTAGAGCTTTTTGGATAGCGTGGATACGACCATCTGCTTCGTTACGTACTTGAGCTAGCGCTGCAAACTTCTCGTCTTCTGCAGCGTTTGCTTCAGCGTCACGTACCATTTGCTCGATCTCTTCATCCGACAGACCAGAGTCCGCTTTAATCTGGATGCTTTGCTCTTTACCAGTACCTTTGTCTTTCGCTGAGATATTCATGATACCGTCAGCGTTAATGTCAAAGGTTACTTCGATTTGCGGCATACCACGTGGTGCTGGTGGAATTTCAGTTAAGTTAAACTCGCCCAATAGTTTGTTTTGGGCAGCTACTTTACGCTCACCTTGGAACACTTTAATGGTTACTGCAGGCTGGTTGTCTTCAGCAGTTGAGAACACTTGTGATTTCTTAGTAGGAATCATGGTGTTTTTCTCAATAATACCAGTCATAACACCACCCATAGTTTCGATACCTAGGGTTAGTGGGGTTACGTCAAGTAGTAGTACGTCAGTTTTGTCACCTGACAATACCGCACCTTGAATCGCTGCACCAACAGCTACTGCTTCATCAGGGTTCACATCTTTACGTGGCTCTTTACCGAAGAACTCTTCCACAGTTTTTTGTACCAGTGGCATACGAGTCTGACCACCTACCAAGATAACGTCATCGATGTCACTAGCTTTTAGACCTGCGTCTTCTAGAGCTACTTTACAAGGATCAATAGTGCGTTTTACTAGTTCTTCAGTTAAAGCTTCTAACTTCGAGCGGCTGATAGTTACCACTAAGTGCTTAGGACCTGTTGCATCAGCTGTGATGTAAGGTAAGTTCACTTCAGTGCTTTGAGCACTTGATAACTCAATCTTAGCTTTTTCAGCAGCTTCTTTTAGACGCTGCATCGCTAATGGATCGCCTTTTAGATTGAAGTCTTGCTCTTTTTTGAACTCTTCAACTAAGAAGTCGATTAACGCTAAGTCAAAGTCTTCACCACCAAGGAATGTGTCACCGTTAGTAGATAGAACTTCAAATTGCTGTTCGCCATCAACGTCTGCAATTTCAATGATTGATACGTCAAAAGTACCACCACCTAAGTCATAGACAGCAACCGTACTATCGCCTTTTTTCTTATCCATACCGTAAGCCAATGCAGCAGCGGTTGGTTCGTTAATAATACGCTTAACGTTTAGACCAGCGATTTTACCTGCGTCTTTAGTAGCTTGGCGCTGAGAGTCGTTGAAGTAAGCTGGTACAGTTACTACCGCGTCTGTTACTTTTTCGCCTAAGTAGTCTTCTGCTGTTTTCTTCATTTTTTGTAGGATTTCAGCAGAAATCTGTGGTGGCGCCATTTTTTTGTCATTTACTTCTACCCAAGCATCACCGTTGTCTGCTTTAACGATTTTGTAAGGCACCATACCGATGTCTTTTTGTACTACTTTATCATCAAAGCGGCGACCGATAAGACGCTTAATAGCATATAAAGTGTTGTTTGGGTTGGTTACTGCCTGACGTTTTGCAGACTGACCTACTAGAATTTCGCCATCTTTATAAGCGATAATTGAAGGGGTTGTACGTGTACCTTCAGCGTTCTCGATGACTTTAACTTTGTCACCTTCCATCACTGCCACACAAGAGTTGGTTGTACCTAAATCAATACCAATTGTCTTAGCCATAATATAAAACTCCAAATCATTTATTGTTTGTGTTTATTTCAATGTTAGCATTTGGCTTACTGTCTATTATTAAAGGTTTCACTAAGTAAGCCTTGCTTCTTGTCTCTATATATCGGTTTAGTGCTACTATTTTTCAAGCCAAAATCAAGCAAAATTAATAACTTTTTGTCTTTTTTTGTGTCATTGGCCCAATTAATACCACTTTTCACTAAAATTTTAGACCGATTAATCAGAGGTTACTGACCTACTTTCACCATGGCTGGACGCAATAAACGGCCATTTAAGGTATACCCTTTTTGTAGCACTTCACCCACGGTATCTGCAGCGGCGTTAGGATCGATACCTACTGCTTCGTGTAATTCAGGGTTGAAAGCTTCTTGCTGCGGATCAACCACTTCAACGCCATGCTTATTTAGCACCGTTAAGAATGATTTGTGGGTTAGTTTTACTCCCTCTAAGATAGCATCATCGGCATCATCGTCGGCTTGCACACTAACAATGGCGCGCTCTAAGTTATCCACCACTTCTAAAAGCTCTTTAGCAAACTTTTGAAGCGCAAATTTACGGCTCTTTTCCGTTTCTTGTTCCATGCGTTTTTGGGCATTATAAGCATCCGCATTGGCACGGGCCTGACCTTCTTTGGCCGCTTTAACTTCACCTTCTAGTTGAGCAATACGCTCTTCGTAAACACCGACATCAATATTATTAGCAATGGTTTCATCGCCATTTACTTCTGGATTAAACTCATTCATAGTTTGTTCTAAAACGGTCTCTGAACGGTCAATATTGTCATGAGCCACATTTGAACTCTCAGCATCACGCTCAAGATCTGGGGCTGCCTTATTCTCTTCATTATTACTCATGGTATCTCCTTGGTAGCTTAAGTAGCTTGATATAAAGCTCTATATTTTGAGTTATAAAAGCTTTATTTTAGCTGTGAATTTTATAAATTATTAAACTGCTTATCTAAGTTAAATTATAGGGGTTAACTATGTGACTTATAGGTAAGCCCTTATTTTGTATTTTTTAAGGAACTTTTTTTATATTCTTAGTGGTTGATAAAGGTTATAGGGATAAATTTCAAGCCCTAAGCACAAACTTAAAACAATCCACTAACAACTTTATGGGGTTGATGCCTTAAAATGCACTATATACTTGCTTTTTTATCATTATTTTTTATTACTTTTACTCGCTTCGTAGCCCAATAACTATTTTAGACTTCGACCACTAATCTCTCGACCACTATAGGACCTCAGTCATGTCATCGCCTTTGATTCATAACGCCAATAATAAATCTTTGTCTTCTAAACGTTATTTAAAAGCAATGATTTTTGCTATGGCAACAACCTTGGCCGTAGTCGGATGTGACTCAAACTCTGCCTCTAATCCTGAGGCACTGGTCCAAGTGTTTGAAAATGAGGTGAAAGTTGATAACTCACTGGTACAAACCAGTACACCTGAGCGTTATCAGCCTAGCTATAACTTAGAGGGGGCTTTAATTCCTGTTAATAACGTCGACGTGACAACTTCCTATCCTGTGTTGTCTGCCTCTATTGAAGTCAAAGAAGGCGATAAGGTCGAACAAGGTCAGGTTTTAGCCAAAATTGAAAGTGAGATCAGTGAAAGCAAGCTCCCTTTTATCAGCAACAAGTTTTTAGAAGTATATGTCGATGGGGTGCAAATCAGTGGTACTAAAAGCACTTCTTACTCGACATCAGATACCCCCTCTAAACAAGAAGAGAAGCTAGTGCCGGTAACTTTGGTTTTAAAATCACCCATTAGTGGCAGTATTACCAAAGTCTCTATGGCCAATGAAACCAATGAAGATCGCTCTATAACAAAAGATACTGAAGACACCAATGGCAACAATAAGAGTGAAGAGGCGCGCAAGCTTGACTCAGAGGAAAGTAACTCCTCCTCTCCGGTGATTACCGTGGCCAACCCACAAAAGCTACAGCTTATAGGTAAGCTGCCGCTATCGACTCAGTCTCAGCTTTCCGTTGGTAAACCCGTTTATTTTACCGTTCATGAGTTACAAAAAGAGTTTACCGGTCAAATCAGTAATATTTCCCCAGATCCTAAATCGGATACTTTGCTGGTCCATGCACCCCTGGTAGCGGGTGAGAACAGCAAGGCCTTATTAAAACCAGGGATGCAAGCGTCAATGAGTATTGAATATGGTCAAATTGAGCTTGGGGTTCGTTTGCCGAGAAGTGCTATTCATGAAGCCAATGTTGAAGAATTGACCAAAAAAAGACCCCGTCCAAACAGCCCTATCAAAGGCTACGTCTGGGTGGTAGATCAGGCGCAAAAGCTGGTGTATACGCCCATAGAAGTAGTGCAATACTTTGCCGATTCAGATCAGTTCTTGGTCAGTGGCATTAGTAATGAAAGCATAGTATGCCTAGCAGACTTACCTAAAGACTCAGACGGTAAAACCCTTTCAGTACATTAATAGTATACGGGTACATTATTGTGGAGGACGTTATTGATTAAGGGCTGGAGCGCTAAATGAAGAATCATTGGTTATTTTGGGGGTTTTGGGTATTAGTTAATGCCTTAGCCAGCTTTACTTGGGGCAGTTTGCTAGTGAATCCGATTCCGTCAGCTTTTGCTGGGATGCTGCTGGGTATTGCAATATTTATTCTGATATATGGCTCGCTCGATGCTTATTTACTTAAGCGGGGCTACACCGAGTTGCACAATGCCCTACGTCGTAGTGTGTTCATTAAAGCCGGTCTGCAGTTTTTGCATATATTTTTGATATTTGGGTGGCCAATTGCACCCGAGCTGTGGGCAGGCATTATTTCAGTAGGTATTACCGATGATTACCTAGGTATCAATCAGAACCACCATCCTTTCTTCTTTGCCTTACTTAATACTATCTTTACTGGGGCGATTTTATCGCTATTAGTAGCCACGCTTACTGCGGTTATTTTTGCCATTCGTGTCGAGCTAAGAAAAAACAACTTAACTCGTTACTAACTGATCGCTTTACTAACCGCCGATTTAATTAAAAACTGTCCTCTATGTTTCACGTGGAACAAAAAACCATATCCATAGCTTGTTCCACGTGAAACTTTAAATACCCTTACCTAGCTTTGCTGTTGTAACGCTTGCTGTATGGTCTCGTGCTTAAACTCAAAACCTAAATCCAATAAAGTAGTCGGCAAGACTTTTTGTCCGTCAATCAGTAGAGTGGCCATTTCCCCAAACATTAGTTTTAATAACCATTCGGGTAAAGTCATCAGGGTAGGTCTATTTAACCAATCACCTAGCTGCTTAGTAAACTGTTTATTAGAAACTGGCGTTGGAGAAGTAAAATTATATATTCTCACATTCTCAACCGCCTTGGGAGTTTGATTCAATTGCTCTTCAATAATGAGAATGGCTGCACGTACCCAATCTTGTAAGCTAATCCAGCTCATTATTTGCTCGCCACTGCCCAACTGACCTCCCACACCCATTTTAAAAGGAGTCAACAACTTGGCTATCATTCCCCCTTTAGGATGAATCACAATACCAGTACGCACTATGGCAACAGGGACGCCAAACTGGGTGGTAAGACTGGCTTGCTCCTCCCAACTGGCACAGATCTGATGGGCAAAATCATCGACAAAACCACTGGTTTCATCCAACACCTTATCCCCTTGAGCCCCATACCACCCTACCGCTGAGCCACTTAATAACAGCTTAGGTTTATTTGCAATGCGCTCAATATAGTCTAATAAAGCCTGGGTGGGTTTTAGCCGACTTTGCATGAGTAACTGTTTACGCTCATCACTCCAACGCTTGTCCGCTATCCCTGCTCCGGCCAGATTGATAATCACATCAAAAGTGGCTTCGGTGGTTTTCAGCTGCTCATAGCTCATCAAACTGACTGAATCAGGATGTGGCTGATTGGTATCTCGAGTCAGCCAAGTTATATTGGCACTAGTGTTTTGAGTGCTTGAGTGATTTGAGGTGTTTAGGTCACCTTGTAAATATCGGCTCAAGGCCTGACCAATGAAGCCGGAACCACCACTAATTAAAATATTCATATCTCATCCTTGTGTTATCAAATAAACGGCAATGGAATTCTGTGACTGTGGTAAAGCTCTGGCGCTGTTTGACTCAAGCTGGGCGGGAAAATTAACCGCTGAAATCAGCGAATAACTTGCCCGCTTAACGCATCACTGATTTGACTCGGTAAAATATACCCCAAGGTTTCCCCTTGTAGATAAGCTATATCCTGTCCAAAATAAGCATACGCCTGCTCAAAACTCTTGGCGGGCGTCTCTCCCGATGGGTTACAACTGGTTGAGACAATAAGCCCATAGGGATTAGTGCTGCTGACCATTTGCTCACACAGCTGAACGATTAACGGATGAGCAATAACCCGAATAGCAATCGAATCATGTTTGCCAGTAATCCAATAAGGCACTTCAGCTATCCCTTTATCATCGGGCTTACTTTGATTCTTAAATTGAGCCTCTTTTAGCGGCAACAACCAAGTGTGTGCCTGTCTGCTATTAGCGCCAATCTCATCACTGGCTTGCTGCGACCAACTGGCTATGATTTGCTGCTGACGCTGTTGTGGTAACTGTTGTAATAACGGCTTAATGCGCTCAATACTATCAGTTACTACTATCATCCCCTTCTCGCTTGGCCTGTTTTTTATGGCCAATATCTGCTCAACGGCAACTTGGTTGTAAGCATCACAGCCAATACCCCAAACGCTTTCGGTGGGATAAGCCAGAAGCTGACCTTGCTTTAACCAGTTTGCAGCTTGCTCAGGACTTGTGGTAATAGCACCATTTGGCTCGATAGTAGAATTCATAATTTACAGCTTCGTTGACACAATAGACGGTTTATAAACGGTATATTTAAAAAGATTAATAAGAAAAATAAAAACAGGAAAGAACATTTAAAGACGCTGATAACGACCGCCCTCTTCACAAATAGCCCCGCCTAATTCAAGCTCCATCAGCTGACTTAATAAGGTGGCGGTATCTAGTTTAGTTTTGGCAATTAGCGCATCTAAATCCTGCAACTCAAATTGGATATGTACCCACAAAGGCTGTAGGTGTTCAGAAATAGTAACAGACTTCTGCGGTTTTAGAATAAGATTCTCGTTATCATTAGGTGTAGCGGCGCTATCAGAGAAAGAAGAGTTCGGACTTGAGTGCTCGTTATAACCGCTTGAATCATCTTTGGCATCTGATATCACTGCAGGGGCAAGCAGCTGATGACATAAATCACTCATGATTTGATCAGGATGATAGATCAAGGTCGCGCCCTCACGAATCAAATGATGGCAACCTTGAGCATTAATATTATCGATATCACTGGGCAGCACAAAAACCTGTTTGCCTTGCTCTGAGGTTAGCCGAGCGGTAATCAATGACCCACTTTGTAGGGCCGCTTCGGTCACAACGGTACCCAAACAAAGCCCAGCCACAACTCTATTGCGCCTAGGAAAAGTATGCTTGTGCGGTGGTGTCCCAGGAAAAAGCTCACTGATAATGCAGCCGCCCTCCCCAATCATCCGCTCAAATAAGGCCTGATGCTGTTTGGGATAGCACACATCAATACCGGTACCCATCACACCCACACTACGCCCTGCATATTCAGCAGGCTGAGATAACGCCCCCAAATGTGCTTGAGCATCCACACCCTGAGCCAAACCACTACAAATAATAAAGCCGGATTTTGCCAGATACTGTGCCATATCAAAGGTAAAACGCTGCGCCTTTTTTGTCGGCTTACGACTACCGACAATGGCAATCTGTGCTTGATTCAAGCGCTGCTTATTACCCCGATAAAATAACAAGGGTGGCGGATCAAACAAGCCTAAAAGCTGCTGTGGATAGTCTACATCTTGCTGAAACAACATCTGGAACTCACCAGCTGCCATACGCTGCTCAAGCTGAGTGATAAACTGCGTATCTTCATCAGCACTGGCTTGCTTATGGCGCTGAAGATGCTTTTTATGAATGCCTAAATTTTGCCACTGACTCATACCTGCTTGCAGTGCCGATTGGGCCGTCTCAAAATGAGTGACCAGTTTATAATAGGCAGACAAGGAGGTGTTTACCCGTTGCCATAACAGCAAACTGGCACGCTGCTCTTCAGTTAGGCTCGATTTTATCTCTGAGTCTTTTTTAACAGTGTCTTCAAGCTGTACAGCTGTGGGCATAAAGCCGCCTTAAATAATGAATTTATATCAAACAGGTGGCTTAATTTGCCCAACTCTCCTAACAGTATAAAGTAAATATTAACTAATAAAGCAGTTAATCTATCTAATAAATCAAACTTATAAGCGATAAATAAAAAAACCAGCAACTCAAAGTTGCTGGTTTTTTAAATCAAACGGGTCTAAATTAAGCTAAAAGATAAAGATAAAGGTAAAAATAAAGCTAAATATTTAAACAGCTCCTATCTTAGCCAATTAACTTACCCTAGCCCGTTAAATAGGCGAAACCACCGCTTTGATCTCATTAGCAACCAAACTGGCGTCATTATCCAACACAGTCACATGTTGCTCTAATGACTCTAAGCCCTTGGTGTGCTCAGGACGCTCAATTTCAATCTCACCCACAGCTTCAAAGATGGTCTCTGAGAACTTAACCGGTAATGCGGTCTCAGCACAGATGATTACCTCACCCTCTTTTTGTAACTCTTGCGCTACTTTCACCCCATCGGCCGTATGAGGATCAATCAAGTCGTTATAGTTTTCGTATACCGCTTTGATGGTATTTAATCTATCTTGATGCGTTGATTTACCCGCAGCGAAGCCATAACGGTTGTTGACTGCGTCTAATACGTCTGATAAGTCAAAACCTTTACCTGCCTTGACTCCATCAAACAGCTCATTTACTCGCTTACTGTCTTTATCAAGCAATAGGTATACGAAACGCTCAAAGTTTGACGCTTTTGAGATGTCCATCGATGGACTAGAAGTCACATAAGTTTTATCAGCTGGACGCGGAGTGTAAACACCTTGGTTAAAGAAATCATTTAACACGTCGTTTTCATTAGTAGCAACGATTAAGCGCTCAATTGGCAGACCCATTTCACGGGCAATGTGACCAGCACAGATGTTACCAAAGTTACCTGAGGGCACACAGAAGCTCACTTTTTCATCGTTATTTTCAGTGGCAGCAAAGTAACCTTTAAAATAATACACAATCTGCGCTAGGATACGACCCCAATTGATTGAGTTAACCGTACCTAAGCTATATTTGGCTTTAAAATCAGCATCTTGTTGTAGTGCTTTAACGATATCCTGACAATCATCAAACATGCCTTTGATGGCGATATTGTGAATATTGGCATCGGTTAAGCTGTACATTTGTGCACGCTGAAATTCACTCATTTTGCCATGCGGTGACATCATAAATACTTCGATGTTGTCTTTACCACGTAAGGCATATTCGGCTGCACTACCGGTATCCCCACTGGTGGCGCCAATAATAGTTAAGCGTTTGCCTTTTTTCTTTAACACATACTCAAAGGCATTACCCAAAAACTGCATCGCCACATCTTTAAAGGCCAACGTTGGGCCATTTGATAAGCCTAAAATATACAAATCATCTTTTAATTGGCGTACGGGTACAATCTCATCGCTACCAAAAATTTCTTTGGTATAAGTACGATTGATAATGTCTTTTAAATCCGCTTCATCAATATCGGTGGCAAACAGGCGCATGATTTCAAATGCTAGCTGTGGATAGCTCAGCTTACGCCACTCGTTTAGGGTAGCCGAATCAATTTGCGGATAGCTCTCTGGTAGCATCAAACCGCCGTCAGGGGCTAAACCCATCAACAACACATCGCTAAAGTCCATCGGCTCGGTTTGACCACGGGTACTGATATATTTCATGTCTTGTCCTGTCAAAGAATCATATAAAGTTATAGTATAAAAAGAGTAGCATATTTTTAAATATAAGCCATATCAAATAAACGGCTTATTGGTTTTTGAAGTGATTTTAAACCTCAGTTTTGCAGTTCACTGACCTTTTATAAACTTAAAGAGTGGTCACTTAAAGCTATCAGCCACACTACACAACTCATTTGTTAGTCATACCATTTAATGATATAACTACTTTACTACGTCTGACTAATAATAGTCAGTCTAGAGATTCATTTAATCATCCAATAACTTATAACAAAGGAATAGCACCATGGCAGATATTGAAATCGAAAAAGAACACAATTTAGAATTTAGCAAAGCCCGTGAGCAAGCTAAAAAGTGGCTTGAGAGTTCCAAAGAAAAGTTTGGTCTTGATGCCACCTATGTGGAAGGCGAGAATGAAGATAAGGTCACCATCAGCCGTAAAGGTATTGATGGCAAAGCCACTTTGGATGCCAATAAATTACGATTTGAAGCAAAATTAGGCTTTTTAGCCAAACCGTTAAAAGGCAAGATCAAAGAAGTATTAGAGTCAGGGATAAGCAAATATTTTAGCTAATCGGCCATAGCTTAGCGTCATTAGCTCTATAAAAAACCCCATAAGTTGAGTCCAACTTCTGGGGTTTAGTTCATTTTAAGTAGACACTTTTCTCAGCACTGCATAATAAAAACCATCGCCACCAGCAGCTGGTACAGTGGTTTGTTGCTCGATATCCTGATCCACAGCTATCGGCTCTAAGGCTTCAGTCATTTTATAAACCGGCAAACACTGACGACCCACCGCTTGCTCGATGCCCCAGTTGGTCTGTCGGTTATCAAATGCTACGGCCACTGCATCTTTATGACGTTTTAGAAACGCTTGCATCTGCTCCACGTTTTCTTGCTTTAGTATCGAGCAAGTAACGTATAAGAGATAGCCCCCTACTTTTAGCTGTGGCCACAAGTTATCCAAGATTTGCTCTTGTAACTGCGCGGTATGTTGCACATCTTCCTCAGTACGCAGTAAGGTAATATCGGGATGACGGCGAATAACCCCGGTTGCAGTACAAGGGGCATCCAACAATATCGCATCGAATCCTGAATCAGCGTCTATATTGTCTGGTTGAGCTTGCCAACTGGTGGCATCAACGCACTCAATATCCAAATGTAGTTTGCTGTTCACAATAGGCATTGGAAGCTGTAAACGCTCTAAGTTCTCAAAAATACGAGTAATACGTGGTGCTTCGTTATCAATAGCCGTCAGCTCAACTTTGCTTATAGGATTATCTTGACCCTCAGCCTGTTTCACGTGAAACAATCCAGTTTGCTCAGATTCTTGTACGCCCAATAATTCAAGCCAATGTGCCAATTTGCCGCCCGGTGCTGCACAGGCATCCAATAAACGGATTGAGTCAGACCCTTCGCGGTTTGCTAACTTATTTTCTAATAAAGACTGAATGATCGGGGCCGCCAACTGAGCATGTGCATCTTGTACGCTAGCAATGCCCTCTTCGAATTCGGGTAAACGACTGACCGGCACACTGTCGATCAGCTCTATTAATTGCTGTTTAATTTCAACCGACTCATCCGCATCGCCCGTTTTTATTGAGGTTTCAAGCGACACCAATTCTGCGTCTATTTCTGCTTCAGCCAACTGTGATAAATAACTTTCACTGTCACTTTGCAGACCATTCACCCGCAAAAACATTGGAGCAGACTGACGCAAACTTTGAGTCAGCTCATCATAATGCTCTCGCCAATCCGCTTTCAACTGCTGAGCTAGCCAATTAGGCAGGCTGTGGTTTCTGTTGGCTTTTTTACGAAACTTATTGGGATTGTTGGCCACTTTACGCAGCACCGCATTGACCAACCCTGAAGCGCGAGCATAATCAATGTGCTTCACTGCCTCTACCGTTTCATGAATGGCGGCATGGTCAGCAACATTAAGATAGAGCAGCTGAGTGATGCCCAGCTGAATGGTAGTGCGAACTTCCAACTCATCAATCGGATTGTCCGCTAAACTGTCTAATAGGCGTGCAGTCGCATGCCAATGACGCAAAGTCGTCAGCAATAAAGCATGAGCAAACCCTTTGTCATCGCCATTTAAACTGTTTAATAAAGGATCTAGCAGGCTGCTAAGTGACTGCCCTTGTTGAATAGATAACAAGGTATTAATCACCGCGACACGGACGTTTTTGTTTTGGGTTTTATTTGGAGTAGTGTTACTTGGTTTGTTGCTCATTTAAATGAATGCCTAATAATGACGGTATATGGTTAGTTTGATGGGTTGGTTTAAAACTTATGGCTTTTATTTCTATAAAACTTTTTTTCTTGCCTTTATACGGGCTTGGCTAATATAACTGAACTGACGTAACTATAGGGTTTTCAATGTTTACAAGGGACTGGTAATCTTTTTTGTATCGACTGGCTTTATCTTCAGACGATGCAAAAGTGATTAACGGTCATATTGTTCATCTCATGCTAGGTAAGTTCAGTAATATAAGGATTTTATAAGCTAATAGCCTAGCTAAAAAACTATATATAAAAGCTACTCGGCTGCGGCAACAAATTTATCGCCATCATCCAGCTGATTGCCATGACACACCTGCTCAGCGGTCACTGGCTTGCTGCCCGCGAACTGCAGTTGAGTCAAACGTAATGTGGTACCTTCGGCATTAGAATCGTTATTTAATTGACCACAAGCGACTAAAATGGCGTTCTTGCCAACACTTATTACTGTACCAGGCTGTGCTACTGTGGTTTGTGACGGATTCACTGCTAATGCAGCCAGCACCTTAACTCGCTTCGGCTCACTTTTACCCTCTGGATCTGCCAAGAAGGTGTAGGCGCCAGGATAGGGATGCATACCTCGTATTTGACGCTCAATCATTTCAGCCGATTGAGTCCAGTCAATTTCACCCTCAGACTTGCTTAATTTTTCAGCATAATTGGCCAGACTATCGTCTTGCTTTTCAGCCTTAGCCTGATAGCTAGGCAAATCTTTTAATACAGTAGTAATGGCCTCAGCGCCCAGTTCTGCCATTTTGTCATGCAAACTTGCCGTAGTTTCGTCAGCAGCGATGTCATACGCTAATTTATAAAGCATATCGCCAGTGTCTAAACCTTTATCCATCTGCATAATGGTGATGCCTGTACGCTCATCACCAGCCAGTAACGCACGATGAATCGGGGCAGCACCACGCCAACGGGGTAATAACGAAGCATGAATATTTAAGCAACCATGCGTTGGGGTCTGTAACACCCCTATTGGCAATATAAGACCGTAAGCGGCCACTACCATAATGTCTGGCTGATAATTCGCTAGGGTTTCACGAGCGGCTTGCCCCTCCTCCACCGACTTTTTAAAAGTGAGCGGCTGTTCAACCGGCAGATTATGCTCAAGCGCCAATTGCTTTACTGGAGAAGCTGTTAGCTTCTGACCGCGACCTGCTTTACGATCTGGCTGAGTGTACACGGCAACAATCTCAATATTGAGCGCCTGTTGCTGTTCAATAAGGGCTTTTAGGCTAATAGCTGCAAATTCCGGAGTACCGGCGAAAATAACACGTTGTTTAGAAGAAGACTGATTTTCAATACTCATAATTTTTATTCGATATATAGATAATAAAGTTAAGTGGGATAGCAGATAATCTAAGCTTAGCCCAACCTTTGTTTCATTATAGTGAAATTATGATCTTCCTGCCATGAAACCTAGGGTAGCCTTTCACTAAACTAAAAACTATCTGCAAAGCGTGGCTTACATTGATTGGTGTAAATCGTGTTCGCTTAACCTCTTATCCAGAAAATCAGCCTCAAAAACCAATCAATTATTAACCATTAAAAAAGCCCTCCTTAGCTGTAAGAAGGGCTTTCAGGGGCGCCAACCTATTAATAACAGATAAAATCATTCACAGACCGTAGCGATTTATAATGGTTTATATTACCAAGGCTGACTTATTCAGCACCTACACTCGTCAAACGCTCAAGATAACGCGCAATCAAATCCACTTCGATATTCACTGGACCACCCACTTTCCAGTGACGACCAATATTGGTCACCTCAGCGGTATGTGGAATGATATTTAAGCAAACAATATTGTCTTTAACCAGGTTAGTGGTCAAGCTAATCCCATCTACGGTAATTGAGCCCTTGGTTGCTGCGTATTTTTTTAATGCCTCAGGAATTGAGATTTCTATATAAATAGAACGCGCATCTTCAGTCATTACCTCAATGATGCCTACCCCATCCACATGACCCGATACCATGTGACCTCCAAAGCGAGTGGTTGGTAACATGGCTTTTTCTAAATTCAAGGTATCGCCTTGTTGCCAATTACCCATGGCGGTTTTAGCCAGAGTTTCACGTGAAACATCAACTGCATAACTGTTGTCATCTATATTAACCACAGTTAAGCAAATACCATTACTGGCGATAGAGTCACCTAGCTTGACATCACTAAAGTCCAAATTATCGGATTCAATAACTAGACGCACATCACCGCCCACTTCCGTAATAGATTTTAAAGTACCTGTACTTTCGATAATACCTGTAAACATACCTACTCCAACTTATTTTCTTTAAATAAAAACGTTCCACAACTAAATGACATTGGACGATGATAAACACCCAAACCCAGATAAATAAAATAAAAACCAATTGTGGATAACTTTTTAAAACCGCTGCTTAAAATGCAGATAAAGGGGGTTGGCTCTATAGTTATCCACAACCTTATTTAAAACTAAAAATTTAGCCACCTTACTCACAGTTCCACGTGGAACCCTTTATTTTCATAACTTTCAGTGAATAACACCTTTAAACCAGTTCCATGTGAAACATAAGTAATCCACAGTTCCATGTGGAACATCGATAAACCGTAAATTATTGCGGGGATAAAATTTTAAAACTGTGGATAACTTTAAAAACCTCCACATACCTCTTAACACTTGTGACACCTACTTTTAGAATAGACTCATTAACTACTTAAAACCCAAATTGAGAAATACTCGATAAAAGTTGACTAAATAACAAGCTTAATTTGCTTTATAAACGAGTTTAAGATCTGTGCCAATCTGAGCACAGTCTATTAATTGAAAACGGCGCTGACAGCTTAGCTTTTCAATATCAACTGTAAGCATGGGTTTAGCACTGTGACCCAATACGCAAGGGGCTTGATACACTATCAACTCATCCACTAAACCGGCTTCAATAAAGCTTCCAGAGACTTGAGAGCCCGCTTCAACAAGTACATCATGTATTTGATACTCAGTAACCAGCTTATGTAATAATTCAGTTAGGTCCGATTCAGTCCACAATAGAGTATCTGGCGTCTCAAAGATCTTATACTGTGCTTTATCGAGTCTTTGTCTTCTATCTAGGACTACAATTCTTGGCTGTGGCACGCTATCTGCCGGTACACCCAACTGATTCGAGCGTACATTTAGGCTGGGATTGTCCTCAATAACGGTCTGGCTGCCAGTGATAATAGCGCCGCTTAAGGCCCGCAGCTTCTGTACATCTTCACGCGCTGCTGGGCCCGTGATCCACTTAGACTCTCCAGAGGCCATTGCTGTTCTACCATCTAAGCTACTGGCAATCTTTAGTCTGACATAAGGCATCTTATGACGCATAGATTTCAAAAAGCCCAAATTCAGCTGCTCTGCCTGCTCAGTACAGACCCCTACCGTTACGCTTATACCCGCCTCTAATAGCATAGTCACGCCTCGACCCGCTACTTTGGGGTTAGGATCTAAGCCTGCTATCACTACTCTATTCACTCCAGAGCTTATTAGTGCTTCGGCACAAGGTGGGGTTTTTCCAGTATGGCTACAAGGTTCTAAGGTCACATAAGCCGTTGCCCCTACCACTGATTGTATAGAATTTCTTAAAGCGAATACTTCTGCATGAGGCTGTCCTGCTTTGGGGTGAAAACCAGATCCTATAATTAAGCCCCTCTTAACTATAACGCAGCCTACTGCGGGATTCGGCCGAGTGGTATACAGCCCTTTTTTGGCCTCTTCTACCGCCAAATTCATGTAGTAAAAGTCTTCTGTTTTAGCCGCTTCAATACCTTCGATATCGGCTAAATAATGACCATGAGAATCCTGTACTGCAGACGCAGAAAGTTCAAAGACAGAAGCAGAGTTTGCAGATTTGGGAAGCATAAATTTTTGCCCTTTTTAACCGAATAGTTTTTATACCAATTCTAAAAAAT
>NZ_DGDC01000031.1 GCF_002385225.1 Psychrobacter sp. UBA3962 | reverse complement strand
TTGTGGAATTGGTATTATCTTGTGTTTTCTCCAAAAAATCAATCAAGATATCGGCATCTTCTTCGCGGGTGAGTTTCTTCACTGAAGGCAAGTCATGCCAATAGCCTCGTAAGGCAAGACTGGTGATAGTAAATTGCTCACTGAGTTTGGTCAATAAAGGTAAATAGACCCCCGTAGTAAAGCCATTACCCCCATAAAAATGTGCAGCAGGAAGTTTGGTAGTTTCATCATTATTAATCAAACCAGACAGGTCGTAATAGCGGGCTTTTTTACTTTCTAAAGTGATCGTACGTTCGAATGTTTGCATAGTACATAGTATCCGTTTTATTTTTAGTTAACAGTTTCAATAAAAACTGGTCCTTATTCTAAAGGACGTCTTCCATAGGTATGTTTTGTAGATTAATTTTAGTGAAACACTACAGTAAATTTACCACTACTTTACCTTTGCTATGACCGCTATCTACGTGACTAATCGCCTTCTCAAAGTCGCTAAAGTCATAAATTTGATCCAGTACAGGAACAATTTCTTCTGCTTCTACGAGTTCAGCAATACGAGTCAATTGCTCGCCATTTGGCTGCATAAATAAAAAGTGATAGCGGATGCCTTGTTTTTTGGCTTTAACTCTAATAGGTAAGCTGAGTAGGGGAATAATTTTACTCATAAGCCAGTTTGCATCGATCGCTTTCGCCATGTTTTTGTCGGGTTGTCCAGCTATACTCACGACGATACCGCCAGCCTTTAGAACTTGTAGCGATTGTTCTAAAGTATCGCCCCCTTGTGTATCAAATACCACGTCATAATTTACCAGCTCATCAGTAAAATTAGTCTTTTTATAGTCGATGACGAGGTCTGCCCCTAAGTCTGCCAGCCAATTGGCATTCTTGGCACTTGCCGTTGTAGCGACGTAGGCCCCTAAATGTTTAGCAAGTTGAATGGCTATAGAACCCACACCCCCAGAACCGGCATGAATTAGGATTTTTTGACCACGTTTCAACTGGGCTATTTCTATTAGGGCCTGCCAGGCTGTTAGCGCAACTAAAGGTAGAGCAGCAGCTTGCGTCATAGAAATATTCTTAGGTTTCAGCGCAATTGAAGTTTCTTTAAGCGTTGTATATTCAGCGAAAGAACCTTGCTTATCGGTCTTAGCAAAAATCTCATCGCCCACTTTAAATTTGCGAACATTTGCACCCACTTTAACAATAATTCCTGCCAAATCATTGCCTAAGATGAAAGGAAATTCTACTGGTATAACTGCTTTAAATTCGCCTTCGACCATGCGCAAATCCAATGGATTAATACTGACTGCATGTACTTTAATTAAAACCTCATCACTCTGAATGAGTGGTGCAGGTTGGTCGCCAAGTTGAATTTGATCAAGATTGCCGTAATGGCTTATATAAGCGGCTCGCATAATATGCTACCTAAAATTGAGGATAGTAAGGGAGTTCAATAGCCCACATCGCGCAAGTAAAACTTGGAAAGTCAGAGCATGTTTCATAACAAGATAATAATATAAAAATATGCATGTTACTACTAAAAAGATAGTTACTATACTGAAATAAATATTTTCAATATTTCCAGAGCTTCAAAGTACGGGTAGACGCCTAATTTTAGTATTAATCGATTATCTGCTAGGTATATAGAAAGATTTGCTATTAGCGTGATGAGACATATTTATATTGATTCAACAGTTCGCTCTGAAGTGGAGCTTGATTATAGAATGGCGGTGATGCATGACTCTAAATATTATATTGTGCTATTATATAGTGCACTATATAATAGCGCATGTTATTTATAGAGCACTGCATAGTATAGCTTTCCAATTTATAGTGTTCAGACGATAAGTCCCACAGATGTGAATCTATTATTTTGACGATTAATTTTATATATGGAGCATCATGAAAAAATCTATTACAGAACTAGAAGATAAGTCATTATCGCCTCATCCTATGGGGGTTAGTAATGAGTTATCCTTCGCCTTGTATGGCGCTGCCAATCGTATGATGCAGCTTCACAAACCCTTTCTTAAGCCACTTGGGCTGACATTTTCACAATACTTAGTCATGCTCGAATTATTTGCTGGAACGCCGCGTACAGTAGGGGATCTTGGTACCAGATTAAATATGGAAACGGGCACCATTACGCCTATCCTTAAGCGACTTG
Source organism: Psychrobacter sp. UBA3962 (assembly GCF_002385225.1). GTDB lineage: Bacteria > Pseudomonadota > Gammaproteobacteria > Pseudomonadales > Moraxellaceae > Psychrobacter. Next base: position 8,583 of record NZ_DGDC01000031.1, on the reverse strand, counting down.
AAATTGCTGGTAAAGTGACGCGAGCACGTGATGTGGAAGATGAGCGTCGCGTCTTAATAAATCTCACTTCAGCAGGTGAGGCGCTAAGAGATGATGTACTAGCTATTAGCGGGCAAATAAGAAGTGCGTGTAAGCTCGATCAGAAAGGTGCTATGGACTTAAAAGATACCCTTAATGACCTTGCTTGGCCTGCCACTCATTAACCTTTACAAAGTTTTGATACAAGATACTTGCGATAAATGTAGTTATATATCGTAACGGAAGAAAATGCGGATTATCAGCATCAGATGCACTGAGTTATCGGTCAGATTTTACGGAAATATGGATAGATCGATAATCTACTTTAAGCTAAATTAGGAGTTCAAAAAATGAAACGTCAAATGATTCTCGGCATGCATTTAGGCAATGGTCATGGTGCGACTGCTGATGCATGGCGTATGCCCGGCACTGATCCCCGAGCCTATACTAGCTATGATGCCAAAGTCAAACAGGCACAGGCAGCTGAACGTGGCAAATTTCAGTTCCTATTTTTGCCCGATGGACCTTACACTATCACAGGCGATCTGAATCATGAGCCATCAGGGTTCAACCTCGACGTAATGATGACACTGGCCGCTGTGTCACGGGAGACCAAAAGAATTGGTATGGTCGCTACTGGCTCGACTACTTTTAATGAAGCCTTTAATCTGGCGCGTCAGTTCAAAGCGCTAGATATCATGAATCATGGAAGAACCGGCTGGAATGCTGTGACGTCAGCTAGCGATGATGTCGCTGCCAATTATGGCCAACGCATTCCTTCGAGTCAGGAGCGTTATAAACGAGCACATGAGATGATTCAGATTATTCAGGCCTTGTGGGGGAGCTGGGGAAAAGATGCTTGGGTGACCAATCAGGAAACTGGTGAATACGCTAAAGCCGACCAAGTCGCTCCAATCAATCTAGGTGGGGATTATGTGGCATCACGGGGACCGTTATATATCCCGCCCTCTGAACAAGGTCAACCCGTAATCTTTCATGCTGGAGTTGCTAGCCCCAACTCACTAGACATTGCAGGCCGCTATGCTAGTGGTTTTATTGGCGCAGCTTATACCATTGATGATGCTCGCAAACAGCGTGCCGCCTTTCGTAATGCTGTGGAGAAGTCTGGACGTAACCCTGACGAATTTAAGTTTTTTGCCGGTCTAATTACCAGTATTGCAAATAATAAGCGCGAGGCACTCGACCGTCGTATTAAGCTGGTCGGAAAGACACTGGATCAACGTGCTGGGTATTTGCAACATATGCTGGGGGTGAGATTGGACATGAATGATTTGGATCAACCGCTTTCACCTGATCAGCTGTCACAAGCTCGAGCTATGGGAGGTGATACACGTGCAATAAGAGCATTGGAAATTGCCCATGAAGGGTGGAGCGTCCGTGACATTCTGGCTCATGGGGTAATCGATTATCAACCAGTGGTTGCTGGAACAGTGACTGAGGTAGCGGATCATATGCAGGAATGGTTTGAAGCTGAAGCCTGTGATGGTTTCTGGGTTATCCCTGATGCTTATCATGACGGATTAGATGACTTTGTAGATGGTGTGGTGCCGATCCTTCAAGATCGTGGATTGTTTCATCTTGATTATGAGGGAACGACTCTACGCGAGCATTTGGGTGTGCCTGAGCAATATGGTATTGATCCGCGCATTATGGGTGTTAATAGTTAAGGCGGCTGAAACTTTCTTTACACTAAACCCTTCTTTTTCGGTGTATCGCACGTTTGCCAATTTCTATCCCTGTATTTTTATCAATGACGATAGGCTCTATCTCAGCGCCTGTTTCTGTATCTATAAAAGCGGGCATAAGTGACGGATCATCATAAGGCTTATGTCTGCGACTCCAATCGCCTAGCATAAATAATATAGGCAATATCTCTTGCCCTGCTGGTGTCAGTAGATACTCCTCACGTGGGGGATGTTCAGAATAATATCTTTTTTCAAACAACCCTTCTTCAACTAAGGTGGCCAAGCGCTTGGTAAGTACTGATGGCGCAATACCCAAACTGGTGCGAAATTCGTCAAAGCGAGTAAGACCCATATGGGCATCTCGTAAAATAAGCATAGACCACGCATCACCAAACACAGCAATACTGCGGGCAATAGGGCAGGCTGCAAGGTTGGGTTTATTTAAGGGTAATTTAGCCATAATAGTTACTATTGGTTTTTTATTAAATAAAGCTTATTGTACCGCAAATGGCGATGGTTTAAGTGAACTGACTCCGATTTCAACGTTGTTCTATCTTCTATGTCTAATCAAAATTTCGAATAGCAAATACTATTATATTTGTAACTTATGCAGAATCATTGTATAACGTAGGGTCTGAAAAATAGGGGTTGTTTAGACACTATGGCTTTTTGCCTTGCATAACATAGATGGAAGTCTAAATAAGCGTTAGTTTAAATTAAGTTTTAGGAAACGCCATGCTTCGTTTTATAGCGCGTCATAGTACGTTAATTATGCCACTTTGCGCCGTTGTGGGCTTTATTTTTCCAGACTTATCCAATGCAGTATTGGCCTATTTGCCTGAAGTGCTGTTTTTCCTAATGTTTTTTACCTTATTGGGGATTGATCAATATGCGCTGTTAAAGCGTATTGCGACACGCTATGTCTGGGGCTTTGCAGTGCTACAAAGTGCGGGCATGAGCCTAATTTTAGTATTAATCAGTTATGCGCTCGGTGTCCGTGGCGACTTGCTGTTGGCGATTGCAGGGCTTGGTGCCACCGCGCCTTTGTTCGGGAGTGGGGCACTGGTCAATGCCGTGGGCTTTGATGCACAGCTGGCCATGGCAAAAACGATTTCTGCTACGTTGGTTATGCCTTGCACCTTATTGGGCGTATTGTGGTTATTGGGCGATAAGAACGCTCATTTAGATTTGGTCACTTATGTCCAACGCTTGGTGGTGTATATCATTATGCCCATGGTACTTGCGGTGCTGGCACGCCGCTTCATTGCCCCTGCTGTTTTGTCTCGCTATTATCCCAAGATTGGGCAGTTTAATATTTTACTGCTGCTGCTATTTCCACTGGGATTAATGGCCGGGTTTCGTGAGACATTTGATAACGATCCATGGCAAGCGTTTTCCTTACTAATGCTTAGCTCTGTGTTGGCGTTGTTCTTTTATTTCAGCGCTTATTTTGTATATCGACGTTTTGGCTATGAAAATGCTATCGTCGCAGCGATAGTATGTGGTGGACGCAATGTGTTATTGGCTTACACCATCACTGTTCCTTTTATGGGTACCCTGTTTTTACCGTTATTGGGTGCTTTTCAACTCCCAGCGTTCTGCTTACCACTACTTGGCAAATATATGGTGCAACGTCATAAGCAACATCAGCAGTAATTTTCTGAGTAACAGACATCGTTTATCTTCACTAATACCGTTATCAGCTAAATATTACTTTTATTTTTTTAGGCAGCTTATGTGAAGGTTTAGTTTTTTTATCTTTTTTGTCTTGTTATTTAGTTGCATTAGTATGCAATGGGAATATCCCTTACATCGCTACTGATATTAATAGTGCTTAGCGTTGCTGCAATTTTTGTTGAGCGCTTTGTTGACGACGCTGATAAGCGTGATAAAAAACAAAAGGCAACACCACAAAATTCATCAATACCCCATAAATGGCTGAGGGAAGGGCAAACGCTGAAAGCTTATCAGACTGACTTAGCAAGCTGGCTAGTGCAATGCCCATAGCCCCATTTTGTAAGCTGACTTCGATAGCTAAGGTCTTACGCTCGGCCGAATCAAGTTTGAATAAATTCGATAGTAATAAACTCAAACTCAGAAGCAAAAAAGCCATCAGTAAAACCAAAATACCAATGTCCGTAATTTGAGACATTAGCAGGTCCCAATCGCTAATAGTGGCACCTATTACCATTAAGCCAAATAATATATTTGCCACCTGTTGTAATCGGTTTTGGTATTTAGTGACAAAAGCGGTGAAATAATGACGAGCGGCAATACCTAGCAACACAGGTACGGTAGTTATCAGTAATACTCGCAGCGATAGAGAAGTAATAGAAAAATCTACTGGCAAAGCATTAAAAAACATTGGGTATAAAAACTGAACCCACAGCGGTACGGTTAAGATGGCTATCATACTGGTAATAGCGGTAAGCGCAATAGATAAGGCTATCTTGCCCCCAGCGTACCAGCTCATCATATTACTGGTGATACCGCCGGCACAAATACTAAGTAGCATAATGCCGAAGCCAAGCTGACTGGGTACATCGAACAAGCTGACCAATACATAGGCCACAAGGGGCACTAACAGCAGCTGCATCGCCAAACCTACTACTAGTGCTTTGGGTTGTACTAAGACCTGTCTAAAGTCAGAAAGTTGGGTTTGTAAACCTAAGGCAAACATGATGTAAGCCAAAAATAATGGTAAAAGCTGGAACATAATTTCTCTCTATTTAATGGCTTTATAATTTTATCGTAGGGCTCTGTAAAATCCTGCCACTTAGCCATAGGTATCTATATAAGTTTTATAGTAGTCTCAGCAAAGTATATTCGTATAGTAGGGGGGTAGTGATTCACAAGCTCATTAAAGTTAAGCCACTGGAATAGTCCAGCCATTTTGCTATAACCAATCCTCTAAATGCTGACCTGTACTTTTAAGCAATTCAAGTGAGACTTCGATTTGCCAGTGTCAGTAATAGCATTGACTCACATCGTGTGCATGTATTTGAGCGTCTTGCATGCTGATGAGTAGATACCAAGTCGCCAATAGCTTATCTTGTTTATTATAAATCCGGCTGAATACGAGCAATTTTATATTATGGTGCTTACATCTCTACCTATAGTTTATAATTTAGGTAGAGATGTGAAAATAGGCAACCTAATCAGGGCGTTTTTTTTCGATATACTACCCAATAGTATTAATCGTATCGCTACCAATATTTACTAAACAATATACCCTAGCTCATAAAACCTGTTCCCAGTGAAGCTAGAATAAATGCTTTGTAAACTTACTCCTCATCAATGGGTCAAGATTTGTTTTAGCCTATCGCGCATATCACCAGTTAAACATTTTCTGCGGTATTTTGTGACTAACACTAACAATGTGACTAGCACTAACAAAACGGTAGTTTAGCTGACAAATACAGTGATAATAGGATTTTAGTCGACTGCTTATAATCGATGACATATAGAAGCAGTGCTAGATTATTTCCATATTCTATACTGCTCACAAGCCAAGTCTAAAGCCTACAAATACCGCGTTTACCCAAACTAAGCACAAGCTCTTTAGTCAAGAAAGAGAAAATAGCTGATTTTTTCTGGTTGAAGAGGGTCAACAGCCCATTTTTACTGAGTCTCCTGCTTAAAGTTCATACTGCTTTTAGCAACTTCTTCAAGAGTCGTGCTAAGTTACAACGTTTCAAATCTAAGGAAACCGCCAAGCGTAGTTACCAGTGTCCCCGATATAGCACTATAAGCTTTGAATAGGGTAAATAACATTATAAAGAACCGTAAGCTTTCTCTGATATAGCAGGACTTGCTACTGTATAAAGAGCTTCACCAATACAATATTCGTAAGTATGGGTGTATTGGCAAAGGTGATAGCACAATATTAGATTGAGGTTGCTATAGGCCGCAAAGGTTCCCACACTATAAATATTAAGTTTAGTGGTGGGAGTATATCAATAGAAAAACGATAACTTTAGTTTTCTTAGCAACTAAATGAGTTGTGAGGATTAAAAAAGGTGTGAGATAAGTATGGCTGTGGAAATTTACAAGACGCATAGAAGTGTAGTTTATGCAATTAGAGAGGCAACTAATCTATATTTACTTGAAGAAGGTCGCCAAAAGGACATATCTAGAATTCTAGAATATTATGTAGAAGTTGATAATTATAAAGGAGATATGATCCCTATACATATAGTAAATAAAGAGTTTGGCGCTATATGTGATTTTTTCCAGGATACTTATCTGGGCTTAAAGGTGTATTCAAAAATGAATTTTGAATCAATACCTTTTTATGAATCTATAAATGAGTGCATAAAACCATTTTTAGATATTAATGAACAGGTGCTGTTATTGTTAGCCAGTAGGTTAGTGCACTGCTTTTTCCCACTTTTCACTGGAGCAATTACTCCTGAATGGGTACTCGAAAAAAGTCAAATCAGGTGCGATTTAGTTCTCAAAGAAGAGTATGCCTTGAATAAACATCAAATTGATGGGGTGCTGGTAATTATTTATAGGATTATGGAAGAGTTTTGTCCAAAAGTTATACAAAATATAAAGATTAGCCATCGAAAGGGTACATATAAATTAGATTACTATAAGTCAATCTTCAAAGTTCCTATTGAGTGTAGTCAAACAACAAGCTTGGTATATGGATTTGAAAATAAAGATGATGGCAGTAATGCTATCGATTTTCTCATACAGAATGGAGAAGATATTGGAAAAAAACTCCTTATTAATCCTCTGTTAAATCTGCTTTCGTTACAGGTTACTAAACTTAGCTATAAGCAACGATGTGCAATTGTTATTGAAACTCTATTAGGGTTTACTGAACCTACGCGTTGTAATGTATCGAACGCAATGAATATAAGTGTTAGCACATTGCAACGAAGACTTAGAGATGAGGACACTTCATTTCAAGAGGTTCTAGAAGAAACTAGAAAGCATCTTTCAAAGTCATATCTAGCAGAAAAAAATGTATCGACTAATGAAATTGCTTACTTGTTAGGATATAGGTCTGCTAGCCAATTTTTTAAATGTTTTAAAGGTTGGTTTGGCATGACTCCTAAGGCTTACCGTGATAGTTGTATATAAATTTATGTGATTATGAGTCAATACATTATAAATTTATGTGATTATGAGTCAGTTGAAATTAACGATAATCTATAATGCATTAAGAAATTATATAATTATATATAAGATATGACATTGGTGGATTTCAAGCAAATTTAATCTCATTGCTGGAAGTTTAGTGAGCATAAAATATATGAAATATAAATTCTTATCTAGCTTATTATGTTTATCTGTTGTAACAGGCTGTCAAACACTTAATACACCCATCAACCAAGATATCAGTACAGAAGATGGTGGGCGTCAACTAAATAAAATTGAGAGTGTCCAATGGAACAAAACAGGTGATGCCTATGTTGCTCAAGATAGCTCCCAACTAGAAGCTAATCAAAGCCAAGTAGTATTTATACATACTAGCTTAGAGCAATCTCCCTCAAGCAGCATCAATATTGGTATCGATGGGCTGTTCCATACCAGCTTGCACTCAGGTCACTATTCACAATCTCTCGTTTGTAATGGCGACCAAATCATTGGTGTTCAAAATAGTATCTCGTATAACAGTACTTTCAATGAGCAAACTCTCACACCCTTCTTTAATGCTCAGCAAACATACTATTACCAAGTAGAGCTAGATTCCAAAACAAACCAAGCCTCTATTAAATCTGTAGAAGAGTCAGTAGCCCTAAAGCTGTTACAAGGGCTCAATGAACAAACACACCAAAAAAATAGAGTAGAGGCAAAAAACTGTGTCCTTACTACAAAAGACACTGCACAGGTCGAAGAGCCTGATCAGGTAAATAAACCTATGACGGTTGATGTGCTCTTTGATTTTGATAGTGCAAAAATTAAACCAACTTATCAACAGCGACTTCATGATGTGGCTAATTTTTTATCAACTAACAGGGATGTGAAAGCTATATTTGAAGGTCATACAGATAGTGCAGGTTCAGCAAGCTATAATTTAAAGTTATCTCAAGCTCGTGCTGATGCTGTAAAAGCAGAGTTGGTTAATAAGTATGGCATTGATCGAAATAGATTGACGACCAAAGGATATGGGAAGTCAGAACCAATTGATACTAATGAAACAACTAAAGGGAAGCAGAACAATCGCCGAGTGATTGTCATTATTAATGAAACTCAATAGAGATATAACATCAAAGTAAATCCCTTTGTTTGTATTTAGCTATTTATTAGAACCCTTATTGTTATAAATGTTCAAAGACTACCATTATGAAAATAGTAATTGTTAAAGTAAATAACGCCACACAAACTATCGCTGAGCACAAAGTAGTAACTCAAGATGCTAAACCAACAGTGATCAAAGCAGCTAGTGAAGTAAACTATGAACTGGTTGACAAAGCAACAGGGAAAGCCCCTCAACATATCATCACCAAAAGAGTAGGCAAAGACCTCCACGTATTGGTTGATGAGGAAGATCAAGAAAGCAATCTAATTATTGAAGGGTTCTATCACAGTCCAGATAGTGCTTTAATCGGTCTTGCTGAAGACGGAGCTTATTATTACTACGTTCCAGACTCAGGTGAGATTACTGACTTCGTTACAGAATTATCTTCTGGTGACATTACAGGTCAAGCTCTTGGAGGTAAAGCACAATTAGCCCCTTGGTGGGTTGGTGCTAGTCAATCGGATAGTTTTAATGCATTACCTTGGTTAATGGGATTGTCAGGGCTTGGTATTGCTGGTGCAGCTTTAGGCGACTCGGACAGCGATTCAGACTCGGGCAGTGACTCTGAAGCACCTAGCGCACCGACTGAGGTTAAAGTGGGTA
>NZ_DGDC01000030.1 GCF_002385225.1 Psychrobacter sp. UBA3962 | reverse complement strand
AAGATGATGTCCCAACTTTAATTTTTAGCATCCTAAATCAGCAAAAATCCACACAAGTTGTTCTTTCATTTTAGCTTTTAAATAGTTGACTTAGTACGTCGTCCGTATTAAGTTGTGCTATAAAAGGATAATTCAATCTTCAATTCGAAGAAGTGTTAGCCTTAGTAGCGAGCCATCCAGTATAACATTAATTTGTATTCTGTCAAGCTTTTATTTTAATCTGTTATCAGAACTAAGATTTAAACCAATTAAGCTTCCAATCTCGTTGTCCCGATGAGGTGCGTATTATACGCAGTTTAGTTACATTGTCAAGAAGTTTTTTTAAATTTGTTTGAATTTGTTGTTTTAAATCAATATCAAACGTTGCCTCTCAACAGCGCACTAGTATATAGCTTATTTATGATTGGTCAAGAGTTGAATTCAACTTATTTAATCTGCATCAGCTTTTTTGAGTGAAACAGCCGTTTAGTAGCCATTGGTTTTTACTACCCCCACTTACTCTAAACTTACTACACTCTAAAGCGATTACAGTTTACCCACGGACTCAAAGAACTGACGATAAGCTTCTACCTTTTTATCCAAAGATAAAGGATAAGCCCGAGAAGTAGAAGGTAGCCTATATAGTGTTAAATCACGACCAGCATAAGCATAATCAATTTGCTGATTGGTCTTAGGCCATTTTGACTTTGGGATTACTCTATCTTGCTCTTGCTGTAATAACTCCATTAGTATCTCAGTAGCCTTACCGCCCGTGGTAAATATGGTGTGTACTTTAGGCACTTGAGCCAAAGTCTGTTTTAGATCAACAGGTTCTACTATGGTTAGGTGCTTATCTGCAGCATTACCTTGTTCGCGTATTGCTTTATTTACTGTGGGACAAGAAGCAATGGCGCGTTGTTTCATAAAAGCCTTAATTTTTTCTGGATCAAACCCTTTTTCTTCTCCATTTCTAAAGTAATCTGCATCTTCGAAGAAGACTCTGCCGTAAATGCGCCACATATCATTATAAAAGTTAGGATAATGAAAAGGCATACCCCACTTATCTTCTGTGGGCGGAAAGGTGCCCATCATCATAATAGTAGCATTGCTAGGCAATACGGGACCAAAGGGATGGCTTTCTACCGTTTTACCGTCAATTATAAGTTCATCAGTGCCACTGTGGGCATCATGACTTTTCAAAGGAGACTCCTTACTAACATATTGAATATCTATTTTTTAATTAGAATAGCTGTCTATTAATTTGAATAACTATATTTTAATTCCTGTTATATAGGGTATCGAAACCAGGAAGTTTGTCAGTTGCTTTTGTTTTATTGGTATAATTGTTTTGTTAATTGCATCTACGTCCAATAATGCAACATATTTTTAAAATATGACTCCCTTTTAAATTCATGCAAGCTGTCCTAATTCTGACGACGGTCAAAGAGGTATTATGAACACCCTAAATATAGAAATTATCACCCACCCCCTAGTACGCCATAAGCTAAGCCTGATGCGAGCCAAAGATTGCAGTACCTATAAATTCCGTACTTTGACCAGTGAACTTGCCCGTTTGATGGCTTATGAGGCTTGTCGCGACTTCGAAATTGAAGAATTCCCCATGCTAGGTTGGGATAATACAGAATTTAAAGGGGAACAAATCGTCGGTAAGACGGTGACCATCGTTCCTATTTTACGTGCTGGCTTAGGTATGCTTGATGGGGTGTTAGACCTTATTCCTACAGCAAAAATCTCAATGGTGGGCCTACAGCGTGATGAGGAAACCTTACAACCTGTGCCTTTCTTCGAAAAACTGGTCGCTGATGTGGACCGTCGTCCTGCGCTAATTATTGACCCAATGTTGGCAACTGGCGGCTCAATGGTAGCTACCATCGATATGTTAAAAGAAAAAGGCTGTTCAACCATTAAAGCATTAGTCTTGGTTGCGGCCCCTGAAGGCGTACGCTTGGTGAATGAAGCGCACCCTGATGTGAAGATTTATACCGCTTCTTTAGACAGTCACTTAAATGAAGATGGTTATATCATCCCAGGCCTTGGCGATGCAGGTGATAAAATTTTTGGTACTAAATGAAACGGGGACTAAATAACAGAAATTTAGCTCAACCCTAACCTATCCTGTAATGCCTAATCAGATATAATGGTTCTGATTGGGCATTATTTTTATGGGTCTTCTCTTCAGTTAATATCAGGTGATTAAAGTCTAATATCATCACTTCGTTGCGGCCCCCTTCAGAGGTGTACTTATTGTGTTTCACCGCAAAGGCTTTCACTTTATCTGAGTTTGCAGTAATGATATTGATCACATAAGGAGAATTAACCAGCGGAGCTACTGTTAAAGCGTCTACGATGGCCTTAAAAGGATTGAGCGTAGTAATTAATAATTTTTCTCTGCGCACGGATAAGGGAAGCTTACCACCCACCAATAACACCTGTCCTTTTGGCAATCTTTGGGTGTGCCGCATCAACTCGTATTTCAGTATTTCTGGCATTTCAGCATTAAACACATCTTCCGTCTGTTGATAAAAAGCGCTAAAACTGCGCTGTACATAGCGACCAAACACCGTGAAATTTATCCACTCTTGATAAAGCGGTTGATGCAGTAAAAGCTGACTAAATTGTTTTTGATAACCGGCTAGGTTATTGACGGTGTATTGACTTCCATTTGAAAGGGCTAGGCCTGATGGGTCTGCTGGCTCAACAGATAGGTTGTCAATAAGGTTCAAAAGGAAGTGAGGAGCTGATTCAAATATGTGCTGTTGCCACGTCAGAGGGTAAAAAACACTATCCAGATAAGGCAGCGCAGGAGGTAGCTGCGCTGTTTTTCTGCGATTAAAAAATGACAGCATTAAAAGTCTGGAGTGTGGCCAACACCCTTTTCAAAGGCCAAGATATTATCACGCTCTACCTCTGTCCAAGCTACTTTGGCACTGGCATCTTTGTTTAATCGAACCAACACTGAATCCCCAGTAGCGACTACGCTCTGCTGTACCTGGCTATAGTAGCAGTACTCCATCACGATACTGGTATTCCCAAGCTTCTTAGTGCGCACTCCGATTAATAAAGTGTCTGGAAATACTACAGGCTTTAAATAGGTGCAACTGGATTGAGCCAGTACCGTGGTCACCTCATCAGTAAAGGCGCCCAGCTCATTGAGATAATTAATACGCGCTGACTCAGCATAGCGATAATACACCACATTATTAACGTGGTTAAAAGCATCCATGTCATTCCAGATAATGGGCTGAACATAAATACTGGCAAACTTAGATAAAGCCTCAGGTTTTTCGAAATTAGGATTTAAATTATTAGGATTTAAACTATGAGTTGTCATTAACAAAAAATCTCCACGCTATAGCTGAATTGGCTAACTCATTTAACTTAATTTACTTTGATTTAATGCGATTAGGGCTTCGCAACTGTCTGCTCAATACCGCGCCAAACCTCTTCAACATCGAGGTTATCAATGCGTATACAGTTAAGCTGTAACTCATCTAGTGTCTCTGTCAGACGTTTACCAAAGGTCAAATAATTAAAGTCAGCCAGTTGCAGCCCAGTGCCTTTTTCACCTTCTGATTCTGCAAATAACAACCTCCAATTGGTGAACGCTTCTCCACTACTGACTAAAGCAATGGGACGCTGATCACTGACTAGCGTTGTCAGCTGTTGTTGCAGTTGCTCAAATTTAGTGGGTGCATCAATAGGACATTGGCGTTGGTACCAAGCAATGGCATGGACCTCTACTTCATTATCTTGTAGAAAGTTTACTAATACCCGTCTGCCACCCCGTCCTCGCCATACCAAAATATGATCCCCAGCCCCTAGAGAATTTAGCGCAGACATCTTTATCATGCCTTCATTGCTGTACTCTTCAGGGCACTGTACCTGCCAGCCTTCCGCCCGCAGAATATCTGCTGTGGCATGACCCACAGCAATCACCGCACAGTTGGGTATAAAGCCTTTAGGACAAGCGGCTAGCCCCATACGGGCAGCAGTAGGACTGACTACCACCAAAGCTTGATAGTGGTCTTGCTGCTGGCAGAACTGCTGTTGATATTGCTGCTCTCGCTCACTAATATCAATAGGCGCTAACTCTAATAACGGCATCTCTAATACAGTCATCCCCTTATCTTGCATAGCTTGGGTTAGCAACAAGGAGCGACTGGTAGGACGAGTATTGATAAAAATCATGACACCACTTCAAGTCAAGGTAGGTTTACATCAAACTGACAGCTGTTAGTCTTTTTTATATATGGCAGCTAAAATACTGTCTGCACCTAGTGACAATAGCTCATCGGCCACTTCAATGCCTAGTTGCTCAGCTTGGGCTTCACGAGCAGCTTGGTCACCGATCAGCTCAATACGTTTATCCGCTTTAAGTAACGTTGTTCCGTCTTCAGAGCCAACACGGCCGCGTAACCATAAGGTTTTTTCATGAGACTGCTCAGAGTCTTTTTCAATCACAGCAAAAGCAGCAATAGGCACCTGACAACCTCCTTCTAATCGGCGGTTTAAAGCACGCTCAGCTTTCAGGCGAATACGGGCTTGTCCATCATTAAGCGGTTTCAATAGGGCTAATACTGCCTCATCATCCGCACGACATTCAATAGCCAGCGCGCCTTGACCTACTGCAGGTAAGCTAATATCGATATCAATCTCTTGCTTGATACGCTCACTAAGCTCAACCCGTTTAAGACCACTGGTCGCTAAAATAATGGCATCGTATTCGCCAGCATCTAGTTTGGCCAAGCGGGTCTGCACATTACCGCGTAGAGACTGAATTTGTAAGTCGGGACGGAAAGCTTTTATCTGACACTGACGGCGTAAGCTGGCAGTCCCTACTACGGCACCTTGGGGTAAATCTTCTAGTCTGTCATAACTATTAGAGACGAAAGCATCGGTAGGTGTCTCACGTTTGCAATAAGTCCCTAGTATCAGACCTTCAGGTAACTCCATGGGCACATCTTTTAAGGAGTGCACGGCAATATCAGCACGCCCATCATACAGTGCTTGTTCTAGTTCTTTAACAAATAAGCCTTTTCCGCCAATTTTAGCCAAAGGCGTGTCAAGAATCTTGTCACCTTGGGTAACCATGGTCACTAAATTTACTTCAAGCTCTGGGTATAAAGACTCTAAGCGTGATTTGATGTGTTCGGCTTGCCACATGGCCAAAGGGCTCTTTCTAGTGGCAATATTTAAGGTTTTTAAAGTAGTGGTATGGGCTGATGTGGTCATAGTTATCTTTTAATCGGATGATAATTGGTTTAGTAGAATTATATAAAATGAGGTTGAAAATAAGACCAATAAATAGTGGTCTGTTTGTCATCTTGCTTATTTAACCATAAATAGCAGGGTATTTCAGTGATGTTATGTTTAGACAACTCCCAATTTAACAGGGTAGGTTAACTAGCAAGGCGACCCAGTCCTTTGCTATACTGCAAACTCTGTGCATTTTACTGGATTTGGACTGATATGACTGCCAACAACTCAACTAATATTTCAGATACTCAAGCAAATAAACCTAGCGTCACCAGCGGCCAAGGCCAACAAATGTGGGGTGGCCGCTTTAGTGAAGCCACTGATAGCTTTGTGGCGGCTTTTACGGCCTCTGTCGGCTTCGACCAGCGCTTTGCCAAGCATGATATTCAAGGCTCAATTGCTCATGCCACTATGCTCGGTAAATGTGACATTTTAACTCAAGAAGAAGTAGACACTATTATTAAAGGTCTGCATCAAGTGCAGCAAGAAATCGATGCTGGCGAGTTTAACTGGTCTGTTGCTTTAGAAGATGTGCATATGAACGTCGAGTCTCGTCTGACCGATATTATTGGCACCGTGGGGAAAAAGCTACACACTGGCCGTAGTCGTAACGACCAAGTAGCGACCGACATTCGCTTATGGTTACGCGAAGAAGTAGACAATATTGTTGAGCTATTGGTGAAGTTACAGTCAGGGCTATTAAACCTTGCCGAACAGCACACAGATACCATCATGCCAGGCTTCACCCATTTACAAACCGCACAGCCGGTGAGCTTTGGCCACCATGTTATGGCTTGGTTTGAGATGCTAAATCGTGACACTGAGCGCTTAATTGATGCCCGTCGTCGTATTAACCAGATGCCATTGGGTAGCGCAGCTTTGGCTGGAACCACCTTCCCAATCGACCGTACCATTACAGCGGATCTTTTGGGTTTCGAGGGCATTTGCCAAAACTCATTAGACGCCGTCTCAGACCGTGATTTTGCCATCGAGTTCACGTCAGCGGCTTCTATTTTAATGATGCACTTATCACGTATGAGTGAAGAGATTATCTTATGGATGTCAGCGCAATTTGGCTTCGTACAAATTCCTGACCGCTTCTGTACCGGCTCCTCTATCATGCCACAAAAGAAAAACCCCGATGTCCCTGAGCTGGTACGCGGTAAGGCAGCCCGTGTCTTTGGTCAACTGATTACACTGTTAACTTTAATGAAAAACCAACCTTTAGCGTATAACAAAGACAACCAAGAAGACAAAGAGCCACTATTTGATTGTGTCGACACCTTAACCGGCTCGCTTCTTGCATTTGTGGATATGCTGCCTAATATAATACCTAACAAAGAAAATATGCGTGCGGCCACCATGAAGGGCTATGCCACCGCTACCGACTTGGCCGATTATCTGGTTCGCCGCGGTGTCCCTTTCCGTGATGCTCACGAAGTAGTGGGTAATGCAGTAGCGCTAGGTATCAAAGAAGGAGTTGATTTAAGTGAGTTACAACTTGAGCAACTGCAACAGTTCAGTGATGCTATTGGCGATGACGTGTTTGATTATCTGACCCTTGAGGGCTCATTGGCAGCTCGCGATCATTTAGGCGGTACTGCACCAAACCAAGTATTACAAGCTGTGGCCCGTGGCCGTGAGCGTTTGGCTCAATACAATATCGATGTTAAATAGCTTAGAGATTAAGCTCTTTACATATTAATGTTGTCGCTATAAGCAATTCACATGCACAACTATAAGTACCAGTTTAAATTCACAGTTAAAATAGGATAGGACAATGACAGCTACTTTTGACCCAAAAGCAAATATGGTGTTTTGCCGTAAATATAAGCAAGATTTGCCCAAAATGCCGAACCCGCCTTTCCCAAATAAAAAAGGGGAAGAGATTCAGAACACTGTGTCTAAAAAGGCTTGGGATGAATGGTTAGAGTTACAAACCATGCTAATTAACGAAAACCATCTGAGCATGATTAACCCAGAGGCTAAAAAGTTCATTAATGAACAGCGTGACAAGTTTTTAGACAATGAAGACTACGAGCGCCCTCAAGGTTGGACACCTGAGACGTAAAAGCAATTAGCGATCAAGCTATAGGCTTAAGAAAAGGAGAGGCATTTAATATGCCTCTCCTTTTTTTTAACTCTTAATTTAATACTCTACATTTCACACTTTCTATTTAAAAGTCTCTATTAAGTCATCTGTCTGTCATGGCCTGGAATTATTCTTCTGTATTACGAGAAGCTATCAGGCTTGAGGCTTCTTGTACTGCTTGCTCCACAGTGACAAAATCGGTGTGGCGAACATCCTTACCACTGGTACAGTAAATCACCAACTCCGCAATATTTCGAGCATGATCGCCCACCCGCTCAAGTGCTCGCAATACCCATAAGATGTTAATCACCTTTGACACATGACGGCTGTCCTCCATCACATAGGTCATCAATGAGCGGCTGGCAGATTGATACTCTTGATTCACCGTCTCATCGCTTTGTAGCACTGAGAAAGCCTGCTCCGGATCCATACGTAAAAAGGCATCTAAAGCTTCTAGCAACATTACTCGAACTTGATTTGAAAGATGCTGAACCTCCGAATACCCTCTGGGAGACACCCCTTCTTTATGCAGTTTACAAGCCATACGAGCAATCTTACTGGCCTCATCACCGATTCGTTCTAAATCGACTACGCCTTTGCTTAGGGCCATGACCAGTCTTAAATCGCTAGCCGTAGGTTGACGTTTGGCAACTAATAACACCACCAATTCATCAACCTTAATCTCCATTTGATTGATCTTACTGTCTTCTTCAATCACTTTTTTTGCCAGTTCGACGTCACTGTCTACTAAGGCATGCGTTGCTAGAGTGACCTGCTCTGCTGACATCTGACCCATGGTCATAAATAGGTCAATACATTCACGTAAGTCGTTATCGTAGCTTTTAGATGAGTGTTTTTCCGTAAGCGGCATAGCGGCTTTATCCAAGTCTATAAGCGCGTTTAAAAGCTATGGGCCTTGCTCATAGCCTCTGTTAAACGCTTAGTTAATGAGCATGAGTTAACTATTTTTATCTTAGCCGTAGCGACCGGTAATATAATCTTCCGTCGCTTTTTGCGCAGGGTTAGTAAAGACTTGATTGGTCTCACCCATTTCGACCATATCACCCAAATACATATAACAGGTGTAATCAGAAACACGCGCCGCTTGTTGCATGTTATGAGTCACGATAGCAATGGTATAATCATGTTTTAAGTCTTCAATAAGATCTTCAATCGCGCCTGTTGAAATAGGGTCAAGTGCCGATGTTGGCTCATCCAATAATAAGACTTCAGGTTTGGTCGCCACACCACGTGCGATACATAAACGCTGCTGCTGACCGCCCGATAAAGACAGACCTGATGCTTTAAGCTTGTCTTTCACTTCTGGCCATAGCGCTGATTTTTTCAGAGCCCATTCCACACGGTCATCAAGCTCTGATCTACTTAGCTTTTCATACAAACGTACGCCAAAGGCCACGTTATCATAGATAGACATTGGGAAAGGGGTTGGTTTTTGGAAAACCATACCAACACGAGCACGTAATAGGTTAACGTCTACATTTTTTTGTAGAATGTTATTGCCATCTAGCAGAATTTTACCTTCCGCGCGCATACCTGGATATAGATCATACATGCGGTTAAAAGTGCGCAATAACGTTGATTTACCGCAGCCAGAAGGACCAATAAAAGCGGTCACATTTTTTTCTGGGATATCAATATTGATTTCTTTAAGCGCTCTAAAATCACCGTAGTAAAAGTCCAAGTTACGTACTTGTAATTTTGCAGCTGGCATGTTCTGTGGTAAGTCAGCCAGTGTCTGCTTAGTAAAGGTGGCGGTATCTGGTTGCTGTTGCTGGTTACCAGTTTGGATTGGCTGCTGTATAGTACTGCTCTTAACCTTCGCTTCTTTAGCCATTGCTTTTTTCTCCAATATATCTGACATAACGCTACCTTCTTAGTATCTTTTTAAAAAATTAAATTTGAATGCTTTTATCTATCTTTTCAGCTTTTGAACCTATTCTTTTTAGCTTATTAATTGCCGCTATTTCTTATCTCTTCCGACAACACGGGCGATAATATTTAGCCCTAACACAGAGAAGGTCACTATTAACGCCCCTGCCCACGCCAGCATATTTTGGGTATCATCTGGCGCTGCGGCAAACTGATAAATAGTCATCGGTAAGTTGGCCATTGCACTGCTCATATCCCAGCTAAAGAACCTATTATTTAACGCAGTGAATAGTAAGGGAGCGGTCTCGCCAGTAATACGAGCAAAACCTAATAGAACCCCAGTTATTAGACCTGACTTAGCCGCCTGCATGGTTACCGAGGTGACCACCTTCCATTTAGGAGCACCCAAAGCATAAGACGCTTCTCGCAATTGATTGGGAACTAGATTCAGCATGGTCTCTGTACTACGAACCACGACTGTAATAATAATCAGCGATAAAGCCACTGCGCCTGCCCAACCTGAAAAGCTGCGATTACTAACCATTAATGAGAAAATAAACAGACCGATAACGATTGATGGCGCTGATAATAAGATGTCATTAATAAAGCGGGTCGCCTTACCAAGCCATGAGCCTTGAGAAAACTCTGCCAAATAAATCCCAGCTAATAAGCCCACGGGTGCTCCAATCAACAAGCCTGTGCCCGCTATCATCACCGAACCAACAATCGCGTTTCTTAATCCCCCAATTGTCCCTGGCGGTGGAGTGTCAGCGGTAAAGATAGGCATGGTAATCATAGCTTCCATACCTTTACGCAGCAGATCAAATAAAATCCAGCCCAACCAAAATAAACCAAAGGCCATGGCACACATCGCAAAGATAAGACCGATGATATTGAAGGCTTTACGTCTTGAATAGAGCGATTTATTCATGCGCTGATCAAAGGGAACCGAGTTTGTTGAATTCATTGTCATAGGTTTTGAACTTGAGCTTGTTGTCATAATATTTTTCCTGCCAAATATCTAATTATGTCTAGCATTTATTTACCAACTATTTTGTGTCCAATAACGGTGTAAATTAGTTACCGGCTTTCTTATCAATTCTAGACAACATAATTTTAGATATTGATAAAACAAAAAAGGTTATAACAAATAGAATCAAGCCTAGATGCAGCAGTGTGGAGACATGCATGGCGCTTGAGGCTTCAGCAAACTCGTTAGCGATGGCTGAGGTAATGGTGACCCCTGAACCAAATAAATTAGAGTTGATGTTATAGGTATTGCCCACTAAGAAGGTTACTGCCATGGTTTCACCCAGTGCGCGTCCCAGTCCTAGAATGATGCCGCCCACTACCCCAGCCTTGGTATAAGGTAGGATAATTTTATACATCACTTCCCAAGTGGTGGCTCCGGCCCCATAAGCCGACTCTTTTAACAGCTCAGGTACTACGGCAAATACATCGCGCATGGTCGCCGCAATGAAAGGGATAATCATAATGGCTAGAATTAAAGAGGCGGTAAAAACACCAATACCTAAAGGAGGGCCGCCAAAAAGGCTACCAATCATAGGAATAGGGCCAAGATGTTCAATTAGAAAAGGTTGAACATATTTAGCAAATAAAGGCGCTAATACGAAAAAGCCCCACATGCCATAAATAATCGACGGAATACCTGCCAAAAGCTCAATTGCCATGCCCAGCGGTCGACGTAAGACAGCAGGACAAAGCTCAGTTAAGAAAATAGCAATGCCAAAGCTGATGGGTACCGCGATTAAAATAGCGATGATAGAGGTAACGATCGTTCCATAAATAGGAGCAAGAGCCCCGTACTCATCGTTGACCGTACTCCAGTTTGAACTGGTGTAAAAACCAAAACCAAACTCTTTAATACTTGGCCAGGCACCAATCACCAACGAGATCATGATACCGCCCAAAGATATCAAGACTAGGAATGCAAAAAACTTTGTCATGTTGACAAAAAGAAAGTCATTCCTTTTTTGTTTTGCTAATTGAGCGTGTAGGTCAGACATGGTATCCCCAACATTAAAAATATATACACTTCTTTCAAGGCACTAGATATTTAATTATTCGATTAAAAAGGCAAGCAAACGATGAATCATTTACTTGCCTATTGCTTAGCTCATTAACAATGACAAGTTAAGGGCTAATTATTTTGGGTTATAAACTGGCTTACCATCAGCCCCAACGATCTTATTCCATTCAGCTTTAAATAAAGCCACGGCTTCGTCTGGGAATGGAACATAGTCTAGGTCTAAAGCGGCCTGATCCCCTTCGTTATAAGCCCAGTTAAAGAAGTTCAATACGCCTGCTACTTTCTCAGGGTTTTCTGGTTTTTTATGGACTAGGATGAAAGTTGCTGCTGCAATTGGCCAAGCTTCAGCTGTGTCAGAGTTGGCGATAACTTTGTAGAAACCTTCCGCTTTTGACCAGTCAACGTTACCTGAGGCAGCAAATGAGTCCGAGGATGGCTGTACGACATTTCCTGCAGCGTTAACCATAGCGGCATGTGACATATTGTTTTGTTTGGCGTAAGCGTACTCTACATAACCAATAGAGTTAGGCGCTTGTTTAACCATACCGGCTACGCCTTCATTACCTTTACCACCAACGCCTGTACCGCTTTTGTCTGTTGGCCACTCAACACTTTTATCGACGCCAACCCCTGCCCAATCAGCTGATACTTCATTTAAATAGTAAGTGAAGTTAAAAGTAGTACCTGAACCGTCTGAGCGATGCACCGTAGTGATTTTTGCATCAGGAAGGGCAAGGCCTTCATTCAATGCAGCAATGGCTGGATCATTCCAGTTAGTAATCTTACCTAAATAGATATCTGCTAAAACTTCACCACTTAGCACCAGTTTGCCTGGTTCAATCCCTTCGATGTTAACTACTGGCACAACGCCACCAATAACGGTTGGGAACTGGATAAGACCCGCTTCATTTAACTCTTCAGGGGTAAGAGGCGTATCTGAGGCACCGAAATCTACTGTTTTGGCTTTAATTTGTTTAACACCGCCCGAAGAACCAATAGAGTTATAGTTCACTTGGCCTTTGGTAGCGCCCTGGTAGTCTGCTGACCATTTTTGGTAGATAGGTGCTGGGAAAGAAGCCCCTGCCCCGCTCACATTCATTTCTACGCCTTCAATATCTTTATACTGATCTGTGCTACCCGCGGCAGCTCCAGTGGTTGTGGCAGCTGGGGTATCTTCAGTTGTCACTGTGTCATTTTCTGCTTTATTACAAGCCGATAAAGTAAGAGCGCTGGCTACGGCTACAGCTAACAGTGAATAACGCATGGTATCTCCTAAAAAGTCATATGTTTTATAAGTACAGAGTATTAACTTCAACTACCTGAGTTTTGAGTCCTTCAGAATTTGCGAGGTACCCTTAATTGGAATGTGCTCATTTTGACGTTTAAATATGACAGTTTGATGAAATATTAATTAATTGTAAGAATTCAGTAACTTTCACCGGCGTTATTTTAGGGTAATTGTTAATAAAATTAACTAAATACAGGGGTTTTTCTCCTATTTTCATAGCTATAATCTTTACATTATCTTGACCCATTAGAAAGGTGAGCTAAATCTTCAGCCTGTAGACTACCGCCTCGATGTTTTGGTACAGACAATTTTATTTTGCTAACAACGTGTTTCCTCAACACCCCGTTGTAATACCAAAATCTGATTGAAAACAGTTGTTCCAACCATTTATTAATTACAGGTACTCCCTATGAAAAAACTTTTTATGCCATTTACCCTTCTGTCAGCCTTAATGTTGACAGTGCCTGCCAATGCCGGTATGGCTTCATGGTACGGTCCAGGTTTTCATGGCAAAAGAACAGCGTCTGGGGCTATTTACAATATGTATGCTATGACAGCAGCGCATAAATCTCTGCCTTTTGGTTCTAAAGTAAAAGTGACAAATTTAAATAACAACAAGTCAGTGGTTGTTAAAATCAATGACCGTGGCCCATTTAAACCAGGCCGCATTATCGACTTATCCAAGAAAGCCAATCAGATGATTAACTGCAACCTTTGTAAAGTGGATGTTGAAGTATTAAGCAAAGGTGATGGCAAATACCGTAAACGTTAGTTTTTAATTTAAATAGGTATTAATCAGCGCCAACTTTATGAGTTGGCGTTTTTTTATGCAGTAGCAGTGCTAAGGCTCCGATAAGTTAACAAAATATTTAAATTGAACTGAAACCTGTTATTGCTTAAAAAGTTTGATAAGATAACCACAACAATTAAGACTCGGGGTGCAGTCCTTCTATATCCAAACCCTACCTATAGTTAATTTTATGGCTAGGGTAAATATAGAAGCGTTTGCTGAGAGATCACCCGTTGAACCTGATGCGGTTAATACCGTCGTAGGAAAGTCATTGCAACTCCCTAATATCTTATACAGACCTGTCAATTTTCACAGCTTACCAAGCTGTGCTATGCCGTGCGTGATTATCAGCGAATTGCTATTACTGTTATCTGCATCACGGCCTGACAGCTTCTTATATAGGCTATAAGCCCTATCTTTATTAGGTAACAAATATTAGGTAAAAAATGCACAAAATGACGGGCCTGCGCTCACTGAGTCTTTATTTTTATCCCGTTTTTCTAAAACAACTTGGCATTGCGCCATTTACATAAAATAAGGAACCCCTCATGAGTCATGTAGCAAATAACGTTAAGACCCCTGCCCATCGCTCTGAAACAGACGAGCGCTTTGATGAAGAAGCGCGCGACTTAACCCGCAGCTTACCCGCTTCAAAAAAAGTTTATATCAAAGGCTCACGCCCTGATATCCAGGTGCCAATGCGTGAAATCACTTTGACTGATACTCCTACCGGCGGTTTTGGCCTAGAGAACGGTGAAAAAAACCCGCCATTTTATGTCTACGATACCTCTGGGGTTTATACCGATCCTAATGTCGAAATTGATTTGACCAAAGGGCTTCCAAAGCTACGTGAAAAATGGATTGAAGAACGGGGTGATACTGAACGCTTAGAGGGCCTATCCAGTAATTATGGCAAAGAACGTGCTCGTGACATCACCACCGCTAATATCCGTTTCGCCCACATTGATAAGCCACGTCGTGCCAAATCTGTGAATGGCAAAACTGGTAATGTTACTCAGATGCATTATGCCCGCCGCGGTATTATTACCCCTGAAATGGAATACATTGCCATTCGTGAAACTCAAAAACAGCATGAACTAACCGATAGGCGTCAACATGCCGGCGAAAGCTTCGGTGCCAACACCCCAAAAATCATTACCCCTGAATTTGTGCGTGACGAAGTGGCTGCCGGTCGAGCCATCATCCCTAATAACATCAACCATCCTGAATCTGAACCGATGATTATTGGGCGTAACTTCCTCGTGAAAATTAATGCCAACATCGGTAACTCAGCGCTAGGCTCAAGCATTGATGAAGAAGTCTCGAAGATGACCTGGGCTACCCGTTGGGGCGCGGACACCATCATGGATTTATCTACCGGGAAGAATATTCATGAAACCCGCGAATGGATTATCCGCAACTCTCCCGTGCCAATTGGCACTGTACCCATTTATCAAGCGTTAGAAAAAGTAGACGGGGTCGCTGAAGATTTAACCTGGGAGATTTTCCGCGATACGTTAATTGAACAAGCTGAACAAGGGGTAGATTACTTCACCATCCATGCCGGCGTGCTATTGCGTTATATTCCCCTAACCGCCAACCGCTTGACGGGTATCGTCTCCCGTGGCGGCTCTATCATGGCTCAGTGGTGCTTGGCCCATCACAAAGAAAGTTTCCTATACACTCATTTTGAAGAAATCTGCGAAATCATGAAACAGTATGATGTGGCCTTTAGCTTAGGGGATGGTCTACGTCCTGGCTGTCTCCAAGATGCCAATGATGAGGCTCAATTTGGTGAATTACGTACCCTGGGTGAGTTAACACAAGTGGCTTGGAAACACGATGTGCAGGTAATGATTGAAGGTCCAGGCCATGTGGCTATGAACCGTATTAAGGAGAACATGGATCTACAGCTTGAGATGTGCCATGAAGCGCCTTTTTATACGCTAGGCCCATTAACTACGGATATCGCTCCTGGCTATGATCACATTACCAGTGCCATTGGTGCGGCGATGATTGGTTGGTACGGTACGGCAATGCTATGCTATGTTACCCCAAAAGAGCATTTGGGCTTACCCAATAAAAAAGATGTCAAAGACGGCATCATCACTTACAAAATTGCTGCTCATGCTGCCGACCTAGCCAAAGGCCACCCTGGTGCTCAAGCTCGAGACAATGCTTTATCTAAAGCGCGCTTTGAATTCCGCTGGGACGATCAGTTTAACTTAGCGTTAGACCCAGACACAGCCCGTGAGTTCCATGATGAAACTTTACCGAAAGATGCTCATAAGTCTGCCCACTTCTGCTCTATGTGTGGGCCTAAGTTCTGCTCAATGAAAATTACCCAAAACGTACGTGAGTATGCTGCTGGCTTACCTACCGGTGCCGAGGTAACTCCAAGCAGTGGTAAACTATCTGATGACGTGCATCTAATCAAAGAAGTGGAGACTGAGCTTGTGGGTCAAATCGGTGAGGCCAGCTTTGAAGAAGTACAAAAAGGCATGGAGCAGATGAGTGAAAAATATAACTCTGAGGGTCGTCAGTTATATAAAGAAGTTTAACCTGTAGCTATTTTGCCGTTAAACCTTTAAACACTTAACCCATAAAAAAAGCTTGAATCCCCCATTTTAATAACAGGGGGTTCAAGCTTTTTTTAGACCAGATATTTGGTTAGGCTACTATAAACCTAACTAGATAACTGCCTTAAACTTTAGAGGCGTTATAGATTTTGTCGATTGAGGCATCGATAGTGGCTGAGAATTCTTCGTCAGTTTGAGATTTTGACAAGCCTTCAGTGAAAGCACGTGAGAAGCTAGCAATCATACCTGGGTTTTGTGATAGGCGCTCACATGACTCATCACGGCTATAACCGCCTGATAATGCCACTACTTTAAGCACTTTTGGATGATTGATTAAGTCGCTGAAAAAGCCGGCTTCTTCTGGAAGGGTCAGCTTAAGCATCACTTGCTGATCGTTATCTAAGCGATCTAAGTTACGTAAGATCTCTTCTTTCATCAGTATTTCGCACTGTGCTTTTTCTTTGCTTTCAATATTTACTTCTGGCTCAACAATGGGCATAAAGCCTTTTGATAAAATTTGCTTAGCAACGTCAAACTGCTGCTGTACCACTTTCTCGATACCTTCTTGCGTTGCTGTATGAATTACAGAGCGCATTTTAGTACCAAAAATTGGGAAGTTTTTGGCTTTATCTAGCAACGCATCTAGATTTGGCATTGGTTTCATTACCTGAACACCCCCTAGCTCATCAGCTAAGCCCTTGTCTACTTTTAGGAAAGGTACAATGTTTTTGTCTTCCCAAAGATAGTTGGCTGTTGGCTTACCATTTACTTCACGGTCCATGGTGTCTTCAAATAAGATAGCGCCTAAGACACGGCCACTGTCAAAAGTATCACAAGTCATGATACGAGTACGCATTTCATGGACTTTAGCAAACATCTCATCATCGTTTGAGTATTCACTCTCTTCCACACCGTACATACGAAGTGCTTTTGGCGTACTACCACCACTTTGGTCTAAAGCTGCGATAAAACCTTTGTCATTTTTGATGCGTTCTAATTGCTGCTGATAGCTCATAATTTTTCCTATTTCAATTAATGGGTTAATAAAAAGGTAAATTAAAAAATGGGTCTAAATTTTTTGTTGTAAATCTAACATAAAACGTTAATAAAATCCGTTGCCCTATTGTTTAAAATCTTAGGTTTAAGGCCTTATAAACCAACGTCTGCTCCATAAAAACAGGGCTAATCCGTAGCGGATCTTAAATTTTGTCCTATTATACGCTACTGAACGAGAAATTTAAGCCTAACCCCAATGAAAAACCCACTTAATGCTGCGTCCTATATTAGTAACTGTGGCGGTTTTATAGTATTTGAATGGTTACTGACTCTTGTCAGTGTATTTAGGCTCTGTAATAATGGTATTTAGCAAAAGAAGTATTAAAAAATAGGGTTAGGGTATGTCACCTCTCTCCTCTATATCAATAATAAACCAATGAAAAACTTTAAATTTTGAGAGGATTTTATATGAAAACTATGAATATGCTAATGATTTCCGGTGCTATCGCCATGAGTGCTTTAGTTTCAGGCTGTCAAACTACTACCGGCATGGCAGAAGGTGACGCCAAAGCTGGCAATATTACTACTTATCAAATTACAGATGCGGCCCTTCAGGCCAATAACTGGCAATTGGTGGATGCAAAAACTACCGATGGTAAAAAAGTGGATGCCCTATTTACCAATGCTGCTAAGCCTTTAACTCTGAACTTTATGAGTGTAGAGGGCAACAATATGGTTAGTCTGATGAATACTTGTAATACTATCTCAGCTCCTTATAGCATTGTAAATGGTAATGTGGAGTTAGGAAGTATGATGAGTACTATGATGGCTTGTCCTGATGCAGAAGCTAAATTTGATGCAGCGTCTGTTGCTTCTGTCGTAGGTAAGTATACCTTAAGCCAAGGGGCGGATAAAACGCCAATGCTAGTAGTGACTAATAACCATCAAGTAGCTCATTTTAAAGCAGTTGCAAAAACTGAGGCTAAATAGTTATTGAAAAGCATCTAAGCCTAAACTAGGTAGAATAGTAACTGCCAAGTTAAGGCTATTGTTAAAGCTGAGCTTATTGTAAAAAGATCGCCCATTATAAGGTGGTCTTTTTTTATATCATTAAAATGACTACAGGCGATTTCTCTTAGTGGAAACGGCCTTTTTTTCAACTGTGACCGCCTAAACTCTATATATGTGAAGGTGGATTCAAGCTATATATCCTGATATTTATTCATAATAAGCTGAGTTTGGTTCAAGACGGGCTGAATCTAGCCTGTTTACTCCCCTCTATACTTTCTGAGTTTATCCCTAGCATTAGCTGTTATTTTTCAATTGCCTACCTTAACTACATAACAAATAAGTTTTCCACTAAACCCTTATAAAATAAAGGCTTACATGCTCCTCTCCCTCTAACACGCCCCCCTTCTTTTGGGCAGATTTCACTAAAAAAATACTCAAGATTTGATGCAAAAAGCAATTAACATGAATTTAACTCATCTTTAGGTTAAGTTAAATCGTTTTCATTCATGTAAAGCCTTGGGTATGATTTATCTCATACACAAATTCGGTTTTATCTTGAACAACTAGGGTAGCAAATATTATGAGCAACAAATTTACTTATTCGATTTCAAAAATTCGTTTTGACGAGAACTATAAGCCTGCTGACAGCACGCGTCTGACCACCAACTTTGCCAATTTAGCCCGTGGTGAAAGTCGTCAGGAAAACTTACGCAAGACCCTTACTATGATTAACAATCGTTTTAATGCCTTAGCGCATTGGGATAACCCAAACGCTGACCGTTACTCTATTGAGCTGGATATTATATCCGCCAATTTAGATGTTGAGGGCAATGGTAAAACCTTCCCAGCGATTGAGATTCTACAAACCACCATTGTTGACCATAAACAAAATAAACGCATTGAGGGTATTGTCGGCAATAGTTTCTCCTCTTATGTACGCGACTATGACTTTAGCGTGGTACTGTTGGATCATTTTGCTAAAAACCCAAATACACCACCCCCTGCAGACTTTGGTGTGCTGCACGGCAAACTGTTTCAACATTTATTAAATTCAGACGCTTACCAAGCCAACTTTAATAAACAGCCGGTGATTTGCTTAAGCGTGTCTACCACCAAGACCTATCATCGCACCACCAACCAGCATCCAGTATTGGGTGTGGAATATAAACAAGATGAGTACTCATTAACGGATGCCTATTTCCATAAAATGGGGTTAAGAGTACGCTACTTTAAGCCTAAAGACAGCGCCGCCCCCTTGGCTTTTTACTTCTCAGGTGACTTATTAGCCGATTACACTGACCTTGAGTTAATCAGCGCCATTAGCACCATGGAGACTTTCCAGAAGATTTACCGCCCTGAAATTTACAACGCCAACTCAGCGGCTGGTGAAGTTTATCAGCCAAGCCTAAACTACCAAGATTACTCGCTGACACAAGTGGTGTATGACCGTGAAGAGCGCAATCAACTGGCCGTGAAGCAAGGCAAATTTACTGAAGAGCAGTTTATTAAGCCGCATCAAGACACGCTTGATGAGTGGGCAGCCAGTTATGAAGTGAGCTACCCTGCTGAAGCCGGTAAATCGCAAAAAAAAGCCGCTTAATGGCTTGTTAATAGTTTGCAGATAAACACCCTGCAACGAAACCTTATTAACTAAATTTTTTGAACCCCCTATTAGAATAGAGAAGATAAATAACATGGCCCTATTATTACCGACTTCAACCGCTGGCAGCTTACCCAAACCTTCTTGGTTGGCTGAGCCTGAAAAACTTTGGTCACCTTGGAAGCTAGAAGGTGATGAGCTGATTGAAGCCAAACAAGATGCGCTGCGTTTGACCTTGCAAGAGCAAATCCACGCCGGCATCGATATCGTCAGTGATGGTGAGCAGACCCGCCAGCACTTTGTGACCACCTTTATTGAGCATCTTGATGGAGTGGATTTTGAAAATCGTGAGACCGTAAAAATCCGCGATCGCTATGAAGCCAGTGTGCCTTCAGTAGTGGGCGCGGTGAGCCGTCAAAAGCCAGTGTTTGTCGAAGACGCTAAGTTTCTACGTCAACAAACCGATCAGCCCATTAAGTGGGCCTTACCCGGTCCAATGACTATGGTCGATACTCTGTATGATGGCCATTATAAAAGTCGTGAAAAACTGGCTTGGGAATTTGCCACCATCTTAAACCAAGAAGCACGTGAGTTAGAGGCCGCTGGTGTGGACATCATCCAATTTGATGAGCCTGCTTTTAACGTCTTCTTCGATGAAGTTAACGACTGGGGTATCGCTACTTTAGAGCGTGCTATTGAAGGGCTAAAGTGTGAAACCGCAGTGCATATTTGCTACGGCTATGGGATTAAGGCCAACAATGACTGGAAAAAAACTTTGGGTTCAGAGTGGCGCCAATATGAAGAGGCCTTCCCCAAACTTCAACAGTCAAAAATTGATATTGTGTCGCTTGAATGCCAAAACTCACACGTGCCAATGGAGTTGATCGAGCTGATTCGTGGCAAAAAAGTAATGGTAGGCGCCATTGATGTGGCCACTAACATTATCGAAACTCCAGAGGAAGTGGCGGCTACCTTGCGTAAAGCACTGCAATTTGTGGATGCGGATAAGCTTTATCCTTCAACCAACTGTGGCATGACTCCTTTGTCACGCCAAGTGGCTCGAGGCAAGCTAAAAGCGTTAAGTGCCGGTGCCAAAATCGTGCGTGATGAGCTTACCGCTTAAGAGCTGTAACTGTATCAAAAGTGGCTAGTCTCTAGCCACCATGTTTTTTGAATTTAGGATTAAAGTAATGATTGAAGCTACTGACTTTAGAGAGGCCATGTCTTTGTTAACCACTGCAGTCAATGTCGTCACCACCACTGGTGATTCTGGCATGCACGGGTTTACGGCCTCTGCGGTGTGTAGCGTTACCGATACGCCGCCAACCTTGTTGGTTTGTATGAATCAAGCCTCTCGCTCACATAGCTATTTTGTTGAAAATAAAATCTTGAGTGTGAATGTGTTGGGCGCACAGCATGAGTCCATCTCCAATGCCTTTGCCTCCAAGCTCACTCAGACCGAACGCTTTGAGCAAGCCCAATGGACAAAGCTGACTACCGGAGCACCAGTGTTAGAAGATGCTTTGGTCAGCTTCGATTGTGAAATTGAGCAGATCCAACAGGTGGGCACGCACAGTGTGTTTATGTGCCGAGTGGTTGACATTAAACTCCCTGAAAACCAAGATAATGCTGAGCATAGCTTGGTTTACTTTAATCGCTCGTACCATCAGTTGGGCCAAGTGGCTGAATTATCGTTTGCTTAGCCCAAACAGTTATTATTGATGGTAGCTATTTCAGTTAAAAAGTCCTATATATAATATAGCTTTTAAACTAAACGGCTACCTAAATAAATTAGCCCTTCCCTCCATCTTTTAACTGAGAAGAATTTGCCCTGTGGAATTAATCATTTTTTTAATCATTGGCGCTCTGGCAGGATTTGCTGCAGGGCTATTTGGCGTGGGCGGTGGCACCATTATCGTACCGCTACTGTTTATTGTATTTACCCAAATGAATTATGATCCTGATACCATCATGCATCTGGCGTTAGGGACGTCACTGGCGACCATTATTGTCACCTCGATAAGCTCTCTTATGGCGCACAATGAAAAAGGCTCTGTGATATGGCCGGTTTTTAAAAATCTAGCTCCTGGCATGGCGCTCGGCTGCTTTTTTGGCGCAGGATTGGCCGGTCAAATTTCGGGCGTACATCTACAGATCATTGTCGGTATCTTTTTGCTGTGGGTGGCCTACAAAATGTTTTTCGGCGGCAAAAAACAGGCAGCTAGTAGTGTGAATGCTAACCATACTCCGGTGGTACTGCCCTCGAAACCTAAGCAATTAGCTGCTGGCGGGGTTATCGGCATTGCTTCTGCCATCTTCGGTATCGGCGGTGGCAGCTTGACTGTGCCTTACTTAACACGTTATGGGGTGGTAATGCAAAAGGCAGTTGGCACTTCAGCAGCGTGCGGATTACCCATTGCTATTGCCGGTGCATTGGGCTTTATGTTATTTGGGATGCAGCAAAAAATTGATGTTCCCAATACCATTGGCTTTGTGCACATTTATGCCTTTTTAGGCATTGCTTCCATGAGCTTCTTTACCGCTAAATTGGGGGCAAAAGTAGCGCATATTTTATCACCGGCTATGCTAAAAAAATGCTTTGCAGTGCTATTGACCCTTATAGGCTGTTATTTCCTTTATAAAGGCCTGCGTTAAGCTCTAACTTAATATACTCTGCTCAACCATGCAAACAATAAAGCCCCTACCAGATTTTGGCAGGGGCTTTTTTATAATCTTCTATCTAACCGGTAATTATTCGACTGTTACCGATTTAGCCAGGTTACGTGGCTGATCCACATCAGTACCGCGCATTACCGCCACATGGTAAGACAGGAACTGCACTGGCACACTATACACAATTGGGGCTAAATGCTCATTGACGTCTGGCACATGAATCACATGTAGACGCTCATCGCTCACCAGTTGGCTCGACTCGCTAGCAAATACAAACAGCTCGCCATGACGGGCGTGAACTTCTTGCATGTTTGCTTTTAGCTTATCTAACATGCTGTCTTTTGGCGCAAGCACTACGATAGGCATGTCCTTATCAACTAAAGCCAATGGACCATGTTTCAGCTCTCCTGCAGCATAGCCTTCAGCATGAATATAGGAGATTTCTTTTAGCTTTAGCGCCCCTTCTAAAGCCAATGGGAATTGCACCCCGCGGCCTAAGAACAGGGTGCTGTGTTTGGCTTCAAACTTCTGACCCATAGCTTCGATCGCCTGATCTAAGTTTAAGCTTCTATCAAGCTGACCTTTTAGCTTATGCATCTCAGTCACAATCTCAGATAACTGCTCTGGTTCCATGCGCTGCTGAACTTTACCCACCTTCAATACCAACAGCATTAAAGCTACCAATTGAGTGGTGAAGGCCTTGGTTGACGCTACCCCAATCTCAACACCAGCCAGTGTTGGGATAAATATATCGGTTTCACGAACTAGAGAGGAAGTTGCTACGTTACAGACACTTAAAGTAGTTAAGCCTTTAATCTCACCGGCCTTAGCTCTACGCTGGGTTTCACGAAGCGCAGATAAAGTATCGGCGGTCTCCCCTGACTGAGACAGACAAATAATCAAGGTATCATCCACTACCACGGGATTACGGTAACGGAACTCGCTCGCCACTTCCACAGAGCAAGGCAGGCGGGTTAAGTTTTCAAACCAATATTTGGCAATCAAACCGGCATGATAACTGGTACCACAAGCCAAGACTTGAATGTTACGAACTTTGGCCAAAAGCGCTTCATGACGCTGTAAAAACTCTTCTTTCAAATCGTTGCCAGTCGCCCCCATTTCAACAGTACGGGCCACTGCATCAGGCTGCTCATAAATCTCTTTAAGCATGTAGTGCTTAAACTCACCTTTATCAGCATTATGGTTTTTAGCATCTAACTCAGTAATGTTACGCTCTACAGGCTGACCGTCGGCAAATACCTGAATACTGTCGCGCTTAATAACCGCAATATCGCCTTCTTCAAGATACATAAAGCGGTTAGTTACTGGCAATAGTGCCAACTGATCAGAAGCAATAAAGTTCTCTCCAATACCCACACCGATAACCAAAGGTGACCCTAGGCGTACAGTAATTAGCTCATCCGGATTGTCCACATGAATGACACCTAAAGCAAAAGCACCATGCAATAAAGGAACAATCTTCTCAACGGCCTTTAATAAATTATTGGTTTCTTTATAGGCTTCGGCCACTAAATGCGCCACGACCTCTGTATCCGTTTCAGAAGTGAAGGTATAGCCTTTCTCTATTAATTCTTCTTTTAGCGGGCCATAGTTTTCAACAATCCCATTGTGAACCACCGCCACTTTACCTGAAACGTGTGGATGGGCATTGTGTTGTGCAGGCTCACCATGAGTCGCCCAACGGGTATGAGCAATACCGATATGACCTTTAAAGCTTTCACTATCATTTTTTACAGCATCTACTAAGGCTTGTACCTTACCCACTTGACGCTCACGGTGTAGCTCACCTTCATGGATAATGGTCAAGCCAGCTGAGTCGTAACCTCTATACTCTAAACGCTTCAGGCCTTCTAATAATACATTTGATATATTACGCTCTGCT
Organism: Psychrobacter sp. UBA3962; assembly: GCF_002385225.1. Taxonomy (GTDB): domain Bacteria; phylum Pseudomonadota; class Gammaproteobacteria; order Pseudomonadales; family Moraxellaceae; genus Psychrobacter. The sequence continues at coordinate 52,900 of NZ_DGDC01000030.1, read as the reverse complement.
ACCGCACCCACTATTCCACACATAAAAAATCCTCAAATCATGGTTACTGATAAGGTATTACAATAGAGCCCATCCTGTTTGGCCTGCTCTGCTCTTTACTCATCAATATAATTAACTGTTACTAGCTGTTTAAATTCACAAAACTTTTTAATGGGCTTTTTGAGCCCATTTTCTTAAGTATAGGGACATCAATAATTAGATTAATTCTTTTTTTCAGGACGCTGATAGTTGTCTTTTTGAACCTGACGTCCTCGGCCAATCGCTAATGCCTTGTCTTCCACATTTTTGGTAATTACCGACCCAGCACCGATGGTTGCCGTCTCCCCAATATTAACCGGAGCCACCAAGCAAGCATTGGTACCAATAAAGGCATTATCACCCACAACGGTCTGATGCTTATTAACCCCATCATAATTACAAGTAATTGCCCCAGCACCAAAGTTAACGCCCGCTCCTAGCTGTGCATCGCCCACATAGCTTAAATGGTTGACCTTACTGCCCTCGCCAATGTGAGATTTCTTAATCTCCACGAAGTTACCCAAACGGGTCTTTTTGGCCAATACCGATTGCGGACGCAAATGAGCAAAGGGCCCAATCGTTGCTTCCTCTCCTACTTGCGCTTCATCAAAGACGCAGTAGGGTTTGATGTGCACGTTATCGCCAATTTGGGTGTCTTTAATGATACAACCCGCTTCAATAGTCACGTTGCTGCCTAAGCTTACTTTACCTTTAAACACTACGTTGATGTCAACAAACACATCCTGACCGACGCTGACTTCACCACGAATATCAACCCGACTTGGGTCAGCGAACTGTACCCCTTGAACCTGTAAATCTTCTACCAATTTAGCTTGCCAACTACGCTCAAGACTGGCCAGCTGTTGACGGTTATTTACCCCTTCAATTTCAAACTCATAATCGGGTTCAATAGCAGTAATTGCAATCCCATCCGCCACGGCCATTTTCACAATATCGGTTAAATAGTATTCTTGTTGAGCGTTGTCATTAGACAAGTTTGGCAAGTACTTATGTAATAAAGTATTGTCTACACAATAAATCCCACTGTTAATTTCACGAATCGCCTGCTCTTGCTCATTGGCATCTTTTTGCTCAACAATAGCGATAATATTACCCTGCTCATCACGTTTAATACGACCCAAACCAAAAGGATTATCAACGGTTAAGGTCAACATAGACATGCCTTCAACGTTGGCCTCTTTTAGACGCGTCAAAGTTTTGGCACTGACTAGGGGAACATCACCGTATAAGATTAAGCTTTTGCCCTCAGTTGGCAACTCTGGCAAAGTCACTTGAACTGCATGGCCTGTGCCTAACTGTTCCGTTTGCTCAACCCAAGTTAGCTCGTACTCTTGCATCGCCTGCTGCACCTGATTACCACCAAACCCATAGACCACAATAGTCTTGTCTACATTCACACTTTGACAGGTGTCTAGCACATGGGCCAATAATGGCTTGCCTGCCAATGTTTGTAAAACCTTAGGTTTGGCAGATTTCATACGGGTACCTTTACCCGCTGCAAGAATAATCGTCGTTAGTGTGGTAGTCATAAGCAGTTAACTCTTAGCGAAATAAAAAAAATAGCAAAAATCAATGGCTGATGGTAAAGGACATCCAAAAGCCGTTATTTATCTAAAATAATATATCAAAACTAATAAAATGGATTCAGTTGCACTATTGTTGCTCGAGGCTTCTTGTAAAATTTTTACCCAAAGCTCTGGTATTATATTCTCTGTCTAACTACTGATGCTAGGTCCCATGATTGTAAGGCTAAGCCCCATAACTGCTAGGGTAAAATGTCACAATACTAGCCACAATCATCAACCAAGCTACTAAAGCCATAATGCCGGCTAAAATATCATCTAACATGATGCCTAAGCCGCCCGTTAGTTTTCTATCCGCCCACCTGATAGGATTGGGCTTAGCAATATCAAAAAATCTAAATAAAATAAAAGACAGAATTATCGCAAGCCAGTAGTAGCCTAGGGTTAGATATTGCGGAGCATAAGTCATGATGAAAGACAGCGGCAATAAGCTGATCCATATGCCCGCCCATTCATCCCAGACAATATGCGGGTCATCGTGGACTTGCATCAATACCGAGGTTCTATCACAGATCCAAATACCTACTATACTTGCCATTAAGCTAATAACCAAGAAGGAAATAAAACCCAAGTGCAGTAAAGGCAAAGCTATCACTAATCCGCCTAAAGTCCCCCAGGTCCCTGGTGCCCGTTTCGGCAACCCACTACCCAAACCAATTCCCAGCCAATATACCACCTTATCGAGCAGACTGGCCCCTAAAGGCAGAGGAGGACATTCATTGGCTTTACTAATATCTGGCTTGTGGTTCATATTAGAATCTAGTGACATAGTCGCCCCCTCATAATCATTGGGCTAATTATATTATAGTTAAATATTGGGTTAGCTACTAAAGTGCTGATAGCCGTGTAAATTGGGAAAGCCATCAAAAGGATAAGGCGCTTGCTCGGTAACGGCAGTGCCTTGATAGGTAAGCTTAATAGCTGATGGCCCAAAGTTAGTGGTACCGACTGACTGCTCTTCCTCTTCCTCTTCCTCTAACTCTATCACCTCACCAATACAGGTTACCGGGGTAGACACTGAAGACAGTAAGTCTTGGGATAACTGCACCGATGCCGGCAGGGTGAATACCAACTCATAGTCATCTCCGCCTGTCAGCTGACAGCGTAGTCTTTCGGCCAACTCTACATGCTGTAAGGGCTTGCTTGTTGGCAGCTGGTCCAATTGTAGACTCATGGCCACCTGACTTTGCTGACATAAGTGCCCTAAATCCTGAACTAGCCCGTCGGAGACATCCATCATCGCCGTTGCCAAGCCAGTACTGGCAAGCTTTTGACCTAAGATGCTGCGCGGAGTGGGCATATGCAGTCGATGAGCCAGCTGCTTTCCAACCTCAGTTTCAGGATGATTAAGAGCGTAACTGGCATCGCCTATAGTGCCAGAAACATAAACCTTATCCCCTACCTTAGCCCCACTGCGATAGACAGGTTGAATGGCCACAGGCAGTATCCCATTTGCAGTGATACTGATAACCAGCTTATCGTTACGGGTGGTATCCCCACCAATCAGTCTTACGCCAAACTGCTTGCACGCATGAAACAACCCCTTGGCAAACTCCGCCAACCATGGCTCATTGGCAAGACGTTCAGGCAAAGCCAGTGCCAATAGAATACTGTGAGGCCTAGCGCCCATGGCCGCGATATCAGAAATATTAACCGCAACCGCTTTATAACCAATAGCAAAGGCCAATTCAGATACCTGCTGCCAATCTTCACTAAAGTGCCGACCTTGAACTAAAGTATCAACACAAGTGACCCACTGGCTAGGCGCATTGATGGCTACTACTGCAGCGTCGTCTCCCAAATCCTTGATAATGGCCGTATGTTCAATACTTGCTCCCTCGGTATCTTGGGCTTTGAAATAACGATAAATAATCTCAAATTCAGTCATCATTCTTCATCCTAAAGTTTGATAGAGTCACTACCTATTGTAGCCGCTTATGAAGCCCTTCTCTTTTAGAGCAAAGCCAAGACTACTTAAATAAAAGGCTATCTATCGAGATCAATAGATAGCCTTGCCTTTATATAGAAAACTTAATAAGCCCAAGCCTCTGTTCGGCTATTTTTTTGGTTTAAGCCCAATCCGTGGTTTTGGCTGGCGAGGCTGTTGATCTGCCTCTACAGCTTTTGGTGCTTCAGTCGACGCTTGCTCAGCATTGTCCTGTTCAACCATCGCCTCATCTGCTTGCGCCGTACTTAGCTGCTCCGCTTTGGCTTGCTGCTTTTTCTGCTTATAGCCTGTGCCTTTATCAGCTTCTACTTCAACGGTACGTAGCTCTGCAGCTAGTTTATCCATAACCGCATTGATAAGCTTATGAGCATCGGTTGCGCCAAAATGAGTATTTAGCTTCATGGCTTCATCAAGAACAACCTTATAAGGAATGTGTAAGCTGTGCTTTAATTCATAAGCACCGATAAGCAGCACCGCATGCTCCACCATGTCAATCTGATCAATTTGGCGGTCTAAATGCTGAGCAATTAAAGCTTCTAATTCATCAATTTGCTCAGGTATTTCACGCATCATGCTGTGATAATAACCCAGGTGTACGGTGTGCATAGCATTGCTGGCACGAGTACGCGCTGCAATATCATGAGGAGGGTTTTCTTTCCACTCACTCATTCCTGTTTGCTCAAAGCGATGATCCGTCATCAACCACTCGTACAGGCCTTGTAAAGCAAAACGACGTGCCTTACGCACAGCAGCGTGACTGGTCTTGTAACTAGATTCATTTATATCAAACTGGTCGTTTGATTGAGGGTTGTCTTTAGTATGTGCCGGATTTCGAGTGCTCATGTATATAAATACCTATCATCAAAGAGCGAGCTTTGACATTACTATGGGTTATTAACTAAAAATATTTTAGGGACAAAACCACCGCAGTCGAAACTGCGGCAGCAACTAACAGGATAAAAAAATTAACCGAATAGGAAAACTGATTTAGTCTTCTTCATCATAATCAACATCAAGTTGAGACAACACAGCGATCATCTCAAGCGCTACCATCGCAGCTTCAGCGCCTTTGTTGCCCGCCTTGGTGCCTGAACGTTCAATGGCTTGCTCGATGGTGTCTGTGGTTAAGATACCGTTAATGACTGGGATGTTATAGTCCATAGAGACGCTGGCTAGACCACTTGCAGAGCTATTGGCTACCACATCAAAGTGAGGCGTACTACCACGAATTACTGCGCCCAATGCCACAACCGCATCGAAACGGTCTGATTCTGCAGCACGCTGGGCGGTCAATGGCAATTCGAATGCACCGGGCACACGAATCACACTGATATTGCTGCCAGATACCCCGTGACGCAATAACGCATCAATGGCACCGTCTACTAGTGACTCAACAACAAACGCATTAAAACGACCCACTACGATACCGATACGAGCGTCTTTATTTTGATATAAATTGCCTTCAATATGAGTAATGGCTTCACGTTGCTTTTGTAAATCTTGCATAACGACATCCTAATCCGAATGATGATATAAAATTACAGCTATGATAACATTTTTTAAAGGCGGTTTTAGTAGCAATCGTTGTGAATAACTGGGTTAATAGCGACAAAAATGTAACTATTTCACCGCAGCCACTGCTGTGCTCTGTTTTGCCTTGATGAATGGCGCTATAGACGCATCTCAATACCCTGATCTGCCATAAACTGCTTCGCCTCTCCAATGGTATATTCTCCAAAGTGGAAAATACTGGCAGCCAGTACCGCATCGGCGCCGCCTTTGAGTACCCCGTCTGCCAAATGTTGCAAATTACCGACACCACCAGAGGCAATCACCGGGACATTAACGGTGCTAGTAATGGCTTTCATTAGCTCTAAATCATAACCTTGCTTGGTACCATCGCCATCCATCGAGGTGACTAGCAGCTCGCCAGCTCCCAAGTCAGCCATCTTAGCCGCCCAAGCTACAGCATCAATCCCCGTAGGTTTACGACCACCATGGGTGAAAATCTCCCATCTAGGCTCACCGTCTACATCGGCTACCCTTTTGGCATCAATGGCTACCACAATGCACTGACTACCAAACTTAGCAGCAGCTTCCTCAACAAACTCTGGGGTAAACACCGCCGCTGAGTTAATCGCTACTTTATCGGCACCGGCATTGAGTAAATTACGGATGTCTTCAATTTTACGTACACCGCCGCCCACAGTTAAAGGCACAAATACCGTCTCAGCAATGCGTTCAACCATGTCATAGGTGGTATCTCTGCCGTGATGGGTCGCGGTAATGTCTAAAAAAGTGATTTCATCCGCCCCTTGCTCGTTATAACGACGCGCCACTTCTACTGGATCACCCGCATCCTTAATATCGACAAACTGTACGCCTTTAACCACACGGCCATTGTCTACGTCCAAACATGGAATAATTCTTTTTGCCAACATTGCCTTCATCCTGTTTCTAAAATTTTGAACAAATACTGCTTTAAGTGAGTGCTGTTTTTTTGTTTAATCAACCTGCATTATGCCTAGTATCGCTCTATACCTCTAGCCCTGCCTTCATTTTAGCAAAAAAATAACCCAAAATAGGGTCATTGTCTTTGGATAATAATTATTGAAGGACTATTGAAACACTAGAACCGATTTTTAATTGATAAATATTAGCTGTCGCACATGGTTTACTGCGGCTATTTAAGCTAATCTATAAAACCATTGGCCTGATTAGCCTGGCTGTGTGCCCTTATGAAAATGAAAAACCGTTATATTAACAGTATGGTGCCTACCTTTGTCCTGCGGCACCTCAAAAAAACAAAGTACCTTGGGCTTGCTCTGCTGCTGGTAGCCCTGGTCTACTCTTTTGTCATGAACTCAGCTTGGATGGTTCTGTGTTATGGACTGGCTTTGTTTTTATTTGGTATGCAGTGTATTGAAGAAGGGTTACACAATACTGCTGGGGGTACTTTAGAGCGAGTAATGGCTAAAAGTACGGCTACGCCGACTAAAGGGTTTTTGTTTGGTATTTTTTCGACCTTTCTTTTGCAGTCAACCACTCTGGTCTCGTTACTCACTATCGCCTTTTTAAGCACAGGCATGATTACCTTGTCTGGCGGTTTAGCCGTTATATTGGGCACTAACTTAGGGGCAACCAGTGGTGCTTGGCTTCTGGCCTTAGCTGGTCAAAGTGTCAGCTTAAGTCCTGCAGCCGTTCCGATGTTGGTGGTGGGCGTTTTTATTGGCTTTTTGGACAAGCGGCTTAAATTTTTTGGGCAAGCCTTGGTTGGTATTGCCTTAATTTTCTTAGGGATTGACTCAATTAAGGATGGCTTTGGCGCCTTTGCTACTATTGAACTCAACAGCATTGAAGCCAGTGGCATTAGCCAAGTTCTGCTATTTACCCTACTTGGCTTTTTACTGACCTGTGTTTTACAGTCCTCGCATGCCACAATAATCTTAATCTTAGCGGCACTAGCCGCCGGTCAGATCACACTCACCCAAGGTTTTGCAATTGCCTTAGGCTCCAACTTAGGCAGTAGCTTTACCACCGCTTTGGTAGGCATGCTGAGCAGCGATCGAAATGGGCAGAGACTGGCTCTCGCCCATTTAATCTATAACTGGATTACCGCACTACTGGCCCTAATACTATGGGTGCCCTTAACTTATAGTGTGGCTTGGGTCGCAAAAATGGCGGGAATGAACTCTCCCTTATTACAACTGGCTTTGTTTCACACCTTATTCAACGTTTTGGGAGTATCGGTATTTTGGGGCATTCAGAAACAGTTTATTGAAAAACTAAAGTTGTTTTTGCCCGATAAAAGACCGAAAAAACAGCTGCCTGATGACTCTGAGGCCGTTTTGCCGCTTCACCTTCACAGAAACATGTTAAAGGCCACAGACACGGCTATTTCTGCGGTCATTCAAGAAATTCAGCACTTAACTACTTTAGCACTAGAGGTGATTTGTCACGCCATTTATGTACCTAATGCTGAGTTATACCGTCCCACAGGCCGGCTACCCGACCCCAAACCTCCGCTTAAGCTAGATGTACAAACCATCTATGAGTGGCAAATAAAACCCCTTTATAGCGAGATTTTAAACTTCACCAGTAAGATTGATATCAATCCTCATGGCAAGTTACAGAAGAAGTTGACCGAGGCTCATATTGCCGCTTTCCACGTGGTAGAAATAGTCAAACAAAGTAAGCACTTACAAAAAAATATGCACCAATTTTTAAGCAATCCTGACGCTGAGGTTCATCAAGATTACATGGCGCTGCGCCAAAGCCTGTTTGAGATGTTGCTTAGCTTTAACGCGGTCCGCTCTTTGTTTCAGCCCAGCAAGGAGTTAGATCCTGAGTCTTATGCCAAACTACTTGCAGAAAAACAACGGGCATTAACCGCCTTTATTGAAAGCAGTGAAGAGACTCACTTACCTCATGCCCAGGTATTGGAAAAACTCAGAGAAAATAAAATAGACAAGATGCAGGCTTCCTCCTTAATCAATGACATGAACTATGTGCGCCGCATTAAAACGGGACTATCGGAGATACTAATTAGTTTAGACAATAGCCAGTTTAGACAATAGTAAATTATTACAGCAAATTGTCATCAAAGCTGATAGCTGCTACTTGCCGACTTTTAAGTATAATGAGAGTATAGTTAAATACTCAATTACCCCTTATTTTTTTAGTTTATCCCACTACTTATTCTTTAACCCTAACTATTAAGAGAGCCTCATGTCTGTTTATACTCACCTTTCAGATGACCAGTTCAAAGATTTTTGTCAAATGTTTGGCGTTTCTTTTGCCAAGGCCATTCCTATCACCCAAGGCATCAAAAACTCTAACTGGTTTATTCAAACCACAGAGGATACAGCAGACAGCCCCTCTTACGTATTTACCTTGTTTGAAGAGCGTCCTCCCGAAGACATTGCCAAAATGGCCACCATCTTGAACCGTCTAAAAGATACTTTGCCAGTTGCTGCGCCTCTAGCCAAAGTAGCGTCTAATACGGACGGATCTTCTACAGCTGAGGGCTCCTCAACGGCTGAAGGCTCCTCTCCTTATGTGGCTCACTTTGAAGGTAAGGCCATTACTTTAGTGCCTTGTTTATCTGGGGGACATCCCAAGCAAACCACACCAGATATGTGTTATAGCATGGGGCAGGCATTGGCCACATTACACAACGTGCTACAAAGCTTAACGCCAGCCGAGGAGTATGGCGTGCCTTTATATCCTTGGGATCAGGTGCGTGATCGTGAAACTCAGTTTATGCCCGCCGATGAAGCCAAGCTGATGAGCGATATTTGGCAAGCTTATGAAGAGCTACCGCTAGAGTCTTTACCAAAAGGCCTTTGTCACCTAGATATGTTCGCTGATAACACCTTATGGGATTTGGAAGACGGTAATGAGAAGCTAACCGGTCTCCTGGATTTCACAGAAGTTAGTGTGGAACATTATGTAATGGACATTGCCATCACTATCAATGACTTCTCTACCACCTGGGGCGACGCAAATGATGGTGAGAGCGTTAATTTTAACACCGAAAAGAAACAGGCTTTTATCGAGGGCTATCAAAGCAAACGTCCTTTGAGCGCAGCTGAAAAGCAGGCACTCCCAGTAATGTTGGCAATGGCAGCCGTGACTTTCTGGCTATTAAGACTTAATGTGATTTACTACAACCGTGAACAAGGGCGTACCGGCGATAGTATCATGGTAAAAAACCCAGATTTGATGAAGCGCTTGGCTGCTTATCACTGGAATCAAGTTGGCATAAAAATTGGTGAAGTATAAATTTGTTTCACGTGAAACATACCTGCTGAATTGCTGACTATTATCATTAAATAACAGTTACTCAGAATAGCTAATGACTTAAACCGGTTAAAAACTCAAAATAGCCAAACACTCAAATAACGTTTCACTAATAGGGATAGAACCATGAGTAATCAAGTTGATGATTGGTACAAGTTGGTAGGTTTTGATACAAATATTCAAGCCGAGCTTCATGCCAACTTACTTAGAAACAACGGTATTGAGGTAGCGTTGCAAACTTTAAGTGCGATACCGGGTATGAATTCTGGAGCTGTACTTTGGGTCCAAAAACAAGAGTTGGCTAAGGCAAAACAAATTTTAGACAGTATTGAGGTGGATCAAGTTTCTGATTTCACTCAACAACCAGATAATGAAGAAGATTAAAGGCGGTATAGTGTAAATGTGTCAATTATTAGGTATGAATGCCAATACACCAACAGATATTGGCTTTAGTTTTACCGGCTTTCATAATAGAGGCGGTAATACCGATCATCACAGTGACGGCTTTGGCATTGCTTTTTTTGAGCCGAGCGCCTGTGATCTGTCCGATCAAAGCCCCGCTCAAAAGTCTGGCAGAGGTCTTAGAGTATTCCATGACGATAAACCCAGCTTTCGCTCACCCGTCGCAGAGTTGGTAAAAAACTACCCAATTAAAGCATTAAACGTGGTTGCTCATATTCGAAAAGCCACCCAAGGCACCAATTGCTTGGCCAATACCCACCCTTTTGTGCGTGAAGTTTGGGGTGAGCAGTGGGTGTTTGCGCATAATGGCCAAATGAATGAAGGCTTTATTAAGCGCTGTCAACGTCTGCAAGACAATGGCAATAGTGAGTATTGTCGCCCTGTGGGCACCACAGATTCTGAAGCCGCTTTTTGCTATTTGATCAATCGCTTGAAGTCTACTTACAAGCAGCGTCCATCGGACCAAGAGCTGTTCAAATTTTTGACCACTCAATGTCGATATTTGGCTGCCAATGGGTTATTTAACTGTTTATTATCGAATGGGGATTGGCAGCTGGCTTATGCTAATTCGCTGCTTTTTTATTTAACCCGTAAAGCCCCTTTTGGTGAAGCCAAGCTTGCCGATGATGACTTATCCATTAACTTTAGCGATGTCACTACCGATAAAGACAAAGTCAGCATCATTGTTACCGTCCCTTTAACAGAAAACGAAGAATGGCAACAGTTGGCAGTTAATGAATGCTTAGTGTTCCGTGATGGGGATATTGAATTTAGAGACACGCCGAGCTTACGTAAATACTTGACCATTGAAGAAGGCATCGCTATTGCTAAAGAAGTGGGCGCCAGCTTATAGCGTCTAAGCCTAAATCTCCACAACGGTATCCATTTGGGCAGCCTATAAAAACGGGCCACAACAGCGTTTGACCTTCTCTCCTGACCCACAATTACAAGGCTGTTTTTGGGTCAGGGTCATGCCGACGGTAGGGTCTAAAAAATACCAGCTCTCTGCCCCATTAGTTTCATTTTTTGATGAAGATTTGCGGTCTTTTATTTTAACGAAAGTCGACAACTCATGATGAGCCGATAACTTAGGACTGCCTAACTGGTCCTCATAATAATAAGCTTTAAATTCTACTTGAGCATGGCGCTTACTTACTTTGGGGCTATGATTGATAATCTCCAATCCCGCCCATCTGGTCTGCTCTGCCCATGCTTTAATTGCCGGTTTGTCTAATAAGGCTTGCTGGGCTGGCAGGGTGGTTTTTATGATATAGTCGGTCAAAACCATCACAAAAGCTGAGTATCGTGAGCGCATTAGAGCCTCGCTACTATCAGCACGCTTCTCACCTTGATGTAACGGCTGGCAACATTCACTGTAGGCCAACTCATCGGAGTTTGAGGTAGCTGGCACAGTAGCGTTAGGAGTAATACGACAGGGACAAGTTTTCGATACTTTCGAGACCATAGGGGGAACCCAAATATAAAAAAGAGTAGTTATTGTATTCAGTGATAAATTAAACACTTAAACTTCTACTTAAGCAATCCCATGCCCCCTCATTTTTACCAAGAGCAATTGTTATGCTACTTACTTCACTTTGTGCTGCCACCGTTACTTTGAACTCAGTCGCCTGTCTTAGTGACGTAGACAACTCTACCGCTGATTTACCCTCTGTTTCAGCCCAAACTATGGGCATAGACTCCCCCTCTATAGCAAAACCTACCGCCTCAGAATATTTAGTAGGCGCTGGCAAAGCGGACATTACCGGTCCTGCGGCTGAGACAGGCATGTTTGGTTATGCCGCAAAGCAAGTCGTAACCGGCATTAATGACCGCTTATATTCTCGAGCTTTTATTATTGCTGAAGCCGATGCGGAAACAAATCGCATTGTTTATGTCTCTGCCGATTTGGGGGCCATGTTCACCGCAGTAAAAGTTGAAGTGATTAAACGTCTGCAAGTGGAATTTGGCACACTTTATACTGATGAGAACGTTATGCTCACGGCGATTCATACTCATGTGGGCAATGGCGGTTACTCTCATCAGAAGCTGTATCAGCTTGCCAGTCAAGACGATACACAAGCAGGCTATAGTCAGCAAACCTTTGAGGCCATAGTTGACGGTATCGTCCGTTCAATCAAACGAGCACATAACAGCCTAGTCCCTGGTAAATTAAGCCTAGCTCAAGGTAAGTTAGCAGAGGCCACCCGCAACCGCTCTTTGGTCGCTTATCACGCCAATCCAGAGGCCAAAGATTTTGACAGTAGTGTCAATGAAGTTATGACTCAGCTGCGCCTTGATGCCGCAGATGACACCCCTTTAGGACTCATTAACTGGTTTGCGATCCATCCCACCAGCTTTAGCAACCAGTTTAGTCATTTGAGTGCTGACAACAAAGGTTATGCCCAATTGGGCATGGAAGCTAAGCTGCGCCAACAACATAACCCTAATTTTGTGGCAGCCTTTGCTAACGCAGATGAAGGGGATGTGGTAGCCAGTGGCGGTAATGCCTATTCAGCGCCTGGCTATGAGGGAAGTGAGAATGAATGGGAAAACGTAATTCGAGATGGGTCTTTGCAGCTAAAAAAAGCAACTGAACTGTGGAACCAAGGTCACCCGGTCTCAGGACCCATTGATACTCGATCGCGCTGGATAAACCTGGCAGGGTATGAGGTCAGTGAAAACTTTACCCAAGGTGACGGGCCCCAAAAACTATGTGTTCCTGCTCGTGGCTATTCGTTTGCATCCGGTGCTGAAAATGGGCCTTCCGATATACCCGGCATCTATGAAGGCATGACCAAAGACACTCTGAGCATAAGTGATAAAGTTAATAAGACAGATAGATCCGTATTAGGCAGTGCCACTCGAGCTGCTTTTGGGGTGGTGGGCTCGGTTAGCCAAGATGCGTGTCAGCTTGAGAAGCCCGTTCTATTACCGACGGGTAAATGGGGCTGGGTCAATAGTCAGCAGCCTGTGCAGTTAATGCGTATCGGAAACTTGGGGCTCATTGCCATACCTGGCGAGCCCACCACCATGGTCGGACGTCATTTACGACAAGCCGTAGCTAAAGAGTTAGCCCCTATAGGGGTAGATACTTTGGTGGTCGCCGGTTTGGCCAATAATTACAGTGGTTATGTTACTACTCGAGCAGAATATGCACAGCAACACTATGAAGGGGCTTCTACCGAATTTGGCCCGTACCAAGCCAGTGCGTATCAGCAAGAATATGTACAGCTGGCTCAAGCCCTGCGTGAGGGTAGCAAAGTAACCAGTGAAATTAAGCCACCAGACCGCTCTAATAAGCGTTTCGCCGAAAGACCTGGCGTGACCTTTGATGATAAGCCAGTGAATCAAGCTTGGGGACAAGTACTTATTCAGCCCAAAGATAGTTATCATCATAATGAGTTGGTCAGTGTTACCTTCCGGGGAGCACACCCAAAAAACAACTTACGCACTGAAGATACTTTCTTAAAAGTACAGCGTTTGCATCAAGGTAAATGGAGGGACTATTTAACCGATACTGATTTTGAGACCCGCTATACCTGGGAGCGTGAAGGCATTGCTTATAGCAAGGTAACCATTGATTGGCATATAAATTCGGATACCCCGCCAGGCACTTATCGCATCATGCATTTAGGAGACTGGAAAAATGGTTGGGACGGCACCATTACCCCGTATGCAGGCGTTTCTCACTCTTTTAAAGTAGAGTAACTATCAACATCTCTTTTCTGTCTTACCTTCGGAAAGCCATAATCCCTAAAAAAACAATCCCTCAAAAGCAGTCCCTCAAAAAACAGCCACAAAAAAAGCCAGATATCACTATCTGGCTTCTTTCTTAATTTAGCTAATTAACTTGGCTAAATTATTTTTTCTTCCACGTTTGGCTACGTGAGAATGGACCTAAGTGGCCTTTTAGTTTTAAATCACTACCTTTTAGCTCAGCAGTTAAACGATACGTTTTATCGTTTTCTGGGTCAGTGATTTGACCACCGCTATATTTGCCACCACCGTCAGCTTTTAGACCTGACATCACAGTACGGCCTACGAACTTCTTGCCTTCAGGACGGTTGGTAGAGATAATCTTACCAGTTAACACACCGCCAGATTCTGTGATTTTAACAAGTGCTTTTGGTTCGCCATTGTCATAAGTTTGCCAAGTGGTATTGGCTAATGGATCAGCAGCCATAGCTACTGTAGCAAGACCTAAAGCTGAAAGTGCTAATACTGATTGATTTAAAAGTTTCATACTACGATTCCTTTCGAAAAAATATTCAAAGTTAGTTTTTGCAGTAACCTAATTGACTTGGAGTTCAAATATGGAAAACCACTACTTACTATTATTGCTTCGTGATTGAGATATCTTAGACACTGAATTTGATTCGGTCAAGACGTTTTTTTATTAAACTACCCTGAAAGGTATAGTTAATTATAACCATTAATCATTAAAAAAAAAGTTTTAAATCAATTAATTATTACCCTTCTATTTTTTAACGGTTATAGTTATGAAAAAGGATTGTCTACTTCCTTACTGAATGAGTCTTGGTTATCTAATAAGCCTTGTTTATTAGAATTTTCTGTAAAATCACCTGCTTGCTTAGCAGACTGCAGCTCGGCAACAATAAGATTAAATAGCTGTTGTAGCTTTAATGCTTCGCTCAGCCCCTGCTCATTTTTAGTAATCTCAATATCACCATAAGCAATAACTCTATCAGTTTGGTTCTCAAAGACCAGCTCACCGATTTGTAGACTTTGATGATCATTCTCATAGGGTTTGAAAGCAAATGGTGCAGCATTCAACGTTTCTTGTTCTGCACTATTTTCAGTAGATTGCGTCATAGCGACTCACTCCTTTGGTCTATTTAACCTATTTAGATGGGGTATCAGTGCTTACTTTTATCATGAATTAGGTTGTTATCAAAGCATTACTTCGCCTTGCCAATCTCCATTAACCAACCCACAGGATTTAGGGTCAAGCCCTTATTTTTTCAGAAAATTATCGACAAACCAGCGTAAAATCTCAATTAATATCAAATACCACAGTGGCTCATCCTCAGGCGGCTTTGTTTGTTTTTCTCTATCGGCAATATCTCCCACCTTGACCGGTAACGGCATCGCTGTCGACTTTGCTGTGGCTTCGATACCAGGAAAAACATCAATATTAGAGCGTAGGGCTAGCTCATCAACACTAATTATCTCAACCCGCTGTGTCTCGTCATTGGGCGCATAGTAGACACCAGCCTGGCCTGTGGCAGGGATATAGACCGCTTTAAAAATATGGGTCGGTATTAATACGCGGTTGTTTAATTGGGTTAGCTTTTTGCCACTAAACACCACTCCAGTAATGACATAGGCCTCCCCATGCTTTTTGGTTAAGTAACGGGTGACCGACTCAATATTTCTCCAGAGATAACGGTTGTTTTCCGGACTCTGAGGAATAATATTGGCCAGACTAAAGCTGTCATATTGTTGATTGACATTGGCCATGTCCCCATTAGGGGCTAAGTGTCCTCGATCATAGCCTGAGCCTTTGTAATCAGAAAGCTGAGCCCGCATGGCACTTGGCAACCGACTTTCACTGTGGAAACTGTCCTCACGTGGCAAGTCTTCGGCTTGATACAGGCGCTCACGGGTTAAATACTCTGCTGACCATAATGGCGTTCTCGACAGACCTGAATATAAGGTGGCAAATCCATTAAAGCATAAAGGGACGCTTTTATTCAGTATTTTTTGATCTAAGTAATCTGGTGCCTGAGCTTGATAAAAGTTCTGACCACAGTCTTTAAAGTCTGTGGCCCAAGCTGATATTGAAAACATCAAGCTCACAATTATTATCAACTTCGTGATAATCTGTCCAGACAGTCGATAGAGACTGACTTCTCTTGAGTCTACTTTCAAGACAGCTGTATTGCCCTCTCTCCTTTCTGGCCGATTTTTTATCTGTATTTGGCCTGTTTTGTTTCCCACTTTTATCGCCTCTAGTTAACCCCACCGAATCCTACTATTTTATGGTAACCGCTGTCTTTCGGTTACTGCTTACCCAAAGGTAGGCTATGCTAGCAACCAAGGTAGACCCTGTAAAGTTTTTAACCACATTAAGCGTCAGTATATGACGTCCAAGAAAGTTATTTGTTATTAGTTTCGAATTAAACCCATCAAAGATGACAATTGTTTTGGGTTTAGGTATACTATGGGGCTTCAAAACGGTGAAGTGGCTGAGTGGTCGAAAGCGCACGCCTGGAAAGTGTGTATACGTTAATAGCGTATCGAGGGTTCGAATCCCTCCTTCACCGCCATTATTTTTATCTCTTCTGTTTTACCTCTTTTGTGTTTATCTCCGCTCTCTAAATCCATATATCCTCTTATCTGCCTGATATAACGGCAAAATAATTTCTAACCGTATTTAATGCCTGGTTTTTACCGCTCTTTAACTTTGTTACTTCAAAGTTAGACGCTATAGTCACGCTCTTTTACCTACAATTTATTTCCTTAATGCTTGCAACCTGTTTACTATATCTATACTGTTATTACTCTTACATTTAGCAATATGAAAAGGATTTTTGTATGCCAGTTAGCAAGGCAGTTGCCACTTTACAACACGCTTTCACTCCCAAAAAATTGAATCATGCTGGTTATCTGGCCGTCGCTAAAACTCGCGCCAAAGCCTTGCATGCCTTCGCCTTAGTGGTTCCTATTCCTAGACCTCAGCTATTTATTGGTGATCAGTCCTGCTTTGAGCTGTGCGATATGATGATCAACGAAGGGGCGACTAAAATTTTAATCGTCACCGACTCTGTTCTAAATCAGCTAGGGATCCCTGATAAAATAACCGACTACCTACAACAAAAGGGAATTGGTTTTCATCTATACGATGGCATTACCCCAGACCCCACTTTTAGCGTGGTTGAGGCCGGTATCAAGCACTCAGTAGATAATAACTGCGACGCCATCTTAGCATTAGGTGGGGGGTCGGTGATTGATGCGGCAAAAATTATTGCCATGAGTCAGGCCAGCAAGCGGAAACCACAAAAACTAATGGGACTACTTAAAGCCGGGAAAATGATGCCCCTTTACTGTATCCCTACCACAGCAGGGACGGGCTCTGAGGCTACGCTAGGGGCGGTGGTTTCTGATGACAAGACACATCAAAAATCTCTATCTATTGACCCAAGAATGGTGCCGCGAGCGGCTGCCATTGATCCGGTCATCATGAAAGGTATGCCACCACATATTACTGCTGATACCGGTATTGATGTGCTAACCCACGCTTTAGAGGCCTGGATGAGCGTTAATGCCAGTAGTGAAACTGACTATTACGCGGCTTCTGCAACCCGCACTGTATTTCAGTATTTACCCGTGGCCTATAAAGACGGCGAAAACTTAAAAGCCCGAGAAGAGATGGGTATTGCTGCCCATTATGGCGGTATTTCTTTTAATAAAGCCGGTTTAGGCTACGTGCATGCCATTGCTCACCAGTTAGGTGCCTTTTATAGCATTCCTCACGGTCGCGCCAACGCCATTGTTCTACCGCACATCCTAGATGCCAACCGGGATGTTTGTGAACACAGACTGGCTACTTTGGCTAAAAAAGCTGGGGTGGTAGATACCGCTCAATCTAAAGCTGATGACGGTAAACTGGCAGATTATTTAATCGCTCAAGTCAGAGCTTTAATCGAAGAGACCAATATTGATCGTAGCGTAAAAGGCATCAATGAAGCTGACTTCATAAAGATTGCTAAAGCAGCAGCCGTAGAAGTGAGAGACACTTATTCAGTGCCAAGATACTTCACCCAAGCTGAGATTGTTAAAATCTTACATGACATCAAGGACATCAGCGACTCGCTAAGTAAATAACAGCCTTAATAAATGGGTTTCAAAGCCCATTAATAGCAATAGCCCCTTACCATCTTGATAAGGGGCTATTTTTTATTTACTCATCTCAGATAAGCTTTAGCAAATATTTTAAACATTGTCCCAGTAAGGCTCATCCCCAATTTGCTCAATAATATAGTCAATTAATAACCGGCAACGCTGTGATAAAAATCTATTTTTTGGGTACACCGCATACGCATTTAAGGTGGGAAACTGATGGTCTTCCATAATCGGAACCAGCTCCCCTTTTGCCAGACTTTGATAAGCAATAAATGTCGGAGTAAACGCAATACCATGCCCTTTAATGGCCATATCTAGTAAGAAGTTGCCATTATTGGCTTTAAACCTTGACGTCATCTCTACCCTATGTTTTTTTCCTGTAGGGTCGATCACCTCTAATTCGCCTTGCTTATTGGTTAATCCATACTGTAAAAAGGCGTGCTGTTTTAATGCCTCTACACTGTCAGGCACGCCGGCCTGTTTCAGGTATTCAGGACTGGCACAAAGCACCCGCCGAATCACCGTCAGTCGCTTGGCCTGATAAGAGGAGTCTTTCAGCTCACCAATACGGATGGCCAACTCATAGCCTTCCTCCACTAAGTCAATGTGCCGGTCAGAAAAGTCGAGTTCAAAGCTTAACTGGGGGTGCTGCTGAGCAAAGTTATGAATGATTTCATCTAAATGCATTAATCCAAAAGACAAAGGAGCGGTCAGTCTCATCTTGCCTTCTAGCTGAGAGGACAGACCACTGATTTGCTCATTTAACAGATCCACCTCGCTGAGAATACTACAGGCCTCTTGATAATACTTCTGACCCGCTTCTGTCAGAGTCGAATTGCGGGTCGTGCGGCTAATTAACTGGGTATTCAAACGCGTCTCTAACTCTTTTAAGCGTCTACTTACTGCAGATTTTGCGATATTAAGTTGGTCAGCTGCATTGGTAATGCTTCCAGAATCAACCACCTTGATAAACATTGCCATGTCTTCGAACTGTCCCATAACCTCTCCCCTGTGTCTTTATTACGACTCTATTGTTCTTATAAAAAGAACTATCATTTGCAATTATTGATGTTTATTGAAATAAAATCAACAATTATAATGGCTTCATTACTTAGCAACTGTAAACAAAATTATTTTATATTTAAGGAATTGTTATGAACACTTCAGTAAACAATGCCAGCGCCCTATTGGGTCGTTTTTTATTAGTAGCCATCTTTATCTTTTCAGGTATTGGCAAAATCACCGGTTATGCGGCCACTCAAGGCTATATGGAATCCATGGGCGTACCGGGCTTCATACTGCCTCTGGTTATCCTGTTAGAAGTCTTTGGGGGTTTAGCCATTTTGGTTGGCTTTAAAACACGTTTGGTCGCTTTCTTAATGGCCGGATTTAGTATCGTTTCCGCCCTTATCTTCCACGCTGACTTTGGGGACCAAAATCAAATGATGAACTTTATGAAAAACTTAGCGATGGCAGGTGGCTTCTTAATGATTGTGGCTCATGGCCCAGGCGCTTATTCAATCGATGCGCGTAACCAGACACAGCCTACAACACACGGTTTATAGGTCGATACACAGCATAAAAGTCTAAGTTAGCGGCTGGGTTAGTTAAATCACCCAGCCTATATATAACCTATAACTAACTACCGTTATTATGGCGCTGCCTTATGAAATACAGAGTTATCTTGGTACTCAGGATGCTTATCAATATAAGACTTAACGAAAGGACAAATGGGTTTAACGCGTAGATTTTTTGCTGCTGCATCTTCTAAAAGAGACTTCACTCTTATTTTTAGTTAATTTGCGCTAATCCAATTGATTAAATTTAAGGGTGGTTTTTAGAGTGTTGCGAACAAACAATAAACGGTTATCAGCACTACTTGCAATAATAATTATAACCATTATTATGTAGTCATGTTAAATATCTATCCTATTTTATTAATTTTTTATTGTTTGTCTTAATAGTGAAATAAGGATAAGTTATGAAAACAATAGATCAAGTGGCTAATACCTGATAGTGCTCAAAGGGGTCGGATAAAAAGAAACCATAACTTTGGTTTTGCTGATTATTACGCCCTTACGAGATTGACGATGCGTAAGATTTACACCATGAATATGCCACATAATCGTTAACTGCTAGCCCTTACCCCCTTAATAAAAATGATAGGTGCTTTATGAAAACTGAAATATTAGACCCTCGTTTGGCAGATGTTGGCGGTATTCCTATCGCTCGCTTTTTACCCAATAAAGGAAAAGAGCCTATTGGCGCTTGGTGCTTTATGGATCACGCAGGCCCTGCCGAATTTGGCGATGAGGAAGAAGGTATGCAAGTGGGTAGACACCCGCATATTAATTTGCAAACTTTCAGCTGGATGATTGAGGGAGAGGTGCTTCATAAAGACAGCCTAGGGAACGAGAAAGTCATTACCAAAAACCAAGTGAACGTGATGACTGCTGGTACCGGTAACGATCAAGGCATTAGCCACACCGAACAGAGTGTGTTCCCTGATACAGGTGGCTCTGCAGAGGCTTGGCGGGGTATGAATATGGTGCAACTGTGGATTGCGCTACCTCTGGATCAAAAAATAGAGCGAAATTTTCATCACTACCCTGAGCTGCCAAGCTGGAAAGAGCAAGGCGCTGAATATGTGTTGACCACAGGGGATTACACCACCCCTGAAGGAGAAAGCTATAGCGCTCCAACTATTCAGTACAGCAAACTTATTGGCTTGGATGTGCATTTGGTTGAAGATACCGAAGTATCTTTGGTGCTAGAGCCAGGCTTTGAGTACGGAATCTTAATGGTCGTTGATGGCGTCGAGTACCAGGGCAAAAAGTACGAACAAAATCAGCTGATTCGCTTTGATGACGTTAGTCAAAAGACCGTTATTAATGTTAAAGGCCACAAAAGTGCCCGCTTTATGCTACTCGGCGGCGAGCCTCTAAATCAAAAGGTACTGCTGTGGTGGAACTTTGTCGCTGACAATAAACAAGATATAGAGCAAGCCATTATCGACTGGAACAATCATCACCCTCGTTTTGGTGAGGTCGATTCTGAATTAAAAAGATTAGAAGCACCCACGTTACCAGAAGGTTTTAAAGGCTGATTGTGTAACCTAAATTCACTATAAATAGCTATTGTTAAATAATTTTTACATAAATTACATGGCAGTTTAGGTCTAATATTTTATAATTAATCCCAATTAATTCATCAAAATATTAAGCAAGGCACAGACCTTAACTGAGCACAGTAGTCCTAAAAAAGTCTTATTAAAAAAGCTTTAAAAAGGAGCAACTACTGACAGTAATTAAACCTTAATGTTTTAACCCCATCCCTATAAATATATCGGAGAATAATTATGTCAAACTTACAAAATTTACAAACACTGGCTGAAGCCCGTCGTTCAATCTATGCTCTAAATGATCAGCTACCGGTAGACAAAGACCAAGTTGTGGCTCTGGTAGAGCATGCTATCTTGCATACCCCTTCTTCTTTTAACTCTCAATCCACTCGTTTGGTGGTTTTATTCGGGGAAGACCATAAAAAACTATGGCAAATCACTGAAGACACGCTACGTAAGATCGTAAATGATGACGAGAAATTTAAAAGCACGGAACAGAAGTTAAATGGTTTTAAAGCTGGTGCAGGTACGGTGCTTTTCTTTGAAGACCAAAATGTTGTGAAAAACTTGCAAGAAAACTTTGCCTTATATGCTGACCGTTTCCCAGTTTGGTCAGAGCATACCAGTGCCATGCATCAGTATGTCATTTGGACCGCCTTAGCCAGCCTAGACATCGGGGCAAACTTACAGCATTACAACCCAGTAATCGATGAAGAAGTGGCCAAAACTTGGAACATTGACCCTAGCTGGAAACTTACTGCGCAGATGGTATTCGGTGGTATTGAGCAAAAAGCAGGCGACAAAGAGTTTGCACCAATCGACAGCCGTTTAAAAGTTTATGGTAAATAATTCAATAAACTAGCTCTAAAATTCAAACTAAGTCTAACAACCAAAAAAGCAGCCCCAGTTCTGGGGCTGCTTTTTTATGACGATAGCTTTTTATAATGATCGCTTTTTAGTAACTATCACAATAAGACTATATGGTTATCTACTTTTGGCCTGACGCTTAATGCCTTGCTTCTGGAAGATATCGATGAAGCGTCCTGAGGTTTGCGGAAAAATATTGGCAAACTTAGCCACTACGCCGCGGCTTTGGGGCAGCATTATTTCCATAGGACTGCTTTTTAATGCGGTCCCTAATATCGCGTCTACCACCTCATCGACCGTTAAAGTACGGTTACCAGAGAAGGTTAAGGCCGCTTGTTCCTTGTCTTTTTGCTGATCAAGCATGGGGGTTTGAACCGCATCAGGACAAATTGTGGTTACTGCAATACCATACGGTGCCAACTCTATACCGGCTGCCAATGAATAAGAGCGTACCGCATACTTACTGGCGCTATATAAAGACAGACCTGGAACCGGTGACAAGGCGGCCATAGAAGCCACATTAATAATATGTCCTTTGCCCTGGTTGCGCATCGGCTCTATGACGCTTTGAGTTCCGTAAATGGTGCCCTTTACATTGATGTCAAAGTGGAAATCCACTTCATCTGGAATGACAATATCTGTCACCCAATTGTCTTTCAACACGCCCGCCACATTACACATAACATCGATGCTTGACCACTGGGTTAATACCTTACTTATTAACTGTTGCCACTGCTCAACACGCCGTACATCAAGCGGATACAACATTAAGGTGCCGCCGTCATCAACCAGCTTATGCTCAGTATAGTGGCTTTTTAAAGCCTCATAATCAATATCACAAGCACAGACTTGCTGCCCTTGATCGAGTAAACGCTGACATAAAGCCAGACCAATCCCTGAGGCAGCCCCGGTTACGATATAAGTTTGCGCCACAGGCCACCTCGCTTGCTATTGGTTTCAGTTTTTGGGGTGAAGGTCCCAAACTCTAACTCGCCCATCCGTGCAGTCGGTGTGGTCCCTGGGAATAAGTAGTATCCGGCTGACTCAGAAGACAGGGCCATATTAAAGAAGCGCTCATCTTTTGGATAAGGTCCTGCCACAGTTTTTTCTTGAATCATGGACAGATATTGGTCTACCCCAAACTCCAAGGTATTGCCATTCATCACCACCTCAGACTGCGTCAATTCAGCGTAACGGGCTAGGCCTTTAATTTGGGAATGTTGCGGTGCATATGAGTCCATACTTACCCCGTTTTCTGAGGTAACCAACAGACCTTGATCAGTATGGGCAACAATAGAGTGATTGCCTTCGGTATGACCTTTGGTGCGCATCAGCGCTACTGAGCCATCGCCTAACAACACATCCCCATCGAGCAATTCAATACGGCTGTCGTCAATACCCTCGATGCCGTCAGGACAATACCATTGGTTTTGCCAAGGCAGTAAGGCTTGGGTACTCTCCCACTCCTCTCTCATCACCAACAATTTGGCATTGGGGAATATCGCAGCTTGTCCTGCTCCCCCAAGCCAACGGGTAAGATTCTGGGTATGTAGATGGTCATAGGTGATGTAATCGACATCTTCCGGTGCCAATCCTAGGCTTTTTATAGCCTCCAGCACGGTATTGCTTTCTTTGACAATCATTTTTTCGACAGGCTTTGAGAACATGCCCATGTCTTCTGACATCTGATAGAAATAAGGGGTGTCTCTTTGGTGTTCCCAGTCAGAAGGGCTGACCAAAAGTGTCTTTAACCCCTCTTCGCTATCAAACTGAATAACAAACAGCTTATTACAGATATGAATATAAGGCGTCGGCAGCGCAAAGGCATTAAGATAGCCATACTTGCTGGGATAAGGAATGCGAATTAACTCAAAAGTCTTATAGAATTTAACTTTTGGGTTGGCAAGCATTGTCTTGCGAAAATCTTCGGCCGCAGCACGCACATCCTCAACCCTATCTAGGGGCTTGGCAGCGTCACGGGCCGATTTAAAGTGAGAAACTGAGTGAATAATACTCATGATACGGTCCTTGTTATCAGTGGGTTATAACATCCTTATATAAAATACTACTTGTGACAAACTATTAAAAGCCTCAATTGAGACTTTAGCAGTTTTTAATAACAAAAAATTAGTAAACCTCTAACTAACCAGTCGTAGCTACCCCTTAATCCTAGCTACTATTTAACTATATACTATTCAACTAGCTACCTTTTAAAAGGGGACTGCGCTTTCCCAAGCCATCCAAGTATTTCTAGTAGGATGCTTGAGACGCAGCTTATGGGCGTGTAAGTTCAGTCTTGGTGACAACTCAAGCGCTTCCCCTTCCGCATAGATAGGATCACCGATGATGACATGGCCTAAATGCACCATATGTACCCGCAATTGGTGACTACGTCCGGTCACTGGATGTAAGGCGACACGAGTAACCGGCTTACCTTTGCGTAGCTCATGATGTAGCACTTCATAATGGGTTAAAGCATGTTTCTTCCACTCAGGGTCAGCAACATGCTTGGGTTTAATGCTCGGCTCATAACGCACTGGGATATCGATCTCGCCCTTTTTGCCCGGTACCGCCAACGTGCCTTCGACAATCGCCTGATATTCTTTTTGGGGAATACGCTCGATAAACTGTTTGCTAATGTGGGTCTGAGCTGCTTTGTTTTTGCCAAATATCATCAGTCCCGAGGTGTCCATATCTAAGCGATGAATCAGCTTAATTTCTGGATTGGCGCGCTCTAAACGAGAAAGCAAGCTGACCTTTAAATCTTTGCCATCAATACTTAGCAAGCCCGCAGGCTTATCTACCAACAGCAAATCTTCATCTTCATAGACGGTAACTTCCGTCATAAAGTCTTTAAAAAACTGCTCATCACGTTCAGCTTCTTCTAGGTTTAATTGGTTTACAGTTTCGATCGATATTGCCATAACAGGTCACAAATTTAAGAATAAAAAGAAATAAGCCTCGTGGCTTTTTTACCAAATAACAAGGCCTCAAAAGCTTCAAAAATAACAATGTCTCAAGAAGTAGGCCACAATAAGAAGGCGTCAAAGTATACCATCAATCCAACTGATACCAATTATTAACCATACTTAACGGGGCAAAGACATAACTTGGGACAATAAATGGTAATATAGACATCATGATTCAGGCTAGGCGGCTTTTAGCGATAACTCTATAAAACTCAGCAATGAGGATTGCTAATATAAAGCAGTAAATTATAAAATCACCGCTTTTGTCTGTACTTATTTACCAAGATTTTAACACCAATAAAAGGAATAAATTATGTCAGATTTAATCGTTAACTCAACCGACTCAAACTTCGAACAAGATGTGGCTCAGTCTGATGTGCCAGTATTGGTAGATTTTTGGGCAGCTTGGTGTGGTCCTTGTAAAGCCATTGCTCCAGTACTAGAAGAGCTTGCTGAAGACTACAAAGGTAAAGTAAAAGTCGTTAAAGTTGATGTGGATGAAAACCCAGAAACTGCTAGCCGTTTTGGTATCCGCAGTATCCCAACTTTAATGGTATTTAAAGGTGGCGAAAAAGTAGATATGGTTATGGGCTTACAGCCTAAAGCTGATCTGGCTGCCTTATTAGATAAGCACCTATAATTAATCAACTGGTTATTTTAGTTGATAAAGGGTGATGTTGTTATAAATCACCTAGAAAGCGGTTGTCGTTGACAGCCGCTTTTTTTTGGGCCTAAAAGCAGTAGAGGTAGGTGATATTCTCAACATTGTTCCCATATTGATAATTGCCCTAGCCTGCCATAAACCTTGCTAATACAAATGGTTAATCTTAGCCAAATCGCCATTAAAATATATTTTAAGCCAACAAAACCATTGACATGACGCGGGTAAACACCGTATAGTTTGATTCCTAGAGAATATCTATTGTCAATTTGCGAATCTCAATAGAGAGTCCCCCCTACTTAAGGGGCTTTTGTTGCGAATATATGCTTATCTGCACAAAATCATCACTCAATTATCCCTGTCTTAATACCTCTGTTATCCCTTGCGTATTAGCTAACTGACACGCCTATTGAGAGTTAATCACTGATGATTTGATGCCAGATATTGACAACCAAAATATCTTTTCTCGCTTTCTAGTTTTACCGTATATCCTATCTGTATCCAATAACCGATTATTACTAAAAAATAGGTTTGGCCCTTATTTAGAGATTTATTTAAAAATTATCTGCTAGATTTTGTTTGTCTTATTGAGTCCTTCTAGTCTCGATATTTATATATAGACATAAAATATGTAGACATTAACTTACTCCAATCATTTGTTAGAGCTAAGGGCTGATCCAGTCTACTCCCGCAAGTGATTAATCAATCCTATTTAAGCTTAATACAGATAGCAAAGCCTTCTTTATCTTTATTCACTTTTCTGGCGGTTATTTAACCAGTGGCTTTGGCTAGAAACAATAAATACAAGCAGTAATGCCTCTAAACTTACACCTAATGGAAATTAGATCTTATTGAGCTAAGTAAGAACTATTCATGTTAATGACGCACTCTTTTTCCTATCTTTATTTTTCACCAACTCTATCAACGTGTGGCGATATTTTACGATCGCAGGCACTTTTATAACCTATTGCATATGCTTAATTTAAATAGGCGTAACGGCAGCTGACTATGACTCAACAACAATCAAACGAAACCTCTATGAACCTCACTGAACTAAAAAAGAACTCCGTTGCTGATCTGCTAAATATTGCCAAAGAAATGGGGCTCGATAACCTTGCGCGTAGTCGCAAACAAGACATCATTTTTGCTATCTTAAAAAAACATGCCAAAAATGGGGAAGCCATTTATGGTGATGGCGTGTTAGAAGTCCTTCCTGATGGATTTGGCTTTCTTCGCTCTTCAGAAGGCTCTTACTTAGCGGGTCCTGACGATATTTATGTTAGCCCGAGCCAAATAAGACGTTTCAGTCTAAAAACTGGGGACTCTATTGCCGGGACTATTCGCCCACCAAAAGATTCAGAACGTTATTTTGCCCTACTTAAAGTCGGTGAAATTAACTTTGATACCCCAGATCGCTCACGCCACAAATTAATCTTTGAAAACCTAACCCCGCTATTCCCTACTGAGCAATTAAAGCTTGAGATGGGTAATGGCACTACCGAAGACTTGACGGGCCGTGTAATCGATTTGATTGCTCCCATCGGTAAAGGTCAACGCTCTATTATCGTCGCCCCGCCAAAAGCTGGTAAAACCGTCTTATTACAAACTATTGCTCAGTCCATTACTCGCAATAACCCAGAGTGCTATCTGATTGTGCTGCTTATCGATGAGCGCCCAGAAGAAGTGACCGAAATGCAGCGCACTGTGCGCGGTGAAGTGGTTGCCTCAACCTTCGATGAGCCGCCACAGCGTCACGTTCAAGTGGCTGAAATGGTAATCGAAAAAGCCAAACGTCTGGTAGAGCACAAACAAGATGTGGTCATTTTACTGGACTCTATTACCCGCCTGGCACGTGCATACAACACCGTGGTTCCCTCCTCTGGTAAAGTCTTGACCGGTGGTGTGGATGCCAATGCCCTAGCCCAGCCTAAGCGCTTCTTTGGGGCGGCTCGTAATATCGAAGAGGGTGGCAGTTTAACCATTATCTCAACGGCGCTGATTGATACGGGTAGTAAAATGGACAGCGTTATTTTTGAAGAATTTAAAGGTACTGGTAACCAAGAAATCACTCTTGAACGTGATTTGGCGGAAAAAAGAGTCTTCCCAGCGATTAACATCAAAAAATCGGGCACCCGCCGTGAAGAACGTTTGTTAGATGAGGATACGCTACGTAAGGTTTGGATTCTACGTAAGCTACTGCAGCCTATGGATGGGGTTCAAGCCACTGAATTCCTACTAGATCGCTTAAAAGAATCTAAGACGAATGATGATTTCTTCGATCAAATGAAACGTAAATCGCAAAACTAGTCCTTAATCAAAAGTAATTAAAAGCTTAAATAAAAGACTGCCTTCGAGTGGTCTTTTTTTTATGCCCCTTTTTCCGCAACCTTTCTTCATCATTGTCACATCAGTGTAACAAGCGTTACGTATCAGACGCAAAGCCCAGTCATTTTAATACACTTAAATATTACAAATGTTCTAATATAGGGTTTATATACTCAGTGACTCACCAAAATTTAAGTAACCTTCCTTATAGTATTTAAGCATAATAGTATTTCAGCTTATACTTATAGTAGGTCTGCTTATAACAGGTAAGCTCTCCTCCCTTTTTATTTTTTGTTTATCTTTTGACAAGGAAGACACCATGAAACTATCTAAATCTATTGCTCTAGCGACCATGACCAGCTCTGCCCTGTTTTTAGCAGGCTGTAACTCTACAGGTGGCTACAATACCATGAACAATACTGCTAAAGGTGCTACTGCCGGCGCGGTTGCTGGTGCTCTAATTAAATCTAAAGGCAACAGTAAAGATATCGCTAAAGGTGCCGCAACTGGTGCAGCTATTGGTGGTATCAGTGGTTATGTAATTGACAACACTAATTAATAGTCGTCCCTACTATTAATTAGTTGACTATATAAAGTTAAATAAAAAAAAGAGCCTGCAATGCAGGCTCTTTTTTTGTGTTGGACTTTAATTTTATAAAAGAGAATATTATTAAAAATTGCAAAGCAATGGGCTACCTATCTACACAGTCTATAATTAAACAGCCCCTAAAGTATTTGTTTAAATAGCTCCGGAGAAGGTGTCGCAACTGCGTATATCGCCACTTTGAAGACCACGAGTGAACCAATTTACACGCTGCTCACTGGTACCATGGGTGAAATTATCTGGCATAACAGTCCCTTGAGTTAATCGGTCATCACCAATTTGACTGGCCGCATTCAAGGCCTCTTCAATATCCCCTTCTTCTAAGAACTGAACCCGCTGTTGGTTGCGGTTGGCCCAAACCCCAGCATAACAGTCCGCCTGTAACTCTTGACGTACTGAAAGTTGGTTGCCTTGAGTTTCACTAAGCTGACGACGGGCTTCATTCACTTTTTGAGAAGTGCCTAACAAAGTCTGTACATGGTGACCCACCTCATGAGCAATCACATAAGCTTGGGCAAAGTCACCTGCTTTGCCTTGGTTTTCAGCATCCCCTGAACCTTGTTGATCCCCAGCAATCCCTAAGTTATTGCTCATTTCAGCAAAAAACGAGGTATCCAAATAAACCTGCTGATCTGCTGGACAATAAAAAGGACCTGTGGCTGAAGTAGCACTACCACAAGCTGAGTTCACTCGGCCATTAAATAAAACCAGTTGAGGCTCTCTATAACTACTGCCCATCTCTTGGAATATTTCTTGCCAAACGGCTTCAGTATCTGCCAATACTACAGCGACAAACTGAGAGTCTCGGCTCTCGTCATTCAAGGGCTGAGTACTGGTGCTATTTCCCGCGGTGATCGATTGACCCGTCTGGAAGGCAGTCATTGGGTTAACCCCAAACACCAACCATAACACCAGACCAATAATAATACCAAAGATACCGCCACCAGCAGCCTTACCGCCACTCATACGTACGTTTGAGCTACCACTTCTATCACGCCATTTCATAGACCTTCGCCTTAATCATTACTTTAATGTTAGGGGGATATTCCTAATAGCCCCAATATTTTTTCTAGCTATAAACTGTTTTTATATGGCTATCTTATGGTTATCTTATAATTTTGCCAATTACCCTAATAAACAGGTTAATCTCATAGTAAGTCAACCCTCATAGGACGGTCTCTAAGCCATTATCAGATAAATAGCGATTATATAAACCGCTTTTTTTGAAAATATACAATCTTTTACTGCTCATCATTATAATAATTTGATGCACGTCGTTATAATAAAAAGTATAATTAGCAGATATTGGACAGTTAGGCCATAAATTATTGCCTTAACACCCCTATATTTACATTTAGTCACTTTTTAGCTAAATTATTTTGTGGCTTTTTACAACTAAATCTATATTATATACAGCCATATAACGTTAGAGTTTAGTTTACCTGCCAATTTTATAAATAGCTGTTTTGTATATTTATGGGCTTGGTAGTTGAAACAAAGTGGTAAAATTTTTCCGTGAGTTTCGTTAAAAATTGTATCTAAATATAATGTTTAACCAAATTTACTTTAATTTGTAATATTAGTGATGTATAATCGCTAACGAATTCTGACCCTGCAAAATTATATTTATTTAAAGTTAAATGACAGCAATACTTTCTATTTCTGCGTAACTTTTTATAAATTGTTGTGTCAGTTATATTTCACTTTCTTGGAGAAAATTATGAAACTTAAGCTACTTGCACTTTCAGGCTTAATGGCAGCTACTATGGGTTTAACAGCTTGTGACAGCAACAAAGAAAACGCTGTTGAAGACATCAACGACGCTCAAGAAGAGCTAAAAGACGCAGAAGTACAGTTAGACCAAGCTGAAGCTGAAGGCGAAACTGTTGGTGCTGAGCAAGAAGTTGTTGCTGACGCTCAAGACGCTGCTGCTGAAGCTGAAGTTGCTGCTGCTGCTGGTGATGCTGAAGCTGCTGAAGAAGCTAACAACATCGATACTGATGCTACTGACGCTGCTGCTAACGAAGCAATGGCTGAAGGCGAAGCTGCTGCTGACGCTACTACTGAAGCTGCTGCTCAGTAATTTAGCTATAAAAAATCTATTGTCTAGTGAATTTACTAACAATAGTGCAAAAAAAGAGAGCCTTTTGGCTCTCTTTTTTTATTTCTACAATGAGTTTGTTAAGGTGCGGCTGATTAATTGATGGCCATAAAAAAACCAATGACTGATAAAGAGTACTGCTATCCGACTCTTACTCTATCATTGGCTTATTTTAATTTTTAATGTCTAGGCTAAGCTTCAGACTGAAGCTGATAATCCTCTACTTGGCGACGTAGCTTTTGCCCCGCTTTAAAAGTAACCACGCGACGAGCGGAGATTTGCACCTCCTCACCTGTCTTAGGATTGCGTCCTGGTCGGCTTTTTTTATCTTTTAAAATAAAATTGCCAAAGCCAGAAAGCTTAACATCTCTACCCTCGACTAAATTATCATAAATCTCATCAAAGAATGAATCTACTAACAGCCTTCCTTGCTGTCTTGTAAAACCAAATTTGCCAACCAAATGATCAATAATATCCGCCTTGGTTAACGTCTGTGTTTCTGAGTTTTTTACTGTCATTACGGCTTCCTTATCGTGTAAAACTCTTGAAATGGTCTAAAAAGACCTAGAATTATTATAATACAAACGCCTTTTAAGCTTCCTACTCGCCAGGCCTTCTCCTAATACGTCAATTAATTTCAACGCAAAATTTAGGAAGGGGGCACTCCCCCTCCTAAAATAAGTTAACCGCTAATTGATAGGGTTAACTGTATTCCAAAATTAAACAATGCTTTTTAAATCAAAGACGGGCTGTTAGCTGTCTCTTAACTGCGCCCCATGTTGACTTTGTAAGGCATCAATGACACGCTGCATAGCTTGATTCACAACTTCATCAGACAAGGTCTGAGTAGCATCTTGCCAAATTAAGGCAAAGGCTACTGAACGCACGCCTTCTGCAGTATGTTCACCTTGATAAACGTCAAATAACCAGTGCTGCTGTAACAGCTCACCACCCGCTTCACGAATGGTTTGCGATAAAGCCTGACGCGGGATCTCTGCGTCAACTAATAAAGCAATATCACGACGTACCTGTGGGAACTTAGAAGGACTAACAATATTTTGAGTCGCTCTAGCCTCTTCCAAGATAGGCGCTAAGGCCAATTGAGCTACCCAAGTCGTAGGTAGGTCAAGCTTTTGTGCCACGGTTGGGTGCAATTGACCCAACCAGCCCACTACTTCGCCATCAATCAGTAACTCAGCGCTTTGGCCAGGGTGTAAAAATGCCATCTCACTGCGCTGATAGCTTATGCGTGACTCTTCTAAAGTTGCCGGTAATAACTGCTGCACATCACGCTTCAAATCAAAGAAGTCCATAGCACGGTTGCTGTGTGCCTGCTCTGGATTAACCTCTCCCGTAGCCACAATCGCTATGCTTGGGGTTTGTACCAACTCATCTATGGTAGCCCCCACGAAACTTAGGCCCGTTTCAAAGAAGCGGACGCGAGGCTGCTGACGATTCAAGTTGTACTGAACACAAGGAATTAAGCTTGATAACAACGTACGGCGCATCACTGCCAAATCTGCAGAAATAGGATTGGCCAAGGCTAACACATTGCCTAACTTAGCATCATCTAAGGCCTTTTCCATTTTTTCATCGCTGAAACTAAAGCTGATCGCTTCCATATAACCGGCATCTACCATGGCTAGCTTTAAGCGGTGGGTTAAGTCTGCGCTATCATCGTAACGCATATCAACGCCCAAGTTAGGCAGAATGCTTGGAATATTATCATAGCCGTAGATACGCGCAATTTCTTCAATCAAATCTTCTTTGATTTCAATATCGAAACGATGACTTGGGGGCAAACAGCTTAGTACCGTTACGCCATCTTGTTGTTGCTCTTCTACTTCAATCTCAAGCTTGGTCAATATTTCAATAATACGCTGTTTTTCAATCTCTATGCCAATTACTTCTGACACTTTATGCAGAGGTAGCTTAACCGCGCCTCTTTTTGGCAGCTTATCAAGATTTTCAACCACAGTAATATTGCCTGCTTTGCCGTTGGCGACAGTGCTAATTAGGTTAACCGCACGATTTAAAGCCTGCCTAGGCAGCTCAAAATCCACCCCACGCTCAAAACGTTGTGAGGCATCGGTATGCAGTCCAAAGCGGCGGGCACGGCCGGCTATGGCCAACTGATCAAAGAAGGCACTTTCTAACACAATATTGGTAGTGCTGTCGGTGACACTGCTGCGCATGCCGCCCATGATTCCGGCCAATGCCAACGCCCCTTCGTCATCGGCAATGACCAACTCATCACCTTTGAAAGTGATGGTTTGTTCGTTTAGCAGCTCAAGGGTTTCGCCTTCTTTAGCAAGACGAACCTGAATGCTGCCCACCAGCTTATCAGCATCAAAGGCATGTAACGGCTGACCTAACTCTAACAGTACATAGTTGGTCACATCCACTAAGAAGTTATGCAAGCGCTGACCACTTTGTAATAAAGCTTTTTGCATCCAATCTGGCGTTTCAATACTGCGATCAATGTCCAAAATAGGCTGGACTAAATAACGGGGACAAGCTTCAACAGCATCAACGGTTACCGCTTGTGTCGCTTCCACTTCGCCTTGCTGCTCACTGATCTCTGGCGCTGTGACTTGTAGACCATTAATGACACCTATTTCACGAGCAATACCGCGCACACTAAAGCAGTCGCCTCGGTTAGGGGTGATAGAGATGTCTAACACTTTATTATCTAATCCAAGGTACTCACGGATATCAGCGCCAATAGGAGCATCTTCTGGCAGCTCTAGTAAGCCATCTACAACGTCTGGTAAATCAATCTCTGAGGCGCCGCATAGCATGCCTTGTGACTCGACACCACGCAGCTTGCTCTTCTTAATCTTAAAGCCTTTACCATCTTCCGTAGGCAGCTTAGCGCCGATAGTTGCTACAGGGGCACGCATACCGACTTTAACGTTGGGCGCCCCACAAACAATCTGTAGTGGCGCATCGGCATTGATATTTACTTGAGTCACTCTTAGCTTATCTGCGTCTGGATGCGGCTCAACACTGATTACCTCACCCACTACCACGCCACTAAACTCTGCAGCAACGGCTTCAATATCATCAATTTCGAGGCCAGCCATAGTCAGTTGATCGGCTAGAGCCTGCGTATCATTATTGGGGTTTACCCACTCGCGTAACCATTGTTCGCTAATTTTCATAGAATTCTCAAAAGGCTGTCAAATTATTATGTCTGTTATTGGTAGAGTATGATTGAATAATAACGGTTTTGGCTTATCCAAACTGGCGTAAGAATCGCACATCGTTTTGGAAGAACAAACGCAAATCATCAATACCATAATAAAGCATGGCAAAACGCTCGATACCCATACCAAAAGCAAAGCCAGTGTATTTTTCAGAGTCGATACCACAGTTGCTCAATACTTTAGGATGGACCATACCGCAGCCCATCACCTCAAGCCATTTACCATTATCTGCTAGGATATCTACTTCTGCTGATGGCTCGGTGAAGGGGAAGAACGAAGGGCGAAAACGCACTGTTAACTGCTTACCGAAGAAGGCTTCCAAAAACTCGTTAATCAGCCCTTTTAGCTCTGCAAAAGTGGTGTGCTCAGTCACCATCAACCCTTCTAGCTGATGGAACATGGGAGAGTGAGTCTGATCCGAGTCACAACGGTAAACACGGCCCGGGCAGATAATACGAATTGGTGGCTCACCCGCTTCCATGGTACGAATCTGTACCGGACTGGTATGGGTACGTAATAAATAATGGGCATCAAAATAGAAGGTGTCATGCATAGCGCGTGCAGGGTGATGCGACGGAATATTTAACGCCTCAAAGTTATAGTAATCACTTTCAACTTCAGGACCCGTTGCCACGTTAAAGCCGGCTTGCATGAAGAATTGCTGCATGCGCTGAGCCGTCATAGTCACCGGATGCAATTGACCTTTTTGTTGGCCACGAGCTGGTAAGGTAATATCAACACGTTCTGCTTCAAGCTTGGCGTTAAGAGCCGCCTCTTCTAATACTTGTTGCTGCGCATTTAGGGTATCAGTAATCTGAGTTCTTACTTGATGCAACCAGCCTCCTAGCGTTTTTCTGCTATCGGCATCAAGTTTACCCATTTGCTTCGACCAGCCGGTTAAAGCACTCTTTTTGCCGGTAAGTGTCACTCGCATTTGCTGTAAATCTGCACCGTTAACAATCTCGCCAATGGCAGACTTAGCTGCTTCAGCATAGCCTTGCAACTCGGCTTCGGTTAACTCGCTTAGCACCTCAGATAAGCTCGGTAAGCTGGCTGTCAGCTCAGCTAAGCTGCGCTTATTGCTAGCAGCAGTGTCTGGGGCATTTGAGGTAGGATCAGTTGATGAAACGTCAGATTGAGTCATGTAAGCATTCTCAGAGTTTGTTAGCTAGTGGCAGCCTTAATAAAGCGTCAGGCACCTAGATTTTAAGGATAGCAAAGTCGGGGCTGCAACTTAAGCGTTTGTATAATAGTTATAAATGTTTAGTTGCAGTAATTGTAAGCAAATAAAACAAAAAAAGCCATCATATGCGATGGCTTCTTTTATAACGATAATAACTACTTAGGCTTGGTTTTAATAATTAAGCCAAGGCAGCTTTTGCTTTTTCAGTCAATGCAGTGAAGGCAGCAGCATCATGCATAGCGATGTCAGCTAGAACGCGACGATCGATTTCGATGTTTGCTTTTTTCAAACCATTGATGAAACGGCTATAGCTTAAACCATTTAAACGTGCACCAGCGTTGATACGAGCGATCCATAGACGACGGAAAGTACGTTTTTTGTTGCGACGGTCACGGTAAGCATACTGACCAGCTTTAGTTACTGCTTGTACCGCTACACGATAAACTCTTGAACGAGCGCCGTAATAACCTTTAGCGCGCTTTAAGATTTTTTTGTGACGACGGTTTGCTTGAACACCACGTTTTACACGGGCCATAAAATACTCCTAATAAATTGATTTGCCTGAACTTATACCGGTTAATTAAATAAATTAGAAAATAGTATAAGAACGTTAGAAATTAAGTGGGTTTATAAATAAGGGCACATACGGCGAACCGCAGCTACATCAGCAACATGTACCAGTTTCGTACCACGTAATTGGCGAATACGTTTAGGAGACTTTTTGGTCAGAATGTGACGTTTGAACGCTTGTTTGCGCTTGAAGCCGTTAGCAGTTTTTTTGAAACGCTTGGCAGCGCCACGCTTAGTTTTCATTTTAACTTTCATAAGAACCTCTTATTCTTTGTTGCTAGTCTATGCCATTATCTGAGACAGATAACTGCTGACTTAACAGCCAAGGGAAAACCTGTTCGTCAGTGGGATTATCTTACTATTATAAATAGCAATTAAATGCTCGTTATAAAGAGAATTCCAGCACTGCCTTGAGGTGGGAAGCGCGCATTATATCAGATACGAAGCTTTTAACCAACTAAATTCACTGCCGTTAAGTGGCTTTTAATACTTCTTATTAAAAATAATATCCACCTCTTTGCTCGCAATCCCAGTTTTTATTGGTTTTTTGCCTTTTATCAGTCAAATCAGGGCTTACTATATAATGCCGACTGAATGATAAACCTATATACTAAAGCTAGATGCTAAAAGATTTTATAATACCAAACTTATCCTCCTCTAAAGTCCAGAGGAATCTGGGTTTGATTTACACTGTAAAACCTAATATTTAGATGTTTAGCTTTAACTGATTAATAGGGTGCTGCCTCATGTCCAACCCCAACACACCAATGACTGATACTAGTGTTAACCCCAATAACCACAACAAGAATGCCAGCTGGTTAGATGAAATTAGCTATACCGCAGAGGGGCTAATCCCGGCGATTGCTCAAGATAAGAGCACCGGTGAAATCTTAATGATGGCGTGGATGAACCGAGAGTCTTTACAACTGACAGCTCAGACCAAAACGGCGGTCTATTTTTCACGCTCACGCGGTAAATTATGGCACAAGGGAGAAACATCAGGGCATACCCAAATTGTGCACGACATTCATCTGGACTGTGATGCCGATGTGATTGTATTGTCTGTGACTCAAATTGGTGATATCGCTTGTCATACTGGCCGCAAATCTTGCTTCTATCGTAAGCTGGATTTAACCTCATCCTCACCCAGCTGGGAGACTGTAGCCCCTGTTATTAAAGACCCCAATGAGATTTATGGCACTACTGTCTCTGAGGCATCGAATGCTATAATGGCCACAGATAATAGAGATGTCGGCCAACCTACAGAAGCTGTGGCCTCTATTGAAGCCAGTACCGTGCTACAACACCTAGATGCTGTGATGGCTGAACGCAAACAGGCCGATGCCAAAAGCTCTTATGTCGCTAGCCTGTACGCCAAAGGTCTTAATAAAATTTTAGAAAAAGTAGGTGAAGAAGCGGTTGAGACTATCATCGCCGCTAAAGATCTGGCCTTTGCTAGCAATACTACAGAAGCCGTGGTCAACACAGAGGATGACCTAGCTGCGGAGCACTCGGCCCTAACCGATGATCTTATTTATGAGATAGCCGATGTCTGGTTCCATACAATTGTCACATTAGCTTGGTTTAATATACGGTCTGATCGCGTTTTAGTAGAGTTAGCAAGACGCTTTGGACTGTCTGGTATAGATGAGAAAAACAGCCGTACTCAATAAAGAGTCTGGTGGGTCTATTTAGTTGTATATATATCTATTTATATCTCTATGGTAGACAGCACCAGCTTGAATCATAAACCGTTAAAAAGTTTTTATAAATTAATGAGTTAAATAAAAGGACACTATCATGAGCCTATCTCCAATGCAGTTATTAATTATTCTAGGCATTGCTCTGCTAATCTTCGGTACCTCAAAACTAAAAAATGCCGGTAAAGATTTGGGCGGCGCCGTAAAAGGCTTTAAAGATGCGGTAAAAGATGAAGAAGAGGCCCATTCCAAAGCCAAAAACCAGCCAAAAGTTATTGATCATGACGCTTCTGAAAACACAGAAGTAAAAGTAACTGTAGAAAAAACCAAAGCTGAAGATACTCATCAATCTTAATGATTATTATAGAGTTCTGGGCGACTAAATACAGTGACAGGATATTAAGCGGTTATGTTTAACTTCAGTTTTTATGAGCTTATGGTGTTTGGCATCATTGCGCTCATCGTTTTGGGTCCCGAAAAGTTACCGCAGGCGGTGCGTACGGTAGGTACTTATTATTCTAAGTTCCGCCGGACCATAGGCACTTTGAAGGCTGAGATGGAAGCTGAGCTGGATTTGGCAGAAACCCGGCAATTAATGCAACAAGAGCTGGCTAAAATCCGTGAGTCAGAAGCTGAGATGCAAAAGGAGATGGCCCAGTTGCGTGGCAGTATTCAAGAGTTTGAGCAACAACAAAACTCTCAGCTGAGACAATTGCAATCGGGCAAGCCTACGGGCAACACTGGAGAGAAAGAGTGGGTGCATCCTGTTGCTAATGCCAATCCAAATAGTGATAGCGATACCGATTATGCCTATGGCTCTGTAAACAACGCTAACTCATCAAAAGCGGATACCTCTGTTGCAGCGCAGCCTGTTGAACCTTCTGCACCGCAAATGACCCGTCCTTGGGAAAACATGTGGTTTTTACTGGGAGACTATGACCGAGTGAGACGCTTGCCACCACCCCCTTTTCTTCCTAACTATACCGCCAATCCGTTGTTATACAATACACAAGTGATATCAACAGAAACAGACACTGGCTCAGCTAAGCCGACTGAGGTCAGACCATGAGCTTATTCAAAAAAAAGAAGCAACGCTTCGCCTCTACAGACAAAGAGTCGGTAACAGATAATGATGCCAAGAACTCCTCTGATACAGCTGCTAATGAAGACGCTTTAGCAGATATGCCGCTTACTGAGCATTTGGTCGAGTTAAGGGCGCATCTGATTAAAATTATGGTGGTGGTTTCGGTTATTTTCTTAGGCTTAGTGGGCTTTTCGCGCGAGCTGTACGATATTATTTCTGAGCCCCTAGTAGAGATATTACCCACAGCTTCTACCATGATTGCCATCGATCCAGTGGCCAACTTCATGGCGCCTATTCGGCTGACGCTGCTTACCTCAGCTTTTTTTGCGATGCCTTTTATTCTGTATCAAATCTGGGCTTTTGTTGCTCCAGGCCTATATAAGCATGAAAAACGAATAGCCATACCTATTCTACTCTCCTCCATCGTCTTGTTTTATACCGGTGTGGCTTTTGCTTACTTTATTGTTTTAAAACGCGCACTTAGCTTTTTGATTGCCTTTTCTCCCTCAAATATCGTCCCTATGACCGATATTGAGAGTTATCTTAGCTTCGTGACCAAGCTATTGATGCTGTTTGGGATTACCTTTGAGATCCCTGTGGTGGTTCTGATTTTAGTCGTTACCGGCATTGTGTCCGTCGCCACACTGGCTGATAAAAGACGCTACGTAATAGTGGCTTGTTTTGCGGCTGCGGGGGTTATGTCACCTCCTGATGTGCCTTCTATGTTTTTACTGGCAATTCCTATGATTTTATTATTTGAGATTGGCTTGTTATTGGCCCGTATCTTGGTAAAAGAGAAGAAAGCTGCTCTCACTGATGAAGAACAATGAGTGCCAAAGATAAAATCCAATTACTGCCAATTACTGATGGGTCTCTGCTAAATACACCGTTTAAATTTTCAGCCACTTTAATCTGCTATAATAATCTTCGACTCCTTGTGACCCACTCGGAGTCGTGATTAGTCACCCAGCATCTAGCCAAACTTTGGCTCCTATATCCTTTTTTCGATCGCTCTATTTGAAGACTTTATAGCTTTTTAAATAGACAACAAACCGCCATTTCATCAATGAGCTTTGCCAGCTACCATTGCTTCGTCAATGGTTTTTTAGCCCTCTTTTTTTTATCCATAGGTAATAATATGTCTGTAACTGCTTTATCGTCAGCACCCATGCCGGCTTATATGAGTGACCCGACCGATGAGCAGTTGGCTGCTTTAAATATGGCCATGGACGGTAAGTCTTTTAAAATAGTGGCCTATGCCGGTGCGGGTAAGACTACCACGCTAAAGCTTATCGCTGAACGTCTGCGCGGTCGTGGCTTATATTTGGCTTTTAACAAAGGCATTGCCAATGAAGCCAAACAAAAATTTCCTGGTCACGTAGACTGTCGCACCTTTCACTCTTTGGCCTACCGTCATGTGTCTCGAGATATTACCGCTAAGCTGTCACTACCGCGTTTTTCGCCCAAACGTTTGGGCGATGATCTAGGACTACGTACTGTCCAAGTACGT
Source organism: Psychrobacter sp. UBA3962 (assembly GCF_002385225.1). GTDB lineage: Bacteria > Pseudomonadota > Gammaproteobacteria > Pseudomonadales > Moraxellaceae > Psychrobacter. The sequence goes on along the minus strand of NZ_DGDC01000030.1, from coordinate 13,296 downwards.
CGTCAAATGGAAGGCAAAACCACTTATGTCAATTTAACCCCTGCCCGCCAAGCTCGGTTTGTCAGTGATGCCGTTAGCAACTTTTGTAGCACTCATGCCAGCTATCCCGCGCCACGCCACTTAATTTTCCCCAGTTGGATGTCGGCTGCTGACGAAGAGCAACTGCGTGAGATACTTTATCCTGCTGTAGAGAGACGTTGGGAACAATCGATAGATCCCAGACACCCTGCGGGCATTGGACATGATATTTATCTGAAGCTATGGGCACTGTCAAAGCCCATTATTCCAGCTGATTTTATTTTATTTGATGAGGCCCAAGATGCCGACCCTTTAATGATGGGGATTTTAACTCAGCAGTCGCGTCAAGTAATCTATGTTGGGGACGCTCATCAGCAAATTTATGAGTGGCGCGGGGCAATCAATGCCATGAAAAAACTGCCTTTACCGCAAACCCTGCTGACTCAGTCTTTCCGTTTCGGTGAAGACATTGCGGATATCGCTAACTTGTTTTTAACAGCGCTACAAGAAGAGGTGCCCTTAAGAGGCAACCCCAATAAGACCTCTAGTACCGACAAGATAACAACGCATGGTAAAAAAGACGCTATTTTATGTCGTACTAACGCCGCGGCGATGGCACAACTGTTGTCGGGGCTGAAAAATGGCCATAAAGTGGCCTTACAAGCTGATGCCGACAGAATGCTCAAGTTCTGTAAAGCGGCGGAGAGTTTAAAGGCAGGTAAATCTGCTTACGGGGTACCAGAGCTTGCTTATTTTTATAACTGGGGTGATGTTCAAGATTACGCGGAGACCAATGAAGGCAGCGACCTTAAGACATTGGTAAAGTTGGTTGATGACCATGGTACGGAAGTGCTGTCACAAGCGGTAAATAGCCTGACCGATGTGCGCGATGCCGACTATGTTATCTCTACTGCCCATAAAGCCAAAGGTCTCGAATGGGATCGGGTACAACTTGACGATGACTTCTATTATGACGTTACCACCCATGGGCTAAAGATTAGCCCTGAAGAGCTGCGCCTACTTTATGTGGCCTGTACCCGAGCCAAAGACAACCTTGATATTCACAATATTAGAGACTTAATCTCCGGCTTTAAATCGGGTAAAAAAGTCATTTATGGGACTTAGTGGTTATCCCCTATCCTGTCCCAAACCATAAGGTGGTGGCTGTCTTACTACAGATAAGCTATCATGCCCCTTTTATTTCTGCGTCTGTGTAATCGCCATGTCCTTTTCCGCCCAATTCTTCTCAAATCCTGTGCGTCTACTTGCTCCTATGGAAGGACTCACTGACCCATTAATGCGTCAGATCCTAACCCAAATTGCGAGCGACTTGGGACGGCCCTACGATTGGTCTGTCAGCGAATTCATTCGTATTACCCATCATGTGTTACCAGAGCATGTCTTTTATCGCTATGTTCCGGAATTAAAAAACGATAGCCGTACCGAGAGTGGCACCCCGATTCACATTCAGCTGTTAGGTAGTAATCCGGAGCTGATGGGGGAAAACGCTCTAGTCGCAGCTGAGTTAGGAGCACCAGCAATAGACATTAACTTTGGTTGCCCCGCTAAGACCGTAAACAACCACCGTGGCGGAAGTGTCCTTCTCGATGAGCCTCACCTAATGCGCGATATCATCTCGGCGGTACGCGATAAAACACCGAGCCATATCCCGGTTTCAGCAAAAATACGTTTGGGCTATACTGACAGCAGTAATTTGCAAGGCATTAAAAGTGCCATTGCCGACAGTGGGGCTGACTGGCTAACCATCCATGCCCGCACTAAGACTCAAGGCTACAAACCCCCGGCTTATTGGGAAAAAATTGTCAGCTTTACAGAGCTTAAGATACCGGTGATTGCCAATGGCGAGATCTGGAATCATGACCATGCCTTACGTTGTAGCACCCAATCGAATACCGCGCACCTTATGTTGGGTCGAGGCGCTGTGACCAGACCAGACTTGGTGGCCCAAATTGATAATCCAGACATCACGCTACCCTGGCAGGCACTAATTGTGCATCAAATTGCCTTTCTTCAAGGCGAAGCAAAAAGTGATTTGGCATTAATCGGTCGTTATAAGCAGTGGCTAGGCATGCTCAGTAAAGGCTATGTAGAAGCCAAAGAGTTGTGGGAAGACATTAAAAGGGTACGCGATAAACAAAGCATTATAAATAAGCTTGAAGCACAAATGGGGTAGCTTTAGCTTTCAAATTTTGTCTGTAGTAAATTAATAGTCAAAAAAAGGAGCTTGATTGATATCAAGCTCCTTTTTTTGACTTTTTTTACAGCTTATTAAAGCCTTCAACCTGTCTAGGTTTTAGAAGGCCATTTTTACCGCTAAATAAAACAGCATAAAGCAACAAGCCATTGATAAGGCCCAAATAATAGAGCGTAAAGTTGGTAGGTTGACGATATAGGCAATGGCATAAATTAAGCGTAAAGCCACATACATCACAGCTAGGTAGTTCACCACAATCTGGGGCACGAAAAACAACATGGCAACGATCACTGAGGCCAGGAATACGGGCAAACTCTCAAAGCTATTTTGCTGAGCGGCATTAGCACGCGCTGCCCTGCCAGTAAATTTAGCGACTGCCTCACGGGGATGACTATTGTCAGCCATACCAAACCCACCCAGCGCCTTAGCCAACATGGCAAGCAAAAAAGGGAGGGCACTGGCAATCATCATCGTCCAGATAGCCACATTTGCCGTGCCTGGTATTAAGGCAAAGAACCAACTCATTATATCTTCCTTAGGTTTCGACTGATCATTTACTGCCTATTTAATTTATTAGTTAGCTATTATGATAGCTATGGCCTGAGATTAACTGGCAACGACTTCAAAGCTATGGGTAACATGTACCCCACCGTCCGCTAGCATTTTGCTGGCTGAGCAGTATTTGTCTGAAGACAATGCCACTGCTTTTTCTACTTGTTTTTCTTTAACATCATTACCGGTCACCACAAAGTGCAAATGAATGTCGGTATATACCGCGGGCACAGTATCGGCGCGAACCGCGGACAACTCACAGCGCACATCTTCGATATCTTGACGGCTCTTTTGCAAAATACCGACCACATCATAGCTGGCACAGCCGCCCAAACCCAATAAAACAAGCTCCATAGGACTGGCCCCAGCGACTTTATTGGCATCAATATCAACGGTCTTACCCGATGGCGCAGTCCCAATAAAGTGTTTATCTTCTTTCCAAGTCACATCGCCTTGTAGTGGCATAGATTTTGGGTCTAGTCTTGGGGTGTCATTACTCATGATGCGGTCCTATTTATCTGTCTTAAGATTGTTATATTTCTATAATAAGCTGGCTTATTCGCCAAAACAAAGGTAATCGTACCACGCTATGGGTGGGATGCAAATATGCTTCACGTAATCGTTGTATTCAGCTTAGCTTATCGGCTATCTCTCTCTGGCTTACTTACTTTTAAAACTAAAAGGCTGAATAGTGTTAACTATTCAGCCTTGGTATTATTTTACGATAATCAGGAAAATTCAATCAGAGAATACTACTTAATTAGCTCGATAAATACGCTGGTGAGTTCATCTTTATCCCCTGAAGCATATGACACGCCGGCACTGCCTAAGAATGATTTAAACTGACGAGACAAGCCAAGGCTAGCCCCAAAGCTGTCATCATCAAGGCTGGCTTTTGGTGCTGTAAATGACATATCAGATAAGGTATTTACTCGTGCTGTGACTTCTTTATGATTATCATCCAACTGCTTTTGATAATGAACATCGCCAAAGACATTTAAGGTGTTGCTCAACTGGCTACTGGCTTTGACCCCCAACGTCCCATAAATAGTATTGTATTTTTGCTTATCGAACTGCATGGCAATCGGATCGTCCGAGGTGCCTTCTTTAATCGCATCGAGCTTAACTCGGTTGGCTGTAGCCCCTAGATAGGGGGTTATGGTGGTATTGGCAAACTGAGTCAGGTCATTTAGCACCATAGGATAACCCGCTTGCAACGACGCATAATAGCGACTGCCATCGACATCTGACTTATAATTCTCAGTATAGTTATCTAGACTCACTTTACGATTTAGTTCCATATCGATAGTGCTATAACCTAGCGCGCCATTCAACTGAACTTTGCCTAAATTATGGCTATGATACAGGCCTAACCCCAGCTCATCAAAATCAACCTTATCAAGGCCATTACGCTTGCTACTGTCTAGTTCTGATCGACTTAAATTGGCATAAACCCCGGTCATCGCATTGGGTAAGCTGCTATGAGTAAAGTCAAGTCCCATTAATAGCTGTGCATTACCACTACTCTCAAATCCAGCCACATCTAGTGCATTGATATTCGCCGATATCCACCCTTCTGGGCTCATGCTTTGAGTGCTATGATTTTGGTTTTGACGCTGATTGATGTGGGTTTGCAAACGCTCATTAGTGGCTAAGCCCGACTGGGTAGCGATATGAGGTAACACACTCACCTGGCCGGGTGCAGTAACTACCGCATTGGCATAATCGGCAATCATGCGGTGCGCACGTCCTGTGGGATGAATGCTATCGGCAAAGAAGTAATTGTTTTCTGCCCCTGGCTCAGCTAAGTCCGTTCTTCCACACTCTAGTGAGCTGACCGAGCCACAAGCTGTTTCATTCATATTGCTAAAACCGTAAGCCGATGGGTTTTTTGCAACTTTTTGCAATAAGCTAAAAGTGTCTAACGGAATAACATTGGCTCCAGTGCTTTTTACCCCTTCATATAAGGCATCATTGTATTGAGCAGACATCCCAGTACCAAAAGCTTGTAGACTCTCCCCTGCTGCCGCAAGATAGGGTGTTAATCCAACATCAGGGATATTAGGTGCTAAAATATAGTTAGCCCCATTGGTATGCAACTTGTTGATAACGGCCACTTGGTCCTGTACAGCTTCAGAGATGATTGTATCTTTGCTTGGCAAATCCTCTACTACCGCCAATAGGTCATTGGCTCCAATCCAAACTGAATATAGCCCGTTAGAATCTACCGTATTATTTTCTAAATAGCTATCTAGCTGAGTTTTTGTAGAAGCAACAGGCAACCCTTCTCTTTGCACATCTTTTCCTGCTCGTGCTCCCCCAATGGCATAGTTGTTTCCTGTTCGACTACCATCTATGGTATTAGCAGTGGAAGTTAGACCTAGACTCTCTGCGAATGGCGTGGCCCAAGTATTATCAGGGTTGGTTGTAAATTGACCGGACTCTTCTTTATCCAATACCGGTTTAAAGTAGCCCCCATCGGTCAAGCTGTCCCCAAAAAAGGTGACACTACTATAGTCACTCGCATGAGCCACACCCATACCCGATAAAGTAATGGCCAATATCGCTTTTGATAGGCTTTTTAGGGCAGGGAATTGAACTCTTTTTGTAGAGCAATGAGAGGTGGGTTTATATGTAGACATCTCGACTTCCTTGTCGTTAATTAACGGTTAATTGTTTACTAAATGAATCACATAATAATAGTGAACAAGTGTACACAATAATCCTAATATAGGCAATAAATTCGGCATTTATTTGGCAATACCTAACCCTATTATAGCAATTGCAACACCGCGCCTATTCTTTAATTCTCCTCTTATTTCATGTCTACTCTATGCAAAGATACTATATTGATTTCATTGAAATTTATAACTTATATGTCAATCTCATTGTTAAAAACTGCTAATTGCTAGATTGCAACCTTCTAGCGAGGCTGTGAAACATTTTATATCAAAATATAGTTACCATTTAACGTCAAATACTGGTTTAATATAGGCAATGATTTATCAGTTTGTCTGATTTCTGTTAAGCCGAGGCAATTAAAACGATAACAGATAGCCAAAGTTAATTTTGAAACAGAAAACTGATGGTATTTCAACATTTTTAAATTAAGGTTTTCGTCATGATTGATGCAGACGGCTTTAGAGCTAATGTCGGTATCATCTTGGCAAATACACAAGGACAAGTACTATGGGCGAAACGAGTTGGTCATGATTCTTGGCAGTTTCCGCAAGGCGGTATCGATGAGGGAGAAACGCCTCTAGATGCCATGTACCGAGAGCTGTGGGAGGAGGTAGGCTTATATCCTCGACACGTTAAGCTTTTGGCGGCGACTGACAACTGGCTAAGGTATCGCTTACCCAAACGTTACATACGTCATGGGCAGCATCCTTTGTGTATTGGGCAAAAACAAAAGTGGTTTTTGCTGCAGCTAGATGAGCCGAATACTGAACATATCCGCTTTGACACCGCGAAGCCAGAATTTGACCATTGGGAATGGGTCAGCTACTGGTATCCGCTGGGTCAAGTAGTTCATTTTAAGCGAGGCGTGTATCGCCGTGCACTGCGAGAGCTGGCACGTGAGTTACCGCTAAAAAAAGAGCTGATTTTACCTGAGACTACCAACCATCTTTTACAGGTTTAATAGTAACAGGTTAATCATCTAAATCTCTTTTGCTTAATTTGATTAATATTTGTTTTATATTTTACTATTTTATGAAAAGAGGCCCGTATCTATTGATACGGGCCTCTTTTTTGCATGGTGATCTTTATAGATTAGATAGAGTAATAATAGAAAGCATTTAAGGTTTAATAGCTACTTTTAACACTCCGTCACGTTGATGCATAAATAAATCATAAGCTTCCACGATATCATCTAACTTATAGGTGTGAGTTACCATCTCAGAGAGATCAATGCGTCCTGACTCAATAACATTCAGTAAACGACGCATGCGCTCTTTACCGCCTGGGCATAAAGCAGTTCTTATGGTGTGATCGCCCAGACCGGCCGCAAAATGAGCCATAGGAATGGTTAAGTCTTCTGAATAAACGCCTAAACTTGAAAAAGTACCACCAGGTTTGAGTATTTTTAGACCTTGCTCAAAAGTCGATTGCAACCCAAGCGCTTCAATACTACTGTCTACCCCGCGCCCACCGGTAAGCTTCATAATCTCATCGACCACATCGACTTCTTTAAAATTAAGCGTAACATCGGCGCCCATTTTTTTGGCCATAGCAAGTCGTTCGTTATTGCCATCAATAGCGATGATGGTGGACGCTCCTTTTAACTTGGCCCCTGCTGTGGCACATAACCCAATAGGCCCTTGCGCAAAAACAGCCACAACATCGCCAATTTGAATATTGGCATTCTCAGCCCCTTTAAAGCCGGTCGACATGATATCAGGGCACATTAAAACCTGTTCATCGGTTAGGCCATCAGGAACTGGAGCTAAATTGGCCTGCGCATCAGGAACCAATACATACTCTGCTTGCGTCCCATCTATAATATTGCCGAAGCGCCAACCGCCCGTGGCTTTATAACCATGGCAGGCGCAAGTCCCATCAGGTTGAATATAACCGCCGTCTTGAGAAGGGAATCCATCTTGGCAAGCATAAGAGCTAAAGCTGGGACAAATAGCACCAGCGATAACCCGCTGCCCTTCTTCATACCCCATGACAGCACTGCCTAACTTTTCAATAATCCCCACCGGCTCATGACCGATCGTCAATCCTTGGGCAACGGGATATTCTCCTTTAAAGATATGAATATCCGTACCACATATGGTGGTCGTGGTGATTTTAATCAGAGCATCGTTGGGACCTACGTCTGGTATTTTCTTTTCAGTCAGCTCAATTTTGCCTGGTTCAACGAATATTAATGATTTCATCATACTCATGTCGTACTCCTTGTGTGTTTGTCCTTTTTATCCTTTTTTCCTTTTGACCCTTATTGGTAATAAGCAGTGGCGATAATTTTTTAATTAACCCTAAACTATTACTCAACACAACCAGTATAACGAATAAAACATGTCTAAATAACCACATAACCCTAATTTTATTAGGGAATTTAGTAACTGTATTTTACCAAGCAATCCGAAGGTGTTTTAAAAGACGGCATTTTATGAGACAACCCCTTATAAGAGCGTAGTTTCTAAGAAAACTCTTTATAAAAATCTTACAGATATTACGAATGTTTAATCAGATACTCACGGCTTTGTAATATTAATTTCGATAAGGGTACAGCGGTTTTATTATTACTATTGGGCTGCTTACTGAGGGTCAAAATACTTTGAGTCCTCGTGCCATAATTCGGCAACTCTGGAGTATCAATACAAATAGAAGATAAAGCCTGCTCTAAAGCTGGAGGCATACCGGTATCGGGCAGCTGCTCATCAGGAGCTTGTAGCGTATCGGTTAGTACGTTCCACGCCGCAGGTAGCCAATAATCCTTATCTCCCTGATGAAACTGTAAGCTTTCACTGATTAAAGGCAACACTTCTTGGCGCACCCTCCCCCGCAGACGCTCAGATTTGAACCAAGCATCATCGGGTTGACCATTAGAGATAATATGTAGCCCACTGTGCAGCGATGTGGGCGGATAGCCACGGTTGTTAACCAGCACTGCTTGTTTATCATCGCCGATAATTAAATTGAAGCCCGCATAAGCCTGCAACTCCACTTGCCGAGCATAGGCCAAAGGCGATAAATCACTACTCAAAAAGTTGGTAACCAGCTCCCCTCGAGAACGTTGATCGGGAGCAGCCTGCACCCCATCCCGAAAATTCAATACCGCTGCCCAACGTCCATTTTGAGTAAATTGTTTACTTGAAGCTAATGGTTGCTGATGAATACCGAGCCAAGTGCCGCCACTTTGATCATCACGACCGGCATAAATAGGTAGATCAGACCATTGGTGTGCCGATGTGGTGGGCCGCTGCAAAAACTCATCGCGGTTAGACAAGATTACTAAGGGCAGCTCATCAAATAACTGCCAAGCAATGGCGGCAATACACATAGGTTTTCCTTAATAGAGACAGGGGGAGAGATAGTATAAGTCCTTTATATTATGGGGCAGTCTCAGTGATTTATCCATCTGATAACTGACTATGACTCATGTGAATGAGGGCTTTTTTACCTGAGAGATTGGCTTATTCTTTCCCCCACTCAAATACACTTTACAGTTAATGTCTTAATGGTCTATTTTTGCTATTATGACAGCCATAATATAATCAGGTAGACCTTGCTCATGATGATTCATCCTCAATTCGACCCTGTCGCTTTTTCACTTGGCCCCCTTCAAGTGCACTGGTACGGTTTTATGTACCTGCTCGCCTTTGTCGCCGCCTATGGACTGGCTTGGTACCGCAGTACCAAACGTGAAGGCTGGAGCACAGAGATGGTTTCCGACCTAGTGTTTTTTGGGGCCTTGGGTGTCATTTTGGGCGGCCGTATTGGTTACGTACTTTTATATCAATTTAGCGAGCTGCTACAAAACCCGATGTATCTGTTCCGGGTATGGGAAGGAGGCATGTCATTCCATGGTGGTTTTATAGGCGTTGCCCTAGCCATGGTTTACTTTGCGAAAAAATACAAAAAGCCCATCTTTAATGTTTTAGACTTTATTGTGCCTTGTGTGCCTACAGGCTTACTCTTTGGTCGAATTGGCAACTACATCAACGGCGAGCTTTGGGGCCGGGTCTCAGACGGGGGCTACAACTGGCTGACCTATTTCCCTCAAGCGGTGAACTTTGATGCCGCATTGATTGCCACCAACCCTGCACTACAGTCTTTGATGACAGATGTGAACGGTAATTATCTGCTTCCTCGTCATCCCTCGCAGCTGTATGAAGCCTTTGCAGAAGGGTTATTAACTTTCATATTGGTATGGTGGTTCTCATCCAAACCACGCCCACGTATGGCCGTCTCTGCTTTATTTATGTTGTGCTATGGCATTAGTCGTTTCACAATCGAATTTTTCCGTCAGCCCGATGAAGGCTATGCCCTGATTTTTGGTTGGATGAGTAAAGGCCAACTTTATACTCTGCCCATGATTATTATTGGGGCGGTATTAATGGTTCTGGCCTATCGTCGCCAGCAATACGACTGGGGCAAATACGCCACTCACTCTTAATTTACCTTTTGATAATTTGACAGTATGACTATGATAACTAGCAAAAATGAAGCCGCCTATCTTGATTTAATCCGCTACGTGCGTGACCACGGTACCGAAAAAGGGGACCGTACTGGTACTGGCACTCGTAGTCATTTTGGCGCCCAGTTGCGTTTTGACCTAAAAGAAGGCTTTCCGCTATTAACTACTAAAAAAGTTCATATGAAATCGATTACTTATGAGCTATTTTGGTTTTTAAAAGGCGATACCCATGTGAAGTACTTACAAGACCATAATGTCCGTATTTGGAACGAGTGGTCAACTGCTGAACAAACCGCTCGCTTTGGTCGTCCTGAAGGGGAGCTTGGCCCAATTTATGGTCATCAGTGGCGTAACTATGGCGCCAGTAAGGCTGAAGATGGCAGCTATAATCAAGATGGTATCGATCAAATTAGCGAAGTTATTGAGCAAATTAAAAGCAATCCAAACTCTCGCCGTTTGATTGTTTCGGGCTGGAACCCTGCGGAAGCCACGCAAGTTGCCCTGCCCCCTTGTCATACGCTATTCCAGTTCTTCGTCGCAGATGGCAAGCTGTCTTGTCAGCTATATCAGCGTTCAGCAGACTTATTCTTAGGCGTACCATTTAATATTGCCAGCTATGCTTTATTAACTCACATGATTGCCCAAGTTTGTGATTTAGAAGTGGGTGAATTTATTTGGACTGGCGGCGACTGTCACTTATATCAAAACCATATTGAACAGGTAAACGAGCAGCTGTCTCGAGAGGCTTATGAGCTACCCAGCTTATGGTTAAACCCTGAAATCAAAGATATTTTTGATTTTACCTTTGATGACATTCGAGTAGAAAACTATAAATCGCACCCAGCTATCAAAGCACCAGTAGCGGTATAGGCCAAGAGCTCCACCCCTGTAAGCGATCTATAAACGCAATAATTTATTATTGATTAAGGACATTTTTATGAGCTATGCCCATACTCAAGTTGCCCAAATCGCTGCCATTAGCAGTAACCGTTGTATCGGCAAAGGTAACGACTTACCTTGGCATATTCCTAACGATTTAAAGCACTTTAAAGCCATGACGACTGCTGAGACCGATACTTATGTCGACACTGGCTTAAAAGGTATCGTCATTATGGGCCGTAAAACCTTTGAATCTATGGGGTCCAAGCCACTGCCAAAACGCGTGAACTTTATTATTACCACCCAACTAGATTATGCGCAGCAAAAAGGGTTAGAAAACCTGCAAGATGTGCACGTGGTCCATAATCTGGATGATGCTTTGACTCATGCTGCCAATGTCGCTCATGGCTTAAAGTTTGAAACTATTTGGGTCATCGGCGGCGAAAGAGTGTTTAAAAACGCGTTAATATTTACTGACCGTATCGAGTTGACCGTGGTGGACACTGTCATTGAAGAGGGGGATGCTTTTTATCCAGAAATACCAGATAACTTTGAGCTAACCGAAGAATCAGAGACCTTCACTGATGAAAATAGCGGCTTAAGCTATAAATTTGTGACCTATATGCACAAAAAAGATTAGTTTGACGCTTAACCTAGATTAGGTAAATAAAGGTTATATGGCATAAAACTCATCAACTTAAGCCTGCTGCTTTTAGCGGGCTTTTTTATTCTTATTCTCCTGCTATTATGACTAAGATGTAGACCCTTTCGTCACAATACTGTGTTATCCCAAAAGAGCAGCCCTATGTTAATAAAGACCTTAAAAATAATTTTGCTTTTTATTGTCAGCTTAATTGCTCTGTTGAGTCTTGTGGCAATCCTTACTTATAAAAGTTTGCCTGATAATACGGGTCGCACTGTATCTCATTATTTACCAGTTGACCCTAATACTACTTTGGCCCAAAAATTTCTGCCCTCGATGCAGCAACACCCCGGGCTCAGTGGTATCTATTTGCTCGATGATAGCCACGAAGCGTTTTTGGCCCGATTGTCATTAGCGGCTTCAGCCCAAAAGACCTTAGACGTCCAATATTATATTTGGCATGATGACACCACAGGCCATCTATTGATGCAAAGCTTATATCAAGCTGCTGAGCGCGGCGTCCGTGTTCGCCTGTTACTCGATGATAATAATACTGGCGGCATGGATGATTTGCTTGCCAGCGTCAATGCTCACCCTAATATTGAGATACGCTTATTTAACCCCTTTATGCAGCGTACTTTTCGTCCTTTGGGCTACTTAAGTGACTTTTTTCGGTTAAATCGTCGTATGCACAATAAGTCTTTTACTGCCGATGGGCTGGTGACGGTAACTGGCGGTCGTAACGTAGGCGATGAATACTTTGGTTTTGGTAGTGGCGTATTATTTGCAGACTTAGATATGACTGCAATAGGCCCAGCCGCCAAGGATGTGGAACAAGACTTTGACCGCTACTGGGCCAGTGAATCATCTTATCCGCTACAAAGTATTGTAAAGCATATCCCTTCCGACCCTTTTGATACCACCCCTGCAACCGATAAAGAAACGCAAATTTTCTTAGAAGAATTGGGAGAATCAAATTTTGTTAAGCAACTGCATGACGGGTCACTGCCCCTAATTTGGACTGAGGTAGATCTCATCAGTGATGATCCCGCCAAGGTATTACAGAAATCAAAGGAAGCGGACTCAGTATTGGCGCATATTGTGCCCTTAATGCAAGACACCAAAGAAGAGTTGCTGATTATCTCTCCTTATTTTGTTCCAGCCAAACAAGGATCCGCTCTATTTCGTCGTTTGGCCAACGAAGGTAAAGAGGTCGCTGTACTGACCAACTCTTTAGCTGCTACCGACGTAGTCCCAGTACACGCAGGTTATGCCAAATATCGCAAACCTTTACTGCTTGCCGGTATCTCCCTATACGAGCTGAAGCCTCAGGCGACGGTCGTTACCAAAAACCATGGCGGTATCATCAAAAGTAGTGGTGCTAGCTTACATGCCAAAACTTTTATTATTGATAATAAAACGCTATTTGTCGGGTCTTTTAATATGGACCCTCGTTCAGCAGCGTTAAATACCGAAATGGGGTTTGTTTTTGATAGCGAAGAGATGGCCCGTTATTTGGCAGACAACATGAAACAAAAACAAATGGAATACAGTTATAAGGTGAGTAAAACCTCGAAAGGTAAGTTGCACTGGGAGACCCTTGAAGACCATCAAATAGTTGAGTTTGACGATGAACCGCATAGCACAGTCTGGGCCCGTATTGGCGTATGGATATGCTCTTTATTGCCCATTGAATGGTTGCTGTAGCCCGTTAAGTTTATACTGACCCATGTCAATAGGTATCAAATCAATAAGCATCAAAAAATATCAACTACCTACTCGCAGACTAATATACCAGCCTAAAAAAGCCGCCCCATTTTGAACTGACCCCCAAATGTT
>NZ_DGDC01000010.1 GCF_002385225.1 Psychrobacter sp. UBA3962 | reverse complement strand
CCTTAACTGACTGGCATTAACCTCATGGTAGCCCTTTTATTATTTGGATTTATAATGCTGAGGCAAAGTAAAGATCTTGTCAAAGATTAAGGTAAATATAAAGGTATACACCAAAAAGAATAGTAATAAAGCTAGCTCCATAGTGAACGCTTTATAAACGCCCACGTTATACCACAGCATGTATAGTGGTAAGCAAATTAATACTAGCCCGCCCTCAAAGCCTATGGCATGGACACTGCGAATTAAAACCGTTCGCTCTTGGACCTTGTTCCGGCGCTCCCAAGCTTCAAACAACGTATTAAATATAAAGTTCCAGACAACCGCTACCAACGATACCATAACAGCAACAGGTAACGACTCTGAGGCGTCACTATTACTTAACCACATCAACACATAAGTAGAAGATATGATGGCGATAATCTCAAATACAGTCACATATACTATACGACGCTTTAAAGGCGACAAGGTAATCAACACTCACTCCTAAGTACAAAGACACTGCACCCTAAAAGAATCGGTCCGCCCCGAGACAACAAAAAATAATTTAAATACAGGGCCACGGTTTCCGCCTGTATACTCTCTAGCATAATAATCACTAAATCTATTTTATATAAAAACCCCTGTTATAAAATAACAAGGGCTTTAATATTAGTTCATCTAGCCAATTGCTTATACAAGCTAATTTAGACTTACTGATTTGCGCGATAAGCGTCTAACGCAGCTTTCAAACGCTTAACCCCTTCCACAATTTGATCTTCTTCTAAACTGGTGAAGTTTAAACGCATGTGATCGGTATAACCCCCAGTTAAGGAGAAAGCTTCACCTGGTACAAAGGCCACATTTTTCTCAATAGCAATTGTGAGTAAATCCATAATGGCCACACCAGGCACACGCACCCAAATGAACATACCCCCTGAGGTTGGGAATAACTCAACTTCGTCACCTAGATAAGTATTGATCGCCTCTACCATGCACGCCTTTTTGGTGGCATAAGTTTGGCGAATCAAATCAATATGGGCATCTAAGTCATGGCTGGTCACAAACTCATATAGTAATTCTTGAACAAATGAGTTGGTGTGTAAATCAGCTGCTTGTTTGGCAATAATCATTTTCGCTAAGACAGGCTTAGGCGCAATAACCCATCCCAAACGGAAGCCTGGAACGAATACTTTAGAGAATGAGCCCATATAGACCACATTTTCTGGTGCTAAGGCATAGATAGGTCGAGTGTCTGGCGAAGATTGATCCTCCTCATCAAACAATAAAGCACCGTAAGGGTCATCCTCTAACATAATCTTGCCGGTCTCTTTTAAGATATCGGCAACTTGCTGGCGTTTTTGGGTAGAGTAAGTTAGGCCGGTAGGGTTTTGGAAATTTGGAATACCATAGAAGAACTTACTGTCTTCTTCTTGCATGGTAGAGCGAAACTGATCGGTATCTAGACCATCTTCTTGCAGTTCAACCTCTTTAAATTTAGGTTGATACATACGGAAAGCTTGTATTGCTCCCAGATAAGTAGGCGCTTCCATCACCACAGCGTCTTGCGGATCAATATATATTTTGCCAAATAGGTCTAAAGCTTGCTGTGAGCCAGAAACAATCATTACCTGCTCTGAAGACACCTCGACATTGTGAGTTTCTGAGAAGCGCTTCGCGATCCACTCTCGTAGACCAGCATGACCTTCAGTCGTTGTATACTGAAAGATACCCTGATCATTGCGATCAAACATGGCGTTGCTGGCTTCTTTAATGCTTTGATGCGGAAACAAGCTAGGATCTGGTAACCCACCAGCAAATGAAATAATTTCTGGCTTAACGGTTAGTTTTAATATTTCGCGGATAAATGAGGGTTTTAGTTCGTTAATCACCTCTGAAAATTGATACTGCATATTGCTCTCTTTTATAACGTTATTGGGTGGATTGGTATTTTTATAATGCCAGCCAGCATTTAATATAATTATTATAGTTACCAGTATATAGAACCGGCTATTAATACGTCTAGCACCAATTGTAACTATGGCTCTAAAGCCTTTAAAGCAAAGACCCCGTATCCTAAGATACGGGGTCTTTTATTCAGCTAAAACTAATCAATTAACACATCAACTTATGACAGTTGAGCCACGTTAATTTTATCAGCTTCTTCTGAGTAAGATTCCATCTGATCGAAGTTCATGTAACGATATACTTCGTCACCCATGCTGTTTAGCATGCCAGCATACTGCTGATATTCTTCGTTAGTTGGTAGCTTACCAAGTACGGCTGCAACTGCTGCTAGCTCTGCTGAAGCTAGGTATACGTTAGCACCTTGACCTAGACGGTTCGGGAAGTTACGAGTCGAGGTTGATACTGCAGTAGAGTTTGGAGCAATGCGTGCTTGGTTACCCATACATAGTGAACAACCTGGCATTTCAGTACGTGCGCCTGCTTGTGCGTATACGTTGTAGTAGCCCTCTTCCATTAATTGGCGAGCATCCATCTTAGTTGGTGGTGCAATCCATAGACGAGTCTTCAAGCTACCTGCAGGTACTTCTTGTAGTAGTTTACCAGCGGCACGGAAGTGACCGATGTTAGTCATACAAGAACCGATGAATACTTCATCAATAGTGTCGCCGGCAACGTCAGATAGAGTTTTTGCATCATCTGGATCGTTCGGGCAGCACAGTACTGGCTCTTTGATTTGGCTCATATCGATGGTCATATCGATGGCGTATTCAGCGTCTTCGTCAGCACGCATTAAGCTTGGGTTTTTCAACCACTCTTGCATAGCTTCGATACGACGGCTTAGCGTACGAGCATCGCCATAACCTTCAGAAATCATCCACTTAAGTAGAGTGATGTTTGAGTTTAAGTACTCAGTTACCGACTCTGCAGATAGAGTGATGGTACAACCAGCGGCACTACGCTCAGCTGAGGCATCTGATAACTCGAACGCTTGCTCAACTGTTAAGTCTTCTAGACCTTCAATCTCTAAGATACGGCCGTTAAACTCGTTGATTTTACCTTTCTTATCAACAGTTAAGTAGCCTTCTTTGATCGCTTGTAATGGGATAGCATGTACTAGGTCACGTAGAGTGATACCAGGCTGACGCTCACCAACGAAACGAACACGAACAGACTCAGGCATATCTAGTGGCATAACACCAGTCGCTGCTGCGAAAGCTACTAGACCAGAACCTGCTGGGAATGAAATACCCATTGGGAAACGAGTATGCGAGTCACCACCAGTACCTACTGTATCTGGAAGAAGCATACGGTTTAACCATGAGTGAATAATACCGTCACCTGGACGTAAGCTTACACCACCACGGTTCATGATGAAGTCAGGTAGAGTGTGCTGAGTTTCAACGTCAACTGGCTTTGGATAAGCAGCTGTGTGACAGAAAGACTGCATCACAAGGTCAGCTTGGAAACCTAAACAAGCTAAGTCTTTTAGTTCGTCACGAGTCATAGGACCAGTGGTATCTTGCGAACCAACAGTAGTCATCTTAGGCTCACAGTACATACCTGGACGTACGCCTTCCATACCACAAGCCTTACCAACCATCTTCTGAGCTAAAGTGTAACCTTTGTCTGAAGCTTCTGGTTGCTCTGGCTTAGCAAATACGTCTGAATGCTCTAGGCCTAAGTAATCACGAGCACGGTTAGTTAAAGCACGGCCTACGATTAGTGGAATACGACCACCGGCACGAACTTCATCAAGAAGTGTGTTTGAGTTCAATTCGAAAGTAGATAGTACTTCGTCAGAATCATGCTTAGTGATTTTGCCTTCGTGTGGATAGATGTCAAACACATCACCCATGTTGATGTTATCAACTTGGACGTTTTCGATAGGTAGAGCGCCTGAATCTTCCATAGTGTTAAAGAAGATAGGAGCAATTTTGCCACCTAATACTAAACCACCACCACGTTTGTTTGGTACGTTAGGGATATCATCGCCCATTAACCAAAGTACAGAGTTAGTCGCTGACTTACGGCTAGAACCAGTACCTACTACGTCACCAACATACGCTAAAGGGAAGCCTTTTTCTTTTAATGCTTCGATTTGTTTCATTGGGCCACGTACGCCCTCTTCGTCGGCTTGGATGCCGTCGCGAGAGTTTTTGTGCATAGCTAATGAGTGTAATGGGATATCTGGACGGCTCCATGCGTCTTGTGCTGGAGATAGGTCGTCTGTGTTGGTCTCACCCGTTACTTTAAACGCAGTGTAAGTTGTCTTTTGAGGTACTTCTGGACGATCTAAGAACCATTCTGCATCAGCCCATGACTGAACTACTTCTTTCGCTTTTTCGTTACCCGCTTCTGCTTTTTCAGTAACGTCATTGAATGCGTCAAATACTAATAAGGTTTTCTTCAGTGCTGCTGCTGCGTTTTCAGCCACTTCAGCATCATCTAACGCTTCTACTAAAGGTAATACGTTATAACCACCTTGCATAGTGCCTAAGATATCAACCGCTTTTTTCTTATCGATTAGAGGTGAAGTTGCCTCGCCTTTTACGATAGCGGCTAAGAAAGCGGCTTTCACGTAAGCTGCTTGGTCAACACCTGCTGGTACACGGTTAACCAATAAGTCCATCAAGAACTCTTCTTCACCCGCTGGTGGGTTTTTTAACAGCTCAACTAAATCGGCAGTCTGGTGCTCAGATAGTGGTAATGGCACTGTACCAAGTTGGGCACGTTCTTCGACATGTTTACGATATGCGTCTAACACAATAAGCGTCCTCTTTCATTATTTTACGCAGGTTAGGTAGCTGCCACAGGATTAAATTACTGTCATCACTGAATATTAACAGTAGAATTTTGTGGGGGGCTGCCAGTACCTTGCAGGTGGGTTTAACTCTCGGCACTAATATAGCCTAAAACGCCCAAAAAGTTAATCACCAAACTGTAAACCCTATGCATTTTAAGGCCATATCGAACATTTATTTTAGAAATACCTACTATAACTCAATGCCTGATAGCATTAATTTGTTAGGCTAATTAGTAACAACGAGAAGCACTTTAAAAAAATATATATGGTTTAATTTGATAAGCTAATTAAAATGATTAAGACCATCTTTGACCTACTTTTTCAAAAGTTATTCGGTCTTATTTAAAACTATTGGGTCTTATTGACCTGTTATTTCGCATTACCCATCTTTAACTTACCTTTCGTTGATAAAAAGGAATCCTGTTATGACAGACAATAAAAGAGATAATTACCAAAATGGACTAAAAGTACGTACCAAAGTTATGGGTGAGTCTCATGTGCAGCGCTCTTTAAACTCAGCAACTGCTTTTACCCAGCCTCTTCAAGACTGGATTATCGAGCACGCTTGGGGCAGCACTTGGCAAGACGAAGAAGTACTGCCTCATAAATACCGCTCACTGATAACTATGGCGTTTTTAATTGCTCAAAAAAGTCCTAATGAATTAAAAGGTCATGTTCGAGGTGCAATTAATAATGGGGCAAGCGTAGCGGAAATCCGTGAAGTGCTAATGCATAGCCTACCTTATTGCGGCGCACCAGCCACACAAGAAGCGTTTCGAGCAGCGATAGAAGCCTTAACTGAACTGGGCATTGACTTGAATGATGACTCGCTGTAATCAGTCGAATTAAGTTCACTTTGCTTCTGTTATCAGCTTGAATTCTCCGCGCCTAGCCTAATATCTGATATAATGACATCACTCATTTTTATATTTTGAATTACTAATAAACCCTAATACTATCAAGGGTTAGGACAGAAGCTGATTATGACAACTACAGTGCAAACTTTCGTGCCAGCAGCCGCACCGAAACCAAAAAAAGCGGTTAAGGGTGAAAAACTTCGTGGCTATGACAAGGTAGCTCGTATTCCAATTAAGGTAATTCCTACGGTAGAAGCACCGAAGAAGCCAGATTGGATTCGCGTTAAGATGTCTTCACCTGCTGAGGTAGATCGCATCAAAAAAACCTTGCGTAAACAGAAGCTTTATACGGTTTGTGAAGAAGCTGCCTGCCCTAACCTGCCACAGTGCTTCGGGGATGGTACCGCTACCTTTATGATTATGGGCGATATTTGTACCCGCCGCTGTCCATTTTGTGACGTAGCTCATGGTCGCCCTAATGAATTAGACAAAGATGAACCGCGTAATACGGCAGAAACCATTCAAGGTTTGGGCCTTAAGTATGCGGTTATTACTTCGGTAGACCGTGATGATCTAAAAGATGGGGGCGCTCAGCACTTTGTGGACGTAATTAATGAGTCAAAAGCATTAAGCCCAAACTGCTTAATTGAGATCTTAGTGCCTGACTTCCGTGGTCGTATGGAGGTAGCACTAGACTTATTGACCGAAACAGCTCCAGATGTATTTAACCACAATATTGAAACTGTGCCCCGTCTTTATAAAGCCTTCCGTCCAGGCTCTGACTACCAGCACTCACTAGATCTTCTGAAACATTACAAAGCACGCCGTCCAGACATCGCCACCAAATGCGGTTTTATGGTGGGATTGGGTGAGACTGAAGAAGAGGTTTATGCATTACTTGATGATCTAAAAGCCCATGATGTAGACATGATTACTATTGGTCAGTACTTACAGCCTAGTAAGAACCATGCGCCTGTAGATCGCTATGTCCATCCAGATGAGTTCCAGCGCTATATGGATTATGGTAGAAAGATTGGCTTCTTTAGCATTTGGGCCGGTCCTATGGTTCGCTCAAGCTACTTTGCTGATCGTCAATACTATGGTGAAGATTGCCCTGCTCCAGTGCGCAGTAAAAAAGCTTTGGCCGCTGAGGCAGAAGGTAAAAAACTGGGCTGTTAGTCACTGAGGTTTCGATTAAACACCTGCCGTGCTACAGTTTTTACCAAACGGCATGCCTTATAATTTAAAAACATTTAGGGTGTTAAAACAATGATTTTAACACCCTTTTAACCCTCGATTTTCTGACACTAAGCTTTAGATTAACCGCCAGATAAAGCTTTGATATAGATTTTAAAAGCATAGATATAAATAGTATAAATACTTTTCCTATCCAAGCTTTGGTACCGACTTCCCATTTTATACTAATGACTAAAAGGATTCCCCATGGCCAAGACTATAATGTCGTCCGACCAAGTTCATTCCCTCCATCACACCTTATATGCTCCAAAGAATACCGCAAAAGCTACCTTATTAATTGTCCATGGCATGACTGAGCACAGTGGCCGATATGAGAGGTTTGCGCAGTATTTAGCGGATAAAGATATTGCTGTATTAACCTATGATCAGTTAGGACATGGCCGCAGTATCAATAATGCCGATGAATTAGGCTATTTCGCTAAGCCATATCCGGTGCAAACTTTGCTAAAAGATACGATTATTATGGCGGATACTTTAAAACGTCAGTATCCTGATGTCCCCCACTTTATTATGGGACATTCTATGGGCTCATTTGTGGTGCGTAACGTGCTTCAAGTGCATAGTAATGATTTTGCTGGTGCCATCCTTATGGGTAGCAGTGATCATAATCCTTTAGTCAAAGCAGCATTGCCCCTAACCAAAGTCCTTAATCAATTACAACCTAAACGCCCTAACCCTGTTTTTGCTAATCTAATGAGCAAACTATTTAATGCTCAGTTAAAAGACAAATCTTCCAAATCAGATTTTGCTTGGTTATCGCTCAACCAAGAAGCAGTTGCTGAATACGAAAGAGATCCTCTTTGTGGTTTTGACTTTACCAACAATGGGTTTTGGACTCTATTCAACCTGATGGAAACTGGCCTTGCAAAGAATTGGGCTGAGACTATCGACTCTGATTTCCCTATGCTATTTATCAGTGGCGAAAACGATCCTGTCGGTAATATGGGCAAAGGCGTTCGCAAGCTAACCAAGCGCATGAAAAAGCAAGGATTCACTCATGTAAGCCAACAGCTATATCCTTTAATGCGCCATGAGCCACTGCATGAAGAAGATAACCAGCAAGTTTTTCAAGATCTATATGGTTGGATAGACCAGAGCATTGCATAAGATAATCTTAAGCGAAGCACTCCACTCTTAAGTTTTATAGTTTGCTAAAGTGGAGAAAATTAGAGACAATATCTGAAGCGTCACTTACTGCACAGCAGGGCGCTTTGGATCTTAACCCTTCTATTTGGAAAATATATGTCATTAGAGAAAATTATTGAACAAGCATTTGAGAACCTTACTGAATATAGCCCCAGCAACATGCCACAAGACGTTAAAGAGGCCGTTAACGATGTCCTTGAACAGCTAGATAACGGTAGTTTACGTGTGGCTGAGAAGAAGGATGGCGAATGGATAGTTAATCAGTGGGTAAAAAAAGCAGTCCTCTTGTCTTTTCGCTTGAACGATAATTACCCGATGCAAACCGGTGAACATCTGCAGTTTTATGACAAAGTTCCTACTAAATTTGCCAATTGGACAGAAGCTCAGTTCGCTGAAGCTGGCGTGCGAGTAGTTCCCCCTGCCGTTGCGCGTCGTGGTTCATTTGTCGCTAAAGGCGTGGTATTAATGCCAAGCTACACCAACATTGGCGCCTATGTTGATGAAGGGGCGATGATTGATACTTGGGCAACCGTAGGCTCATGTGCCCAAATTGGTAAAAATGTGCATTTATCTGGTGGCGTTGGTATCGGCGGTGTATTAGAGCCTCTACAGGCCAATCCAACCATCATTGAAGACAACTGCTTTATTGGTGCCCGCTCAGAGATTGTCGAAGGTGTCATCGTTGAAGAAGGGTCTGTTATCTCAATGGGCGTTTATATCGGTCAATCCACTAAGATTTATGATCGTGAGACGGGTGAGGTTTATTATGGACGTGTACCAGCAGGCTCTGTGGTAGTTTCTGGCAGTCTGCCTTCAAAAGATGGTTCACATAGCTTATACTGTGCAGTTATCGTCAAGAAAGTAGATGCAAAAACCCGCTCAAAAACCAGCATCAATGAATTATTGCGCTTGGCTTAATTTTGCGACATTATTTATTTCATTTAATTGTTGAAGGACATACTCCATGAAAAAGATATTGGTTAGTCTTACAGCTATTACTACCTTAATACTATCGGGGTGTGCCGCGATGTCTCCCTCTTATCACCAGCCACCACCAAGTGCAGATCAAGCTTGGAAGAAATCAGGGGCTACGTTGGAGACCACACGTGCAGATCTTAAATCGTGCAATTATATTGATAATGTCAGCCAAATTAATAAAACTAAATTTGAAAAGCAAACTCAGTGTATGAAGGATAAAGGCTATACGATTAGTACAAAACCTTATAATGCTTATAACTGCTATGGCAATGCGCCAGCTATGTGCGCACTGACAAGAATGAAATAAATCAGATTTATAACCTCATTTATTTTTTACGTTCACTAAGCCATCACTGAATATTAGAAGGTAAGGATTATTAAAATAATCCTTACCTTCAATTTTTTATTGCTCTATCTAGACCACGTCTCTATTTACAATAATCACAACTTCTCTCTTTAAAGTACAAATAGTCAACTTTATGTCAAATTTAAGAACCACCACCATTCCTGTTACTGACCCTGAAGCTGGGTTACGTATGACCGAGATATTTTATTCCTTGCAAGGTGAAGCACTCACTTCAGGCCTGCCTACCGTATTTGTTCGTCTGACGGGCTGCCCTCTTCGCTGTGTGTATTGTGATACCACCTACTCCTTTACCGGCGGTGAGCGCTTCTCCTTAGATGCCATTATGGCAGATATTGGCCAATACCCTTGCAAACGAGTCTGTGTGACTGGCGGTGAACCCTTAGCCCAGCCTAACTGTATTGCCCTAATCAAAAGACTGCTTGATGAAGGCTATGAGGTTTCATTAGAAACAGCGGGCGCTCTATCAGTGGCCGAAGTGCCCGACGCAGTAAGTAAGGTGATGGATATAAAAACCCCAAGTAGCGGCGAGTCAGATAAGAACTTGTGGTCAAACCTAGATCACCTCACCCAACATGATCAGTTAAAGTTCGTCATTATGAACCGTGATGATTATCAGTGGTCAAAGCAAAAAGTAGAAGAGTATCAGCTTGATAAGAAGGTGGGCACGGTGTGGTTCTCCCCCATGTTCAATGTCCATGAATACGCAGCAGGTGATATAGCAGCAGTGGATGTGCCTAACCTAGCTCGAGAGCTGGCAGAATGGATTTTAGAAGACGCCATTCCGGTAAGATTACAGCTGCAACTGCATAAAATTATTTGGGCAGACGCTAAAGGCAAATAATCCCCCCCTAAATCCACAACAGCCGAACTAGTAGGAGCCCCTTATGGTCAGGCTGATCTTGATTACCTTAATCGCCAGTGCTTTTTTTAGTTCAACCTATATCTTAAACGAATTGATGAGTAACTCCGGTGGACACTGGTTTTGGTCTTCAAGCCTGCGTTACCTATTCATGTTAATCATATTAACGGTGATGATCGGTCTGCAACATGGACCTTCGCGTCTGCAGCAGCTGTGGGTAATTTTTAAAGATCACTGGGTCTTTTGGACTCTGACTGGTAGCATCGGTTTTGGTGTTTTTTATGCCGGTCTTTGTTATGCCGCTGATCATGTCAGTGGCTGGGTGGTAGCGGCTACCTTCATGTTCACTGTAGTAGCCAGTTTATTTGTGTTAATGGCTTTTGGTCATAAGTTTGAAAAAAAGCTCATCCTCTATGCCTTGTTGGTATTAATCGGGGTTATTCTGGTCAACGTTAGTGAGGCTTTATCCATGCCCACCGGGGCAATAATGGATATCCCCTTAACAACGGTACTGGTTTATGGCGCTCTACCCTGTATTATTGCCTCATTCAGCTATCCTATCGGCAGTCAGCTAGTTTGGCAGGCTTCTTATAATTCTCGGCAATTAAATGTAGTAGAAATCACAAAGGCCAAAAGTGCCAGACGCTCTAAAGACCAAATCTACTGGGACAATGAAGGCTTTGATGCGTTTGAAGCCTTGACCACCATTTCTCCTAGAATTGTATCGCTTGAAATGGATGACTATATTGATACTGATAGCCCAGTTCCAAAAGTAGAACAACTGCCTAAATCTAAATTAGAAGCTTTAGTAGCTAAGATTCCCACTATCCCTACTAACTTACTTAGTAATTCATTCAATAAAGTATGGCTGATGACTATGGGCAGCCTGCCATTTTGGCTAATTTTAGGGCTTTTTATTCAGCCTAAACTGCCCGACTTTAGCCAAGTAACCAATACTCTATTAGTGGCTTTTTTATCGGGCGTTATTGCTACTAGTATTTTCTTATTTGCTCGAGAACGAGCGGAAACTTCAAGTGAGGTCGCCGGTGTCGATGCGACACAAGCCAGTGAAGTGATATTTGCCCTAGTAGGTGGCATGGTGTTTTTGAACAATCCCATGCCCTCAGTTCTAGGAATAGCAGGTATTGCTATTATTATGATTGGCTTAATTTTATTTGCAAAAAATGGCTAGCCCTCGCTATCTATATTTTAAGCCTGGCGATCTTTATCAGCAAAAATTGTGAAAATATAGTCTATATGCTGCTCGACAATATCTTTTGAGAACGGATCTGTGCCTGATAAACGCTTAAACTGTGGCGCAAAGGTAAATATCGAGGTGACCGCACCCATAAATAAATAACGCACATGCAAGCTATCTCCCTTAGGCATTAATCCTAGCTTCTGCGCCTGCTTAAACAGATCCAGCTCAGAGTCTGAATACGGCTGGATATACTGGTCTGTAAACCAATTGAGCAGCTCTGAATCTCCCCGGTTGGCTTGAATCATAAAGCGGTGAAAGTCCGGGAATTCTGCACTAAAATTAATATAGTGTCTCAACAACTCACGTACTCTTTGTGGTTGTTCTAAATCGCCAAGGCTTTGAAGATATTTTTCTGATTGCTCGGTATAAGTATCAAATATAGCCTCAGCTGCCGCTTTCCATAGATCCTCTTTAGTACCGAAATGATGAGTGATAAGGGTATGGTTTACCCCAGCTGTGCTGGCAATAGCTCGTGTTGACACGCCCTCAAAACCTGCAGCAGAGAATTCCTTTAAGGCAGCATTAAGTATCTTACACTTCGTCTCACGCGCGCGTTTTTGTTCTGAACGTTTGGGTGGTGACTTTACTGTTGCGGGGTTCATTTCAACCTCAAGTATCATTGGTTATTAGATTCTAAATCTTAATGACTCTTTATTAATTCCTAATATAGGCTTTAATAAAAAGGATTTAAACCTTTTGTGTATTCAATGAGTTTAACATATCTTTTAAACAACGAGATTTTAACAAGGTAACATAACCGAAAAGGACTCAAGCTTAAGCTTGAGTCCTTTTATTTTTTACATTAATCAGCTTACTGATTATTGATTAATAACATCTACACCTTTTGGTGGAGTAAATTTAAATTGGCTGCTTGGGATACTGCCATTTAGCTTCACATTACTAAATTTAATAGAGGTTACCTGACCCAATGAATCGTTTAATACCATCATTACTGGTTTACCGCCATTAAAGCTTACTGCTAAGCTATTGAAGTTACTACCACTAGCTTTCGGGTATAACACATAATAGTTCTTCTTAGCATTTGGCTGAGTAATCTTGAAGTTTTGAGAGATTTTATTTGGATCGCCAGATAATAATAAAGCTGGAGTATTGCCTAGCTGTTGATCAGCATTCTGACGAGTAACTTGCTCTAAATCTTTATCATATACCCAAAGCGCACTGCCATCAGTAACAATAAGCTGTTCAGAAGGTGATGTAATATTCCAGCGGAAATTATTAGGGCGCTGCAGGCTCACATTACCTGAGAAAGTACCGTTTTTAGCGCTTAGACCACTTTTACCCCCATTTGCCCCTTTGGTGGTTTGAGTGAAATTAGCTGTCATACTCTTGGTATTACTCAATAGAGTATTTAAACGCTTAGCCGCTGTTAAATTATCCGCAGCTGTTGCTGCTTGTGCCGCTTGTGATACTGCCATAACTGGCATGCCAAAGATTAAAGCCCCTGATAGTGCTGTGCCCATTACTTTTTTCATCATAGTTTTTGTCTTGTTATTATCATTTAGTTCAGTGTTCATAATTTCATTTTCCTTCAATGGTTAAGTGCAATACTGCCACAACTTAAAAAGTAAAATACAATTTCGTTTATTATAACTTCTTACTAGTAAGCAATAGCACAAATCGTACTAAATTAAGTCGATCAAAAATATAAGTAGTGGATAGCCCTTCAAATAAACCGCGCTACTTATAACTTGCTGAGTAGTGTGCCATTTCTTTTATTACCTGACTAGAAGATAATTGCAAAAAAAACTTCTGGCTTGTTACGCAGTTATGATTTGCATGGCTTTATAGGCTTAATTGTGTCATATCCTTTATTTCTGTAATAAATTTTAACATTTGGTCTGTGATTAACTGGTTAACTACAGCTATAAAAAATAAACGACAGTCATGAAAAATAAACGACAGCCAAAAAAAAGCCCTGATAAAAATATCAGGGCTTTTTTTGGTTGGATTGATAATCCTACCAAAATTCATTTAATTAACTTCTCGCCAATTGCAACAAGCTAATTAGCCGTAAATTAAGCTTCTTGAACAGAAACGTAACGACGGTTGAATTTACCTTTAGTATCGAACTTAACAACACCATCAGTTAGAGCAAATAGAGTATGGTCACGACCCATGCCTACGCCTTCGCCTGCGTGGAATTCAGTACCACGTTGGCGTACGATGATGTTACCAGCCACAACATCTTGACCACCAAATACTTTTACGCCAAGCATTTTTGGGTTAGAGTCACGACCGTTACGAGTTGAACCTGCGGCTTTTTTATGTGCCATGAGAAATCTCCTTACTGAGACTAATTTATAAAAACTTTATACTATATAGATAGCCAATATTAGGACATCAAATCAATACTGTAAATTATTTAATGTAACGCCAGCTATCTACATACTTGTAAAGGGAAACTACCAGTTATTAAGCATTAATCGCTTTGATTTTAAGAAGCGTGTACCACTGACGGTGACCTTGCTCTTTATGATAATGCTTACGACGCTTGTGCTTAACGATACGGATTTTTTTACCGCGACCGTGTTCTACTACTTCAGCTTCAACGCTTGCGCCTTCAACAACTGGCTGACCAATTTTATAATCATCGCCATCAACAACCATTAATACGTCTTCGATTTTAATGGTTTCGCCTTTTTCAGCTTTAAGTAGCTCAACTTTTAGTAGTTCATCAACGCTTACACGATGCTGTTTACCACCACTTTTAATAACTGCGTACATCTTATGACTCCGTTTAACCCGTGTGCCGTGGTTACTCAAATACCTGAAAGTATTCAAAATAACACTTCAGCTTTTGCCTGATCTACGTACACGACAGGGAAAGTTACAGAAAAATAGCTTTAGAACAATTCCGGCGGGCCAACAAATAAAGTCATCCTTTATTATTGGCTGATGCGTTATTGCCATAAGCTTTGAATATGAAGACGGAATTTTACGCACTTATGGCCCAAATTGCAATAGATGAATGAAAATTAGGCCTATGTTATTATGCGTTACGCCATTAATAGCTAACGACTAACTGGCCTTTGTTAACAATGCTAAAACGATATAGAACTCTTGAGCAGTGAAAACTATATTAGAATGGCAATTGATAAACTTAAATCTGTTAGGCTACTAGCCTAGCTAGAGAACTTAATTACTTAAAAAACTATTATCTTAAAAAGCTATTATCCTAAAAAAGATTAATAGTTAACTCGCAATCATTTTTATAGGATAAGTAGTGCTATAGATTATAATAGATACTTATATAGACGCTTAGTGGTTGTATCAAACTTTGGGTGTCTGAATTAATCTTAAGCTCATTAGTTGCTAAGTTAATTGACCCACTGTAGATTTGAATCACTATATAATAACTTTTCATTATTCTAATTTTAGTTGACCGTAAATATGACCACATCAAATACCGCATCATCACCTACTGCTGCAACCTCAGCTCCATTATTTAGTGAAGCTCCAATCCTGGATTATGCTGACATCCAACAAATTATTGCTGATGATTTTGCGATCATGGATAAGCAAGTCTTTGGCAGCTTAAACTCTAAAGTTCAGTTGGTAATGAGTGTCTCTCAACATGTGATCAATGCTGGCGGTAAGCGTATGCGCCCTCTTATCACCTTATTGTGCTCAAGACTTTGTAAAGATGAGCAGTCTGAAGATGCCATGCATCTAGCCGCGATTACTGAGATGCTGCACACCGCCACCTTGGTACATGATGATGTCATTGATGAGTCGGGTATGCGCCGCGGTCGCCCTACAGCCAATGCCACTTGGGACAATCCCACTGCGGTATTGGTTGGCGATTACCTAATTGCACGTGCATTTAATTTATTGGTTGGTTTTCAAAGCCTGCCTTTATTAAAGCTTTTCTCAGACGGTACTTGTGATATTGCAGAAGGTGAAGTACTACAGCTACAACACCAGCACAATCCTGAGGCCACTGAAGACGATTATATGCGTATTATTGACGGTAAGACCTCACGTTTGTTTATGATGGCAACGACTGGCGTGGCGATATTACGAGATAAACCAGAGTTTATGCAGCCCTTTAGTGACTTTGGTCAACACTTCGGTAATGCCTTCCAGATTATCGATGACGTGCTGGATTACAGTGGGGACAGCGAGCTTATGGGCAAGAACTTAGGCGACGATTTAGCCGAAGGCAAGCCTACCCTACCGACCATTGTTGCCCTGCGTTTATTAAAACAAAGCGATGAAACCAAATATAATAAATTACGTATTGCGGTTCAGACCGGTAAAGTTGATGACGCTCAAGGTTTAATTAAACTGGTTCAAGAATCAGGAGCACTGGCTTACTGTCGTGAACGTGCCTTAGAAGAAACTCGTTTGGCGCAACAAGCCTTAAGTCAGCTTCCTGATAACCAGTATCGCAAAGGCTTATGGCAATTAACCGAACTTGCCAGCTCGCGTTTGGCATAATAAACCCCTGCTTTTTGCTGTATGATGGTTTATAGCATTTAAGAACCTAATAAAGCTTTTAAGAACCTGATAAAGCTTTTAAGAACCTGATAAATAGCACCATAAGCTCAGAAGATGCAAAGTCTTCTGAGCTTATTTTTTTAGCTGTAATTATTATTTATAGCTATAAACAACCAAATAAATCACAGTATTTGTAGTTTAATATTTGTTATACATTACACTTGTAATATATAATGTCGTTTTTATTTTAAAATTATTGTCAGTTTTTACTTATAAAAAAGTAGTGACTTGCTCGCAAAGAGTCGCCGTACCTCCTCTCAACTAACTTTTTAATTTAATAAAAAGTTTATGTTTTTTATTTAAAGTGGTCGGTGTTACAGAAACTAATGCTGATAAAAAGCTTTATAAGCGTCCTATTAATTTATAAACTATAAAGATAAAAGCATAGTCACTACGAAATTTACAAATTTAAAACAAGCATCTAGCTTTTCATTGCTAAAGTACGTGTAATTTGTAAATACACACCATCCTCTTGCGTACAAGCTAGCAAAACATTGCTTGTGATGACCCACTATTAAGGTTTTATTACATGAAACACTCGCACCTTTTCCTCGCTATTAGTTTAGCTGTATCCGGTCTATTCCTTGCAGGCTGTGATAAAAAAGAAGACGAAGCAAATGCTGCAGCTGCTCAGCAACAGATGCCACCTGCAGTTGTGAATGTTATGCCCGTCCAATTTCAAACGGTACCTTTAGTTCACGAGTTTTCGGGTCGTACTGCAGCCTATGAGGTAGCCGACATTAGACCTCAAGTAACCGGTGTTGTGGACGAGATCCTTTATCCGCAAGGTCGCATGGTTCAAAAAGGCCAACCCCTTTACAGAATCAGTCCTGAAAACTACCAATCTAGCCAAGGCGCTAATCTAGCTGCAGTACAACAAGCTGAAGCAAACGTTCAAACCGCTAAAGCAAGCTATAACAATGCAGTTGCCAATATAGAATCACAAAAAGCCTTACTTGAACAAGCTCAAGCGGATGTTCAGCGTCTAAAACCGTTAGTGTCTCAGCAGGCTATCTCCGCTCAGCAATACGAACAAGCAGTTACCCAGCTGAAAACGGCTCAAGCCGGTTTAAACAGTGCCCAAGCAGCCGCTCAACAAGCACAAGCTAACATTGCAAGCTCACAAGCCGCCGTGAATACTGCCAAAGCTCAACTTTCAGGTACTCAGTTAGATTTGAATCGTACCATCGTTAGAGCCCCAATTTCTGGTATTTCAGAGCGCTCTAATGTGACTGCCGGTGCGTTAGTAAATGCTAACCAAGCTAATCCTATGGTTACTATTTCTAAGATTAATCCTATCTACGTAGATATCAGTCAATCTTCCTCTGAGTTATTAAAATTAAAACAACAACAAGCCAGTGGCGCGCTTCAAGCAGGCAACAACACTGTCGAATTGGTATTAGAAGATGGTAGTACCTACCCTATTAAAGGTCAGATGTCTTTAGCAGAGGCTAAAGTTGATCAAGATACTGGCGCAGTGACCTTAAGAGCTATTTTCAAAAATGACAACTATATGTTACTGCCAGGCATGTATGTCAAAGCGCGTCTAATTCAAGGCCTAATTAACAACGCTGTTTTATTACCGCAAAGTGCATTAATTCGTACGCCTAAAGGCGATACTCAAGTTTATATCGTTGACCAAAACAATAAAATCCAGGTTCGTGATGTGACTGTGAATGGTACCTATAACGGCAATTGGGTTGTCACCGATGGCTTACAAACAGGTGAGAACATCGTTGTGGTAGGTGGTTCTAAAGTAGCCCCAGAGCAAGAAGTGGTTAGTAAGCCTTATCAAGCAGAAGGCACTGCTCCACAACAAGGCGCAGCCCAAGCACAAGGCCCTGTAGCCAATAAATCTGGGACGCCAAAAGGCCCGGTAGCGCCTCAAAAGCAAGAAACGGCTGAGACAAACGCTGCAAAATAACTCAAAAATAGGCAGACTAGGAAAATATCATGTCGAGATTTTTTATTAACCGCCCTATTTTTGCATGGGTAATATCAATTTTAATCATGCTACTGGGCATAATCGCGGTCATTAACTTACCGATTGAGCAGTACCCTCGTATTGCACCGCCAACGGTTAGTGTTAGTGCCTCTTATCCTGGTGCTAACGCGCAAACCGTTGAGGACTCTGTTGTTCAGGTTATTGAACAGCGTATGAAGGGACTTGATGGCTTAATGTATATGTCATCATCGAGCTCCTCTAGTGGTAGTGGCTCAGTAACTCTAACCTTCGAGAACGGTACTGACCCTGATACCGCACAAGTTCAAGTGCAGAACAAACTACAAGCAGCCATGAGTGCGCTTCCGGAATCTGTACAGCGCCAAGGGGTAAACGTTAACAAGTCTTCAAGTGGCTTCTTAATGGTTCAAGGCTTCATCTCAGAAGATAACTCCATGGACAGCGTAGATATTGCTGACTATGTGGCTTCTAACGTCGTTGACCAAATTAGCCGTGTTGAAGGGGTTGGTGAGGTACAATTATTCGGTTCAGCCTATGCGATGCGCGTATGGTTAGACCCTGCCCGTTTACGTAGCTATAACTTAGTTCCTGGTGATGTCGTCAATGCTATTCGTTCCCAGAACGCCCAAGTCTCAGCAGGTCAATTAGGACAAGCTCCTGCTGCTGCAGACAAACAGGTTATCAATGCTACAGTGACCGTCCAATCTTATTTACAAACGCCTGAAGAATTTAAAAACATTCTATTAAAAACTGATAGCAGTGGCGCTCAAGTTCGCTTAGGAGATGTGGCTGACGTTGAAATTGGTCGTGAAAACTACAGTGTTAGCGCGCTTTACAATGGCAAGCCATCATCAGGTATTGGTATTTCACTAGCACCAGGATCAAACGCCCTAGAGACCAGACAGTTGGTTGAAGAGCGTATGGCTGAGCTTGAAGCTAACTTCCCTTCAGGGCTAGTCTCTGTAGTTCCTTATGACACTACTCCATTCGTTAAGCTATCAATTCAGCAAGTGGTTAAGACTCTAATCGAAGCCATTATCTTAGTATTCTTGGTAATGTTCTTATTCTTGCAGAACTGGCGTGCAACAGTTATTCCAACACTGGCGGTACCAGTGGTTCTGTTAGGAACCTTTGCGGTGCTATATGTGGCTGGATTTAGTATTAACGTACTGACCATGTTCGCCATGGTACTGTCCATTGGTCTACTGGTGGACGACGCCATTGTTGTTGTTGAGAACGTTGAGCGTATCTTGGAAGAAGATCCTCACATTTCCATTAAAGACGCTACCATTCAATCAATGGGTGAAATTAGTAAGGTAGTTATTGGTATTGCCTTGATTTTATCAGCGGTATTCGTACCTATGGCCTTCTTTGGAGGATCAACAGGGGTTATTTACCGTCAGTTCTCGATCACCCTAATTACCAGTATGGTGCTGTCTGCGATCGTTGCTTTGATTTTCACGCCAGCACTATGTGTCACCTTACTTAAACGCCAAAAGAACCATGGTGAAGATAAAAAAGGCTTCTTCGGTTGGTTTAACCGTAGCTTTGAGAAGGTTAGCCATTCTTATGAGAATATCATTGGTAAGAGCGTTAGCCATAAATTGTTATATGCTTTAGGCTATGCAGCAATTATCGGCCTTATGGCGGTAATATTTATGCGCATTCCAGGCTCTTTCTTACCAGAAGAAGACCAAGGTATTATGGTAACTCTAGTTCAATTGCCTCCAGGTTCATCTTTGGATGAAACTCAGGCTGTACTAGATAAAGTATCCAACTACTATGATACTCAAGAACCTGATAACGTAGAGTCGGTGTTTACTATTGCAGGCTTCAGTTTCTCTGGTCAAGGACAGAACATGGGTCTGGCGTTCGTTCGCTTATCTGACTGGGATGGCCGCGTAGGTGAAGAGAATACAGCGCAAGCAGTAGCTGGACGAGCCATGGGCTATTTCTTTACTCAGCTTAATGAAGCACAGGTTTATGCCATCGTTCCGCCAGCTATTACTGAGCTGGGTAACGCTAGTGGTTTCGACCTAATGCTGCAAGATGTGGGTAATATCGGACATGACGGTCTAACCGCCGCTCGTAACCAATTATTGGGTATAGCTAGTCAAAGCGACCAAGTTACTGGGGTCCGTCCTAACGGCCAAGAAGACGCCCCTCAATTGAAAGTTAATATCAATCAAGAACAAGCAGCGGCTTATGGCTTACCTTTGTCTTCTATCAATGGGGTTATCTCTACTGCTTGGGGTTCAGCTTACGTAAATGACTTCGTAGACAGAGGTCGTATTAAACGTGTGTTCGTACAAGGTGAGGCTGACAGTCGCACCAACCCTGAAGACATCAACAAATGGTATGTTCGTAACGATCAAGGTGACATGATTTCATTCGATGCCTTCTCAGACAGCGAATGGCAACACGGTTCACCTCGTTTGACTCGTTATAACAGTTTCCCATCGATGAACATTCAGGGTAGCGCAGCACCTGGACTAAGTACCGGTGAAGCTATGGTCGCTATGGAACAAATGATTGAACAGCTTCCAGAAGGTGTTGGCTATGAGTGGACAGGCATGTCTCTAGAAGAGAAAAAGTCAGGGGCACAAGCGCCCATGCTATATGCCTTATCCATCTTAGTTGTTTTCTTATGTCTAGCTGCGTTATATGAAAGTTGGTCTGTGCCCTTTTCGGTTATTTTAGTGATACCATTAGGGGTGTTAGGGGCTGTCATGTTTACTTGGTTCCGAGACTTTGCAAACGATATTTATTTGCAAGTGGGTCTATTAACCATTGTAGGTCTGTCAGCTAAGAACGCTATTTTGATTATTGAGTTCGCTAAAGAACACCAAGAAGCTGGAATGTCCTTGAAGGATTCGGTTATGCTTGCTGCTCGTCAGCGACTGCGTCCGATTATCATGACTTCATTGGCATTTGGTTTAGGGGTATTACCACTGTACATAGCAACCGGTCCAGGGGCAGGAAGTCAGAATGCCATCGGTACCAGTGTTGTAGGTGGTGTACTTACTGCAACCTTCTTAGGTATTTTCTTTATCCCAATGTTCTATGTATGGGTGCGTACTATATTTAAGTATAAAGGGGATGGCACTAATAATGGTTCCGGTACCGGTGTTCAAACTCAGCCTAATCCAGCATTAGCGACTACAGACACCAGCACTACCTCTACCCCAGCCAATTTTGGAGATAACACTCAATGACGACATCTGTAAAATCAAATATAATTCTTAAAAGTCGAGCTGTGAGTGCACTTGCTATGAATAGATCTAATAAATGGGCACGGTTATTTGGTTTATCTGCTTTGACAGTCGCTATTAGCGCCTGTCAGACAGTACCGACTGCCGATACAAGTCCGGTGGTTGCTCGTCCTAATATTCCTCTTTTACCAGGGGAAAATTACGAGCTATATGGGAATAACCAAGTCCCCTCTAGTCTTGCCGCAGTACGTTGGCAGAGTTTTTATACCGACCCTAAGCTAAAAGCGCTTATTCAAATGGGCCTGGATAATAACAAAGACGTTAAGCAGACGATCTTGGCCATCCAGAAGGCTCAAGCTCAATACCGCATTACCGATAGTAGTGATGCGCCTTCTGTAGGTATTAACGGCGGCTACACCCGTACAAGCCAACGTGGCTATGACAACGGTACTGATGTCTTTGATGTTGGTCTTGGTTTGGCTGCCTATGAGCTTGATTTCTGGGGCAAAGTTGCCAGCTTAAAAGATCAAGCGCTACAAAACTATTTAAGTACCACAGCAGCTAGAGATACCGCTCAAGTCAGCTTGATTGCCAATATCGCTAAGAGCTATGTCAATCTAAGCTATCAGCAAAAGCAGCTAGAGCTTGCGGTGAGCACCCTACAAACTCGTGAAGAATCACTGCGTATCACCAAAGCTCGTTTAGATGCTGGGATTGACTCAAAAGCACCTTCTCTACAAGCAGCGGCTTCTGCTGAAACCGCTCGCATTGCTGCCTTGAATGCTCAAAGTGGTGTTTTGAAAGCTAGAAATGCCCTTAAATTCTTAGTCGGTGCTCCTATCAGTGATGATATGCTGCCAGAACCTGCAGTACCAGCTATTGCTTCTAGCCAAGTATTAAGTGCTGGCTTGCCTAGTGATCTGCTACGCTACCGTCCTGATGTACTTCAAGCTGAATACAACTTAAAAGCTGCTGGTGCCAATATTGAAGTAGCTCGAGCTGCTTATTATCCGTCAATTAGCTTGACGGGTAACCTTGGCTATTCAAGTAACGATTTATCTGACTTATTTAAGAGCAGCTCTGCAGGTTGGTCATTTGGCCCTTCTATTAAGTTGCCTTTATTTGATGCCGGTCAACGCGATGCCAACTATGAAGTGGCACAAATTGAGCGTGATCAAGCCGTTGCCAATTATGAAAGTGCTGTCGAAAATGCCTTTAAAGAGGTGAATGACGTACTGGCTGATCGAGCAACACTAGACCAAAGAACCCAAGCTGAATACCGCTTACAAGAGAACTATCAAGGTCTATTTGATATCTCTGAAGCGCGCTTTAAAGCTCAAGTTGACGATTATCTTGCAGTACTAGATGCTCAGCGCTCACTGTTTTCAACTCAGCAGTCTATCTTGAATTTAGAACAAGAGCGTCTCAATAACCAAATTGAGCTGTATCAAGTATTAGGCGGCGGCGCGAACTTAGGTCCTGTTGCTGTGCCTACCTCAAAGTATCGTAACTTAGTAAACGTCTTTGATAATCAAACGGATAAACAAAAAGCCGTACAAGCCGTCGAGTCGAGCCGTGGACCTGCTATCGTAACTCCTGAACAAGCTTACGCCATTGAAGCCTCTCAGCCTGTTAAAGTAGTCAAACAAAAAGAATTGACTCCGGTAGACATCAATAATAACAATAACGCAGATGCTTATATCTCTGTTGTTGAGACCTCTACTCACCCTGCTGGCTCTAAAGTTGTAGAAACCCAAGAGGGCGTTAAGGTAGTTGAGCCTTAAACTTAAATTTTATCTTTCCACAATAAAACAAACCCCATAAGTTAACTTATGGGGTTTTTTATGCCACTTTAATTAGGTAGCGCCAGATAACTTAGATAAGACGCTTAATCAGGTAGGTCGTGTCGGATATGATCTGGGCTTAGACCAAAAGAGAACACAAAGGTAGCCACTAAGCTGTTAACAATAACAAAAGCCACATCTAGCCCCTCATGCCCTAGCACGAACTTGCCTAATAAGGCAGATATCAGCAACATAATCCCAAAAAAAGCTGCCAAATAAATTTTGATCTTAGGATGCGAGAGGCTATAAGGCTGCTCAGGTTTTGGGCCTTTTTCTAACACATAAAGACGAACCGCCCAGCCTGCTGCATAAGCCAAGGCTCCCATTAATAAATAATTTAAAAAACCCATTTTCTTTATTCCTAATTGCCAAATGACTTAAAAGCTAACTCTTGATGCCTGCAATGTTTTGATATTATTTGTGCTTTCAAATAATTATTACTTTTAATATTGTTACTTCTAATAAAGCAACTTAACTCTCAACCTTGCCTGCAGGCTTAATCACGATATTACCCACACCCTCTTCATTTTGATGTGGGTTTTCTATTAGCTCATCTGCTGGGGTGTCATCGCACTCAACTTTATAAATGGTATTGGAGCCTTGCAAAATATAACCTAGATACGGACTGTCTAAAGTCGGATCAATATTCACATAGGCCTGTTTAACTTGAGCAACAACGAATACTCGATCTGGTCGACCGATTACCCCTTCTACGTTTTTCTCATCAACTGAAAAGTATTTTGATACTTTATCAATAGCGATAGGCTCTAATGGCTCTGGGTCATCCCAAACTCTATTGGCAGATTTTGGCTCTTTCATCTGCATCACTAAGCCTTGTGTCTGCTGGCTGACCTTAATCTGTGGTGGCTCATCTTTACTTACGGTATAGCAGCCTGAAAACATATCAGCATGGTGTTTAATACTTTGTTCAGAGTTTAAAGTCTCAGCCGCCGTATCAGCACTCACTGCAGGGTCGGCTGTCTCAGACTTATCACAAGCGGTTACCAATAAGGCTACCCCTGATAGGAGTACGGTCGAATAAATTTTTGATAGATTTAATGGTTTCAAGGCAAAGTTCCGGTAGCTCAATATAATTAACCGTATTTTAGCAAACTTGTTATCGCTGTTGTGACTATTGGTAAATATATTAAACAGGCAAACTCAAATAAGTAGGTCATATTTGCTATACTAGGCGTTAACTATTTTTGCTGTTTTTTAGCCAGAGTGAGTCGCTATGTCTGTACTTAATCCTAAGCCCAATACCACTATCGCTTTCACTGATGGTGCCTGCAAAGGAAATCCTGGTCCTGGAGGGTGGGGGACTCTATTAGTGCTTAGTGATGGTCGTCAAATTGAGTATTTTGGCGGCGAAGCTCATACCACCAACAACCAAATGGAGTTGATGGGAGCAATTATGGCTTTAGAAAATAGCCCTCATAATCAGCACCTAGAGATTTGGACCGACTCAAGCTATGTTAAAAATGGCATTACCTCTTGGATTCAAGGCTGGAAAAATAAAGGCTGGAAAACCTCTGGCAATAAACCGGTAAAAAACCAAGAACTATGGCAACGCTTAGATGCTCTACAAGCCAACCGTGATGTTAGCTGGCACTGGGTGAAAGGCCATGCTGGTCATGAAGGTAATGAAAAAGCAGATGAGCTGGCCAACCGTGGCATTCTATCTTCCTCTGACTCTATTGCCTCTAGTCCTAATAATAGCGATGAGCTTAAAAAAAAACTAAATAACTCACAAAACTTAGTTACTTCTGAAGCGCAAACACCGACCTCCCCCCTTGTTGATGAATCAAACGTTCATCCTAATAACACCACGAGACCCCCAAGCAATATGATTAACTCGGAAAATAACAACTTTCAAGACAGTAATGATTGGATTAAAGATGATCCTCTAGGTTTTGATGAGATGTCTGCTGAAGAAGAAGCGGCTTTGGCAGCACAGTTTGGCAACCCTCATACCGACTCGCCAGTTTCACAGCCTTTGCCTCATAGTTCAATACCAGACCTACAAAATAATGCTGAGACAGCCCAAGCGACTCAAGAGCAATCAAACGAGATGCAAGAGATTGAGTTTGATGGCGATACCAGTCGTGCCAACCCTCACTTTAAACCGCTATTACCTGAACCTATTAATAGAGGGCAAAGTGGCCGTCAATTGATTATGGATACCGAGACCACAGGTCTGGATGCTTTAAAAGGGGACCGAATCATTGAGGTAGGTATCATTGAGCTTGTGAACCGCAAGTTTACTGGCGAAAAGCTACACGTCTATATCAACCCTGAGCGCGGTATGGATGATGAGGTTATTAGAGTTCACGGTATCTCAGAGGCCTTCTTAGCGGACAAACCTAAATTTAAAGAAGTGGCTAAGCCCCTTTATGAATTTATGCTTGGGGCGGAAGTTATTGCCCATAACGCCCCATTTGATATCAGCTTCTTATCCATGGAGTTTGATAAAGTTGGGCTAACCGACTTTGCTGAGAAGATTACCGTTACTGACTCCTTGGTAATGGCCAAACAGCAGTATCCGGGTCAAAAGAACACTCTAGATGCTCTAGTACGCCGTCTTAACGTGGGTAAAATGGACCGTACCTTCCACGGGGCTTTACTAGACTCGGAAATTCTAGCAGAAGTTTATTTGGCAATGACCGGGGGCCAGGTCGCGCTAGCTATCGATGAAGATACCCAATCTGAAGGGCAAGGCTCGCACGCCAACTTTAGTCACCTAGCCGCACAGATACTAACGGCTAAAACTCAAATTAGCGATCATGTGAATTGGGTTGCTAAACTATTTAAGAAGCATCCAAAACTGGCTGAAACCCAAGGTGTGGGGTGTTTTTATAGCATCGATGAGGCCGCAAAAGCGACCAACCTGCTGTTTCAAAAACCCGTAATGGGTCAGCAGCTACAAACCAGTCGCCTAAAGATAGACCCTATTTTGGCCAATAATTTATTTATTGGATCCTAGCTTTCAGGTATCCAAACGTTAAGTAAACCGTTGACACTGCTCAATTGCAGATCAAATGAAGGGTTCAACGATTAACTAACGACTGTTAAAGTATTACCATAATTCTTTGGTTAGTGCCCGTCGGTACTGACTTTTTAAGTTATTCAATTGCTATTTATGATGAGGTACTCGTGAGCACTGACCGATTAGACGACCTTCCTATTCTATTTAATCGCTTTGGGCTTGAGCGCCTGACGCAACACCAACGTCAAAAGATTGCCACAGTTGATGCCACCTTACCTCAGACTCAGTGTGGGCTATGCGACCACTCTGAGGGCTGCTTGCCCTACGCCATTGCTATGGTGGTAGATAATGAGCCGCACAATAAGTGTGTGCCTGGCGGTCAGCCGGTTAGTGATACCATTGCGAAAGTACTAGACAGAGAAGTATTACCCGTTCGTGAGTCTGCCTGGCCGGTAGATCCTAATACCAGTCGCCCTACTGAAGTGCGCGCAGTGATACGAGAAGATGATTGCATTGGCTGTACTAAGTGCATTCCTGCCTGCCCAGTAGATGCCATTATTGGTACTGGCAAACACATGCACACCATCATCAGCGACTTATGCACCGGCTGTGAGCTATGCCTCCCCCCATGCCCTGTGGATTGCATTGATCTTATTGAAGTGCCTCGTGACCCTGCTACCGAAACGGCTGAGTTTAGAGAAAAAGAACAAGCACATCTGCGATATCGCTATCACAATCATCTCAATCGTGTGGCAGAGCAAATGGCAGATAAAACCCATGCTAAGCCAGTGACCAGTGTTATCGAGACCATGATAGGTAATGCTTCACACCAAAGCTTAGATATCGATGCCTCTCAAGCCAAAGCCACCATTGCTGGAGCAAAGCTACGCACCAAAATCAAAAAGCTAGAAAAACAGCTAAGCATACGCCCTAACCCTAGCAAACAAGCAGAATTAGACGACTTAAAACGGCAGTTGGCCGAGCTTAGTGAATAGGGATTTAGCCTAAATGCTGATTTTCTCTATTTTCAATGATAGGTAAATTTGACGAGACATTAAATTAAAATGAGTAAAGTTGTTAAACATAAAACAGCACAGACCCCTCCCTCAAGACGGCTGCCCAATCGTAACGTACGCCCTTTTTTTGAAAAGTTAGCGGCAGCCATTGATGAGCCGGTGACTGAGCTTGAATATAGCAGCAACTTTGAGCTGCTTATAGCGGTTATCTTATCGGCCCAGGCCACAGACGTTAGCGTCAACTTAGCTACCCGTAAGCTTTATGCGGTAGCCAATACCCCTGAAGCCATTTATGCTCTAGGAGAAGAAGGGTTAAAAGAGTATATCAAGACCATAGGCCTGTTTAATTCAAAAGCCAAAAACGTCATGAAGGCTTGTAAAGACTTAATTGAGAAGCATAACAGCCAAGTACCAGATAACCGTAAAGATTTAGAGGCACTGGCAGGCGTGGGCCGAAAAACAGCCAACGTGGTCCTGAACACAGCTTTTGGTCATCCTACCATGGCCGTAGACACCCATATATTTCGCGTTAGCAACCGTACTGGCCTTGCCACTGGCAGGACTGTGCTTGCCGTAGAACAAAAGCTATTAGAGCGGGTACCTGAAGATTATCTTGTCGATGCCCATCACTATCTTATTTTGCATGGCCGCTATACCTGTCAAGCGCGCACTCCAAAATGTGGGGCCTGTCCGGTCTATGAAGAGTGTATGTTTAAAGACAAGCAGGCTTTCGCAGAATTATAATAAGCACCGCCTCGCCTTTAAGACCTGTTATGTAGAACATAAACCCATCAATAGCGTCAACTCACTAGAGTTTTCAGTGAGTTAAGGGTAAAATAGGCTATTTAAATTTTTATGATTATCTTGTTTGATTTTACCATCATACCGTAATGACTTTTAAAGCGTCATTGCCGTGCTAAAATCTCAATTCCTGAATCCAAGCTCCTGAATCCTGAATATAAGTGACTCTCCTACTATGCATGACTATCAACTTTTTACCTCAGAATCTGTAAGTGAAGGCCATCCTGATAAAATGGCAGATCAAATTTCAGATGCTTTGCTTGATGCAATTATGCGTGAAGACTTACACGCCCGTGTGGCCTGTGAAACCTTAGTTAAAACAGGGGCAGTAGTTTTAGCTGGTGAAATCTCAACCACTGCCAATATCGATATCGAACGCATTGTTCGTGAGACAGTTAATGAAATTGGGTATAACCATTCAGATTTAGGCTTTGATGGTAATACCTGTGCGGTTATCAATATGATTGGTAAACAATCTCCTGAAATCGCTCAAGGGGTTGACCGTCAAAACCCAGAAGACCAGGGTGCCGGTGACCAAGGTCTAATGTTTGGTTATGCCAGCAATGAAACCGAAGTATTGATGCCAGCACCTATTGAGTATGCCCACCGCTTAATGGAACGTCAGTCTATGTTACGTCGTTCTGGTGAGCTACCTTGGTTACGCCCTGATGCCAAAGCTCAAGTGACTCTAAAATATGCCAATGGTATCCCCTCAGCTATTGATGCTGTGGTTTTATCTACCCAACATGATCCAGATGTATCTCAAGCCGACTTGCATGAAGCGGTTATGGAAAGCATCATCAAGCAAGTTATCCCAGCTGAGCTACTGCACAAAGACACTCGCTATCATATTAACCCAACTGGCAAATTCGTTATCGGTGGTCCTGTGGGTGATGCCGGCTTAACGGGTCGCAAAATTATTGTAGATACTTACGGTGGTATGGCGCGTCATGGTGGCGGTGCATTCAGTGGTAAAGACCCTTCGAAAGTTGACCGTAGTGCTGCTTATGCGGGTCGCTATGTGGCAAAAAATATCGTTGCCGCCGGCCTTGCTGAGCGCTGTGAAGTTCAGATCAGTTATGCGATTGGGGTTGCTGAACCGACATCAATTGCAGTGAACACTTTTGGCACTGCTAAAGTAAGCCGTGAAGTCATTATTGAGTTGATCCGTACTCACTTCGACCTACGTCCTTATGGCATCACTCATATGCTAAATCTGCTACAGCCTATGTACCAGCAAACAGCTACTTTTGGCCACTTTGGTCGTGAAGGTAGTGAGACTGCTTTCACTTGGGAAAAGGTAGACAAAGCAGAGCTATTAAGAGCAGACGCTAATATCTAAAGCATGCAAATACAGCACTCATAGCTGCAAGCTTGGGAGCTGTATTTAACCCATTTAATCAATAAAATTAAAGTTGATCATTATGACCGATACCCCTAACAACAACGAAGATCCTAAGCTATCAAAAGACATTGAAGCTTTTTATAAACGTGCTGATGCCATTATTGAGCTTGCCAACAGTCAGTTAGGCCCTGAATCACATTCAGGTCAAGTGGGTGCTTCATTATTATATGCAGCCGCCCGCTATAGTGCTTCTGTCGCCTCTATTGGCTTCGTTAAAGGCAGTGATTTGGCCGCAGAAAAAAATGAAATCATTGAGTTTTATACCAAGCAGTATCGTCAAATGTTAAGTGATAACTTAGACGATTATGCAGATAACTTTGATAAGTATGTGCAAACGGGTACAGAACAAAAATAGACCCTTTTATCTCATTTAGATAAAAGTAATATTTTGAATACAAGATACATAAATAGCTTACCTTGGGTAGGCTATTTTTTTTGCTAAGATATAAGCTTAAAATAACTCAACACTCAATTAGGATGAGGAATCATTATGACGGCATTGATTCAAAAAAGACGCCATAAGCTATTTAATTTTTCAAAAATTATGGCTTTATCGATTACCACAGGTTTACTGGCTACAGGCTGTGTGACGGCAGAAGATTCTAACTCAACTCCTCATACCCAGACGCCTGCTCCCAT
Source organism: Psychrobacter sp. UBA3962 (assembly GCF_002385225.1). GTDB lineage: Bacteria > Pseudomonadota > Gammaproteobacteria > Pseudomonadales > Moraxellaceae > Psychrobacter. The sequence goes on along the minus strand of NZ_DGDC01000010.1, from coordinate 191,297 downwards.
TAGCACTCCTGATGCCAATCACTCCGGTAACAGCACTAAAGTAGCACAGTGTGGCCCTTTTACTCCGGATAAAGAACAAACCATGTGCACCATGCAATATGATCCAGTGTGTGTTAAACACAAGGCCCCTAATGGTCAAGTCAGCTATAAGACTGCTGGCAATGCCTGTATGGCCTGCACCACTGCAACTGCCATCAGCCATACCCCGGGTGAGTGTGGTACCGGTCTGCCGACTAAATAAGCTAACTATTCTGTAGATAGGTAAACTTTACAGACCGTTAAACCTATAGAAAATTGCCATTAGTAAGGCTATAAAAAAAGGCCCAGTTATAAACACTGAGCCTTTTCTCTTTATTAAACCAGGCTAGTCAATTAGCTACATTGCTTATTAATTTCATCTAGTAACCATTTGCCATCTTTCTCATTGAAGAAAGGGTTTAAGCTGGCAGGATTTAGGTCAGGTATCTGACAAATTTCATTCACAATATCACTATGAGTAAATGCTTTATCTAACCAACGTTTACTAGACTCTCGATCACCCATTTTGGCATAGTCCATTGCCCCTAGCAGCTCACTTAAGGCTAAGTCTTCTACTTCCTCTGTTAAGAAGGTTTTAGCACTTTCAAGAAGCTTTTCTTCATTAATGTCTTGGTATCTTAAGGCAGTCAACTTTAATAACTGAGTAAAATACTCACTTTCATCACGCTGTAATACCTTAAGCAAGGCCTCCTCCGTTTCATTCACGCTAAGCTTTTGTGCGGAGTTTTTATTAGCTTCATTTTCATCGCTTAGCTGCGTGGTCACTGTTTTTAACCAAGGTAGAGAATCTACTGCTTTATCGAGCGACTTGCTTACTTCTCTATTATTGGTTTCAGCTTGGGCTAAGAAAATTAAAGTTTGGTTTAATAGCAGCTCTTTTTTCTTAGGCTGCTGCTGTAATTCAGTATTATAGTTTTCCAAATAATCAGTTAATTGACCCACAGTCGAAAGTAAGGCTCTATTGGTCATTAAGGTTTTCACCATCGCATCCGCATTAGAAAAAGCGATAGGCTCACTTAACCACTGATTCCAAATATCATTGGCTTGTAGCCACAGTTGCACGTCTTTTTCATCGCTAGAAATCAAACCATGACGAACATAACTAAAGAACAAGGCTTGCTGTGCATAAAGTAAATTGGATAATGCCGCTCTTTTATCTGCTTCAGACAAGTTGCTCTTGTTTAGCTCATTTTGAGCTGCTTCAACTTTCGCCTGATTCATTTGCTCAGCTATCGCTAAAGCTTGTTGCTTACATTCTACCGATTCAGTTTGTGGTAGTTGGTTGGCTAAATCTATACCACTCGCACTTTTACTAAACAACTGATCATAACTTAATGCTTGGCTAGAGAACTTGCTGATTTCAGGTTGGATTAGTTTTTTATAATCATCACTACAAGCCTTGATATCTTCTGCCCAATTTGCAGTATCTAAGCGACTGGCTTTATTTGTACCCTGCGCTTGGTTAGTCTCAGCGACAATAACGGATTTGCCATTAGCATTGGAGGTTTCTGAAGGAAGGGTACTGCAGGCAGAGGCAGCAAAGACAGTAGCCAGTAATACAACACTTAGTTTGGTCTTTTTAAAGGAGGTGCTTAAAGTCATTATATGTTCCTTACAGATTGGACAGTGAGTTTTTAGAAAGCCTAGAGAGAGGTTGGTGAACCTCTTTTTACTTACAATCATAAATTGTAACATGACATGATAAACAAAGCGCCCTGGCTAAGCAATATCCCTAATAATATAAGGGCATTTTGCTCTACTTGATGAAAAAAACTCCATACACACAACTTCCTAAAACAAAAAACCCTTACCTACTGGTGTAGATAAGGGTTTGGGTTGAAGATATAGATAAGCAGATTAGCAAGCAAGACAATTTTAGCTACTTTGCTTTCACATATATCTGATACCTTTATTATGCTTTAGAAAAAAGTAAGTTATCTTCTTCATCCACATCAACAACTATGGTATCACCTGCCACGAATTCTCCTGATAGAAGCTTCAGTGACAATGGGTTTTCAATCTGCTGCTGGATAGCACGCTTAAGAGGACGTGCGCCATAGACAGGATCATAGCCTACTGCTACTAGCATGTGCAGGGCATCTGGTGACAACTTGATGTCCATTTCACGCTCTTTGAGACGATCACGCAGACGATTTAACTGAATATCCGCAATACCGGCCATCTGTGACATACCCAGTGGGTGGAATACCACAATCTCGTCAATACGGTTGACGAACTCAGGACGGAAGTGCTGACCCACAGACTCCATAACCGCTGATTTAATCTCTTCATAGTCATCACCAGCCATCTCCTGAATCTTGTGCGATCCTAAGTTACTGGTCATGATGATAACTGTGTTTTTGAAGTCGACCACACGACCTTGTGAGTCGGTTAAGCGGCCATCATCCAATACTTGCAATAGAATGTTGAAGACATCTGGGTGAGCTTTTTCAACCTCATCAAACAAGATAACGCTATAAGGCTTACGGCGAACCGCTTCCGTTAGTACCCCACCCTCTTCATAGCCCACATAACCTGGAGGTGCACCTACCAAACGGCTCACACTATGCTTCTCCATGTACTCACTCATGTCGATACGCACCATGGCATCTTCAGAATCAAACAAGAAGTTGGCCAAAGATTTAGTCAACTCAGTTTTACCTACCCCTGTTGGACCTAGGAATAAGAACGAGCCTGAAGGACGGTTTGGATCAGATAGACCGGCACGGCTACGACGAACCGCGTTAGCTACCGACTGTACCGCTTCGTCCTGACCTACCACACGCTCATGTAGACGCTCTTCCATCGTCAACATTTTCTCACGCTCGCCTTGTAGCATTCTACTGACCGGAATACCGGTCGCAGCAGCCACAACTTCAGCAATTTCATTATCCGTCACTTTGTTACGTAGTAACTTGATACGGTCGCCTTCGCCGGCTTGCTCTTTTTGTTCAGCCAAGTCAGATTCTGTGATGCGTTTTTCTAACTGCGGAATGGTCTCATACTGCAGCTTACTCATGGTTTCATAATCGCCTTCACGACTGGCTTTATCATAAGCAATACGCGCTTTATCTAGCTCGTCTTTTAACTGCTGACTGCCTTTTACCAAAGCTTTTTCTGCTTGCCAGATTTCGTTTAGATCGGCATATTCTTTTTCAAGCTCTTCGATTTGCTCATCAAGAACTCTGCGCTCTGCTTGTGCTCCAGCATCTTCTTCATTTTTTAACACTTCACGTTGCATTTTTAATTGAATCAGACGGCTATCAAGTTTACCCAATGCTTCAGGCTTACTGTCCATCTCCATACGCAGACGGCTCGCTGCCTCATCAACCAAATCAATGGCTTTATCAGGTAGCTTACGATCAGTGATATAACGATGACTCATGCGGGCAGCAGCAATAATGGCACTGTCTTGAATGTCGACACCATGGTGTAGCTCATAGCGCTCTTTTAGACCACGCAAAATAGCAATGGTATCTTCAACAGTGGGTTCATCCACCAGTACTTTTTGGAAACGGCGCTCAAGAGCAGCGTCTTTCTCGATGTACTGGCGGTACTCATCAAGCGTAGTTGCTCCCACACAGTGCAGTTCACCACGAGCCAGAGCTGGCTTTAACATATTACCGGCATCCATAGCTCCGTCGGTTTTACCCGCTCCGACCATGGTATGTAGCTCGTCGATGAATAAGATGACATTGCCTTCTTGCTTCGCTAAGTCATTTAGAACGTTTTTCAAACGCTCTTCAAACTCACCACGATACTTAGCACCGGCAATCAAAGCCCCTAAGTCTAGTGACAACACTTCTTTATGACGTAAGCCTTCTGGCACATCACCATTGACAATCTTCTGTGCTAAACCTTCAACAATGGCTGTTTTACCCACACCTGGCTCACCAATTAATACTGGGTTATTTTTGGTTCGGCGAGATAATACTTGGATGGTTCTACGAATCTCTTCATCACGACCAATAACTGGGTCCAGCTTACCCATCTCAGCCTGTTCTGTAAGGTTCACAGTATATTTGTTTAACGCATCGCGTTGGTCTTCAGCGTTTTGACTGTCCACGGTTTGTTCTCCACGAAGTTGTTCAATAACAGCTTGTAATTTTTCTGAAGTAACCCCAGCTTCTTTAAAAATTTTCTTAGTGTCGCCCTGCTCTGCCAAAATCAGCATTACCCACTCAGTGGCAATGTACTCATCTCCTGCTTTTTGAGCTTGACGGTCCGCCAAGTTTAAAATTCGAATCGACTCTGTATTTAAATTAACCTCTCCTGTTGGATTGGATATGACTGCTTCGTTGTCTAAAGCTTTCGCAACCCCATTCTTAAGAGCCGGAACGCTAGCCCCTGCCTGTTGGCACACTGAGATGTTTGATTCATCTTCTAATAGTGCAGCCATGATATGAATCGGGCTAATACTGGTATGGTCTCGACCAATTGCCAGACTTTGGGCTTGCTGTAAAGCTGCCTGTAGTTTTTGGGTGAACTTTTCAAATCTCATTAAGTTATCCTTATAATAATTTATACTTTTTATATCTGTTTCTCTGAAGCAACTTTCAAGTACTTTAGCGTAAAAACCATTCTAGCCTGGCACTTTTGCTTTGCTTGTATCTGCTATTTATATGCTACCTAATCGATTTGATTTCAAGTAATAATTTATAATATTTTTAACTGTCAATAGCTGTACATGACTAATAAGTAACCCTGTATATAAAAGCTATAGCCAAAAAAAGCCCGTACCAACGTGAATTCGTCAATACGGGCTTTATAGATAGCTGTCTTTAAAAATCAGCTTAAACAATGGAGCTGTAGGAGCAATCGAGCTGTAACAGGTTAGGTAAAAAAGAGCATAAAAATCTTACTCGAATGGATTTATTGAGGCATCTGACAAATAACCAAACCATCCTCTACCGTAACTTGAGCGCCTGCCAACTGACATTCTTTCACTAAATGCGAGCGGCTGGCTTGCCAACCTGCATAAAAACTTACCACGCAAAGCAATAATATAAATAACTTTGTTTTCCAGTTTTTTAAAATCTCTGGTTTATTAGCTTCTATTTTTTGACTTTCCTGAGTAAAAGAACTAGAACTCAAGCTTACCTCCTTTTTCCACCGCAGCTTTATAGGCCTGTCTGCCCTGACAGCGCTTTAGCCAATTTAAAGTACTATTATAGCGGACTTCATCAAGCCCAGGACCGGCATTGGCAGCTTCAATAAAAAAGCCCATTTGCACATCTGCTGCACTAAACTCGCTGCCCGCAAACCACTTATCTTTTGACAACTTCTCTTCGATTAAATCCAGAGCTGTTCTAATATTCTTATTGATCATCAACGCTTCTACTTGCTTACGAATGCCTTTGGCTATGGGCTTAATCAAAGTTGGAGAGCGCTCAACTACCTTACTAAACACCAGACGCATCACCAAAGCGGGCATAGCTGAAGCTTCTGCATAATGCATCCAAAAGTCATAATCACGCCAGGCCTGACTCTCAGCATCCACCTTCGGATGTAGCTTATACTCTGTGTCATACTTCGCCATTAAATAATCAATGATGTGTCCTGACTCTATTAGGCTGGTCTTTTCTGCTGGATCTTTTGGATTAAGACCTGCTACCTCTAACACAGGAGACTTGCCTGAAGGGTGGACTCGCTCCAAGCTCTTTGGGGCCAAATAAGAGTTGGTACGCTCATATCTGGTTAATTGATACTCCACACCCAGCTCTTCTAATAGCCACAGAATACGAAATGATCGTGAGTTTTCTAAATGATGCAAATGCAATTCAGACATATACTTTCCTTATTGTTTAGAGCAAAAAAAATGCCAACATTATGTTGGCATTTTATAGGTTATCAACGACCGCTCATAGAGGTTATTTGTTAAACCATACTGAATGACAGCCTAGATAAGATGCTTAGCGCTTATCAATTTAGAACTTATCCAGTTACCGCTATCAAATCAATACTCATTAACTACTGATCATCCTCTAAGCTATCTTCAGCTTCATCTAGATCTAGTTGTTCCTCCAAGCCTTCAATAGCGTCGTCAGCCAACAAACCTTCATCTTTCATGGCTTCAACGATTTCATCTTCCTCACCACTATCTTCGACTCGGGCCATTGCCACTAAAGCTTCATCATTGGCCAAGCGAATCAAAGTTACCCCTTGAGTATTTCGGCCTGATGTAGCTACTTGAGCAACTGGCGTACGAACCAGAGTGCCTTTATTTGAAATTAAGATAATATCGTCTTCAGGATGAACTTTTGTGGCACGTACTAACGCGCCATTACGCTCACTGGTCTTAATGGCAATAACACCGCCACCACCACGATTCTGAGCATTGAACTCTTCTACCGGTGTACGTTTACCATAGCCGTTTTCACAGGCAATCAAGATTTCTTTAACATCTTCTTCAATGACAACTAATGACTTAATAAACTCATCTTTGGCAATGCGCATACCACGGACACCTTTGGCGGTACGTCCCATCACACGCGCATCATTTTCATCAAAACGAATCGCTTTACCACTTGAAGCAAACAGCATAACTTCCTGCTCACCATTGGTAATACGGGCCGATACTAGTTTATCGCCTTCTTCCAGCCCAATAGCGATTAGACCATTAGAACGGATATTGGCAAATTGAGATAGCTCAACACGTTTTACCGTACCGTTAGCAGTAGCAAAGAACACAAAACGGCTGTCAATTTCTTCTGATAAATTAGGAATAGGCAAGATGGTAGTTACCACTTCATCCGGATCAAGTCCGATGATGTTAACCAGTGGGCGGCCTCGCGAACCACGGCTGGCAATAGGGACTTCAAAGCCTCTTAGGCTAAATACTCGCCCATTATCCGTAAAGCACAATACCGTCGCATGAGTTGAAGTCACTACTAGGTGATCAATCACATCATCTTCTTTCATCGCTGTGGCAGACTTACCCTTACCACCTCGTTTTTGAGCCACATAATCACTGATTGGCTGAGTTTTTGCATAACCAGTACGCGATACAGTTAGCACAACGGTCTGCTCAGGAATTAGGTCTTCACGGCTAAAGTCAGTACGAGAATCAACGATATCTGTGCGACGCTCATCGCCAAAGTTCTCTAAAATCTCATGCATCTCATTTTTGATAACCATCATCAGCTTATCAAAGTCAGCCAAAATAGATTCAAATTCAGCGATTTGACGCAACAAATCTTGATATTCTTCAGTTAACTTTTCATGCTCAAGACCCGTTAAACGGTGTAGCTGCATCTCTAAGATAGCGTTGACTTGCTCTACTGATAAGCGGTAATTATTGCCGTTATCAATTAAGCCAAATGGATTTTTTAAATCTTCGCCTTCGATAAACTCAGGACGAACTGAGCGTAAATCACCCGCTACTAACGTACCACGGCCCGCTGCTTGTAACATCGCTACCACAGTGCCTGAGTCCCAAATCTGAGCTAACAGCTTCTCACGGGCTTCCCCACGGTTGGCCGACTCTTTAATGGTGGCAATGATCTCATCAATGTTGGCTAGAGCTACGGTCAAGCCTTCTAATAAGTGACCACGAGCTTTGGCTTTATTTAGCTCATAAATTGTGCGGCGGGTGACCACTTCTTGACGGTGACGCACGAACGCAGCAATTAACTGGCGTAGGGTCATTAGCTTAGGTTGGCCGTTATCAAGCGCAACCATATTAATACTAAAGCTTGATTCTAGCGGGGTCTGCAAAAACAGGTTATTAACAATAACTTCAGCCACTTCACCGCGGCGTAGGTCAATGGCGATACGCATGCCGTCTTTATCAGACTCATCACGAATCTCTGAAATACCTTCAATCTTTTTATCGCGTACTAATTCCGCGATACGCTCAATCAGCTTAGCTTTGTTCGCCTGATAAGGAATCTCGGTAAATACAATGCGTTCACGATCACGGTTAACACCAGTGTCACTCATAGGCTCGATATGATAGCGGCCACGAATATGCACACGGCCTTTACCAGTACGATACGCATCCACAATTCCTGCACGGCCATAGATGATACCGCCCGTAGGGAAATCAGGACCTGAGATGTAAGTGGTTAACTCTTCGCTTGAAATGTTTGGATTATCAGCATATGCCAAACACGCATTTAACACTTCGGTTAGGTTGTGCGGTGCCATATTGGTCGCCATACCTACCGCAATACCTGTCGCGCCGTTAACCAATAAGTTAGGGATACGAGCAGGCAGGACACTGGGCATACGCTCAGAACCATCGTAGTTATCTTCCCAGTCTACAGTGTCTTTTTCGAGGTCAGCCAGCATCTGGTGAGTCAGCTTGGTCATACGTACTTCGGTATAACGCATCGCAGCAGCTGGGTCATCATCGATTGAACCGAAGTTACCTTGACCATCGACCATGGGATAACGCAAACTAAAGTCCTGCGCCATACGTACAATGGCATCATACACAGCAGTATCACCATGAGGGTGATATTTACCGATTACGTCACCGACCACACGGGCAGATTTTTTATAAGGTTTATTGTAGTCGTTGGAGAGCTGATGCATGGCATACATGATACGGCGATGCACAGGTTTTAGACCATCCCGTACATCAGGTAAAGCTCTAGAAACAATAACGCTCATTGCATAATCGAGATAAGATTGCTTCATCTCATCTACGATAGCAATAGGACTGACCGAATCATTCATACATACTTCTCCATGTTGACAGCTGACTTTCTTGATGAAGGTTTTAATAGTCCTTCAAAGAAAAGAAACTGCAAACTATTTTTTAATTTTTTATACCAATAATAACCAGCCGTATTTTAGCATAAATTACGCTTAAACGGGCGGTTTTACTGACATTAACTCGCAATTCCTCAATGAAATTAGCGTATTGTTATTGATTAAAATCCCAACCAAGTTTCCATATTTTCAGTTAGTAGAATATTACTTGGTAAAATCAAATAGGTTGGTTACAATCAAAGCTTTTTAGCCCCAAATCATCTTAATTGACTCCTTTAGGTAACCTTACATGAGCACAGCAGAAGATCGTAACTTTGACCCCATTACTGAGCATTTTGTCAAAAAGGTATATGGAGGCTTGAAAGGTGACATTAGATTGGCGGTATTAAAGCGTGATCTTAGCGCTGTTGTCAGTGACTTATCACGCCAGCTCAATCGCCCGTTAGAAATATTGGATGTGGGCGCAGGGCTAGCACAGTTATCCATCGAGTTGGCCACACAAGGTCACAATGTGACTATTAATGATATCTCAGACAACATGCTTACTGAAGCCAAGGCTGATGCAAAGCAGTTGGGGGTCATTGATGATATCAAATGGCTGGTGTGTCCTTACCAGGATCTGCAAATTAAGCTACCCTCTGAGTCTGTCGCCGGTTTTGATTTGATATTGTGTCATGCTTTGCTCGAATGGCTAGGTGACCCAAAACAGATTATGCCCTTTTTTAAGAAATGGTTAGCGCCTACTGGGGTATTATCCCTTTGCTTTTATAACCCGGCGAGCTTCGTGTATCGCAATTTAATCATGGGCAACTTTAATTTATTAAATAACCCCGACTTTAAATCAGACAATAAAAAAAGCCTTACTCCCAATAATCCAGTCAGCTACGAGGAAGTAGAAGGCTGGCTTACAGAGCAAAGCTTTGCTATCGATAAAGTCAGTGGCTTACGTGTATTTCATGACTATGCCCCTCTAAAGCGAGGAGGACACACCAATCCAGAAGCAGTTATTGAAATGGAGCTGCGTTATTCAGATCAAGCCCCCTACAAATGGCTCGGTCGTTATATTCATGTGCTGGCGTTAAATACGCTGCCAGGTGGTCACATCTAACTCACTGCCTTGGAACAACACCACATGAGCCATTAAGGGGCGAAAACCTATCATAGAGCCGACAGGATGGTCATGATGGCTTGAAATAAGCGACAATACTTCCTCTCCGTTTTCTAGGCGTAAGCGGTATAGAAAGTTTGCTCCGCGAAACACCCGCTCAACCACCATCGCCATCTGCGGACTGTGGTCATCATGGACGATGTCATCGGGACGAATCAAGACCTTAATCTTAGTGCCATTAGGGAAATCATATTCACACACCTCCCCTTGAGCAAAGTAAGTCTCATAATCCATTTCATGATAGTGAGAATGAATAGGCTCAGGATAACGCTTGATATCGCCCAAAGCAGTCTTGATAACTCCCTGCTCAATGATGCCATCAATCATTGCCCCCTCTCCAATAAACTCAGCAATAAAGGGACTATTGGGCTCATGATATAACTCATCTGGGGTCGCCCACTGTGCCAGCTTACCTTTATGCATAACCCCTATTTTATCGGCTATGGCAAAGGCCTCATGCTGATCATGGGTAACTAAGATGGCCGTGGTATTGGTCCGCTTTAGAATATCACGCACTTTGGCAGCCAATGACTCACGAAGCATCATATCTAAGTTTGAAAATGGCTCATCAAGCAATAACAGATCCGGTTTGGGCGCTAAAGCCCGGGCCAAAGCAATACGCTGCTGTTGCCCTCCAGATAGCTGGTTAATACGCTTATTGGCATGTTCGCTAAGCTCGACCAACTCCAACATCTCTTTAATACGAGCTGCCTTATCAACTTTACTCCAGCGGTGTAAGCCAAAGCCAATATTTTCGCTGACCGTTAAGTGACTAAATAAAGCATAATCTTGGAACACCATGCCCATATCACGCTTAGCGGGCACCACTTGAACCTTGATATGGCCTTGATTGATGTCAGTCAGAATCTTACCGTTAAGGATAACTTTGCCATTTTGAGGCGTTTCAAGACCAGCAATAGCACGAAGCGCAGTCGTTTTACCGCAGCCACTGAACCCTAGCAAGCAGCCAATCTCTCCTTGCTCTAGCTGCATAGACAGTGACTTCACCACCTCAGTTTCACCGAAGCTGACAATTAGGTTCTCTAACGTCAAATAATGTGAATTTAACTGAGACTGTTGAGTTGAGGTTGACTGCATTGAATTCACCATTTTTTTGCTTAGGCTATTATAAAATAAGAAGTATTAAGGCCGGCTTAGCTTTTATCTGATTGAGTGATTAATAAAATGACAGGGATTAGACCTACTAAAACAATGGTCAAACTGGGCAATGCAGCCCGTTCATACATCCCCTCAGAGGTCATTTCAAATACCCGTACTGCTAAGGTATCCCAGCCTTGACGACGTGTCATTAAGGTAATAGGCATCTCCTTGGTCACTTCAACGAACACCATAATGAGAGCGGTAAAAACCCCAGGACTAATCACAGGTAGATAAACCTTACGCCAACGTTGCCAGCGATTTGTGGTCAACAATTGCGCCGCTTGCTCTTGGCTTGGGGTTAATCTATTTAATTGTCTATCAATAGGCTGAAAGCCCACGGTCATAAAACGCGTGGTTAATGCCAGTAACATCACAATCACACTACCACTAAGTATCTGAGCACTGGTAATGTTTTGAGCAATTAATAGGTTGTCTAGCCAAGCAATGGGAATAAATACCCCAACTGCCAGTACGGTACCAGGCACTGCATATCCTAAGTTGGACATAGAAACCAGTAGCTGATTGCTTCGACTCGGATGCTGACGCAATAACCAAGCTACCATTAAAGCCACGGCTGCAATGACTGTGGCAGTGGTTCCAGCAATCAATACCGTGTTCTTAACAAAGTCCCAATAACGAGCATCTAAATCAATTTGATAATTTTGCACAACCCAAATTAATAACTGAGTCATGGGTAGCCCAAAGGCCATAATAAAAATAAAACTACAGAATATCACTGCCCATACGTTACGAAGACCGGTGAGTCTTTCACGTTGCCGATTACCTGCACTGGGAAGATAACTGCGCCTCTTTTGCCAATAACGCTCTAACAGTAGAATGATAAAGACCGTGATAATAAGCAGCGCTGCCAATTGTGCTGCCGTGGTTAAACTAAAAAAGCCAAACCAAGACTTATAAATGGCGGTAGTAAAAGTGTCTAAATTAAAGACAGAGACTGCGCCAAAGTCGGCTAAAGTTTCCATCCAGGTTAATAATAGGCCACCCACAATCCAAGGCATGGCTTGAGGCAAAGCCACTTTAAAAAAAGATTTATTACGGGTTAACCCCAGCATTTGACCGGCTTCTAGAGCGCGTTGACCTTGGGATAAAAAGGCTTGTCGGGCTAAAAGATAAACATAAGGATAGAAGACTAAGGAGAGAATAATACCGGCACCCCAAACACTGCGAATGTTCGGTATCGACCAGCTAAGCCCCATGTCTCTAAGAGAGGTCTGAATAAAGCCACTATAATCCAGTATGCCTACGCTGACAAATGCCAATACATAGGCTGGAATGGCAAAAGGTAGCATCAGAGCCCAGACGAAGAACTTCTGTCCTGTGAAGCGATACATACTGGTCAGCCAAGCCAAGTAAGTCCCCAGACTCCCCGCCAATACTGTTACTAATGCCAAGATTAGTATGGTGTTTTTGATGACTTGAGGTAGGACAAATTCAGCCAAGTGTGACCAAATATCTGCCATAGGCTCGAACCACGAGCGCATGACAATGATCACTGGTATTAACATAAATAGCGAAACCAATGCTAAGACTGATTTCGCTAATAACGACCCTTTTGAAATATTCGCTTTCATAAAACCCTATTGCAAAGTATAAGGGCTACCTGTGACAGGAGCCCTTACTTTCAGCAGTTATTTATGGTTTTGTTATATAGCATTAAATTACCTTGATACCTATAACCTTTTATTACTGTTTATTATTATTAATCAGTAAGTAATAACTTATTCGTAACCTGCACGGTCCATCAATTGAACCGCTTCAGCTTGGCGCTGACCGAAGATACTAACATTAATATTATCTTGGTTAAAGCTGCCCCATGAGCGAAGCATCTCAGACTCATCGACCCCTTCTTTTACTGGGAATTCTTTATCGCTGCTGGCATATTTACCTTGAGCAGTGTCTGAAGATAACCATTCAATTAGCTTACGAGCGCCTTCCACGTTATCAGAGTTTTTGATAATGCCTGCACCAGATACGTTTACGTGAGTACCTGTAGCTTCAGCGCCTTCTCCTTGGTTTGCCCAGAATATTTTCACTGGGAAGTCTGCATTTTCATCCAAGATACGGCCATAGTAGTAGCTGTTAGCAATACCTACTTCACACTGACCTGAAGCGATCGCTTCTAGTAGCTTAGTGTCGTTACTAAATACGGGGGCTGCTAAGTTGGCCACCCAACCTTTAACGATTTCTTCTGTTTTTTCAGGGCCATAATGCTCAATCATACTAGCAACTAACGACTGATTATATACTTTCTTGGACGTACGTAAACAAAGTTTACCTTTCCATTTAGGATCAGCCAGGTCAGCATAAGTTGATAAATCAGTAGGCTGTACTTTGGCAGGGTCATAGAAGATAGTACGAGCACGCAAAGACAGACCAGTCCATAAATCATCCACTGAACGGTATTTCTCAGGAACGTTGCTATTAACCACTTCAGAATTAATAGGCTGTAATAGACCTTCTTGGCCGGCTTGCCATAAGTTACCAGCATCTACGGTAAGTAGCACATCGGCAGGAGTATTGGTGCTTTCTGCTTGTAAACGGGCTATTAGAGGACCACTATCATCCGTAACCAACTCAACAGGAATCCCTGTCTCTTTGGTAAATTCATCCAATAATGGCTGAATCAGTTGTTCGTTACGTGATGAGTAAATAGTGACGGTATCACCTGAAGCTTTATCGGTAGCTTGCACTTCGGTTTTCTGTTCAGTATCTGCAGTCGTTGTGGCTTCTTCAGTAGACTGATTACAGCCTACTAATGCTAATGCTCCAAGGACCGCCGCACTTAACATAGTGTATTTGGTGCTAGCTTTGGCTACGGATGTTGCTTCTCGTGATGTTCCCATTTTTGCCTCTTTTATAAAGTATTAAGCGTTGGTTTTATAGTAATATTTTTGGAGATATAAGTACTATCTGCTGAAAGCATTTTAATCCAAATGGTAATAATTATCAATAACGATTAGCAATTGATTACCAATAAAAAACCCTACTCTATAATATCCGTATCCTCTGTCCCTTCTTCTGGCACTTCGGGCTCTTTTTTTAACGGCTCAATTTTACGATGATCGTTGATAATATCGATTAATGGGGTGGTATCAGGCTCAAACTGAGTCCACTCAGGCCGAATGGCCTCCATATTTACCGTCTCGTCTTTAATATCGATCACGGGGAAAGTACTGGTATAAAAAGCCAGCAATGCCTGCCCGCGATCGCTAACCAACCACTCCATAAACCTTAAAGCATGACCCACTTCTTCTCCACTGTCCACCATACCTATGGCAATAGCATTGGTAATGGCCCCTCGGTTAATTTGATTGGGCCACATTAACCGCAGCTGAGTGTTGGGCTGGGTCTTGACATAGCCCCAAAAGGCATCGCTGTCTACAATCCCCACATCACAGCCCCCTTGCTCCATCTGATTAAGGACATCCTCATTGCTGGCCAGTGGACTGCCCATGTTGGTTTGCCAGTTGCTCAGAATTTCTGGAGTCAGCTTGGTACCATTATAGGACATCATCATTTTAGCAATGGCTTGGTTTTCTGGACTATAAATATCGGTCATACAAAGCCTGCCCAGCCATTTGTTGGCACCAAGACCGGCATAGTTTACCAATTCACGCTCATTCACTTTATTTTTGTTATAAACAATGCTTCGAGCATACTTACCCACCCCAAACCATTCTCCATCCGGGTCTTGATAATGGGTGGGCACAGCCTCCACCAAGACCTGTGACCCTACCGACTGTAGCACATGACTGGCACTGGCATTGGCCAGTGAGTAGACACTATGCATCATTAACATGTCTACCCCTTTTGGAAGATTTACATCGAAGTGCAAAGGAGGCTCTTCATCAAAGCTCACAGTAAAGACACTTTTATCTACAGGCACCCACTCAATCAATATGCCAGTCTCTTGACGATAGGCATCACTAAGCCTAGTCATATTTTTTATGTCCAGGTCAGTGCCTATTTGAAATCTTTCTTGACTGATTTGCACCGGGTTGTTGGTTGGCTGCTCCTCCTGATTTTGGTCACCTGAACAGCCCGTCAAACTTAGCGAGGCTAAAATAAAGACAGGTAAAGCTCTTGTTAGAAACTTGCTATTTGACCTAACAACCTTGGACATGAGAGGAAACCTATGGCAGTAAATACGCGAACAGAAGAAAGGATAAGAGTTAAAGCAGCCTAAAAGGCTAAGTATAACTGAAAACAGCCCTATAGATAACGGCCGCATAAGGCATTGACTGCAGCTTCCGTACGCAGAATCCGACTGCCTATATTGACGGCCTGACAGCCATTGTCTTGTAACAGGCCCACCTCATAATCAATCCAGCCGCCTTCCGCACCAATACACAATACTTGTGGCAAGCCTGCCTGTTCAAAATATTCATTAAAAGATAGCGGGCTATAAGGGTGAGCCACCACTAAACTACGATCTTTGGCCCAAAGACTAAGCTCATCTTCCACAAAGGGCTTAAAGCGTTTTTTTAATTGGATGTTAGGCGCTATGGTATCTACCCCTTGCTGCAGCCCCTCTGTCACAAACTCATCAATTCTACTGAGCATAGGGCTTTGCCAATAGCTTTTATCCGTGCGGTAGCTGTTGACTAAAATGATTTCGGCCACCCCTATGGCAGTCATATCCATTATTAGTCTTCGCAACACCTTCGGCCTCGGCAAGGCTAAAACTACCGTTAAATCCAGCTTACTCGGAGGCATGGTATCTAAATTCAGGCTACCTAGCTTAAGCTGGGTATCCGACACGGCTTCAATAACTGCTGTTCCTAATTTTCCATTTACGCTGCCTACTTTTACGCTGTCTCCTGCCTTGAGCTCAAGCACCTGCTGTACATGCTTAATTTGGCTAAGGTCAGTGATACTAAAGCTGGCCTGCTCGTTATCTAACTCAGGTAATAGTAGGATATTCACAGTGCTTCATCCTCACCGCGTTTACGCACCTTAAAGTGATCCAAATCCACTTCATCGTCTTTTGGGTCAGGAGCTTGGTTCGCCATTTTAGTGGCTGTTAATAGACCTTCTATCATCTGCAGCTGTTGCTGCATGGCATTACTCTTGGTAGCCACTAGCTTTTGCCCTTGTTGACCTGCCTGCTTAGCCTGTTCAGGATAAGTTAACCATTGAATCACACTATCTAGCAGTGAAGCATTAGGCATGGCACTAGCATTACCTGATATTTTAGAAACCTTATCTTTTTGAGTACTGTTGACTGCATTCACAACTTTTAAAGCACCCACTTCATTTAAGGCAGCGACGACCTCATGACAAGACTGAGTATAAGGACCCATAATGACAGGCTTGGCCAAACTAGCCGCCTCAATCGGATTATGGCCCCCGATATTTACCAAAGACCCGCCTACTAAGGCCACATCTGCCAATTGATAACAGGCCGTTAACTCCCCCATAGTGTCTGCAAGATAGACCTGAGTATTCGCCTCTATAAGCTGCTGCTGACTACGACGCTGATAAACCAAGCCAGACTGATCAAGTAGCTCAGCGACCGCATCAAAGCGCTCAGGGTGACGAGGGACTATAATAAGCAAAGCATTGGCCAAGTTTGCCTGAGCAATAATCTGTTTGTGAGTCTCAATGACCGCTTTTTCTTCCCCTTCATGGGTACTGCCAGCAACCCAAATAGGGCGATTGAAAACTTCAGAATTAGCGCCAAATTCAGCCTGTAAAGCTTGTACCTTAGCAGTTACTGTCAATTCAGATTGTGCAGTAGCTGGGGCTGTTCCTGTTGACCACTTTAAAGAATTCGCCCGGCGAATCTTCACAACGTCAGCCCCCAAGCGGCGAAAACGTTTTGCTGAGTCCGCATCTTGAGCAATAATCATGCTGATATTGTGCATCATGCTTTTACTAACTGAGGCATATTTGGCATAACTTTCGAAGGATTTTTGCGACAGCCTGGCATTCACCAGTACCGAAGGGATTGCTGACTGTTTTAATACCGCTAAGATATTGGCCCATAGCTCCGTCTCTACAAACATCGCCAAATCAGGCCGAGCCTTATTAACAAACTTCTCAATGATGGCTTTATCATCAACGGGCACAAAAGTATGTACCATTTGCTGGTTGGCAATGGCTTCTGCAAAGAGCTGTTCAGTACGTGCAAAGCCGGTTTGGGTGGTATTGGTAATCCAAATTCTAGCCCCTTGCTGTAGCATCACTTTTAGCATAGGAGCAATGGTATTGGTCTCTCCCAATGACACGGCATGACACCAGATATTGGCTCCATTTAAAGCACTAGGTGTTGAAGAGGATGGTATGGAGTAAGCCGGAGGCTGCGGATAATCACGACCATAACGAGAGTCGATTTCTTGTTTATAATCGGCTACTGGCATATCGCTTTTTTTGGCCTGGCGATAGCGGCGCCACAAGACCAGCCTATAAATTGGCTTTAACAATTTAATGGCTAATTTGTAGTACCAAGGAGGCGAGATGGCCTCAGTAGATTTTTTGATATTTGATACTGAAGAATAGGCTGAGTTAGAAGCATTGGCGTCTTTATTGTCTGGCATAATCAACCTATGATCACCTTAAAAAATTGCAGCCTTAGACTACTTTATAAGCATTGTTAAAAACACTAAAACCAAATAATCAGGCACTTTAATAGAACGGTCCGAATAAAAAATAGCCGATATTCTACCGCATTTAAAATTTATAAAATAGCCATTCCTATCAGTAATTTAAGCATTATAGTAACGGGCTAAATAAGCGTATCCCTGAGTCAAAAAGCTGCTTGTAGGTGGGTCGACTTTCCCACTCATCCCACTGTAACAGCTCACACTGAGTTAAGTAAGCCTGTTGGCAAGCATAAACCTGCTTTACGATACTTGGGGTATACAGCGCCAAGCTAATTTCCATATTTAAATAAAAGCTACGCATGTCCATATTTACTGTGCCAAACAAGCAATAATCATCATCAATAACCACTGTCTTGGCATGTAGCAAGCCGCCTTTAAATAAAGCTATCTTGACTCCCGCTTCCATCAGTATTGAATAAGAGGCCTGTGAAGCATGCTGTACAAAAAAGGAGTCTACTTTTTTGGGTAAAATTAACGTAACCTCTACTCCCCTTTTTGCAGCTGTGGTTAAAGCGGCCAATAAGGCTTCATCCGGCACGAAATAAGGGGTGGTTATCTGGATGCGGTGATCTGCCCTATGAAAAATCGTCAATAGAGTATTATAAATTACATGTTCGGTAATACGCGGAGCTGAAGGGATAACCTGAGCCATCACATTGTCTATCACCGGCATATTGGCAATAGCCCGCATATAATCCGGTAAGCTTGGGTCTGAATCTACCTCATAATCAGGATCTTGCTCTGAGGCCTTAAAGTCATGACCATATTCATCACTTAAATTAAGGGAGGATATTTGTCTGGCCAAATAGCCGGATGCCTTATCATTAATGTCATTAATTGCAGGCTTGGGGCGATACAACTTACGGGTATACATATTGATATTATTTTCAATCCGATAGCCAAGCTGCTCTAGATTACGCGTGCTTTCTGCCCCAATATCGGTAACGCTAACCGCTGCCAACGCCGTGACTACACTCACCGCATTATCACTTTGAATGCGCATGATCAGATCAATCCATTGCCCCACGGCTTTGTCTTGTTTAAAAAACTCAGGATCAACTAAGTTAAAACTACCGGTATAACCAATATCATCATCAATCACCACAATCTTTCGGTGATTACGTAGATCACTGCGTTTTAATAAAGTTTTAAACAGACCGACGGGTAAGGACTGATGAATAATAACCCCCGCTTCGACCAGCTTTTCATGCCAATCATCGGCAAAGAAGCTAAAGCTTCCCACACTATCAGCCAAAACTTGACACTCTACCCCTCTTTGAACCGCTTCAATTAAAGCCTGAAACACTTCTTGGACTCGGCCTTTGGGGTAAATAATATAAAACTCCATCAAGATTAAGGTGGAGGCATTATTTATATCTTGTATTAAAGTGTCAAAAGTACTATCTGCAGAAGTTAATAGCTGCATGCTGTGGTTATCATAAACCCCAAAACCAGTATCAAATGTACCAATACGGCTCACACCTTGATAGCGCTCAGATAGAGTATCATCCACTTTTGCTAGCTGTATATCTTGACGTTTGGCCACTCCATTTAACATATCTTGGGCTTGTGAGTTACGTAGCTTATAGCTCTTACCCAGATAAGGCTCGCCCACTAACATGTAAGCAATAATACTAAAAAAAGGAATGGCAAATAGCAGAACCAACCAAGCGATAGCGATACCTGTATTGCGCTGCGTTGATAAAATACGCACCACCATAAAAATGGTTAGCACCAGGTGAATGGCTACCCCCAACCAAGCCCAGTTGCCTGCTGAGAAAGATTCTAGCGACGTCATAATCCGATCTAGTAGCTGGACTAAATCTGCTTGAGCCGTCAGGACGTAAGAAGAAAGTGCAAATGGAGCCATAAGTTATACGACTGGTTGGGTATTTATTATTAAGAATACAGAGCTTAGCGATAGATTACTCGCTTGAGGTTAAAAATGCCAACAATGCTTTCTCATTAAGCTGTTGAAACTTCCGGGTGCGTCCCCGATAGCCCTTTTTATAGCTTTCAATAAAGGTTTTTTCTAAAAATCTATTGATAACTTTGGGATGGATATAAGAGGCACGGCAAACACTGGGGGTATTACCCAGGCTATCAGCCACTTGTTTTACCATATCCACCACCAGCTGCTGACGTTCTTTACTATTCGGCTCGCTGTCTAAAACTGCTGAGTTAGCATGCTGATACAGGTACTCAGCGGCTAACACCGAGGCCATCCAGGTTCGAAAATCTTTGGCACTATATTCCTCTCCAGTGTGCTCACGTAGATACTCATTGATATCGTCGCTTTCCACCACCTGTTTCTTACCCTGTTCATCTAGGTATTTAAAAATACGATAGCCTGGTAAGTCAGAACAGGTATTTACTATCTGTATCAAACGCTCATCTTCAAGCTCAATATGATGATCTTTAGCGCTTTTACCCACAAAATCAAAAGCTAAGCCGTCCTCGGTTTCTGTCACATGCTTACTTCTTAAGGTGCTCAAACCATAGCTTTTATTCTGCTTAGCATATCGGTCGTTGCCAATACGAATTAGCGTGGTTTCTAACAGCTTTACCACGGCTGCTAATACGTTCTCTCGACTAAGCGTCTCTGACTGCAAATCCTGTTCTACTTGTGCTCTTAGTACTGGAAGCTTATCTCCGAAGCCAATCATTGCCTCAAACTTAGCTTCGTCACGGACCTTATTCCACAGCTCATGATATAAGTATTGCTTACGGCCTTTTTCATCCCTTCCGGTACATTGCAAATGCCCATTATCATAATGACAAATCCAAACCTCAGACCACATAGGGGGGATGGCTAGCGAATCAAAACGCTCGCGCAGTTGTTTACTTCTAACGGTATTCCCCTGCCCATCTCGGTAACTAAAACCTTTGCCCCACCGTACTCGGGTATATCCTGGCTCCTCATCACTAACATATCGTAACTTAGCTTTTTTTGCTAAAGCCTCATAGTTATGACGAATATCGTGTTCAGCTTGTGCCTCCAAAGCAGTATTTTTTGAAGTTGTAGACTTTGGGGTAGATTTTGACGTACTCATAAAAGCCTCTAGATAAAGTCAAAGGGGAATGGCAATAAATGGATAAGTGTCTTTTATTTTAAAGAGGGGCAATAATTAACACAGTGCGCCCGTTTAGCAAAATAGTTACTGCCTGTAACTTGGCTCCTGATATGCCTTAGCCAACAATAAAAAAGGCTGCACCCTATTTATAGGCACAGCCTTCTTGTTATCAATGCTATCAATCTTCAATTACTGCCAAATTAGGTCATTCTAATTGCGCCATCCAAACGAATGACATCAGCATTTAGATAAGCGTTTTCAATGATATGGACTACTAATTTTGCAAACTCCGTCGGATCACCTAAACGCTTAGGATAAGGCACACTGGCTTTCAATTGCTCTTGTGCTTTTTCAGGTAAGCCTGCCATCATAGGTGTGGCAAAAATACCAGGAGCAATGGTCATCACTCGGATACCATGACGGGTCAATTCACGCGCTAAAGGTAGCATCATGCCTACTACGCCTGACTTAGACGAAGAATAGCTGGCTTGTCCTACTTGACCATCAAACGCCGCGATAGATGCTGTATTGATAATAATACCTTGGTCCTCGTTATTAGGTCCACCCTCGGCGGCTACTCGCTTAGCAATGCTTGAGGCCACAAGGCGAGCCACATTAAAGCTGCCTGTTAGGTTGATCTGAACCCCTTTATTAAATTGATCTAGGTCTGCTGGATTATTATCTCGGTCCAATAGCTTTTGTACAATAGCAATCCCTGCACAGTTGACGCTACCAGCCAAACCACCAAACTCTTTTTCTGCAGTTTCAACCGCAGTTTGAACCTGCTCACCACTGGTGACATCGCAGCGGACAAAGCGTACAGACTCCCCTAATTCCTTAGCCAATGCCGCACCCGCCTCTTCATTTAGATCAGCGATGACCACATTAGCTCCGCGTGAGACCAATTCTCTAGTGGTGGCTTCACCAAGGCCTGAAGCGCCTCCGGTTACGATAAAAGTTTGTGATTCAGTTTTCATATAAAATCCTTCTAATATTTTTATTTAACTAAAAAATGACCCATCAAAAAAGTAATCAAGGGATACCTCTTTGGTCAAGCCCTCCTATACTATATCTTATTGACGCAATAAAAAACGCTGGATTTTACCACTAGGCGTCTTTGGTAAGGCCTCGACAAATTCAACAAAACGTGGGTAAGCATGGGCCGAAAGGCGCTTTTGCACCAAAGCCTTAATCTCGCTAACCAGCTCCTCGGTACCCATAATACCTTGTTTTAGGACCACAAATGACTTAATGACATGACCACGCATCTCATCTGGCACACCCACCGCTGCCGACTCAGCAACTGCCTCATGTTCCATCATACAGTTCTCTACATCGGTAGGCCCAATGCGATAGCCTGCGGTAATGATAATGTCGTCATCACGCCCAGCAAACCAGAAGGTGCCATCTTCATGCCGCTCGACCACATCACCAGTCAAATAGTAATCGCCTGAGAAAGCTTGTTTTTCATCCCAGCTATAGCCCCTAAAGTAAAAGGCTGGCGACTCGCTGACCACTACTGCCAATTGACCTTGCGTACCGTCCGCAACCGGTTGTAAGTTATCATCAAGCACCACCAGTTTATGTCCTGGCATAGGCACACCCATGCTGCCTATAGGGGCTTCATGAGTCAATGCATGGTGCATACAGCAGGTCATGCCCGTCTCTGTCTGCCCATATTGGTCAAACACTGTACAGCCCAGGTTCTCTTCGACCCAGTTGACCACTTCGGTATTCAAGGTCTCGCCAGCTGAGTTAGCAACACGTAAGGATAATTTATCTGCGACATTTTCAAACACGCCACTAGACTTCATCATTCTAAAAGCAGTTGGCGATGAGGCAATATTGGTAATTTTATGACGCACTAGAAAATCAAGGGTGTTCTGAGCATCAAAGCCCATTTCATTAAAGTGAGTGGTTACTCCCATTAATAAAGGACCGGTAATGGCATAATATAAGCCATACGCCCAGCCTGGATCCGCCATATTCCAGTAGTTATCTGTTTGTTGTAAGTCAATGGCATAGCGCATATATAAATAAAACGTTGGTAAGGCAGCAAGAGGCACACTCACCCCTTTTGACTTGCCCACGGTGCCTGAAGTAAACATCTGTAAAAATGGCGCGTCGGTATCTAATATCACCGCCTCAAAGTCAGTATCAAAAGTCTCAATATCCTTAAAATTAGCATCTGGATAGGCATCGGTCGCCTCACCTTCTTTGGTGAACAACACCATTTTTGGTAAGTTAGCAATACCCTCAAACTTCGCTCGGTTCTCAAGATTGGTAAACACCACCTTAGTATCGGCCTTCTCCAGTCTGTACTCGATGGACTCTACCCCAAAAGCGGTAAATAGCGGCTGATAAATCGCACCAATACGCCAAGTTGCAAAAACAATAATAAGCAGCTCTGGCGTACGGGGCAGCATAGTAGCCACCCTATCGCCTTTTTTTACCCCATAGCTTTGTAACATATGGGCCACTTGAGCACTCTTTTTATCTAGCTCGTTGAAAGTAAGCTGGGTGATTTTTTGCTCGGTATCTTCATGAACCAAAGCCACCTTATTACCTAAGCCGTTACGAACATGTCTACCACAACAAGCTAAATAGGCGTTAAATTGATCTTGCGGATGGTCATTAAAGATTTCTTTAATAAGAGCGTGTGGAGTGAATGCTTGATAAAAATCAGCATAGTTTTGAGAAGCACTAGACTTTACTGTAGTCACTGACATAATCGCTATTCCTTTAGCTAAGTTATTGATGAAGGGGGAGCATGTGGGCTCCGCAAAAAAGTCCTGACCCTTGCCCCCTTACCCTATTTAGGAGGAGTATCTATTTTGAGGGCTATATACCGTTAATTTCCTTTTAACCCTTCTATTAATAACCGATTTCAAAACTTATTTCAATACAAAATGTATCATTAATAACAATAATAAAAAAGGCAGCAAACCGAAGTTTGTTGCCTTTTTACAAGCTATCGCCAATTAGCTTCAACTGAGTATCTGCTATTAAAGCATTTGACAGCTGTGCTATTTTCGACAAGTGCTATTTACCATAAGTGCAAAGATAAGCCGTCTCGACCGCAACTTTCACTTGGAACTTTTGATTGGCTTCAATGGTAAAGCTGTGACCGGCCTCATAAGTCACAAACTCATCAGAGCCTGGAAGTTTGACGGTTAATGAACCGCTCACCACAGTCATGGTTTCAAATTCACTGGTGCCAAACTCATACTCACCGATTTCCATGACACCCACAGTCGCAGGTTTGGTGGCCGTTTGAAAGGCAATTGAAGTCACTTTATTATCAAAATACTGATTAACGCTTGGCATAGGCCCTCCTTAGAATGGGTAAACCTTTACTTAAATTAAATAAGTATAGGTCTTAAATACTCGCCTATTCTACTAGGTTTACCCTTAAACTAATATCTAAAATTTCTAGTTAAAAGTTTATTCACTAAGCTGTAAATCAAACCTTTTATAGCTCTGATAACCAGTCTTTCTGACGCAGACTTTGCTTAGTCTCACGGCGCTTTCTCTTACGCACCGCTTCAACATCATCTTTTTGATGCACCCCACCCTTTTTAAGCAGGGGGTTAAAAGCCAGATGATTACGAGTCTTGGTTGCATTTTTTAAAGCGCTTAAATTGGCAGCGTCTTTATTACTACCTACCTGTTTATTACTCTGATTTTCTAACTGTTTCGCCAGTTTTAGAGTTTGTTTTAAGCTCATAAATTTGTCCTAAACATAGTGTTGTTTTATAGATTTTATTATTTGCCACTAAGGGCTGTTTATTATTTACTAGCATATCTGTTCTCCTTGGTTTAAAAACTTACCCCTAGCTATCTAGGCTTTAGCACTTAGGATATCTAGCCTTTCACACAAAGCACCTGCTTCAGGGTATGCACCACTTCCACCAAGCTTTTTTGGTTGTCCATGACTTCATCAATGTCTTTGTAGGCACCCGGTATTTCATCGAGGACACTTTTGTCTTTTTTGCACTCAACACCTGCGGTCTGTGCTTTTAACTCATCAACTGTAAAGGTTTTAGCTGCTTTGGTTCGGCTCATTTTGCGCCCTGCCCCATGCGAGCACGAGCAAAATGATTCTTCATTGCCCAGACCTCGGACGATAAAAGACTTAGCACCCATTGAGCCTGGAATAATACCCAGCTCGCCTTCATAAGCACTAATCGCGCCTTTCCGAGTGACATAGACACTCTCGCCAAAGTGCGTCTCTTCTTCCACATAGTTGTGATGACAGTTGATGGCTTCTTTGGTCAGCGTGAAATGCGGTAAGCCTGCCTGCTTCGATTGCATCGCCTCCAATACCAAGCGCATCATCTCTTTACGGTTTTGCACCGCATAATCTTGCGCCCATTGCACCGCCTCCACATAGTCATCAAAGCTATTTGAGCCCTCGGCAAAGTAGGACAGGTCTTTATCAGGCACATGACCAAAGCGAGATTGATGTTCTTTTTTGGCCAAATTAATAAAGTAGCGACCGATGCAGTTGCCAATGCCACGACTTCCTGAATGTAGCATTACCCACACATCGTTATTTTCATCGAGACAAATCTCAATAAAGTGGTTGCCGCCGCCTAATGTGCCCAGCTGTTTTGCCCAAGTACGCTCAAAGCCTTTTAACATCTTCAATAGCCCAGGATACTTATCAGTGATTGGCTTTAATCTCTTGCCAAGCGGATCAAGGGTTGAGGCTTTGGCGGTGATTTGATTGTGCATATTAAAACCAACTGGCACTTGCTTTTCTATCGCTGAGCGCACCGCTCTTAGACTGTCTGGCAAATCACTGGCGGTTAACGAGGTACGCACCGCATTCATACCACAGCCAATATCTACCCCAACCGCTGCGGGAATAATCGCTGATTTGGTTGGAATGACGCTGCCTACTGTTGCTCCCTTACCTACATGCACATCTGGCATCACCGCAATGTGCGAGTGGACAAATTCAAGCTGTGCCATATTGCGTAATTGCTTGATGGCATCTTGGGCGATGTCTTTGGTATAAACCTTAACTGGCACCCCTTTTTTACTGTTTTCATTCAAAATTAGCTGTATGCCCATTTTGTTTTACCTTAAATTTTATTCATTTTACTGAGCTTATGCCCGACCCTAAATCCTGTATTTATTCAACTGGAATAAATGGCGACAACACAAGCTTATTTATATTGGTTTGCCTAAAGCAAATAGAGAAATGAGAGTAAAGACTGTGTTAAATGACAGACGCATAAAAGCCCATTAACCTAAGGTCAATGAGTGTCAAAGATACAAAAACAGGAAGTATTAGAGATGACTTTTAAAGCTGACTTAAATCAAGCTTAGTCTAACCTGAGCGAAGTCATAACAAACATCGCATTGCTTTGCATTATCTTGAACACAGTCTTTTTCACACAATGACATGCTGAATCCTCCGTAGGTTATGGCTTATATGCAGGTTGATCTACAACAAAGCAAGTGATTGGATAATAATGATTGTTTTAACCGCTTAAAACCGCGATGGTTTTGGGTCAAAAGTAAACAGATTATAGGGGGCCAGTAGCCAAATATCAAATTTTTCGCTATTGGCCCCAATTACTACTAGCTCAAAATATTACTAGCTCAAAACTTAAACCGGTTAGCTTTAGGGTTTCATTAGTTTTTAATTAACTTAGCGTGTAGCCAAAATCCTGCTAACATCGCCACCACAAACAACATGGACTCAGTATAGCCGGCTAAAGCGGTGACCAATGCAGGGGCTGGGCAAAATCCTAACATGCCCCAACCT
This sequence comes from Psychrobacter sp. UBA3962, assembly GCF_002385225.1. Lineage (GTDB taxonomy): Bacteria > Pseudomonadota > Gammaproteobacteria > Pseudomonadales > Moraxellaceae > Psychrobacter. The sequence continues at coordinate 164,732 of NZ_DGDC01000010.1, read as the reverse complement.
ATCCCAAATATTAAACTGCCAATCGCCAGTTGTGGCGTGATTTTGGTGGCCGTAGGTAACTCAAAGTTGCCGTTATCTAAGGCCTTTCCGCCTTTGCTCATGCGTGACTTAACGTAAAAAAAGGTTGGCATGGCAACCGCAATCCCGCCGCCCATTACTAAACCCAGTGAGGGATCCCAGCCATGAAATAAACGTAAGAAGCCGAGTACTTTTTCTGGGTTCACCATTTGTGAAACAATTAGTCCAATAGCAAAGATAATGCCGGATAGGAAGCTAAAGATTAGGGTTAATCGATTATTAGTAGTCATAAGTGGCTCATTATATAAATTTTAAAGCAAATGATTTCATAACGATGCTTAGGTTTAGCCCTGAAGCATGGCAAATAGAGTCGCTGTGGCAATACCGCTCGATAAAAATAAAATCGTTGCGGTAATTGAGCGTGCAGAGAGTCGCGAAATACCGCAAATTCCATGCCCACTGGTACAGCCAGACCCTAATCGAGTGCCAAACCCTACTAATAATCCTGCTACAATAATTTTCCAGATAGGTTGCCCCATCTCTAGCTGTGGGAAGCCGTAAATTAACCCATAGCCCCAAGTCGCTACTACCATTCCTAGAATAAACACCAACTGCCAACTAAATTTTGGTAATTGAGAAATAGAGCTTTTTAGTATTCCGCTCATACCCATTATATGGCCACTGCCCACTATCAAAACTGAGGCGGCTAACCCAATGATAAGTCCCCCAATTAAGGCACTCCAAGGGGTAAAGCTTGCCATATCAATCCAAGCGTACATACGCGCTCCTAATATTGTATTTAAATATATATTGTTTCAGTATCAGTCATGCGCAAACTTTTAATGGATCGGTATGCAGAGGCACTGCAAATATCCTATTCGTCAGTAGCACAAAAACGCTGATACAAGACTTGCATAACGGCCAGTGCATCTTCACTAGCAATACTATAAAAAATTTGTCTGCCTTCTCGTCTAGTATTCACTAGCCCATTTTCACGAAGTACACCAAGCTGCTGTGACAAACTGGGCTGCTTGATACCCGTTGATTGTTCTAAATCACGCACACAGGCCTCACCAGAGCCCACTATTTGGCAGAGCAATAATAGGCGATCAGAATGGGAAAGCGACTTAAGTAAGGCTGAGGCTTTAGAAGCAGAAGCTTTTAAGGCTTCTACATCAATACTTTCTACATTTAAGGTATCGGTTGACATGGTTACAACATCCTAGATTTATATTATGGATACTTATTATATACAACAAACCTAGCCTACACATAAACATATTATATAATTTTGTATACTATTATTGCATAAGTTTATGCCGTTTGGCTATATCATTACAAAATTTATCTGCTCAACAGCTGATTGAGCAGATAAATAGTTATTTATTAAAGCAATTTATTAACAGAAATAGAGACAATCCTCACAGTAAATTAACGCTAAGAATGAGCATTAACAACTAGTAAGAGGGCCAGATTTTTAATAAAGGTCTGAGCTATCCCATGAACGAAGAAAAGCCATTTAATAGCATTTGCACAGAAATTGAGATTAGAATCATCCCCATTAAACGCTCAATAGCTTTTAGACCTCTATGTCCTAACAGCTTATATAATTTGGTTGAGAAAAATAGAATAACTGCTGAAATAAACCAAGCCAAAAGCAAGGCCATCAACGCCTTTGGCAGGCTTTCAGGATTCTTTTCAGTTAATAAAATTAAAGTGGCTAGAATTGAAGGTCCGGCAATTAACGGCACTGCCAAGGGGACAATAAAAGGCTCCCCATCTTCATCCTCCTCATCGCTCATCACCCCACCTCGGGTCGGAAAGATCATACGAATGGCAATAATCATCATAACCAAGCCGCCGCCAATAGCCACAGCTTCGGTGCTCAGGCCTAAGGTATGCAAAATACTGCCACCAGCGAATAAGAACAGCACCATTAACAACAGCGCAATCAGCAACTCTCTGATGATAATAAACTTACGTCTCTCTTCAGGCACCTTATTTAAGACAGATAAAAAAATAGGGATATTACCCAAAGGATCCATAATTAAAAATAAAGTGAGCGCTGTTGCGTAGATCTCCATAAAACTCCTTAATAAAAACCTTTTATTATTTTTTGGCGGTAGTAAGTAATTAAAGGGAGTGATGATACCAAAAAAAAGCCGCCTATTTATAGCTTCATTTTTTGGGGGTACCAATCAAGTCCAATATTCTAATTTAGAATTTTTAATAGGCATTACTTCATATTACATTCGCTATTTCAGGTGCAGTACCTATGCTAGTATCGGCTAATCCAATTAATAATACTCATCAAAAAGTTATTTAACTGAGTAATTCTAAGGTTAGACCATAGGTCATAAAAAAGTATTTAGCAATCTGGGGATTTGATTAATGCATTTTTTATTTGATAGGGCAGAAAAGCTTCCTGAAAATGCAAACTTTATAGATTTATTACGCTCTTTAATAGGCGGAACTTTAGGGATATTTATTCTATTAGAGTTAAGCCAGCTTACCGGTAACAAATTTATTATGGCACCCTTTGGGGCGACTTGTGTTCTACTTTTTGCCGTTTCACACTCACCTTTGGCCAAACCTCGTAACGTGATATTTGGTCACCTTATCTCAGCGTTTGTTGGACTGGTGATTCTAAAATATGTGGGGGTTTCGGCGTTTACCACAGCTTTAGCAGTGGGCATCTCTATTTTTTTGATGCATTTATACAAGTGCATCCATCCCCCTGCTGGGGCTACGACACTGGTGGTGCTCTTAACTGCCAATGAAATAACTTATGACTGGGACTTTTTATTGGTACCGGTGCTGGCAGGCTCACTGGCTTTAATAGCCGTGGCTTTGGTGGTCAATAATATTAAGCCTAATCAAAAGTGGCCTGCGTATTGGTTTGCTTTGGTCAAGACTCGCATCGAAAACCATATTGAGAATCATGCCGATGGCCATGTTATCGAAGAGCAAATTGAAGCGCAAAATCAGCGATCACGTCAGCAAAACTAAAACTTTAAATGGGTCAGTTGACCGTGACACACGGGGCGTGGCCACTGTATCGCCTTCATGGGTACCGATTGACCTTGATGAATTAGTTTTGCGGTATTAATCCAGCCAGCATGCCCCACCACCAACACCGATTTATGGTTATCGTAAGCTGTTTGTTTCTCTTCAAGTTTATTGCCAGTATTCAGTGTAGCTTGAGCTTCTCGCTGTTTTTGCTGCTCAATCCAAGCAGCCACTCGCTGAAACAAGTGTCTTAAACTCTCACCACCAGTTGGAGCAAAGTCGGCAAAATTGTCACACCAACTATCAATTTCCTCTTTGCTAATCTCCGACCAGGGCTTGCCTTCCCAAACGCCAAAATGGGTCTCTAAAAGCTGGTCATCGACATAGCACTCAAAGCCTTGAGTTACTAAATATTCTCCTACCTGCTTAGAGCGCTGTAACGGGCTGACCCAAATCTGATTAGGCAGCTGATTTACTCTAACAAAACGCTGAATTTGATGCGCCAGTCGCTTTAATTTACGCCTATCGACCGACACTTCACTTTGGCCAAAGCACAGCCCTTGTATCTCATCAGGCTTAGGATGGCGCCAAATATATAAATCCATAAAACAAAAGCCTATCCCATAAAGTTGGCTGCTAGACCGGCATAAATGGCAATTTCAGTAATTTGCTGCGTGGCGCCTAAACCATCTCCGGTATACCCTTGCAAGCGTCTTTTAAGCAGCCGATACATATGGGTTACCCCCAATAGGGCAAAGATTAAAGCCAGTATCCACTGCTGCGCGGTGATTTGTTGTATTGCTTGTGGCAATAATAAAAATAAAATAGCCACAACAAACAACAGCCAAAGTCCACTTGCCAGCCACTGGGCTAAAGTCATTTGCTGCGCCATGGGCTTAGCCTTAGCATGCTCTATTTCACCGCTATAAGGTAGCAATACTATAAGTGAGGTACACAGTAGCCGCGAAGCACTGTGTGCGATGATCAAAGCGACTATCGCTGTCATCATCGGCATCGTGGCTAGAAGACTCACTTTCAGTAGTAAAGCACAGGCCAAACCTAACGTGCCGTATGTACCAATACGAGAGTCTTTCATGATGGTTAGCGTCCGCTCTCGGGTAAGCCCACCACCTAGTCCATCACAAGTATCGGCTAGCCCGTCTTCATGAAAAGCGCCGGTAAGCTTTATCCCAAAAGCAGTACTGGCAATAGCAGAAACCCAAGGCGAAAAGCCCATACTTATTGCCCAAAAGACGACAGCGCAAAGCACGCCCACCAATAGCCCTACCCCAGGAAAATGACGGCTGCTTTCATGAAGCCAATGCGGCTGATAGTCATCAAGCTTGACCGGAATGCGAGTAAGAAACTGAGTGGCGACTAATAGTAGACGCCATTCCCGCTTAAGAGACATCTGCTTTATTGCCCATCATTAGTGTCTATAACTGGGGCCATATCTTCTTGTGACCTTGACTCGCTTTGAGTGCTAATCCCTGCATCACTAAAACTTGCCATCTCATTGATAATGGCGCAGGCAGACTGCAATAAAGGATAAGCCAGAGCTGCCCCCGTGCCCTCGCCCAAACGCATATTAAAGCCCAACAAAGGATCGGCATTGAGCGCTGCAAGCATCTTACTATGCCCAGGCTCTACTGAGTGATGGGCGAATATCGCAAACTTGACCACACCTGGTACCAAACGTTCAGCCACCAGTAGTGCACTACTGGCAATAAACCCATCCACCAATAAGATACGTCTGTCACTGGCAGCTTGAATGAAAGCGCCGGCCATCATGGCAATCTCTAGCCCGCCCACTGCAGCCAATATTTCAAGCGGTGTGGTTACCTGCTCGTGACGCTGTAGCACCTCGGTAAGCACCTTAATTTTATGCTGCAATCCAGCATCATCTAGCCCCGTCCCTCGCCCAATACACTCGGCAACGGGCACATCCTCTAGCTTAGCAAGCAGTAAGCTGGCTGCCGAAGTATTGCCTATACCCATTTCGCCTGCGATAAACAGATTCCCTTCAAGCTGCTTAGCGATCTCCATACCTGCTTGCAGTGCTTGCACACACTCCTCGCTACTCATGGCCGGTTCAGTAAGTGCATCTCGGCTGCCCATACGTATTTTGTAATCTAGCAGCTGCGGATGATTAGTCACCCCAAACTCTGCAAAGTCAGTGGCCACCCCAGCATCGACCACCTTTAGTTCGATATTGTGCTGACGAGCCAACACATTAATGGCCGCTCCACCATTTAAGAAGTTCAGCACCATTTGTGCCGTTACCTCACTGGGAAAAGCGGAAGTACCATGTTTGGTCAATCCATGATCAGCCGCAAAAACCCGAATGTGGGGACTTTCGATCTTTGGTGCAGTGCTGCCTTGAATAAGGCCAATTTGTATCGCCAAAGACTCTAAGCGTCCTAAAGACCCAGGTGGCTTGGTTTTATCATCTAACAAATACTGCAGTTTAGCGGCCAGTTCTGGGTTATCAATATTAGGGACTGTGGGTAGAGTTAGGCGGTCCAAAGTGGCATCCTTATTATGGGTTTAGTAGCTTATTTATTTTTTATTTATGATTAAACACGGTAAATCATAACGGCTCTATAGAACTTTTTTACTGAGCCAATAGCTTTTCAAGCAAGGCATCGATTTCTTGTTTAAATTCTTTATCTTCGATTTTATTGGCAGTAACTTTGGCATTTTTTAGACTCTCAATGGCTGCCTCCTTCTCGCCCATCTCAAGTTGTAGCTCTGCCATTGAAAAGGCGATAGAAGACAGGTGATCTTTTGAATTAATGGCAGTAGCTTTAGCCAAAGCTTTGTCGTAGATTACTAAGGCTTGATCCAAATCCGCAGTAAAATCTGCCAAAGTTTCCCACTGCTCGGGATGGTCTTTGTCTGTGCCTTCATTGTCTTCACAAATAGCTTTTAGCTCAGCATAAAGCTCATCAAAGCGAGCTTGATCCTCTTTACTATCGGCCTCTAACAGCTCTTCGGCTAAATTATAAATCGCTCGGTATATTTTTGTATTAATCATCAGTGGGCCTTAAAAAGTGAGGGAAGAAAAGCTTGGTGACTGTCTTTACCTTTGGTAGCTATTAGCAAAAACAGACTCAAAACTTATTCAGTTATTTTCGATTATACCTTATATACAGGCGAACCATTGCGGGCATACAAGCTTAACATTGCTGGCATCAATATTTTGTGGCATCAAGACTAAGGTAAAGTATCAATCATTTCATAGCCTGGGCCACCTGCTCCAGTGCTGACTACATAGAAGGTAAAGAAGATGAACGGCAAAGCCAGCAGCGACTTTAGAAAAGGAGATTTGCATTTCTGCCAGCGCGTTACCACATAATAAAGACTACCAAAAGGCACAAATAAATATATAAGCCCCCAAGCTGTCGACTCTCTAAACGCAATAATGATAAGCTGAATGCCATAAAAGACTAGAATAATAAAACCTATGACAAAACAGACCAAAGCTATAGTTTCCACTTATTTCTCCAAATAAATTCCAAATAAGTTATTTTTCTTTCTTATCTTCGATTCAACAAAAAGAAGTTTAAGAGCCACCTTAAGCTTTGTCTATCACATTATATGAAACACAATAAGTCGATTGGCATTATTGCACAGATTTTATGTTATCCGTGGCTATAAAGCTGCTATTGTTGCCATACAAAATAACTGTGTCTATACTTAGAAGTAACGTCTATAAGTGGCGGCTGACTTAATTAACAAGTTTTTTAAGATTTATCTGGCTCAAACGACAAGCAATGGAATGTATTTATAATAATTTTAAGGTAATTCAATGTCACTTTGTTTAAATATGATTGTGAAAGACGAAAGCCACATCATAGAAACCACTTTACAAAATATCTGCCAACACTTTCCCATTACTTATTGGGCCATCTGTGATACTGGCTCAAGTGACAATACTATTGAATTAATTGAGCAGTTTTTTGAGAAACAAGGCATCGATGGACATATTTATCAAGAACCTTGGCAGAACTTTAGTCACAATAGAAATGTGGCTTTAAAGCAATGCTTAGGTAAAAGTGACTATATATTGATATTTGACGCTGATGATCAGGTAACTGGTGAGATAACCTTACCTAATCTTGATCCAAAAAGTGGGCCCGATAGTTATATGCTACAGTTCACCAGTGAATCTGGTGCCATAAAATACTTACGTAAACTCATTATAAAAAATGATGGTAGCTATAGCTGGCGAGGGGTATTACACGAGTTTCTTCAATGCAATCGCACTGAAACCGTGGCTGAGCTTCAAGGCGACTATGCCATTATCTCTGGTAGAAAAGGCAACCGTAGCCTAGATGAAAACAAATATCAAAAAGATGCTCAGTTATTAAAAAACGCTTTTATAGCCGCTGAAGACGCTGACCTACTGCCCCGTTATGCTTTCTATTGTGCACAGTCCTATAGGGATGCCGCTATGATAGATGAGGCAATTGACTGGTATAAAAAACGAATAGAAATCGAAGCGGGCTGGGCCGATGAAAGATATTGCAGCTACATCGAATTGGGCCTGCTGTATGAAAAGAAGCAGGACTTCGATCAAGCCCTCTATTGTTGGCAGCAAGGCATCATTCACGACTCCAAACGTGCCGAGTGTTGGTATCACATAGCACGAAGACACAGCTGGAATAAGCATAGCGATTTGGCGTATGTTTTTGGCCGCCAAGCGGCACAGCTACCTATGCCCACAGGTAATCGCTTATTTTTATCCAAAAATATTTATCAATATTGGTCCGCTTATGAGTGGTGTATTAATGCTTATAAACTTGGTTGTTATGAAGAGTCTTATCAAGCCTTCAAGCAGCTAATCACTCATTGCCCGCAAGATTTATTGAACAGAGTGGCACACCAGATGCCGAGCTACAAATCCCTATTATTACAAGACAGCTTCGCTGAGGTAAGCACGCTTTCATTAAACTTGAATCGACTCAACCAAATTGATTTATTACACCAGCTACTTTCTGATGATTCAGTAGCCTAGCTAATACCGCCTACTACTCTAAGCTTTTAGATAAACTTTTGTACACTTTCAATAGGATAACCATGACTCAGACTTTGGCAACTGCCGTAAATCTTTCTCCGGTTCCATTTACCCCCAAAATTATCTTCTTTGATATTGATGACACTTTAAGCCGTGGCGGAGTCATTGCACCGCATAATAAAACCACCTTAAAGCGGTTATCAAATACTGATATCAAACTGGTGATTGCCACTGGTCGTTCGAAATCAATCATTCCTGAAGATATTTTAGGGTTATTTGAGGCCGGTGTTTTTGATGCGATTGTCTGTACCAATGGTCAGTACAGTTTTGATAAAAAAGGTATTATCAGTCATTACCCGTTAACACTGCAACAGGCCGCTAAAATCGATGAGCTGTGTCGTCAAGATCACCTGATTCATAAGTTTGACTCAGACACTCATTTGGCTTGGGCCAATGACAATGAGCAAATACGAGCTTTTATTGCTAGCAACCCCAGCTCCATCATCGACCCCAATTACTACAAGAGCAATCCGGTATATCAGTGTTCGGTATTCTTTAAAGATGATGAAAAAAGAATGCAGGAAGTTGATTTTGCAAAGTTTGGGTTAAAGCTGGTTCATTGGCATCAAATTGGCGGCGATATTTTACCCATCGATGCCTCCAAAGAGCGAGGGGTGCGTGATGTCTGCCAACACTTTGATATAGACATTAGTGAGGCCATGGCCATTGGCGATGGATTTAATGATTTAGAGATGTTTGATGCGGTAGGTTATGCCATTGCTATGGGAGATGGCCAGCCAGCCCTACAACAGCGTGCTGACTTTATTACTGGTAGCATTGAAGAATATGGACTACAACAGGTATTACATCCTTTGCTTGAGATTGAAAACAGCTAAATTTGCATTAAAATAGAAAATAACTGAACTTACGCATAGAAAATTTTTGATACGATGGGTAATTATTGTTGAATGGGCTTCGATCCACCTTCAGACCATTTAACAATAATTACCCGTCGCTTGAATAGGTATATCACCTTAATTTTGCGTAATTTACACTTAGTAGTTAATGAATAACAAATTAATATATTAAGCAGACTACTACAACCCTGCCTTCAAACTAGCCTCAATAAATTGATCCAAATCGCCATCAAGTACAGCACCGGTATTAAAGGTCTCAACGCCGGTACGCAAGTCCTTGATGCGCGAGTCATCCAACACATAAGAGCGAATCTGACTGCCCCAGCCCACATCAGACTTATTGTCTTCAACGGCTTGCTGTTTCTCCATCCGTTTTTGCATTTCCAGCTCATACAACTTAGCGCGTAGCATTTTCATCGCTGTCGCTTTGTTGCCGTGTTGACTGCGCTCATTTTGACACTGCACCACGGTACCCGTTGGCTCGTGGGTAATACGTACCGCTGAGTCGGTGGTGTTTACGTGCTGACCACCAGCGCCACTTGAGCGGTAGGTATCGATACGTAAGTCCGCAGGATTAATATCGATTTCAAAATCATCGTCAATCTCAGGGGATACGAATACCGCAGCAAATGAAGTATGACGTCCATTATTGCTATCAAATGGAGACTTGCGTACTAAACGGTGAACACCAGTTTCGGTACGTAGCCAGCCAAAGGCATAGTCCCCACTTACCTTGAACGAAGCGGACTTAACTCCGGCCACACTACCTGCTGATACCTCGATAATCTCAACTTTGAACCCGTGCGATTCACACCAACGCGTGTACATGCGCAGTAGCATCTCTGCCCAGTCCTGAGCTTCAGTACCGCCACTTCCGGATTGAATATCTACGAAACAGTTATTGGCATCCATTTCACCGTCGAACATACGCTTAAACTCTAAATCTTCGACTTTGGCTTGTGCCGTATTGAGCTCAGTTTGTACATCAGCCAGTAGGCTTTCGTCATCGGCTTCTACTGCCAACTCAAGCATAGCCGCTGCGTCCTCAAGGGTAGTCTCAAGACCAGTGATAGTATTGATAATACCATCAAGCTGGCTTTTTTCTTTGCTAATTCGGGTCGCACGCTCTGGGTCGTTCCAAAGCTCTGGACTCTCCATCTCAAGATTGACCTCTTCTAGGCGCTCTGACTTACCATCAAAGTCAAAGATACCTCCGTAAGTCCTTTGAACGCTCGCTTAAATCTTTAATTTGCTCTTGATACTGGTTAATTTCCATAAATATTCCAAAAATTTAAAACTATAGTGTCTGAGTGAGGCAAAAGCAGCCTAAATAGACCAATCCTCAACCGCCCAGTTGTGGGCTAAAGCATGGGCATGCAATACTTCATCTGGGGTCACTGCCACCGGCATGTCGGCCCACTCTAGTAAGGGAAGATCATTTTTTGAATCAGAGTAACCATAGGTTTTACTATAAGTTACGCCCTGCTCTTTTTTGGCCTCTAACCATTTATTAAGGTGGTATATTTTACCTTCTTTGAAGTTGGGTTTGTCGGTTAATTTCCCAGTATAGCGATCGTCTTTGACTTCAAGCGGGGTGGCCAACACATTCGCCGCTTCAATACCAAAACGCTCAGCAATAGCTGACACCACAAAATCATTGGTAGCCGAGATAATGACCACATCATGCCCCGCTTCAATATGATGCTGAATGGCGCTGATGGCTTTGGGGCGAATGTGAGGCTCAATTTCAGTCTTGATGTAATCCTCACGAATTTCAAACAGTCGTGATAACGGTAGGGTGGTTAAGAAGTCTGCCACAAACTCATTGTACTCAGTGGCATCTAAAGTACCCGCTATATACTCTTCATAAAATCTTTGATTGGCCGTTCTATATTGCGCCTCATCAACCAGGCCTTTTTTGACAATGTACTCACCCCATAGGTAATCACTGTCCACATCTAGCAAGGTGTGATCCAAGTCAAATAAAGCCAATTCTTTACTGTTATTTAAAGCCTCTGTTTGATTATTTAGCGAACTGTTCGCTGCTTGATTCTGCATCTAGCCCCTCACCCTCTTTACCCAAAATATTAATATGAACTTGTTAACTAAAACCCATTGTTTAAAGATCTGTTTTCTTTGAAAGTCTGTTTTTAAAGGCTATTCCGGTGCCTCAATCTGTTGTAAGCCTGTCTTAAACTGTTCAGCTTTCTGAGTATAATGTAATGCTGACATCTTCAGCATAGCTACCTGCTGATCGTTCAAAGTTTTCACCACTTTAGCTGGCGAACCCATCACCAATGAGTTATCTGGAATCTCTTTGCCTTCAGTGACGAGGGCTTTGGCACCAATAATACAGTTTTTGCCAATCTTAGCGTTATTTAAAACCACTGCCCCAATGCCAATTAAGCTATTTTCACCTATGCTACAACCATGTAACATCGCCAAATGGCCAATAGTCACATAATCACCAATATTGACCTCAATCCCTGCATCAGTATGGATGACCGCGTTTTCTTGCACATTGGTATAGTTACCAATATTAATACGCTCATTGTCTCCGCGAATAACGGCACCAAACCAAACATTGGCCTGATGACCTAAATAAACATCACCAATAACCTGAGCACTGTCTGCCACCCACCCTTGAAAAGGAGTGGCAAATTGTGGGGTTTTTTCTAAGTATTTAAAAATCATGGGGAACATCCTTTTATAAAATAATTGTCTCTTATATGATCACTAAATCACAGCTTAAGTCATAACTAAGTAATACTATCTTTATATTATTAATAACTTTTGATGACAGTCATGAGCACTATAAATCACTAGCATTAAAAATTAACAGTATTAGAAATTAATAGTATTAAAAGTCATTAGGTTAGCATTAATTTACTTAAAATTTAATAAAATGACTGTATCCTACGCTGTTGGCTGGTTTTTGTTCTGACAAAGAGCCATTATCTAAGCATTTACGCATAAGTCAATTTATTGTATTTTTTTACCATGTTATTATCACATCTTAAAATTGTATTTATCTATTACTAGTTTAGTAATAACTCACTTATTTGTTGTTTTATTAGCATCTGACCTATTAACGAGCCAAATAACTAATAGGTTACTATCAACCTCAACAAATAACCCTTTTACTGGATAATCTATGCGTCACTTCTTATTCGATTTTATATTTACCATTGTCTGTTTAGTCGTTGCTGCTTGGTGGGGATTCTCGCACGGGGGTGTCAGTGGTTTAATGACGGCACTTGCGGTTACCGCTATCTTAGCCATCATGGAAATTTCCTTGTCCTTCGATAACGCAGTGGTTAACGCCTCTATCCTTAAAGGATGGAATGACTTCTGGAAAAAAATATTCTTAACTGTGGGTATTCTAGTCGCAGTATTTGGCATGCGCTTGATATTCCCAATCGTTATTGTGGCAGTTACAGCCAAGTTAGGGTTTATGGAAGTGATTCAATTGGCCATCAATGAGCCTGCACAATATGCGGCCCATCTGAATGCTCACCATGCTGAAATCTCAGCTTTTGGGGGTATGTTCTTATTATTGGTATTCCTAACCTTTATCTTTGGTGATAAAGAGGTGCATTGGTTTGATTGGTTTGAGCGTAAGCTAACTCGCTTTAGTAAAGTCGATGCCATGAGCACTTTTGTGGCCATAGTGGTACTCATGATTTCATTAAGCTGGGTAGAAGAAGCCAAAGAGCCTGCCATCTTAATTGCAGGTATTTGGGGTATCTTAGTTTACCTTGGGGTCAACGTACTATCTAGCCTACTTGAAGGTGGCACGGATTCTGATGAAGATGAAGTGATTACCGATGCAAAGGGCAATGTCATTACCAATACCGCTGGTGTTTCTTCTACTATCTTAAAAGGGGGTATCGCCGGCTTCATCTATCTAGAAGTCTTAGATGCCTCATTCAGTTTTGACGGCGTAATCGGTGCTTTTGCCATTACTAATGACGTGATTATCATCATGTTAGGTCTGGCCATCGGTGCTATGTTTGTGCGTTCAATGACCATTTACCTAGTGGACAAAGGCACTTTGAGTGAGTTTGTTTATCTTGAGCATGGCGCGCACTATGCCATTGGCGCGTTGGCGATTATTATGCTGTTGTCTATGAAATTCCATGTGCCTGAATTAGTCACTGGTCTAATCGGTGTAGCCTTTATTGGATTGTCTTTATATAACTCTATCCAATATAGAAAACGTCAAGAAAATACCCAATAAGAAACTTTTATTTACACTTAAAACCCCACAACCTAGCCCTAATTAGGAAGCTGATAGATGCTAAATAAGCAAAACTCTGTTATCACTGCTTTATTATTATCCGGTTCGGCATTGGCAATTACCCCCGCTTATGCCAAATCAGATATAGAAACTGCAGGCGATATTATTGCGGTAACCATTCCTGCGATTGCCTACGGTTCTACCTTTTATATGGATGACCCTGAAGGCCGTCAGCAGTTTTATACTTCTTTTGCAACCAATGCGGTGGCAACCTATGGTTTAAAAAAAGCGATTGATAAAGAGCGCCCTGATCACAGTGATAATGATTCTTTTCCCTCAGGACACACTTCAGTGGCTTTTCAGGGAGCCAGCTTTATCCATAAACGCTACGGCTTAGAATATAGTATCCCTGCCTATGTCGGGGCAACGTTCGTGGGCTATAGTCGTATTGATGCTGATAAACATGACACCACAGATGTCTTGGCAGGGGCTGCACTAGGCGTGGCCAGCAGTATGTTTTTGACAAAGAGTTATCATAACGATGATTTAATCATCAGTGCCAACTTAGCTCCTGAATCCTATCAAGTAGCGATGCACTATAGATTTTAGGGCTGACAGTATCAGTTTTTAGGATAGAAAATATCAGCTTTAGATTAGGCAATATTAATTTTAGAGAAGTCAAACAAGATATTTATTTATTATTTTTAGTATTGCCTAGCCATTTAGAGTAAGGTTTTGTATAATACGCAAAATCTGTACCTAAGCGAGTAGACATGACCCAGTTAGCAACACTCACTAATGACCATTACTTTAGTGATATTGTTGTTTTCTGTTATTGTCTTACTCGCTTTTTTGTGGCTAAAATTTGACAACACTCATTTTTTATAGCACTCAATCGGTCGCAACTTTAACCAATGTCAGGTCATGATAAACACGAATTTAAAGGGTAGGAATATGGGTATACACCAAGACACAATAGATAATAGCGTAAATGAAGTCGAAGCTATTTTAGCTTTAGCTGATGGCAGCATCTTCCGTGGCATCTCAATAGGTGCAGCAGGGAGTCGCGTCGGTGAAGTGGTGTTTAATACATCAATGACAGGATATCAAGAAGTCCTAACTGATCCCAGCTATGCCAAACAGATCGTTACCCTAACCTACCCTCATATTGGTAATACAGGAACCAACACTGAGGATGGCGAGTCTGGTGATATCAATCGCAAACATCAAGTTTGGGCTGAAGGCTTAATTATCCGTGACATCACTATGACCACTTCAAACTTCCGCAGTTCTGAAAGCTTAGTAGATTATCTTAAGCGTCATGAGACAGTTGCCATTGCTGAGATTGATACTCGTAAATTAACCCGTATTCTTCGTGAAAAAGGGTCACAAAATGGCTGTATCTTCACTGCCTCAAATGGTGAAACCATTACCGACGCTGACATTGAGCAAGCCATTAAGCTTGCTAATGAATTCTCCGGCCTTGAAGGCTTAGATTTGGCCAAAGAATGCTCAAGCAAAGAAGGCTTTGTCTGGACTGAAGGGACTTGGGAGCTTGCAGACCGCGGCGTACATGGCGTCACTGAAAGTGAAACCGGTGGCTATTTCAAAAAACTAGGTGAGCATATCGAGCCTAAGTTTGACGTGGTGGCTTATGACTTTGGAGCAAAAACCAACATCTTACGTATGTTGGTCGATAGAGGCTGTAAAGTCACTGTGGTTCCCGCCCAAACTCCTATTGCTGACGTGCTGGCTATGAATCCAGATGGTATTTTCTTATCGAATGGCCCTGGCGATCCTGCAGCCTGTGACTACGCCATCGAAAACGTGCGTCATCTTATTGAAGAAACGGATATCCCAACTTTCGGTATCTGCCTAGGTCACCAAATCATTGGACTAGCCAGCGGTGCTAAAACCATGAAAATGAAAACAGGCCATCATGGTGCCAACCACCCGGTGCAAGACCTAGAGACAAAAGTGGTGATGATTACCAGTCAAAACCACGGTTTCGCTTTAGATGAAGACAGCTTGCCTGCCCACATCAAATCAACGCACCGCTCTTTATTTGACGGTACCAACCAAGGTATTGAGCTAACCAATAAGCCAGTATTTAGCTTCCAAGGCCACCCAGAAGCCAGCCCTGGTCCTAATGAATCATCGGCCTTATTTGATAAATTTGCAGAGATGATGCAACAAGCCAAACAAGCTTAAACCGCCGTTTTAATCGGATTGCTAAAGAACTTACGCAGAACTAATTATATAAAAGAGAGACTTATGCCAAAACGTACCGACATCAAAAGCATTCTAATCATTGGCGCAGGCCCAATCGTCATTGGCCAAGCTTGTGAGTTTGATTACTCTGGCGCTCAAGCATGTAAAGCTCTTCGCGAAGAGGGCTATCGAGTTATCCTAGTTAACTCAAACCCAGCCACCATCATGACTGACCCCGTTATGGCGGATGCCACGTACATCGAGCCAATCACTTGGCAAACGGTTGAGCAAATCATCGATAAAGAGCGTCCTGATGCTATCTTACCTACCATGGGTGGGCAGACTGCTCTGAACTGTGCGCTAGATTTAGACAAGCACGGCGTGCTAAAAAAATACAATGTTGAGCTAATTGGTGCCACCAAAGAAGCCATCGAAATGGCCGAGGACCGCGACCTGTTTGACCAAGCCATGAAGCGTATTGGTCTTGAGTGTCCTCGTGCTGAAATTGCTGAAACTATGGAACAAGCGTTTGAAATTCAAGCCAAGCTTGGGTTCCCTTGTATCATTCGCCCTTCCTTTACTATGGGCGGCTCAGGCGGTGGTATTGCTTACAACCGTGATGAATTTATCGAAATCTGTGAACGCGGTTTTGACTTATCCCCTACTCACCAGTTATTAATTGACGAGTCGTTAATCGGCTGGAAAGAGTATGAGATGGAAGTGGTTCGCGACAAAAACGACAACTGTATCATCATCTGCTCGATTGAAAACTTTGACCCTATGGGCGTGCATACCGGTGACTCAATCACAGTCGCACCAGCACAAACCCTAACTGACAAAGAATATCAAATCATGCGTAATGCCTCATTGGCTGTATTGCGTGAGATTGGGGTGGAAACTGGGGGCTCAAACGTACAGTTTGGCGTTAACCCAAAAACAGGCCGTATGGTCGTGATTGAGATGAACCCTCGTGTGTCTCGTTCATCGGCTCTAGCCTCTAAAGCGACTGGCTTCCCTATTGCCAAAATCGCCGCTAAGTTAGCCGTAGGTTACACCTTAGATGAGCTTCAAAACGACATCACTGGCGGTCAAACTCCAGCCAGCTTTGAGCCATCAATTGACTATGTTGTGACTAAGATTCCTCGCTTTAACTTCGAGAAATTCCCACAAGCAGACAACATTCTTTCAACTCAGATGAAATCTGTGGGTGAAGTCATGGCCATTGGCCGTAACTTCCAAGAATCTATGCACAAAGCACTACGCGGCTTAGAAACAGGCGCTGACGGTTTTGATGAGCAAATCGACTTTGCTGCTTTAAAAGCAGGAAAAATCAGCGAAGATAAAGTTAAATCTGAAATCAAACAACGCTTAACCGTACCAACTCCTGAACGCATCTTCTATATTGCAGATGCTTTCCGTCTAGGCTTTAGTGTAGAAGAAGTGTTTGGCTACACCAATATTGATCCTTGGTTCTTAGTTCAGATTGAAGATATCGTTAAAACTGAAGCACAAGTTAAACAATTAGGCTTCGGCGGCCTAACCGCTAAGAACTTACGCAAGCTGAAACGCAAAGGCTTATCAGACTTACGTTTGGCCACCCTGCTGGGCGTATCACAAAAGCAGCTACGTAAAAAGCGTTGGGACTTAGAAGTCTTCCCTGTTTATAAGCGTGTGGATACTTGTGCCGCTGAGTTTGCTACCTCAACAGCTTACATGTACTCAACTTACGATGAAGAGTGTGAAGCCAACCCAACCAATAACAAGAAAATCATGGTTATCGGCGGCGGTCCAAACCGTATCGGCCAAGGTATTGAATTTGATTACTGCTGTGTACACGCTGCCTTAGCGATGCGTGAAGACGGTTATGAGACCATTATGGTCAACTGTAACCCAGAAACGGTATCAACCGACTATGACACCTCTGACCGTTTATACTTCGAGTCTATCACCCTAGAAGACGTGCTAGAGATTGTACGTATTGAGAAGCCTGAAGGCGTTATCGTTCAATTCGGTGGTCAGACACCTCTGAAGCTTGCTCGTGCTTTAGAAGCAGCTGGGGTTAACATCATCGGTACCTCACCTGACGCTATTGACCGCGCCGAAGACCGTGAGCGTTTCCAGCACATGATCCATCAGTTAAACCTAATCCAGCCGCCTAACGCTTTAGCGACCAGCATGGAAGACGGTTTAGTGAAAGCCAAAGATGTGGGCTATCCTCTAGTTGTCCGTCCATCGTATGTTTTAGGCGGCCGCGCAATGGAAATCGTCTATAACGAAGAAGAGCTAAAGCACTATCTACGTACTGCGGTGCAAGCTTCGAATGAGGCGCCTGTGCTACTAGACCGTTTCTTAGATGACGCCATCGAAGTTGACGTGGACTGTGTCAGTGATGGCAATGAAGTAGTTATTGGCGGTATCATGCAGCACATCGAACAAGCGGGTGTTCACTCAGGTGACTCAGCCTGTTCACTACCGCCTTACTCATTATCAGATGAGATCTGTGATGAGATGCGTACACAAACCATCGCTATGGCTAAAGAGCTTGGCGTGGTGGGCTTAATGAACGTTCAGTTTGCTGTGAAAGACGGTACCGTTTATATTCTAGAAGTTAACCCACGTGCTGCGCGTACTGTGCCTTTTGTTTCTAAGTGTATTGGCACCTCATTGGCACAAATAGCGGCTCGTTGTATGGCAGGTCAGTCGCTACAAGAGCAAAACTTCACTAAAGAAATTAAGCCTTCGTTCTTCGCAGTGAAAGAATCGGTCTTCCCGTTTGCTAAGTTCCCAGGCGTTGACCCTATTCTAAGCCCAGAAATGAAATCTACTGGTGAAGTTATGGGTGTGGGCAAGACTTTTGGTGAAGCTTTCTATAAGAGTATTATCGGTACTAACGAGCGTCTACCAGGTCTGCCAGAAGAAGGTGAGCATAAGACAGTCTTTATTTCAGTACGCGATAGCGATAAACCAGGCATCGCTGCTGTTGCTAAGCAGTTAATCGACTACGGCTTTAATCTTGTGGCTACTGCGGGTACCGAACAATATTTGACTGAGCAAGGTATTGAATGTAAGCGTATCAATAAAGTCACTGAAGGCCGTCCTCATGTGGTCGATGCCTTGAAAAATGGCGAAATTGACCTTATTATCAATACAACAGAGGGCAAGCAAGCTCAGGAAGACTCTTTCTCAATCCGTCGTAACGCCTTACAAAGCAAGGTGTTCTATGTCACCACTTTAGGGGCAGCAGAAGCGGTTTGTAAGTCTTACGCCATTAAGCTTCCTTTTGAGGTTTATAAACTTCAAACCTTACATGAGCAAGCCCAGCTGGCTGCTAATAATGGCTAGTTAAAAGCTAAGTAACAAAAATTAGCGGTACAATCTTAACTAAACGCTTATAATAGGCTATTATTTTAAGTAAGTTCAGTTTGTATTCGCTAATTTATACCCCTTATTTTTATCAATTGCTAATCGAAGGCTTCGGTTAGCAATTTTTGTTATAAGCCATTGGCTTTTTTTAGGCCAGTAAAGATAAATCTTTGTAGTGAGGTTCTAACCGCTCTACAAAACAAAACTTATCCTAAATTATGCACTTACAGCACCTTTAATTAAGGGTGTTGGGGTGTTTTTTTATTTAATCGTTCATCTATATATGTATATGAGGAAGATGATATGCAACGTTACCCTATGACTCCGCAAGGACATGCTACGTTAGAGGCAGAGCTTAAACAACTCAAGACTGTAGATCGTCCCCGTATTACTGCAGCCATTGCTGAGGCTCGTGAACATGGCGACCTAAAAGAAAATGCCGAGTATCATGCCGCTCGTGAGCAGCAAGGCTTTTGTGAGGCTCGTATCCGGGATATCGAGGCCAAACTATCAGGTGCCCAAGTTATTGATCCAGCAACCTTACCTCGTGAAGGCCGTGTGGTTTTCGGAGTAACCGTTGTAATCGAAAACTTAGATACTGAAGAAGAAAAGCGCTATCAAATTGTTGGTGATGATGAAGCCGACTTTAAAAACAATAAAATTTCGGTTAACTCTCCCATTGCTCGTGGCTTAATTGGTAAATCAGAAGGGGATGAAGCCCGTATCGAAACCCCAAGTGGCTTGGTTGAATTCGAAATCATCGAAGTAATTTATGAATAATTATTAGAACTTAACAATTATTTATACTGCCCGCCCTATTCGCTAGAGTTCACTGTTTACAAGCGCTACAAGAAAATATTGATAAATATTCTCCCGAAATTGAACTCTAGCGTCACTTGCATATTCACATTGGTTAATGTTAAGTTACAAACGAACTACATTTACAAATCAAATTGTGACACTTTGTGTGTATCTTTAGTCACTACTGTTTTACAGTCTCTGTTAATAATTTACACAGAGATTTATCACTCTCATTACTTTGTTAATTAAGTTTTTAATTACGTATTATTTAAATAGTAAATGCATGATCTTTTGTGGCATTATTACAATAGATAAATGCTTACGAGGCAATTATGAAGAAATTCTCATCAGCTTTATGTGCATTAGCCTGCATGGTAGGAGCTAGCAACTTAGCTCAAGCTACTGAATCAAAGCAAGCTCTTAGCGTCAAAAGCCCAAGCGATATCGACAGTGTCCTCAACGAGTTAGCACGTAAACAAAATCAACCCACCTCGTTACTCCAAACTTCTTTTGAGCCATCAACGCTTTCTACAAACAGCTCATTGATTAGTAATAGAGGTTCTAGCAAAGCCAATCAAGGTGATGAGGATGTGTTATCTCATTTAACTTTAGTGGCTTCGAATGCCGTAAATAAATTCAAACAAAGTGGTCGTGCCTCTTGGTACGGTGGTAAATTCCATGGCAGAAAAACTGCCAGTGGTGAACGCTTTGATATGAACTCATTAACCGCAGCTCACCCTTCTCTTCCTTTTAACACTTATCTTAAAGTAACCAACAAAGGTAATGGTAAGAGCGTAGTAGTAAAAGTAAATGACCGCGGTCCTTTCCATGGCAACCGTGTGTTAGATTTATCTTATGCTGCTGCCAAGCAAATTGGTTTGGTTAGCCGTGGTATTGCTAACGTAACCATTGAAAGAGTAGGTTCTCCTTAATTGTTAATTGGTGTCCAAGCAACATCCGTTGCCCCTACTCCTTTAAACTTATAAACTCTGCCTACTCATTGAGTATGGAATAAGAAAGATCTGCACTGCAGGTCTTTTTTTTGTTTTTATTATCTTAACTTGTGACTTTTATGGTCTTAACTTGTGATTGGGCTTTAAGTTGGTTATGATGTTTTATCAAAAATAATTAATGTTATTCACAGGGGCGCCTTATGGCTGAGATGCACCCTTTGAACCTGATCCAGATTATACTGGCGTAGGGAGTGTATAGCAGTTGCAGTAGTCTGAGCCAACTCTTTTAAAGCCCTCTACTGTTTTGCTGTGTGTTTCTCACGCCCTCTTTATCCATATGGAGGGAATATGCAATCCGACCTTATTCACCACTGTTTCACCACCTTCAAAGACACCTCCCCTTTAGTACACAACATCACCAACGATGTGGCCAATAATACCGTTGCCAATGTATTACTGGCTGCCGGCGCCTCTCCTGCAATGGTGCATGATATTAATGAAGCCCCCGAGTTTGTTAAATTGGCCCAAGCTCTTGCTATAAATATTGGCACTTTGACCCAGACCACTTTACAAAGCATGTTGGCCACAGTAGCAGTGGCTCATAGTGAGGGTATTCCCTGGATACTTGATCCTGTCGCTGTGGGCGCAACCTCCTTTCGACAGCAGGCCTGTACTGAACTTTTAAAGTTTAAACCGGATGTTATTCGAGGCAATGCGTCCGAAATATTAGCATTGGCAGGGATGAGCAGTCGTACCAAAGGAACAGACAGTGGCGACAGCGTGGATCGAGCCAAAGAAGCCGCTCAGCAGCTCACCCAATATGCAAAAGTAGTAGTCATTACTGGGGCGATAGATTGGGCCACTGATGGTACTCACAGCTACTCAGTTGATCATGGGCACCCCATGATGACCCAAGTGACTGCCATAGGTTGCGCCTTAACAGCTGTGATAGCTGGTTTTATCGGAGCTGATGGCCCAAAGGCAACAGAATCTAATAGCAACTTATTATTAAATGCTGCTACCACTGCCTTATGCTACTACGGTCAAGCTGGAGAGTTAGCCGCACAGAAGGCTGAAGGCCCTGGCAGCTTTTATGTCCATTTTTTAGATGCTTTATATAACCTTGAAGCTCAAACTCTAATCAATCATTTACGAGTAACCTCATCATGACTAGCGCAGCTAATGCTTCGAATACCCTTGACGCTCAACACCAAGCTTCCTCAGCTCATTCACATGCTGTAATAGATAAAAGTGGCTCGGCTCTAAAGTTATACTTGGTGACAGATAGGGTGATGTGCCAAAAACTGGGGTTAATTGAAACGGTCTGTGAAGCCATCGATGGTGGTGTAAGCTTTGTTCAGCTTCGAGACAAACAGGCGGACGATGAGCAGCTTTATCAGATGGCGTGTGAACTAAAAGAAGCCATCGCAGGTAGAGTGCCTTTGGTAATCAACGATAAGGTACGTATTGCCAAAAAAGCAAATCTTGACGGCGCTCACATAGGCCAAGGCGATCTTAATGTCACTGAAGCCCGACAAATACTGGGCCCGGACGCTTGGTTGGGTTTATCAATAAACACCCTATCTCAGTTGCAATATGCTCATAACCATCACCTAGATCAACTTGATTACTTTGGTTTAGGCCCAGTATTTGCAACTGACACCAAACCCAATCATGCCCGCCCCCTAGGTATTTCAGGGCTTGATGACTTGGCACAAGCCAGCCTATTACCTACTGTTGCTATTGGGGGTATCCACTTAGACAATGCCCGCGGAGTATATAAAACTCACTGTGATGGTATCGCAGTGGTATCAGCTATTTGCGCCTCTGATGAGCCTAAACTTGCCGCGCAAAACTTATTACAACAACACTTTTTAGCACAATAATTTATAAAACTATAATTAGAACCATAATGAAGGAGAGTAAGCATGATTACCAATATACTGACCATCGCTGGCACAGACTGTACGGGTGGCGCTGGGATTCAGGCAGATATTAAAGCCATTAGTGCTAACGGTAGCTATGCGATGAGTGTTATTACCGCCGTTGTGGCCCAAAACACGCAAGGGGTACAAAAAATCCAAATGATGCCGCTTGAAATGATTCGAGCCCAGATTGACTCAGTCTTCTCAGACGTCCAAGTAGATGCTGTCAAAATTGGCATGCTAGGCAATGCAGAAGTAACTGAGTGCGTTGCCCAAGCTTTAGCCAAATACCAGCCTAGCAAAGTGGTATTAGATCCCGTTATGGTAGCCAAGAGTGGCGATCGGTTATTAGATGCTGACTCTGTAGCGGCTTTAAAAGATGTTTTACTCCCTCAAGTAGGACTTATCACCCCAAACCTTCCAGAAGCTGCTGACTTATTGGGAACTGCTGAAGCCACCAGTCGCGAACAAATGATTGAACAAGCTCAGCACTTGCAAGTACCCACCTTTTTAAAAGGAGGCCATCTAGCGGGCAGTGAACAATCTCCAGATTTATTATGCGCTGAAGGTGAGTTAAGCTGGTTTGAAGGAGAGCGCATCAATACTAAGAATAGCCACGGCACCGGCTGTACCTTATCAGCAGCGATTGCAACTTTTTGGGGCCAAGGCGATAGCTTATATACTGCTTGTGATAAAGCCAAACAGTACCTGACGGGCGCATTAAGTAAAGCCGATACTTTAAACGTGGGTCACGGTCATGGCCCAGTCCATCACTTTTATAAATACTACTAAGACAAATGCCATTAAAGTTCGAACGCCCGATCGATGGCATCGTCCAGACGGTCGGCCGTGATAACATTGATTCCTTTAAACTGCCCCATCAGATTTTTTGGGGCATTGGCCTTGGGCACGATAGCATGGGTAAAGCCATGCTTCATGGCCTCCTTAAGACGCTCTTGCCCATTAGGTACCGGACGAATCTCCCCTGACAGTCCTACCTCACCAAATACGGCCAAAGAGGATGGCAAAGGTTTTTCTTTAATACTCGAAGCACAGGCCAATAGCACTGCTAAGTCTGAGCCGGTCTCCATCACTTTAACCCCGCCCACCACGTTGACATAAACGTCCTGACCACTGGTATGAATCCCCCCATGTCGATGCATAACCGCAAGAAGCATGGCCAAGCGCTGTGGATCTAGACCTAATGCCATACGTCTTGGTTGACCGGCTGAATCATCCACTAATGCCTGCACCTCTACCAATAAGGGTCTAGTCCCTTCACGACTGACCATTACCACGGAGCCTGAGATGGGTTTATCGTAGCGACTTAAGAAAATAGCCGAAGGATTAGCCACCTCTTTTAGTCCGGTATCGGTCATACCAAAGATACCCAGCTCATTGACCGCCCCAAAACGGTTTTTAACGGCGCGGATCATACGAAATCGGGAGTCTGACTGTCCCTCAAAATACAATACAGTATCCACCATATGCTCCAACACTCTGGGGCCAGCCAGCGTTCCCTCTTTGGTTACATGGCCTACTAAAAATAGGGCCGTACCTGTCTGCTTGGCATAGCGAGTCAACATGGCTGCAGACTCCCGTATTTGACTCACACCACCAGGCGCTGAGTTAATGGCATCGGTATAGATAGTTTGAATAGAGTCAATAATCGCCACAGCCGGCTGCTCTTGAGTCAGTGCCGCACAGATGGTTTCGACATTGGTCTCGGTCATCACTTTTAAGTAATCGCTTGAAAGCCCTAAGCGCTGAGCGCGCATGGCCACCTGTGATAAAGACTCTTCACCAGTTACATATAAAGCACTGCCTGCCAAAGATTCAGGATTTGCCATATTGGCCGCAGTTTGCAGCAAGATTGTCGATTTACCAATGCCAGGGTCACCCCCAATCAGTACTACTGAACCAGCAACCAATCCGCCGCCCAACACCCGGTCAAATTCACTAATACCCGTAGGTAATCTAGTATCAAAAGTGACATTCACAGACCCCAGTGTGACCACCCCACTTTGAGATCCTGAGTAGTTCATCCTATCATTTTTTGCGATAGCGCCTAAGTTGGGACCAGTAGATACTGACGGCTTGCTAGATTTTTTATGATGAGGCATAGACACATTCGGTGCTTCAACCAGAGTATTCCATTCGCCACAATCAGAGCACTGTCCAGACCACTTACCAAAGTGTGCCCCACAATTTTGACAAACAAAGCTGGTTTTTGATTTGGACATAATAGCGATCCCTTATAAATGACAAGATAAAAATGGCCAGCTTATTTCAGCCAGCCATTTTTTATAATTAGGTAATTAAGGAGGGTGATCGATAGCAAAGCTGTTAACTTGCTAAGCGTTTAAATGATTAAGTGATTACTGTCTGCTAGACTTGGAAATCTTTACCCAGATAAACTTCTTTAACTAAGCTGTTATTCAACACCTCTTCTGAACTACCATGCGCAATGATAGCCCCTTCACTAACGATATAAGCATGTTCACAAATAGCTAGAGTCTCACGCACGTTATGGTCGGTAATCAGAACCCCGATGCCTCTATGCTTTAACGCGATGATAACCTCTTTAATATCGCTCACAGAAATTGGATCTACTCCAGCAAACGGCTCATCTAATAAAATGAACTTTGGATTAGCCGCTAAGGCACGAGCAATTTCACAGCGACGGCGCTCACCGCCAGAGACACTCATTCCTAAGGAATGACGCACGTGGGCCAGACTAAAGTCAGAGATTAGCTTTTCTAACTCTTGTTTTTGTGCCGCTCTATCCAGATCTTTTCGGGTCTCTAGGATAGCCATAATATTATCTTCCACCGTCAGCTTACGGAAGATGGACGCCTCTTGGGGTAAATACCCAATCCCCGCCCTAGCCCGCTCGTGCATAGCATACTTAGATAAATCTTGATTACCAAGCCTCACTACCCCCTTGTCCATGTTGACTAAGCCCACCACCATATAGAAGCTGGTGGTTTTACCCGCTCCGTTCGGTCCAAGCAAACCAACCACTTGTCCAGGCTCAACACTAAAAGAGACGTCTTTCACCACCCAGCGTTTACCATAACGCTTACCTAAATTGCGCATGGTCAAAGCTGTATTAGAAGCTTCGGGAATCAAGTTCTGGGTAGCGACCGACTCAGATTGAGCACCTGAAGTGTTGGCTGTATTTTGCTTTGAATCCTGCTCTGAATCAGAGGGGATTGGAGGCTGTGAATTACTCATGGTCTATCTAATTCCTGTACGACTGTTTAACTGGCTCGGTGGGAAAATCAATTCAACACGCTGACTGCCCCCTGAAGTGGCCTCAACATCACCCACTTTTAGGCTATAGCGAATCACGTTACCTGCAAAGCTAGCGCCATTTTGGGTTAACTTAGCATTACCTGTCAAAGTGACAATGCCATTTTGGGCATTGTAATCAATCTTATTGGCTTGACCTTTGGCCAGCCCCTTCTCTTTGGTAACCACTTGCTGCATGGTAGCTGGGCGACCTGTTGCAACAGCGGATTGGATACTACGACCATCTGATAAATTCACAGTAATATTATCTGCAGCCAGCTTTAAGGTCCCTTGAGTAATAGTAACGTTGCCTGAATAGGAGGTTACCCCTGTCCGCTCACTATAGGTAGCTTTATCGGCCAATAAGCGTATAGGCTGCTGTGCATCTGAAGGCAGTGCATTGGCCTGGAAAGCGGCCATTGAGGCTATTACTGCAGTAGCACATAAGGCAACTCTGGGTAAATTTAACATAGGTAAGCCCATCTCTTTGAGGGTATTTGAATATTGATTTGAGTTGATTAGCGCTTGTGTATTAGAGCGTTTATTCACAGTTTAGTTCCTACAAATTTGGTTTAACAAATTACTATTTTGTTAATTAACCGATTATTTAACAGATCTGATTTAATAATTTTTCTTTAGAATAAGGGGACGTCTCTGCGTGCTGGAGGCATAAAAGTCACTGCAACATTGGAGAATTCATATTCGCCATTATTTACGTCAGCCACAAAACTTGAAGACTCAAAGCTATTATTAGCCTGTGTCACTTTAATGGGCTTTTCACTAAAGACTTTGTTTTGTTCCAAATCTCCAATCAGTTCAGACGCAACCAACTTCATCGGCGGTTTTGCTGCCTGTGTATTGGCATCTGATTGACTAGAAAATAGCACATTATTGGTCATCACCACTTTAGATTGCTCGTGATACATGACCGCTTCATCAGCATTAATCATTACATTTTGGCTGCTACTAGGGCGCCAGTTAAGTTTCATTGCCACTAACTTATCGAAGTTCTGGTCTGAATAGTGGGTTAAATTATCGGCAGTGAGTGAATACTCCGCCACCCCTTCTTCATTAGTTTGGACGGCTAAGATATCGGTAGCTTCATACTCAATATTGGTGGTAGACATATTTAAAATTTCGTCTAGATCGCCTTGGTTTTTATAAAACCAAACCGCAAACATGGCTATCAATAGTGAAATTACGAACAGAAACCGGGTATTCATTACACCTCTTTATAACCACCAATTATGGCCAATTAAGCTGATAATTTATTAGATGGAGATTATTAAGACACTAATCAAGGACGTATTGACTGATATACTCTTGATACTTGCCATGACCTTTTAGGATTAAGTCACACACTTCTCGTACTGCACCTTCACCGCCCACATTGGTGGTAACCATCATCACTCGGCTTAATACTTCTGAATGAGCGTTGGGTACAGTGGCCGAAAAACCTACTGATTGTAAGGCCTTAATATCAGGTAAATCATCCCCCATATAAGCACATTCTTCAAGCTCAATAGGCAAATCAAGGAGTAACTGCTTTAGAGCCTCAAGCTTATCATCACGTCCCTGAATCACATAATCAATGCCCATTTCTTTGGCACGCTGATTGACCATAGCGCTACTTCTACCAGTAATAATAGCAGTTTTCACCCCTGCTAATTTAACCGATTTGACGCCCATACCATCTTTTACGTTAAAGCACTTGGTCTCTACCCCATTAGCATCATAGATAATATGACCATTAGATAAAATACCATCCACATCTAATACCAGTAATTTAACTTTCGATGCTGCTTGAATTAAATCCTGCATAACTGCCTTCTATTTATTAAAAAAATACTGAATAGATTACAACACTTGAGTATCAAAGAACGATGTTTTTAACTCACACCAGCCTGTAATAAGTCATGAATACTAATGACACCTTCCAACTGTTGCTCTTCATCGACAATCAATAACTGACTAATGGCTTTTTCATTCATGACACTAAGTGCATCAGAGGCTCTCATGTTTTTTGAGACCTGTTTTGGATTTGGAGTCATGATTTGAGACATTGGCGTTTCCAAATCAATCTTTTTCTCTAAGCATCTACGTAGATCACCGTCGGTAAAGATTCCCACCACCTTATTATTATCATCTACTACCACAGCCATACCCAAACGACCACTGGTCATTACAAACAGCGCATTGTGCAAAGTGGTGTCCGTGTTCACCAAAGGAAGTTGTAAGTCTTTTTCTGCTTGATGCATCAAGTCACTCACTCGCATCAATAGCTTACGACCTAAAGCGCCGGCAGGGTGCGATAAAGCAAAATCTTCTGAGGTAAATTGACGGGCATGAACCAAAGCAACGGCAATGGCATCACCAAGTGCTAAAGTTGCAGTAGTACTCGAGGTAGGAGCCAAACCCAAAGGACAAGCTTCTTCT
This sequence comes from Psychrobacter sp. UBA3962, assembly GCF_002385225.1. Classification (GTDB taxonomy): domain Bacteria; phylum Pseudomonadota; class Gammaproteobacteria; order Pseudomonadales; family Moraxellaceae; genus Psychrobacter. The sequence continues at coordinate 136,545 of NZ_DGDC01000010.1, read as the reverse complement.
GAGGCGCCTAAAGTTAAAGCCACATCTGCTGACTTGGGCAACATGCCTCGTTTATCACGACTGATACTAATTAAAGGGATCGATAGCTGTTTAACTACAGGCAATAAAGTCTTAATCTCATCAGACTCCCCTGAATTAGAAATGGCCAACAACACATCTCCAGGCACAAGCATACCTAAATCACCATGTCCCGCTTCCCCAGGATGCATAAAGAAAGCAGGCGAACCTGTTGACGCAAAAGTGGCAGCAATTTTACGACCAATATGGCCCGATTTGCCCATTCCGGTTACCACCACTCGTCCTTTACAGTTACGGATAAGCTCACAAGCTTGGACGAATCTCTCATCTAACTGTTGTATCAACAGCTCAAGAGCGTTTTGTTCGGTACGAATCGCATCGACAGCGTAAGTAATGTATTGTTCGGTAGTAGGCGGCTCAATCTGTGTTTTCATAGTGTTTGAATACTTTTCGTTATTTTTATGATTAATACGATAACAATTTTAGTTGGTATATTTTTGATTAGTGAAGTTTTTAGTCGAAAAATCGTCACTTATCAAACTTATATTTATAGAATTTTGCAAAAATTATATTAAGGACTAAGTTTAGCATATTAGCTCTGTTACAAGCAGTCTAGGATGTAAGTTACCTGTATTAATATCTATAATTTAGTAATAAAAAAACCTGCTATATGCAGGTTTTTTGTCTCTCTTAGCCTAATATAAAATTAAAAGCTTTGTATAGTTGATCACAAAACGATTATTCGTCATCACCATAATTATTGGTTAAATCTTCATCATCATCTTGATGCGCTGGAGCAGCAAAGCCACGTTTTTCAAAACCACGTGTACCGAAACCATGCTGTGGACGGTTGACACCAAATGTTCTATCAGAATCAAAACCGCGATCGCCTTCAAAGCCGCGCTCAACACCGAAGCCTCGCTCTTGAGCAAACCCACCTCTTTCTTGATTAAAGCCGCGATCAGCAAAGCCACCACGATTAAAGCCACTACTACGTTTGTTAGCAAACCCACCAGGCTCGAAGCCAGGAGTACTGCGCTCAAAGCCTCCAGTAGCAGCAGGATTAGCCCCAAAGCCACTTTGGTATCCAGCGGGCTGTTGGGCAATACCTCCTGGTGTCGCTCCACTGCTACGTGGATTACGAGCGGGAACTACCGTTGAAATAGCGTGCTTATACACCATTTGGCTAACTGTATTTTTTAATAGCACCACATATTGATCAAATGATTCAATTTGCCCTTGCAGTTTTATGCCATTTACTAAAAAAATAGAAACTGGAATTCGGTCTTTACGTAATGAATTTAAAAACGGGTCTTGTAATGTTTGTCCTTTTGACATCGGGTGTGTCTCCTAAATTTTTAATTTATTATATGTGGATGACAGATTAGTTATTAGATTAATACGGTCAATCTAAAATAGCCATTAAGCTTTGTTATAAATTGGTTCTATTCTCAAATATCGTCGTTTATATTTATAATAGCTTTACCATATCATTTTTTTGGCTGTCCGTACTAGCAAATTAGTCCAGAGTAAGTGTTATATAGTGTAAGTAAATTTTTTTAGCTTGTTATTATTAGCTTTAGAAAACTTATTACCGGCTTTAGAACTGTTACAATCTAGAGCTTAAATAATCTTTGGCTTCAGTAATAGTCGCAAAAGCATGAACCACTTTGTTGCCACAGTCAAGTTGGGCAGACGTGTTGAGGGTATCTGTCTGAGGGATCTGACGCTGATCAGTGATATTACTATCCTGTTGGTCAGCATTCGCTAGTTCAACATTAGAGGGATCAAAACTGGCTACTAAATTTCTAAGCCAAGTATATTGGCGTTTTGCAAGCTGTCGTGTGGCATATAATGCCTTATTTTTCATATCTTGACAAGCAGTCACCTCATCAAGGCCATCAACAGTTAAACCTTTATTTTCAACAGCTTCACCATTATTTACTAGCAGTTTTGCCGCCGGATGATCTGTTAAAAACAAGTAATCTATTACCTGTCTATAACCCACACAGCGCATTGAAGGCATATCAGCTGATAGCTCATATTGCTGTAATAAGTTAATCACTTCTTCAAAGAAACCTTGCTGCCACATAAGTTGCAATCGCAGCTCAATACGTTCATGTAACCAAGCCCTATCTGGCATCACTGCCAACCCTAACCAGTACTGTTCTGGATTATTAGACAAAGCCTGCTTAGGCAATTTCTGCCACTCACTTAATGGCTTACCGGTTTGCTTATAAACTTCAATGGCACGGGTAATCCTTTGGGTATCGCCTAATGGCAAACGCTCAGCAATAACTGGGTCTACTTGCTGCAAATACTGATGTAGCGCTTCTATACCCTGCTGTTTTCGCCACTGCTCTACTTCCTCTCGCACCTGTGTATCAGTGTCTGGGACTGCAGAAAGTCCATCAAATAAAGCCATGTAATACATCATGGTGCCACCCACAAGTAACGGGATTTTATTGCGACCATGAATCTCTTCGATCAAACGCTCCACATCATTGACGAAGCTTGCCACACTGTAAGTGTCGGTAGGGTCAATGATATCAACCAAATAGTGCGGATATTGCAACAACTCCTCTGATGTTGGCTTAGCGGTGCCAATATTCATATCTTTATAAATCAGAGCAGAGTCTACAGAGATAATCTCAAATTTGCCTGTCTCGTATAGCTCGTATGCCAGAGAGGTTTTGCCACTGGCGGTGGGTGCCATCAAACAAACCACACTGTTTTTTGGTAAAGGCATTTTTGGTAAACCCTGCTTTGGCAAAATTGTCTGATCCGATGCTAATTTTATCGAGTGGTCAACTACACTCATAATAACGCTCTCTTTGAGTAATGTATGAATATATTGTTAATGATGTATGTGACTTTGATAGCGGTTTTGTTTAAAACCTTTTAATCATCAGTGAAGCCAGCTCTAGGAACGATAATTGGGTTACAGCTCTTGCTAAAAGCTGTTGATGGTCTGCGTCTGATAATAGCGCCACTCTGCTGAGTATCCCATTTAACTCGGACAATGACTGAAGATTGGTTAAGGAAGAGGCCAAATCTATGCTGATATTTTGTAATCCTGACTTAAACCCCTGCTCTGTCAACAAATAAACACTTTGATTGGCCTGGATTAACAGCAATAAGCCATTATCAGATGACGACAACGAGTGGTCATCCTGCCCTTCATTTCCCTGCAGTTTATTTAATAGTGCTTGAGATATTTGACACTTATCTAAGATAGCCAGACCAATCAACTGATTTGAGGCTACTTCAGCAGCTTCTGTCCCAGCCACAATGCTAGCAGCCACGTTCTGAGTAAATAAAGTTTGCAACTTCTGGTTAGAGTCTACAGCAGTACTGGCGTCACGATCTACTTTGCTAGTTAAATTACTCTGCCCTTCGCTAAGCTCATAGTCACTTTTAGACTGTTGAACTTTATTCAAATTATTAGCTAACTGCTTAGTTAAATAATTATTGTCGTTATTAATGGAGGAATTAATGAAGTCATCAGTAGCCTTATCGATAAACTGGCTCGGCGCAACCGAATCCGAATCAGTGCCAGCTACTGTTGATGATGAGGGATTCGCCTCATCGTCTACAACTTCAGCTGGCTGACGATGTTGCCAAAGCTGAAGCGCATCTCGAACCCCTATTTCAAGATGAGCCATCACATTGGCTAGGTTTTGAATCTTGATACATTGTTTCGAGGGATGAACGTTTAAGTTTAGCCACGCCTTAGGTAAATTAAAAAACAGCACATAGCCTAGACTATTAATGCCTGATAAATTGGCCGCACTGTCACGAATACTTTGCGAAATCCGCCTATCTTTTACCAATCTACCATTAATATAAATGAGTTTGTAGCTTGAGCTTGATAGGGCTCTTGGGCTAGGAATCAGAAAGCCGGTGATGGCTAAATTCTCCTCAGTTCCTTCCTGCCATGCACTTTGGGGTCGCAGCCCCTCCAAACTGATATTTATGGGCTGCAAGTTACTGTCACTAAACAGTTCAGCCTGATCATGGCTGGTTGGCAGCAATGCTGTCAATCGTGCCAGCACTGACTGCATCACTGTAGATTTCATCGCTTCGGAACCCCTAATACTATAAGTGGTCCCTTTATCACTGCTGGCGATAGATTCGAAGTTAAATCTACGCTTATCATTGTGCCATAAGCTGAAGCTTACATCACTGGAAACCAAGGCTAATTGTTTTACCACCATTTCAATATGGGCATATTCAGTTGAAATAGACTTTAAATTACCGCGCCGAGCCGGCACATTAAAGTATAAATCTTTGACCGTTACTGTGGTGCCTTTAGAGCGAACTACAGGTATCAGCTGCGGCGTATCTTCCAAAATCCCAGCCACATTCAATTCACGCCCTATACCACTATCATCACTACAGCTGGTCAATGTCAGCCTAGACACTGCCGCCGTCGCGGCCAGCGCTTCACCACGAAACCCTAAAGTTGCAATTCCTTGCAGGTGAGCCACATCAGCAATTTTGCTGGTAGCAAATCGGGTGACTGCCATAATCATGTCATCAGGATGAATACCGCAACCATCATCAGCTACCTCAATAATGCCCATGCCGCCTTGAGTAATTCGAATATCAATATGCTTGGCCCCAGCATCAATGGCATTTTCAATAAGCTCTTTCACCACAGAAGCTGGACGCGTTACTACCTCACCCGCAGCAAGTTGGTTGACCAACAGCGGAGGTAGCTTTTTGATACGGTTACTGCCACCAGCCGCAGCAGCTTGCTCCTGCGATAGTGATGTTGAGTTACTACTGAAAGTCATAATAGGCTGTCAATGAAGTTAAAATTGAATTGAAAAACAGATAGATGCAGAGGGTTATAAACACTGATATTAAAAAATATTATCCGTCAAGACGGCTACCTTATGGTGGTTAATTTGTTTTAGCCTAGTCGCATGTAACCTCTAATGAAATCAAAGAATATCAAAGCTAATATCTTCCTTAGACTGTATATTGACTCGTCTAATTTGTTCACCCTCTTGGGTTGTCACCGTGATATCCAGAGTCATTGTGGGCGGTGGTAAGTAGTCTTCTGCTCGGCTGGCCCATTCAATGATAACCAAGGCTTTATCATCTTCTAGATATTCTTCAAAACCTATAAATGATAATTCTTCAGGGTCTTGTAATCGGTACAAATCAGCGTGATAAACACGCTCTATCAACGCATTGTTAGACTCAGCCAACTCGTAGGGCTCAACCAAAGTATAGGTTGGGCTTTTTACTGAGCCTTGATGGCCTAAGGCTTTTAGCCAATAGCGGGTCAAAGTGGTCTTACCTGCGCCCAGATCGCCAGACAGCCAGACGCTACCAGTAAGATTGGCCTTAGCCAATTTCTGAGCCAAAGCTTCGGTATCTGCTTCAGATTTTAAGATAATCTCTTTTTGTTGGCTTGCCATTGTCTGCCTCGCATAGTTACTATCAATCAATTTTTTAAAGGCGATATTTATATTACTTATTATAATTGAGCGGTTATTAGAAGGACTGAGCTGTTATTTCTGGCTCATATAATTAAAGCATTAAGCTTTTACTTGAAGCGTCACTTCAGGGTTCACAAAAGGCTCGCCCGCTATCAGTTTTTGATACATTTTTGGGTCGGTCCACTCTTGCATTACCTGCTGACTAAATTCAAAGTCCTCCAACCTTAATAAGCCCATATGTTCATTAGTAATGTCCTCTGCAAAGCATTGCGCATATCCTGTCGCCGTCTCATGAGCAATAACAGAATAAACACTAACTCCCGCCTCACCATTGGCCATTTTAGTCTGATCAAGAATACTTTGCGCCCAAAAGAAAATTACTCTTGAAAACTGCTCAGCGGAAGGAGAAACAGGCAAACTAATCCAGCGGGCACTGAATTTCTTACACATCTCAATGTATTCAGGATCATCTTTGTTCCAAAAACAAATGGCATGATCAAAGCTATCAATAATGTCTTTAATAGACGATTTTAACAGTCCAAAGTCATAAACCATTTGACCATTATCTAGTCTATCAGCTTGCAAAATAAGCTCGATCTGATAGCTATGCCCATGTATAGAGCGCTTACACCTATCCGAACTACAGTTACGCACAATATGTGCGTTTTCAAATTTAAATAGTTTACGAATTCGCATGATTTTTCTCACTAAAACTTTTATTTTGAATTTAAAATATCTATCAATAGCCGATAGTTTAACACTTTAGCCAAAAAACAAAATGGATAACACCCTCAAGTGTTACCCATTATTTAAGCTAGTTTTATAAAATATTAAGGGTCAGCCAACCAGTGTTTTCTAGGTAAATAGTTTTATGACTGATGGGCTATGGAGATCAAATATTAAATTTAACCCAAACCTACCAAAATCACTGCTGTAGCAACGACGCTACGCCAATAGTTTGACTATATCTGATTCTATGGCCTTAGGCTTAGTAGTAGGAGCATAGCGATCAACTACCTCACCCTGACGGTTTATCAGAAACTTGGTGAAATTCCACTTAATACCATCAGTTAAAAACCCGCCTTCTTGTTTTTTTAGCCAAGTATATAGAGGATGCTCATTGTCTCCATTAACGTCGATTTTCTGCATCATTAAGAAGCTTACCCCGTAATTCTTCTGACAAAAAGCACCAATCTCTTCATTACTACCTGGGTCTTGACTGCCAAATTGATTACAAGGAAAACCAATAATCACCAAACCCTGATCTTTATAGCTTTGGTGCAACTCTTCTAGCTCTTCAAATTGCGGGGTAAAGCCACATTTACTGGCAGTATTAACGATTAATAACACTTTGTCTTTGAATTGACCAAAGTCAACCTCATTGCCATTTAAATCTTTGGCATTAAAATCATAAATTGTTGTCATGTGTGCTTCCTTGAAGTGAATTATTATTATCTAGGGCTATATAGCTTGTCACAAAATAGTTGGTCACAGAATTAAGCTTTGGGCTCTAAATCTATGGCCACAGAGTTAATACAATATCTTAATCCTGTGGTCTCTCTAGGCCCATCAGGGAACACATGCCCCAAGTGCCCACCGCAGTTACTACAAGTCACTTCAACTCTACGCATACCATGAGAGGTGTCTAGGTGCTCATCAATGGCCGACTCTTCAATTGTAGCATCAAAGCTTGGCCAACCACATCCAGCATCAAACTTATTATTCGAGTCAAATAATTTAGCACCACACCCCTTACAGCGGTAAATTCCCTCCTCACTCATATCATTGTGAATGCCCGTAAAAGGTCGTTCCGTTCCTTTTTCACGTAGTACAAAATACTCCGAATCAGTAAGTCGCTCACGCCAATCGGCTTCTGTTAATTGGGCAATTTCTTCTTTAGTTAATTGAGAATCTTGCATAGCTGTTCCTTATTTATAATATTTGTTGACTCATTTTATTTTAATAACTATTTATTTTAATAACTCTGAATTTAAAGTCCGGAATCTAAAGTATTGATTATTTCTCTACTTCAATACTAGTGTGACTGTGTTATTAATTGAATGAGACTAAGTTAATTAATGAGGCTAAAAACGTCTGCTTCAACCTCTAACTGAGACAACAGCTAAATTAAAGTTAAATTCCATGATTGGTTACATAATGATAAATAGATAATTTCTCGTAAGTTTAATGGACTGATATTAATTACTAACCTATTTATTTTACTGGTCTTTTTTAAATAGTGCTGAGATAGACCCTTAGCATAGAAAATTAGAATTAATATTAGAATGCAAGTTTTACTTGCATTATGGCTATTGCAAAATAATTATCAATGCAATAATATCTTGCATAAGCTGATAGATTTTGTTTTATTAGCAATGACCTTTATAAGCATTTTAATGCTGTTATTTAATTTAATACTTAGAGAGTAGTCGCTATGAGTGAGCAATCAGAGTTCAAGGCTCAAGGAGAACGGCTTAGTAAGCTGCGTAAAGCCAAAGGACTAACCGCTGAGCAACTGGCAACCGCCATGACAGATGCCGGCTCAAAGGTTAGCCGTGGTGCCATATCAAATTGGGAACGAGGTATAAATGGTATTGTCTCCTCAAAACTTCCCGCTCTAGCCACTATCTTAGGCTGCTCTGAAGGTTATTTGTTACGCGGTGAATTACCAGATACCGCTACTAACTCAGCTGACCCTTCAATCTCTTTAGACCCTGAAACGCAAATCTCCACTAATTCCCAGTCTTCTAATCAAAGCACGAGTAACCGTACCATGACCAATACTGCCCCTACCCCCAATCGCCGACCTCTAAAAAAATCTGACAAACTTCAAAACGTCTGCTATGACATCCGTGGTCCTTTGTTAAAGACAGCCATGCAGATGGAAGCTCAAGGTCAACGAATTTTAAAGCTAAACGTGGGAAACCCTGCGCCTTTTAACTTAGATGCTCCTCATGAAATCTTACAAGATGTGGCTCTAAATCTGCATAATGCAACAGGCTATTCAGATTCTCAGGGGATTTTCTCAGCCCGTAAAGCGGTTCTGCAGTATTACCAATCAAAAGGCTTGTTATCTGCGGTCGATGTTCGTGATGTCTATCTAGGCAATGGAGTGTCTGAGCTTATTGTTATGACCATGCAAGCGCTGATGAATGATGGTGATGAAGTGCTTATCCCAATGCCAGATTATCCTCTATGGACCGCAGCGGCTAACTTAGCTGGGGGTACGGCCGTCCATTATCGCTGTAACGAAGATAAAAACTGGCAACCTGATATTGAAGATATCCGCTCGAAGATTAACGATAAAACCCGCGGTATTGTGGTCATTAACCCCAATAACCCAACAGGGGCGTTGTATTCAAATGAAGTGCTATTAGAGATTCTTGAGCTGGCTCGTGAATATAACCTAGTGGTAATGGCTGATGAGATCTATGACCGTATTTTATATGATGATGCGGTTCATACCCCTATGTGTACCCTAGCCCAAGATGTCTTAACCCTAACCTACAATGGTCTGTCTAAATCGCACCGTATTGCCGGCTTCCGTGCAGGCTGGTTAATGCTATCAGGTAATAAAGAGTATGCTAGCGACTTCATCGAAGGCTTGGATATGTTGGCATCAATGCGACTGTGTGCCAACGTGCCGGCTCAACATGCGATTCAAACTGCTGTGGGCGGTTATCAGAGTATGCAAGATTTAACAGCGGAATCAGGTCGACTGTATAAGCAGCGTCAATTGGCGGTTGAGCGCTTAAATGCCATTCTAGGTATTTCCTGCACTATGCCACAAGGTGCCTTTTACTGCTTCCCTAAATTAGACCGCACCATCTATCCTATCGAAGATGATATGCAGTTTATGATGGATCTATTAATCGAAGAAAAAGTATTAATGGTTCAAGGTACCGGCTTTAACTGGGACGCACCCGATCATTTCCGCGTGGTCTTCCTGCCAAACTTGTTTGATCTAGAAGATGCCATGGACAGACTAGATAGATTCTTTGCCAATAAACGCAAAGAATTTGGTACTGAGCACTTGGTCACTGCAAAACAAGAAAAGACCGCTTAATGCCAAGCTCTCAAAGCTTCCCTACCATAAATTATCCATAAAAAAAGAGGAGCTAAATATAGCTCCTCTTTTTATTGTGCGCCCTACTTATAAGAGTTATGAAGTATGGGCATCTACGGTTTACTACCTTAGCTTATAGCTTGTGCTATTCTGGCTTATAGTTATCACGCAGACTAACAATTTGGTTAAACACTGGCTTATCCGCAGTGTGCTCTTCTGCGTCTGCCACGAAGTAGCCTTCACGTTCAAACTGGAAACGGCTGCCCGCTTCGGCATTGGCCAATGAGGGCTCTACCACCGCTTCAAGTACGGTCAATGAATTTGGATTCAAGGCATCATGAAGATCAGGCACCGCACTTGGGTTTTCTGCTGAGAATAAATGCTCATACATACGCACAGTGGCTGGTACCCCTTTGGTGGCAGATACCCAGTGAATAACACCTTTGACTTTACGGTCTTCAGGGTTTTTACCCAAAGTAGTTTTATCAATGGTGGCTTTTAACTCCACTACATTGCCTGCGTCATCTAGCACATGCTCGGTAACTGCCAATACATAGGTGTTACGTAAACGGATTTCTGATTTTTCAGGAGACAAGCGCTTGTAGCCTTTTGGTGGCTCAAGTTCATAATCCCCTTGATCAATATAGATCGTTTCAGTAAACGGAATTTCACGCTCACCCATATCCACGTTAGGATGCTTAGGCTGGTTAATCCATAAGGTTTTTTCAGCCTCATCCCAGCGCGCGTTTACCCCTTCATCTTTTAAGCTTTCCCACTCACTTAAAGCTTCCTCAAAGTTAGTAATGGTTACTTTAAGAGGTTTTAGAACCGCCATACCGCGTGCTGTTGTATTCTCAAGCGACTGACGAATACTAAATTCAAGTAAACGGAAATCCACAACACTATCAGACTTAGTTACGCCCACACGCTCACAGAAATCACGTAAACCTTCAGGGGTGTAACCACGACGACGCATACCAGCAATGGTAGGCATACGAGGATCATCCCAACCAGTCACAATGCCTTCATCTACCAATTGCTTAAGCTTACGCTTACTGGTCATGGTATGGTCAACATTTAGACGGCTGAACTCGTATTGATGGGGTGGGTATTTAATACCCCCTTCAGCACTAACTTTCTCTACTGCCCAATCATAAAATGGACGGTGATCCTCAAACTCTAGAGTACAAATTGAATGGGTAATCCCCTCAATCGCATCTGATAAAGGATGGGCGTAATCGTACATCGGATAGATGCACCATTTGTCGCCCGTTTGGTGATGCGACTGTTTCATCACACGGTAGATTACAGGGTCACGCATGTTCATATTAGGGCTGGCCATATCAATCTTGGCACGCAATACCGCTTCACCTTCTGCATACTTACCGTTTTTCATATCGTCAAAACGCTGTAAGTTATCCTCTACACTCGCATCACGCTGCGGAGAAGGTTTACCTGGTTCATTAAATGATCCTCGAGTTTCACGAATTTGTTCAGGAGTTTGCAAGTCTACATAAGCATCGCCTTGCTTAATTAGCTTAATGGCCCACTCATGTAACTGATCGAAATAATCAGAAGCATAGTAAGGCTTATCCGCCCACTCAAAACCCAGCCATTTAACATCATTTTTGATATTATCAATATAATCCTGCTTTTCGGCGGTGGGGTTGGTGTCATCAAAACGTAGGTTACAAATACCCTCAAACTCTTTAGCAATACCAAAGTTTAGGCAGATTGATTTCACATGACCCAAGTGCAAATAGCCATTCGGCTCTGGCGGGAAGCGAGTGATAATCTGCTCATATTTGTCGTTGGCAACATCTTCACGGATGATGTGACGAATAAAATCGTTTTTTTGATCCTCTTTGGGCTCAGCTGAGGCATTTGTTTTATTATTTTCAGTACTCATCGAATTACTTCTCCTATAAAAACTTGGGTATTACTTTTGAATTTGTAAAAATTTGCCCCATTCTATCAGGTTTACCAAACCCTGTAACAGCTAGACACATGACAACCTAAAAAAAAGAGGTTAGACTACCCCTTTAAATTTAAGCGTATCCATTCTATATACTAAATAATAATACTTATATAGAGTTAATACGCCTTTTAAACAAGGGGTTATCTGCTACTAGCAGAAATAAATTAACGAAGACTTGGTTGTAGTTAATATCTTTAACCCCTAAAAAAACCAATTATTAATCAAATGTTAATATAGCTTGGGTTTATTTGGCACTCAGTCCAATAAAAGCCCTCTAGGACATCTTGTGAATGCATTTAAAACTTTAGGTTTTGGCACTTTAATGATGCCTCTTTTTTTAATGGGCTGTACCAACACCAATACAACCCCAACTAATAATGCCGGCACCAATACCAACACCAATGTTACAACCAATGTTAAGGATACAAAAATGAGTGATATGCCTGTAGTTCAGTTAAACACCTCAATGGGTGAAGTAGTTATCGAATTAAATTCTGAAAAAGCACCTAAGACTGTAGAAAACTTCGTGTCTTACGTAAAATCTGGTCACTATGATGGCACTATTTTCCATCGCGTTATCCCAGACTTCATGGTACAGGGCGGCGGTATGGACGCTGACATGAACGAAAAGAGCACAAACGCTCCTATCGAAAACGAAGCAGACAATGGCCTTAAGAACGAAGAAGGCACAATCGCTATGGCTCGTACTCAAGACCCACATTCAGCCACTAGCCAGTTCTTTATTAACGTAAAAAACAACGCTTTCTTAAACCATTCTGGCAAAAACATGCAAGGTTGGGGCTACACTGTATTTGGTAAAGTAACCAGCGGCATGGATGTGGTTAAGAAAATTGAAGGCGTTCCAACAGGTCGTTACGGTATGCATGCTGATGTGCCAAAAGAGCCTGTTATCATCGAATCTGCAGTTATGGTTTCTGAATAATTTAGCCCATCGCTAATTATAAGTTACTGATGATATGATGCTAACAGATGACCCTGCTGTTATTGATTATAGCCATTTGATAACCACTCGGCCCTATGATATACGCCGAGTGATTATCAGTGACTTGCATTTATCAGCGGATGAGCCTGCCTTAGTGCAGGCTTTTTTAGCTTTAGTTGATGATTTAATCGCTTTACCCAATTTGACTGAATTTTATATTCTTGGAGATTGGTTCGATGCCTGGGTCGGTGATGACCGCTACTTAAGTTTAACAGCTGTTGAAGCCAAACAACACTGGCTCACTCCTATCATCGAGAAGCTGAAGCACCTGAGTAATCAAGGCTGCAAAATTAAAATAATGCACGGCAATCGTGACTTTTTGATCGGGCAACGCTTCTGTGATTTATTTCATGGTGAGCTAGTTACTGAGCCCTACTTAGTAAGTATCGGCAATAAAACCTTCCGATTTGAGCATGGCGATGCGTTATGCACCGATGATAAATCCTATCAACGTTTTCGGGTCATAGCCCGTAACCCTCTTATCAAGTGGATACTATTAAAAAGACCCCTGCATAAAAGAATAGCTTGGGCACGAAAAATTCGTCAAAAAAGTGCCTTAAATAAAACCCAAAAATCAATGTCCATTATGGACGTTAATCAACAGGCAGTACATAAGGCTTTAAAGCCTGTAGAGGCCTTATTACATGGTCACACTCACCGTCCTAATGTCCATGAAGTTATCACTGATAACGAAAACAATTCAACCAAGCCCCGTTACGTTTTGGGGGATTGGCGAGTAATAAATCCTGACAGCTCTTATCAACAGGTCGAAGCTGTTATTGCAGTAAGCACAAGCACAGAATTAGAGCAAAAAGAAAGCCTTCAGCTGGTTAAGTTCATGATCAAAGTTTAAACACAAACTCAGTTAGCCAAAGGCTCGGTTTGGATAGCTCCAGATATTAGCTTACAAAAGAGATATTACTCCCTAAAGACTATCCTTTTAATATCATTTGATTAGTCTAATAACTTAAAGAAATGCTGACGGTAGTGCTTAAGCTCACGAATCGAGTCACGAATATCATCCATAGCCAAATGACTGCCGGTCTTCTCTACCCCTTTAAGAATATCAGGACGCCAACGGTAGCATAGCTCTTTAATAGAAGAGACATCTAGGTTACGGTAATGGAAGAAGCGCTCCAATTGAGGCATCTGACGCGCTAAAAAACGTCTGTCCTGGCAAATTGAATTCCCACACATCGGAGATTTGCCTTCATCTACCCATTTATTTAAAAATTCTATGGTTTCTTTTTCGGCTTGCTCAAGCGTCACAGTGCTACGGCGCACTCTATCAATCAACCCCGATTGACCATGCTGCTTGGTGTTCCACTCATCCATGGCATTCAACTTTTGATCAGAAACCTTGATAGCAAACACTGGGCCTTCAGCCAGTACATTTAAGTCTTCATCAGTTACGATGGTTGCAATTTCAATGATATCGTCATTCATGGTATCTAAACCAGTCATTTCCAAATCAATCCAGATAAGACCTTTTTTACCTTGGTTTTTAATTTTAATTTTATTGGGATGATCGCTCATAACATTTCCTAGACACTTTTAGTTCACAAAAATAGATTAAAAATAGAGTTAATTATAGGGAGCTAAGTCCTTTATTAGGGTCTACAAATAGCTAGAAGACTCAATCTGACTATGTTACCAAATTTAGCCTCTGGCTCCTTAACTATTCACGCACTATAACACTTAAACTTTGAATTTATTGTACCAACGCCCAATAAACTATATCCTAGACACTCTGATACTCACTGTCACTGTTTTTAGTAACCCTCGCGCTTACTTAAGCACACTGCAATATTATAGGTAACTTGAATTTATGGCTTTGATAAGACAACGTAAGCTAACCAAGCAACAACTTCGACGCATTGATAAACAACAAGCTCAGCAACAAGACTCAATTGATGGTAGCTTGATGGATGGTGTGGTTATGGCTCATTATGGCAAACAGCTAGAGGTTCAAGTCACCTCATTACCGGCCATTATTCCAAACCCGCCTGTCGTGGAAGAAGGTGAGCCTGAACCTTTTTGGCAGGCCATCGAGTTAGGTGATATTTGGCGCTGTCATGTCCGTACCAACTTACCTATGTTAGCAACGGGAGACAAGGTTCGCTGGGTCGCTGACCCTAATACGGGCTTTGGCCGTATTGAATCGGTTCAACCACGTACCTCTTTAGTCTCGCGCCCAGACCGTTACCATAAGCTTAAGCCAGTGGCCGCCAATGTAGACATTTTAGCCATTGTTTTTGCCCCGCTGCCTGCTGCTGCTCCTAATCTTATAGACCGTTATTTGGTGGTTTGTCATCATGCCGATGTTAAGCCTCTGTTGGTGCTAAATAAGGCCGATCTATTGGCAATTGAAGACTACGCTTTCACTAAGAACTTACTTAGCGAATATGAAAGCTTGGGCTATGAGACTGTGCTAACCGCAGCCCCCTGCCCTGAAAATATTTTACTCAATCCCTCACAGGCCAGTAGTAAAAAAGTTGCAGATAAGACTAAGCTGACAGACATTGAGCCATTACAGCAGCAGGCTGAACTGGGCCTTACTGATTTACAGCAACAAATTAAAGATAAGCTGGTGATCTTTGCTGGTCAATCAGGGGTGGGTAAAAGCACCTTAGTTAACGCCTTACTGCCCAACTCTGATCAAAGCGTTAATGTCATCTCTACCAACTCCAAGCTAGGTCAGCACACCACTACCACCAGTCGCTTATTGCCTTTTAATCCTGAAGACCTTACTCAAGGCGGTATTGTCGATACCCCAGGTATTCGTGAATACGGCATTTGGCACTTAACTCCGGATGATATTATTGCAGGCTTCGTTGAATTATATCCTTTGGCTGGTGACTGTCAGTTTAGAGACTGCAAACATACCCACAATAGTAAAGGCTGTGCGCTGTGGGAAGCGGTAGCAGAAGGTAAGGTCATGCAGCGCCGGGTCGAAAGCTTAGTGACCTTGCAAGCAGAGGCAGACACCCCCACTTATTAGATATTGACTCAAATACTTTAAATAGAGAATTCTAACCGTTAAGTTAGCAATTCTCTATTGTCGTTAATGCATTCTAACGCTTATCACGTTATAATAATTGCCATAAAAATTTTACTGGAGAAGTGTTTTGTCACTAGATCGTTGGCTTGAATTTATGGGGAACCACCCTTTTTTATTTGGTACTCTAGCTGTCCTTATCTTTTTATTTTTCACGGTGGAAAACAAACGCAGTGGTAAAAAGATTTCGCCCAATACTTTAGGTACCTTAGTTAACTCTCAAAATGCACAAATTATTGATATTCGTGCTAAGAAAAAGTTTGAGACAGGTTATATCCAGGGTAGCCGCAATATCCCTTTCACCCAATTAAAAGACCGCTTAGAAGAGATCAGAGCCATTGAAGCTCCAGTTGTGGTAGTTTGTGATATGGGTATTCAAGCAGGGGCTGCGGTTCAAATGATTGGCAAACCAAACGTATTTCGTCTTGACGGCGGTATTGGTGGCTGGCAAGCAGCAGGCATGCCACTGGTTGGCGGCACAGTAAAAAAATCAAAAACTGTGGATGGAAAAGCCAAAGTAAAAGCTAAATAAATAACAAAAATAAGGTCGTCCCTGTTTATACAGTTTAGTATGGCCTTAATGTTATTATTTTGATTTTTACCTTAAAGCAGCGATTGTTTATAGACTGCAGTTACCCTACGATACCTTGCACACATTAAGTAATATATCTGGTACAAAATGTCAGATAAACCCTTAATTATAAGGAACGGTGTTTTGGTACAATTAATATTAAAGGCCACACCCGTAAATATTTTATAAAACTAAAAGGATTGTTCATGACTGCTCCTGTTACTGTATATACAACCCCTATTTGCCCTTATTGCTCAAACGCCAAACAACTTTTGAAATCAAAACGCATTGAGTATAAAGAAATTGGTATGCATGATATGAGTTCTGATGAGCGTATGGCTTTAATGAAGAAGACCAACAACTACAGAACTGTGCCACAAATCTTTATCGGCGAAACTTTCATCGGTGGCTTTGATCAACTAAACGCCTTGAATGAAAGTGGTAAACTTGATGAAATGCTAAATGCTTAATATTTATGCATTGGGTATGCTTTATAATTTTATAATCATAAAATCTAATTTAAAAAAGGACATTTTTCATGGCTGAACAACAAGCACAACCTCAACTAGCCCTTGAGCGTATTTATGTAAAAGACATGTCACTTGAGGTAGCAGGTGCAGAAGTATTTACTAAAGAATGGCAACCAGAGCTAGACATTAATCTAGCTACCAATGCAGAACCCTTAGATGAAGATCATTATCAAGTGGTTTTAACTGTTACTGTAAATGCACAAAACGCAGGTTCAGCAGCCTTTATCGCTGAAGTTCATCAAGCTGGTATCTTCTTAATCAAAGACATTCCAGAAGATCAAATTGGTCAAATTTTAGGTGCTTACTGCCCTAATATCTTGTTCCCATATGCTCGTGAAGTGATCAGTGATATCGTAACCCGCGGTAGCTTCCCACAATTATTGTTAGCCCCTGTTAACTTTGACCAAGCCTATGCTCAGAGTCAACAGCAAGTTGCTGACGCTGAAGGCAACGCTTAATCCTTCTATGATTGATCGGTTATCAGTTATATAACTAATCTCACTAAAGCCACTATAAGTTACTTATAGTGGCTTTTTTCATGACCAATAAAAAAGCCCCTTAATCTATTAGATTAAGGGGCTTTTTAGTGACTTATATACTAAATCTTCAATTCAGCTTCTGATTTAGTTATAAAATCAAATTAGCCTTTAAGTGCGCTAAGGATATTTTGCTTAACCACTTCGATATCTTTGGTGCCATCAAACTGATGATACTTAGGCGCATTAGCATCTTCTTTGGCTTTATTCTGATAGAAACCAACCAAAGTAGAGGTTTGCTCATGGTAAGTGGCCAGACGATCACGAACCGTTTCTTCTTTGTCATCATCACGTTGGATTAGCGCTTCACCAGTAACGTCATCTAAGCCTTCTTGCTTAGGTGGGTTGTATTTTAGGTGATAAACACGGCCAGAACCTGGATGCTGACGACGACCAGATAAACGAGAAACGATTTCGTCATCTGGGACACTAATTTCTACCACATGGTCGATATCAACGCCAGCTTCAATCAAAGCTTCTGCTTGAGGGATAGTGCGTGGGAAACCATCGAAGATACAACCGTTTGCACAGTCAGGTTTCTCAATACGTTCTTTTACTAAATTGATGATTAGATCATCAGAGACTAAACCACCTGACTTCATGATGCCTTCAGCTTTTTTGCCTAGCTCTGTTCCTTCTTTAATAGCAGCACGTAGCATATCGCCGGTTGAAATTTGTGGAATATCGTATTCTTTAGAGATGAACTGTGCTTGGGTCCCTTTACCTGCCCCTGGAGGCCCTAGCAAAATAATACGCATCATAGTGGTAATCCTCTTGAATTGTGTCGATGAAAAATCATCTTAAAAAAAAGCGTCTTAAATAACAATATGTCTTAAATAACAATATAATGGTAACCACAAGCCCTAGCCCTGAATAGGGTTGATTCATTAGGTGGCTACAACTAATGACGCCTCAGACAAGTCTTGTTTGACTGTTATATTAAGCATAAATACCTTACCTTGAGATGAAAAAAAGCTCAAGCTATTTTAATAATAAATACCGCTATAATTAAAACTTAGTAGTCAAACAAAACTTAAATCTTCGCTGTCAATTAACTAAGGAAGCTGTTTATTAATTTCAGTAGTTACTTTCAGCTCACCTTCAGTATTATCCTGATAGTTAAGCGGTAAATCATTAGCAGCCAAATCACCTGCTTCTTGCATCGCTTGTCCCGATTTACTTACTCTAGCTTTCAACACTAACTGCTTGCCTTGTTGCATCGCTTTTGACAAGGTTTGTGTCGGCATCATAGCATCTTCATCACTTAGCTTAATATTAAAGCCATTCGCTGCATTTGCCAACTCTGAAGCTGGTAGACGTTTTACTGCTAGCGGAGCGCCACCTGAGGCTTGCTGAATCGTTACAAACAAGATGTCCGAAGGTGCTAATAATGGAGTCAAGCTGGGATTCAGGGTGACGGTTACCGCCACTGTCTGGGTTGACGCGGCAGCCGTGCCATTATTGGCTGCAGAAAGACTTGCTTGCTGCTGTTGAGCGATATTGCGACTCAGCTCATCCAGGCTATTTAGCGCCTCACTGTGATCACCCTCTCTTGCCATAATGCCTGCTTTCAATCTTTCTACCCAGGCCTGTGCTTGCTGATAGTTACCTGAACGGGCTTCTCCCATTGCCATCAACATTTGAGCCCCTTGATGCTCCGGATTCTTTTGTAGTACCCCTTCTAACGCTTTTCGACTACTAGCATCTAACATACCTCCGCTAGTGAAGAAGTTAGTTTGAGCATAGCTGACAGCAATGTTTTCATCTTCAGGCGCCAAGCGATACGCGCGAGCCTGAGCTTCCATGGCCTGTTCATTGGCCTCGAAAGCCAATAATATATCTGCCAATCTCATCCAGCGCATAGGGTCGTGAGCATGATGATGGACGTTGGTTTGAATGGCACCCATTAGGCCCACTGAGTCTTCAGTAGCCCATTCTGGCGGCGCATCAATCTTACCCGTCAATAGATCGTCGGCTACTTGACCTACTTTATCCTGTGCCTGCCATAAGTTGACCACCGGCGATCTATCGCCTGCGAGGAAATAGCCCAGTATCATTAGGATAGGCACACAAATTAGCAGTGTTAAACGTGCTTTGCTACTTCGTGTAAATTGTTGCTCACGCTTTGCTTTTAGCAGCTGCTCACTGCTAAAGCTCTCTTCTTTAAGCCCGTCATTTAACACCACACTATTCTTATCATCACTGGCTAATAATAGCTGACGCTCAAGCTCTGTCTTCTGAGTCTTAAACTCAGACTCTGTCATTGCTCCGGCATTAAAGTCAGCTTTTAGCTCTTCCAGTCGCTCTTTAAATACCTCAACATTAAGCGCTATCAGCTGATCGTTTTGAGCAGATCTATCCACCCGCAGCCATGGCATAAGCACTATAATTGCTAATATGATTGCCAATAAAATTGCCAGCGCGACAAAAATCACTAACGTTGGCATGATTTAACTCCTTACAAGTTGAGATATAAACCGCAATGGTGGTGACAGCAAAATGCACTGCTTAACTTTAGTCTTGGGTAAACATTAATCTTGGGTAAACATTAGTCTTAGATACACAAGTATTAGCGATTAATTATTTCTTATCGCTTATATTGTCGTTACTATGCTCTTTAAGTAATGCTTTAAGTTTTTGGGCTTCTTCATCACTTAAATTTGACCCGACCTTATCTAAGTCAATAGCTTGAGCACCGCCTGGTACGCTACTGACCTGTTTTTTATTATTGGCTTTTTTAGTACGCATCAGCCAGCCTGCTATTAATAATAATAAAATCACGGGTGGGAAGTACCACAAAATCCAGGTCGAAGGCCGTACCGGTGGCTTATAACTGATGAAGTCTCCATAACGCTCATACATATACTCGCGTATCTGAGCATCGGACTGCCCTGCCATAACCATTTCATAAGTTTTTCTTTTTAGATCTTGAGAGATAACAGAATCTGATCCTGCTAAGTTTTGGTTTTGACACTTTGGACAACGAAACTCTTCAATCAAAGCTTGGTACTGTGCTTCTTGTCTTGGGTTATCAAACTCAAATACCTCAATAGCAGCATTTGATAAGCTGCTCACTGAGCCTAAGGTAAGCACCAAAGCCAACACTTTAAATAAAGCAATGAGACGCTTGGTTAGGGCTGTGGCCTTTATAGTAATCATTTACACACCTCAGCAATCTGCTTAGTGATCTCTGGAGTATCTAGTGCTGCTTGTTTTTGACCCATCTCTGTCAATAAGTCCATACAAGGCTTAATCCTAGACTGCCAATTTTCGGCACTAATTTCACCGACAATATGTTGACGAATATTACCTTGAGTATCAACGATAAAGCTTTCAGGGGCACCAGTTAACCCTAAATCAATGGCAAAACTACCATCAAAATCTCTGAAGCTAAATACATAGGGGTCACCGCCATTTGTGAGGTATTCTTGAGCCTTATCCAGCTCATCTTTGTAGTTAACCCCGACTATCGGCACCTGCTGTTGGTGCAGCTCCATAAAGAAAGGATGTTCTTCGTAACAAGTAGGACACCAAGAGCCCCAAACGTTAATGATGAAAGGGGTTTTTGGTAAATCAGCATTGGTTACCTTGGTGTCAGGGTCAGACAATAAAGGTAAATTGAACTCTGGCACTGGTCGGTTTAATGCATTATCAAATACCACGTTAGTGTCCTTACCTAATCGGGCAAAGAACATAACGATAAGACCTAAGAAAACAATCAGAGGAATTAAAAACCAAACCTTAAACTGTGATTTACTCATCAATGGGTCAGACATTTACCATATCCTTAATACAAATTTTGCATCAGTTATTTACCGTTATTCTTTACCGCTCTTACCGATAATCGCCTTTCACTAATGATTACCGGAAATAAAATCTATGCAGATTTTTTTAGACGATAGCGGCGATCTAGCATGCTGATAAGCGCCCCTAATGCCATAACGATAGCACCAGTCCATAGCCAAGCAATCATCGGCTTAACATAAATACGTACCGCCCAGTTCCCATTAGAATCATTTTCATCGATGGGCTCACCCAAAGCGACATATAGATCTCGGAAGAAAGTAGTTTGAATCCCAGCTTCGGTCATTGGCATACTGCTCACCACATAATTACGTTTTTGTGGATATAGAGTAGTGACAAACTTACCGTCTTTTTCTACCTTAATCTCAGCCTGAATGGCATCATAGTTTTTACCGCGCACCTCATCGAAGTCAACCAAAGTGAAATCATAATCTTTGATTTCAACCGTATCTCCCACGGTCATTGCTACGTCTTTCTCGACACTTAACGCACTCGTTACCCCAATACCTAGCGAAACAATAAGCACCCCAATATGAGCCAGTTGCATGCCCCAATAATGAGCTTTTAAACGCTTAATGCCTAAGCCAAGGCTGGCTGAGTTCTTGGTCTTATCTTTAATATCATAGATTATCCATCCCAGAACCCATAGACACAGTAAGCTGGTAACGACAATCTGTAGATTTAAACTTTGGGTAAATAAGTACGTAGCGATCGCTGCTAGTAACGCACTGCTGATTAAAATGGTAAGTGTGACGCCTAACAACGGACGCTTGTCCTGTTTCCAGCGCAAATTAGAGCCCATACCCATAGTTAATAATAGCAACCAAGTTAAGGGCACAAATAGCGCATTAAAATACGGAGGGCCTACCGATACCTGACCTAAATTAAAGAAGTCAGCAATAATAGGATACAGCGTGCCTAGTAGCACCACCAAAGTGGCCACTAATATTACGATGTTATTAATAACCAGTAGCGTCTCACGCGACTTTAAACCATAGTTACTTTCAACGGTTAAACGCCAACCACGTAACGCAAAGACAATGAGACCTGAGCCAATAACCACACCTAGAATAGCTAAGATAGCCAGACCACGAGTCGGGTCTGCCGCAAAAGAGTGAACAGAAGTAATCACCCCTGAGCGCACTAAGAAAGTGCCTAATAAGCTTAAAGCGAAGGCAAAGATAGACAGCATAATGGTCCATGCTTTGAACACACCGCGCTTCTCAGTTACTGCCAATGAGTGAATTAATGCGGTACAAGCCAGCCAAGGCATCAATGAAGCGTTTTCTACTGGATCCCAGAACCACCAACCGCCCCAGCCTAACTCATAATATGCCCACCATGAGCCTAGAGCGATCCCTAAAGTTAAGAAGCCCCAAGCAGCTAATGCCCAAGGGCGAGACCATCGAGTCCATACTGCATCGAGTCGTCCGGCCCATAATGCGGCCATACAAAAGGCAAAAGGAATCGCCATGCCGACATAACCCATGTACAGCATAGGAGGGTGGAAAATTAGACCGGGGTCTTGTAATAGTGGGTTTAAGTCTGCCCCATCCACAGGCACATTAGGCAGGGTTCTTTCGAAAGGCGATGAGGTGAAAATAAGCATGGCCAGCATCATTAACTGCACAGCGCCTAAAATCACCAATACTCTGGCCCGCATATTCAGCGGTAAGCCTCGGCTAAACCAAGCCACCATGGCCGACCAGCCCGCTAAAATGGTTACCCATAATAGTAAAGAGCCTTCGTGACCACCCCAAGTTGCTGATAACTTATAGAACCAAGGCAATAACGAGTTTGAATGCTGAGCCACATAGACTAAGGTAAAGTCGTTATAGAAGAAGCCAGCCATAAGTGTTAAGAAAGATATCAACACTGCGACGAATTGTGACCAAGCCAAACTTGGTGCCAAACGTTGCAAATGACTCTGATTTCGTGCAATACCAATGGTAGGCAGCACCACTTGCAATAAAGCCAAAATCATTGATGCAACTAATGCAAAATATCCTAGCTCAGTAATTACCATATTCGCTCGCCCTAATACTACTATGCTGTTGCTTAAGCTTGGTAGGAGTTATTAAAGACAACCCCTATTCTAGTAAGCGTATAAATATTTATTAAAACCTATTTTGTTAAATAACAGGATCTAAACTCAAATCAAATGTTTACCTTACCGTGGGT
The DNA here is from genome assembly GCF_002385225.1 of Psychrobacter sp. UBA3962. Taxonomy (GTDB): domain Bacteria; phylum Pseudomonadota; class Gammaproteobacteria; order Pseudomonadales; family Moraxellaceae; genus Psychrobacter. Next base: position 113,347 of record NZ_DGDC01000010.1, on the reverse strand, counting down.
GCTAGATAAATCATTCTTTAATTTTACTGTGTTGATTCATTGTCAAAAACAGACCCTTCAAAAAATAGAAGGCCAAAACAAAAGGGCTGTAACCTTATTACTGCTTACGACTCAAGCTTACTTTGATTAGATGCTATTTATTGTCTATTAAGGTTTTTCTACTATCTCTTGACGAACAAAGCCACTCAAACTATAGAGTGGCTTTACCTTTATTTGCACATCACAGTTGATATATCCCTATAATATTTTATATATAGTTATATTGTATAGTGTCGATGGCCATATAGATAGCTTCAGCTAAGCACATATTTTAGCACTTTATCCGCTCACTGGGAAAAATACTAAAATTAAATGCAACCAACCTGCTAAGAAACCGGTGACTCCGCCTAGGATAATCAAGGTCGTTTCATCTTCTCTAAAGGCGGGACGTAATAAGTTTTGGAACTCGTGCGAAGTCAGTGCCTTAATACGCTCACAGAATAAGCCATAAATCTTCTCGGCTCGACTTTTATTCAACTCAGGATCACGGATAGGCACCATGGTGGCATCAATTGATTTATCAATAATGGTATTTTTCAACTGACCAAATTCACGTCTGCCTAAGCCTAATCTTAAAGTGGTGCTAACCACTGGAGACTCTAGGATACCATACAAGTGATTTTTCATTAGATTACGGGTTTCTGCCGCTTTTGGCCCATACATCATTTCATTCATGATGTTCTCTAACGTCACCAGCTCTTCTACCACGATAGCAGCAAAGACTTCAGAAACTTCTGGCTGACGCTTCATAAAGCCCCCTTGCCAGTAATAGGTGTCTATTCGAGGTAACACGGGCACAATAAAGGGGAAACCTTTTACCCGCTTAAATAAACGAATATATTTGATAGGCTTGGGATCAACTGGGTTAAACACCATCCAAATGGCAATCCAGTTGGTTAAAAAACCCCAAATCGCTGCAAAGAAAGGAACCGTCCAGTGTTGAGGCACCAGCAAATAAATAAACATTTGCACGATACCAAAGATAAACCCAATCAGCGCACTAATGTGCCAAATGAAGTTGATTTCTTTTTGACCTACCTTTAAGAACATATTGACCATTAAACGACGGTCATTTTCCATGGTGCGCACGATCATTTGGCGCATATCGACTAATTCTTCGACATTATAGGTCAGATCAACCACCAGCTCGCGCATAATAGAAGGCAGCTGCTCATGGGCATAACTATAAATACGGCGCTTTACAGCGTAAGGTAAGTTACTCCACAACGAAGCGGAGCGCTCATTCATAATCTCGTCAATAAGGTGCTCAAGATTGGCATCGACGGTTTTAGTAATAAAGTCGGCCATCTCTTCAGGCTCCATCGCCTTGAAGAACTCATCAAGTGACCCAAGCTTTGATAAGGTTTGATCAACAATAACACCCGATATTTTCCCGGCTTTGCGCGGCACAATACCTTGCCAGCCAATACCCTGCCAGTCATAAGGCAAGTTTGGAATTTTTATACCCCAAAATTTAATAGGGTAAAACAACATTTTCAAAGCCATCCAAACGTGCGCCCACGTAACGAATGCCGTTACAAATGGAATGGTTAACATTGCAAAAAATTCAGGATGCGCGCTTAAGACTTGCCAGATAGAAGAAAACATGTTGGATATATCACTTATACTTAGGTTAAAGGAACCTATTTCCATGTTATTGTAATGTCAGTGTGCAAAATTCTAACACACAAGCTATAGATTTACTTAAATCAACTCACCCGTCCTAGTGAGTCCTGATAATAGCGTGATATGAACCCAAACTGCAACAGTTTTCCCTGCACTAAAAATCATTGAGCAATAGAATGAGCTTTGATTTGTTATGATATAATTGCTGCCACTGGTTACTTTGATTAACCACCTCCCCTTCAAGCTCTATTTCCTTTTTCATCCTGCTAAGTATATAAATTTAATGAAACAACCCCTCTCTTCAGATACTCGCCAAGAAAATCGCAGTTTTTTAAACCGCATTTTATTTGCTGCGCTATTTATATTCTTAGGTCTCTCAGGACTAATGGCTCGCTATTGGTATTTACAAGTATATTCTCACGAAAAATATACCACTCAAGCTGAGAATAACCGGGTTAAGCTAATCTCAGACCCTCCTTCTCGCGGCTACATTTACGATAGAAACGGTCATTTATTGGCGGATAACAAACCGGTATTTACGGCCATGCTTAGCCCTGATGAGGTGCAAGATCCAAAACGCACCCTTGAGTTGTTGATGCCCATTTTCGATCTAACGGATGAAGAGGTTACCGATATTTTGGCTCGTATAGAACAAAGTAAAAATGATCCCGTCACCATTAAAATTGGCATTAATGATCAACAGATGGCTCAATTTAGTGAGCGAAAGCCTTTTTTTAAAGGGGTAAGCATTCAAAGTAAGCTCACTCGCAGCTATCCTCATGACGAATTATTTGCTCATGTGATTGGCTATGTGGGCCGTATTAATGACAAAGAATCTAAAGAAATTGATAAAGAGCGTTATGCGGGGACAGACCTCATTGGCAAAATTGGTATCGAAAAATACTATGAGGACTTATTGTTAGGTAAAGCAGGCCACCAAGCGGTAGAAACCAACGTTCATGGTGATATTTTACGTAAGCTGGACAACACACCGCCTGTGCCTGGTAATGACATCTACCTTAGCTTAGATTATGGACTGCAAAAAGTAGCCCAAGATCAGCTAAATGGTCGTAGAGGAGCTATTGTTGCTATTGACCCCCAAAACGGCGATGTACTGGCGTTTGTAAGTAACCCAAGTTTTGATCCCAACCCTTTTATTTCAGGTATCTCGTTCAAGGATTATGGCGCCCTACGCGACGATCCTGATCAGCCTCTTTATAACCGGGCTTTGCAAGGTATGTATCCTCCTGCATCTACCATTAAACCCTTTGAAGGACTGGGTGTGATTCATTATGGGCTAATGGGCTGGAATGATACCATTTATGATCCAGGCTACTTTACTTTACCAGGAGATAGCCACCGCTTCCGTGACTGGAAAAAAGGCGGCCATGGTACAGTTAACCTTACCAAATCCATCGTGATGTCGGTCGATACCTACTATTATAAGCTGTCGTATCAAATGGGTATCCAACGCTTACATGATTGGATGGTTCGTTTCGGATTTGGTAGCCCTACAGGAATTGACTTACCCAATGAGAAAGCAGGGGTAATGCCGTCACCCCAATGGAAAATGGATACTTATGACAAAGCTTGGCTCCCTGGTGAGACCATCTCAGTCAGTATTGGTCAAGGCTACTTCTTAGCCACCCCTTTACAAGTAGCCAATGCTACAGCCATGACAGCCAACCTCGGCAAAAAGCTAACCCCCCATATGTTGAAACGCTCAGAAGGCGCAGCGGAAGTGCATCCTATCGATAGACCTACTGGTACGATTGATTTTAATGGGACTGAGGCTGACTGGTTAAAGATGCGTGATGCTATGGAAGAAACCATTAAACGAGGGACCGGTAGAGGCATCTATACCAACCGCTACCGGATTGCTGGTAAAACCGGGACTGCCCAGGTTAAATCTATTGCTCAAGGTAAAAGCTATAATAAAGCAGCCTTAGATAAGCGTCACTGGGACCATGCTTGGTTTACAGGCTTTGCTCCCGTTGAGGATCCACAAATTGCGGTCGCTGTCTTAGTAGAAAACGGCGGTGGCGGTAGCTCAACAGCGGCTCCTATTGGACGAGCTTTATTTGATTACTGGATGCTGCGTCGACCCAATGACCCTATTAATCCTCCTAGTGCAGAGGAGTTAGAGATCATCAGAGCAGAGAAAGCAGCAGCCAAGGCGCAGTTAGACGCTGAGCGTGAAGCAAAAGAAGCTTTAGAAGAAAAGGCAAAACAAGCTGAGGCCAATAAGCCTGAAACAAAACCAACCACTTAGCCCCTAAACACTGACTTATGTCACTCAAAGCTCTTAAAGCATATAGACATAAGACTTTAATGAAATCAAAACGTGTCTAAAAGCACGTGAAAACTGTATTTAAAGGTCAAGGCAATGAACGCCAAACGAAACCGTCCACATAGAGCTGCTGAAGCAAGATACTCTACAAAAAAGCCTGCTGGCTCTCGTCAGGCTGCTACTAGAAGCAACGCTAAAGCAACCGGTCAAGTTCGCATCATTGGGGGTCAGTTTCGCCGTCAATTAGTCCCCTTTATAGATGCTGACGGCTTACGACCTAGCCCTGATCGGTTAAGAGAGACTCTGTTTAACTGGATCCAGTTTGATCTTCATGACGCCCATGTGTTAGACCTCTGTGCCGGGAGTGGCGCCTTAGGCTTTGAAGCTTTATCGCGTGGAGCAAGTTGGGTCGACTTTATTGAGCTTCAGCCAAATCAAGCCAGTCTCATCTCGCAAACGGCAGAAAAACTTAAATTACCAAACGATAGCTTTCGAGTATCCTTAGGGAATGCCTTAGAGCTAATTTCCACACTGCCCAGACTAAAACCTATTAGTAACCTGCACAGCTCTGATAATAATTCTGATAGCAATGCTGACAGCAGTTCTGATAAAGGGGCAGCAAACTCCCCTACCGATAAACTTTGCTATCATATCGTCTATGTGGACCCTCCTTATGATCTTGACCTCTGGGTACCTATGCTAGATTTACTAATCGGGCATCAACTGGTTAACTCCCAAACTTTGTTCTATATAGAAGATAAGAGAGAATTAACTCAAACTCTTGCGCAGCTGCCCTATAACTATAATGTGTTAAAACAAACTAAGATGGGTCAAGTTTTTGCAAGTCTGATTCAAATAGAGCAAATCTAACCGCCCTATTCAGGAAATATATCGCTTGTGGCCCTCAAAATAGACTATAATTTGTGCAATCAATAAGTTTTTAGCTTGGCTAAAGTAGCTTTTAGAGAAATAAAGCCTTCTATTTACAATCTTATATTGCTTTTTTTGTAGCCAATGACTACAATGTGCGTCTGTTTTTTGAGAGCCCCGTTTCCCCCAACACTCTCAACGACAGTGAAGCAGTTTAGCTGTTTCACAGATAACTGCTTCACTTGATAACTTAAGGTTTAATCATGAAAACACAAAGTGCAAAGCCCGCTGAGGTTACTCACGATTGGTATATCGTCGATGCTGAAGGTAAAACTTTAGGTCGCCTTGCCACTCAAATCGCTCATCGCCTTCGCGGTAAGCATAAGCCATCTTTCACTCCGCACGTAGATACTGGCGATTATATCGTTGTTATCAATGCAGACAAGATTGCTGTAACTGGTAAGAAAGCCCAAGACAAAAAATACTATCGTCACAGTGGCTACCCTGGCGGTATCAAAGAGACTAACTTCACTAAGTTAATCGCTCATAAGCCAGAAGAAGTTCTTTTGAAAGCCGTAAAAGGTATGTTACCTAAAGGCCCTCTTGGTTATGCTACCATTAAGAAGTTGAAGCTATACGCTGGTACTGAGCATCCACATGCCGCCCAGCAGCCTAAAGAACTAGACATCTAATCGCATAATCAGGAGTAAGTTATGGAACGCAATTACGGAACTGGTCGTCGTAAAACGTCAACTGCCCGTGTCTTTTTATCAAAAGGTACTGGTAATATCGTTATCAACGGCAAACCACTTGATGAATACTTCGGTCGTGAAACTTCACGCATGGTTGTTCGTCAGCCACTAGAATTACTTGATTCAGCTGAGTCATATGATATCTACGCTACTGTTAAAGGTGGTGGTATCAATGGTCAAGCCGGTGCTATCCGTCATGGTATCACTCGCGCGCTAATCGAGTCTGACGAAACTCTTAAGCCTGCTCTTAAAGAAGCTGGTTTCGTTACTCGTGACTCACGTCAAGTTGAACGTAAGAAATTGGGTCTACGCAAAGCGCGTAAACGTCCTCAATTCTCTAAGCGTTAATTTATTTGATAGGCAGTGTTGTATTTGCTTATTTAATATTAAAAAAACCCTTGTTGACTCAAGGGTTTTTTTATTTTTACAGATGCGAATTTATTTTATTACTAAAATAGCTTAGAATAGACACAATTAGTAATATTAGGCAAAGCCAATGTAACCCAACATTTATTATTAATGACAAATAGCATTATGGAATTAAACGTTATTGTCTTCTTATTGCATTGGGTTTTACATACCAGTATGAAAAGTAGCGAGTACCTTATATACTAAGCCTCGTCTTTTCATGACTTTTATCTGGAGGAAGTTTTTAATGAGCCATGCCGAAGGCGTCAACATAAAACGCCGTAGAGTTCTGATCGCTTCAACTGCTGCTATAGGCGCAGTTGGGGTTGCTTCGGTGGCCACACCATTCGTGCGCTCTTGGTATCCAAGTGCGAAGGCCGAAGCTGCAGGTGCTGCCGTTACACAAGACATTAGTGCTATCGAAGATGGCCAAATGATTGTGGTTAAATATCGCGGTAAGCCAATTTTTGTCGTTAAGCGTACCGAAGAGATGGTGGCTAACTTAGAGAAGGTAACTCCTCAGCTAAGTGATCCCAATTCGGATGCTTCAGTACAGCCTGAATATGCCAAGAACGCTACTCGCTCACGTGAGCCTAGCGTTTTAGTTGTGGAAGGTGTTTGTACCCATCTAGGGTGTGCCCCTAACTACCGTCCAGAAGTAGGTGCTGCTGATTTAGGTGGTAATAGCTGGTTCGGCGGATTCTTCTGCCCTTGCCATGGCTCAAAATACGACCTAGCTGGCCGTGTTTACAGTGGTGTTCCTGCTCCGACTAACTTACCAGTACCAGAATACAGCGTAGATGGTCCTATCTTAACTGTTGGGGAGGCGTAATCATGAGTTTTGGTAAAAAAATGATGAGTTGGGTTGATGCCCGCTTCCCTGCTACTGAGACCTATGAATATCATATGTCAAAGTACTACGCGCCAAAAAACTTTAACTTTTGGTACTTCTTCGGTGTGTTATCGATGATTGTGTTGGTCAACCAGTTAGTAACTGGTATTTGGCTAACCATGATGTTTAACCCAAGTGCTGAAGGCGCGTTTGCCTCTGTTGAATACATCATGCGTGATGTAAAAGGCGGTTGGTTGATTCGCTATATGCACTCTACGGGTGCTTCTGCCTTCTTCGTAGTAGTCTACCTACACATGTTCCGCGGTATGCTCTATGGCTCGTATAAGAAGCCTCGTGAGCTTATCTGGTTAATTGGTATGGGTATCTACCTATGTCTAATGGCGGAAGGCTTCTTCGGTTATCTATTACCTTGGGGTAACATGTCATTCTGGGGTGCTCAGGTTATTCTTAACTTACCTGCAGCTATTCCTGTTATCGGTGATGGCCTTGCTGAATGGGTTCGTGGTGACTACCTAATCTCTGGTATTACCCTAAACCGTTTCTTCGCCCTTCACGTTGTGGCAATTCCTCTGGTATTAGTTGGCTTAGTATTTATTCACTTAGTAGCCCTACACCACGTGGGTTCAAACAACCCTGATGGCGTTGATATCAAAAAGCTTAAAGATAAAAACGGTGTGCCTTTAGACGGCGTTCCATTCCACCCTTACTACACTGTGCATGACATGGTTGGCATCGTGGTATTCTTCATTATCTTCTTTGCTGTGATCTTCTTCTTCCCAGAAGGCGGTGGTTTCTTCTTAGAAAAACCAAACTTTGAAGCGGCAAACGCTCTGAAAACCCCACCACACATTGCACCAGTTTGGTACTACACCCCATTCTATGCAATCTTACGTGCGGTTCCAGATAAGTTAGGTGGTGTTATTGCCATGGGTGGCGCGATTGCTATGCTATTCTTACTACCTTGGTTAGACCGTTCACCTGTGAAGTCTATTCGTTACAAAGGTATCTTATCTAAGATTGCTCTAGGTATCTTCGTGGTTAGCTTCTTAGTATTAGGTTACTTAGGTGTGGCTCCTGCTACTCCAGTTAACACTATCCTAGGTCGTATCTTTACTATCTTGTACTTCTTATATTTCTTATTGATGCCAATTTACACATCAATTGAGACATGTAAGCAGCCACCTGAACGCGTTACTGGAGGTCACTAATGAGTGCTTTAACTAAATCATTGACCGGCTTCGGACTTGGTGTTGCTCTAACACTAGCTGCCACCACATCTGCCCAAGCGGCAGGTGGTGAGAGCTGTGGTACCTTCACTAACGCTGATGGGGTTGAAGAACACCTAGCTTGTAGTACTGCACCAATCGACTTTGCTAACAAAGGGTCATTACAACGTGGTGCTACCATGTTCATGAACTACTGTGCTGGCTGTCACACTGCGAAATACGTGCGTCATTCTCGTATTGCTCAAGATTTAGAGATTCCACCTGAACTGGTTGAAAAATACTTATTGGTGACCTCTGATCAGATTGGTGATCATATTGATAACGGTGTTGATCCAGACATTCAAGCCGGTTGGTTCGGTGCACCACCACCAGATTTATCGCTAGAAACTCGCTTACGTAGTGATGATTGGGTTTATACCTACCTACTAAGCTTCTACGAAGATCCAAGTCGTCCTTGGGGTGCCAACAACTTGGTACTACAGAACGCAGCGATGCCTCACGTTCTAATCAACTTACAAAATGAGTTAGGCGAAGAAGAGTATCGTAGCCGTGTGGGTGACCTAGTCAACTTCATGGCTTGGATGGCAGAGCCTGTTCGTGAAGACCGTAAGCGTTATGGTTTCTTCGTGATTATCTTCTTATTAATTTTATTAATCCCAGTTTATCTATTAAACAAAGAGTTCTGGAAAGACGTTAAATAATCTCTCCTAGCTTTTAATAACCTAGAGAACTGAGAAAAAAGACGATAGAAATCTATCGTCTTTTTTTATGCCTTAAATTTGGTAAAGATTCTGCAATTGATTAACCTAGGCAGTTTGGTTACTATGCTACTCTATTCATTGCTTTATGTAGTCTATGATTGATCCTAAAGACATTCCTGACAGCCAGATTGTGCTGTATGCTGATGATGGGTACGATAGCCATGTGGTCCGACTGTTGTTAGCAGAAAAAAAAGTAAAGTACTATTTATCGCTCCTTGATAGTGAACGACCAGAAGATTTGCGTCAGTTAAATCCTTACAATACCATTCCGGTTTTGGTACATCGTGACTTTAGCTTATATGAGCTTAATGTTATTTTTGAGTATCTAGAAGACAGATTCCATGGTCACAAGCTATTGCCCGATACCCCCAAGCAAAAAGCACTACAGCGTCAACTGGCTTGGCGTATCCAAAATGACTGGTTAAAGTTGGGGCGTATTTTATTAACCCATAAAGACAGCATTAACCCGCAACAAGCTAAAATTGCAAATCAAAAGCTGTCTGATGCCTTAGTGACTTTGTCGCCAATATTTGGTCAAACTAATTATTTTATGTCGGATGAATTTGGCTGGTGTGATGTGCTGCTAGGAGCTATGCTATATCGTTTGGATGAGATGCAGATAGAGCTGCCTACTCATTTATGTCGACCGCTGCTTGAGTACCAAAAGCGACTGTTTGAGCGGGACAGCTTTATACAAACCATGGCATAAATAAATTTAAAATATAACCGAGGTTACCATGACAGAAGAATTAAAATTGACCCCTACTCGCCCTTATATGATTAGAGCTTTTTATGAATGGCTAGAAGACAATTCGCTGACCCCCTATTTGCTTGTTGATGCCACCCAAGATAATTTAGTGATACCCACCGAGCACGTCCAAAATGGTCAAATCGTATTAAATATTGCCAGCCAAGCCACGGGTAATATGAATATTGATAATAACTACATCAATTTTAATGCCCGATTTGGGGGAGTTTCTCGTGAGCTGTGGATACCTATGCAGGCTGTGATGGCGCTCTTTGCCAAAGAAAATCAGTCTATCGCCATGCCATTTGACCCTGCAGAGTATGACGACTATACCCCTGAAGACCCTGAACCTTCTAATAATAAGTCTACTCCGGCTTCTAAAGCAGATACCATAGAGCGGGCTAAAAAAGCAGGGTTAAAAATCCTAAAATAAGTAGCTAACTAACCTTTCAAACCATTAGCTACTACTTAAAACCATTAGCTGCTATAAGTTAAGCTATCCAAATAGCACAAAACCATTGATAATAGCGAGGTCTCTTTTTAGAGGCCTTTTATTTGCGCCAATAAATAATTGTCAGGTTATGACGAATAACCCCCCCCATTAACTTATTGTGTGATGAAACATGCCCAGTTATTACATTACTCCAGACCTGTTAATCTATCTATTTGATATGGTCGGGGTTGTTGCCTGTGCCATTGCTGGCACCCTACTTGCACAGCATAAAGGATTTGATATTGCAGGCTGTATCTTGGTCTCTATGGCCAATGCCATCGGTGGCGGTACCATTCGTGATGTGATAATCGACCGCCATCCCTTGTTTTGGATGACAGACTTAAATTACATCATTGTAATTACCATTACCTCCTTAGTGCTTCAGATATTCTTTCATCTTTATCATAAAATCGACACCGCATTAAAGTTCTTTGATGCCATTGGTCTTGCCGCTTTTAGTGTTATTGGTCTAAAAGTAGCCCTTTCACAAGGGGTTGCACCAGCAATTGCAGTTTTAATGGCGGTATGTACAGCTATTGTCGGTGGCATGGTTCGAGATATTATCTGTAATGAAATTCCTTTGGTGCTGCAAAGAGAAATTTATATTACCGCTAGTGTGATTGGCTCATGCTGTTATTTTGTGATGCAAGCCATTGGAATCGAACCCGGTATTAATGACCTGTTAACGCTGGGTATTATTTTCTTCATTCGTATATTGGCACTGATTTTCGACTGGCACTTACCGTCTATCCGCTTAGTAGATTAGTAGCTTATAGAATAAAAAGAGCCTAAACGTCACCGCTTAGGCTCTTTATTTGTGGTTGCTACTTATTTGGTAAAATCTTATGAGCTATGATCCTATTAGCCCCACTCAATCAACTAGGTGAGCTAGGGCATTTAAGGCACTATCTGCGTTACCGCTAAATCTTTAACTATCATTTGGATGTTTTGATTGCCGTTCCATTCATTAATATTTAGCTCAAACAGCACATGCACCTCTTTGGCTCTATAGTCCCACTTATCGGTATCGTAGTTAAACCAAATAGCGTCTACCGGATACAGCACTCCAGGATACTTTAAAGATAGCTTTAAATGCTTGTCTTTCAAAATTCGGCTATCTAATACTTCAAAAACCCCATCAAATTGTGGGGCCACAAAACCATGACCCCAGATATGACTGTGGGTCAATGCCTCAACAAACTGTAAACTAAAGTCTTCGGCTATCAGCTCCCCATCGGTAAATTGTTCTTGTTCAAATACTGAGGCTTCCAATTTTTGCATTAACTGCTCAAACGCTTCAGAAAAGGCTCCAAAATCCTTCTTTTTGAGGGTAAGCCCTGCTGCCATAGCATGACCGCCAAAATGAGTAATCAGCTCAGGATGGCTTTCTGCAATGCTCTCAATAGCATCTCGGATATGAATCCCTGGAATAGATCGGGCCGACCCTTTTATCGCATCTTCCGGCCCCACTTTGGCCTCATCAGCGGGCGCAAATACGATCGCTGGTCGATAGTGCGTTTCCTTTAGACGGCCAGCCACGATTCCAATAACCCCTTGATGCCAATCGTCTTGATATAAAATCAAGCTGCGTAAATCACTTGGCTTTGTCTTAGTATCCTCGGGGTCAGCGTCTTTTGCCTCAGTAGCCGCAGTCTGCTTCTGCTCAGAGGACTGTAATTGCCGTAAAATATCATCGGCTTGCTCACGCATTCCGCCCTCTACAAAGCGGCGCTCTTTATTGAGCTTATCTAACTCAAAAGCTAAGCGTTTTGCCTCTTGCATATTGTCCGCCATCAAGCATTCGATACCAATACGCATATTGTCCATACGCCCAGCTGCATTGACACGAGGCCCAATGACGAAGCCGAAGTCTTGTACGCTCATCTTTTGTGGATCACGGCCAGCAAGCTCAAGCAACGCTAGAATACCCAATGAGCAACGACCTTCGCGTATGGCCGCTAAACCATGAGCCACTAGAGTTCTGTTGTTGTGATCTAGTACCCCAACATCGGCTACAGTGCCTAAAGCCACTAAATCTAAATAGCGGCTAACTTGGGCACTTGAACGCCCTGCATCACGTCGATATTTAGACAGCCGACCCAGTAAATAAAAGGCGACCCCTACCCCTACCAAAGCCTTACTATCAAACTCACATTGCAGTTGATTGGGATTAACCACAGCGTGTGCCGCAGGGTTGTGCTTAGTGGTTAAATGGTGATCAGTAATCACCACCGTAATACCATTTTCTATCGCCTTATCCACTCCCTCATGACTTGAGATGCCATTATCCACAGTGACAATAACGTCAGGATTATATTCCTCAATGCCTAACTGCACTATTTCAGGAGTTAATCCATAGCCGTACTTAAATCTGTCTGGCACCACAAAATCTACTTGAGCTCCCATCTCCCCTAAGACTCGCATCATTAACGCGGTACTGGTTGCCCCGTCACAATCAAAATCGCCTACGATTAATATGCGCTGTTGACTTTCAATAGCGGCGTCTAGAATCTGGACGGCTTCGTCAATATCTTTTAGGCCATCAGCAGGCAGTAAGGTGGCCAATCCATAATCTAGAGCCTCACTGCTGGTTACCCCTCGGGCCAAAAACAAGCGGGTTAAAGTCGGAGAGTATTGATATAAAGTCTGTAAACCTTCAGGCAAATCAGCAGGCAGGGTTCCAGTAAATCTTGGGGTCAAATTCAACATAATTTTTAAATATTTAACTCATTAAGGGAAATAGGTTAGCGGAGAGAGAAAAAATTAATTTAATAAAAGACAATTAGGGCAGTAGCATAATTTTTAAATTAAAATTATAATTTTTTACAAAACTTACGTGCTTAGGCGTTGTAGAAACAAACGCACACTTGTGTCAAACTGTGGATTCTTTAAAATTGACCCTATAAATGCAAATTTGCACTATAAACCAATAGCTTATTAATTGAACTGTGACCTTTTCTAAGGCAATAAATGACTTCATTATACTATTAGGTAGGTCTTTATATATATTTCGTCTTAGTAGCAGTTTCTGAAACAAGCTTTACTATTTTAAACAAGCTCTATAAGGATGCTTCATGATAACTCTTCCAGCCGCTGAAAAACTCCCAGAAACCATTGATCCTAATTTAAATCTAGAAAAGATCAAAAAAGAATGTCAAAAACTGGTCAAAAAACGCGCTAAATATTCAGCCGGCGCTGCCATTATTCCAGTACCTTTTGTTGATATTGCAATCGATGCTGGCATCTTAACCCAATTACTTCCAGAAATCAGTGCCCGTTTTGGTCTAATCTCTGAGCCTGAATCTGCTATCGATTTAAACGCTAAAGAGATTCATTGGAACGAAATGAAAAACCGTGCGGTAGACTTTGCCGGCTTAATGGCTACTCGTGGTGTTGTGAAGAAAACCGTACAGGGTTATGGTGGACGTATTGTGGCCAAGCAAGTGACTAAGTTTATCCCACTGGGCGGTCAAATGGTTGCTGCTACTATGGGCTATATGATCTTCAAAAAAATTGCCAATGACCACATTGACCAGTGCTATAAGCTGGCTAAAAACATTCAACAAAAACAAAATGGCCAAAACGTTTAATCTTTTTGGCCCGCAGTAATAAACAAAGCCCCCATATTATGGGGGCTTTATTTCATTCAATATAACAGTCTATTTACTGCCTTAGAAAATGCTGGTCAAAATCAGGTAACTGATCATAGACATGGTAGCTGCTGCTGGCAGAGTAACTACCCAAGCCAGACCAATCGGCTTCATTAGACCCCAGTTGGTATTTTTATTGACCATACCAATGCCCAGTACTGCCCCTACTAATACGTGTGTACTAGATACTGGCAGACCTAACATAGAAGCCCCCATTACCACCGCTGCAGCTGATAGCTCAGCTGAGAATCCAGAAGCGGGATGCATTTGGGCTAAGTTGGTTCCCACAGTTTGAATTACTTCTTTACCAATGAACCATAGACCCACAATCAGTGCCACACCAAAGGTGATCATAACCGGAGCAGGTACCGCCGCTTCACTGGCAATAGCATTGGTACGAATAACGTCCATAATCGCTGCAAAAGGACCCACCGCGTTGGCAATGTCGTTAGCACCATGACTAAATGCGAAACCAGCAGCAGTAAAGACCTGCATCCAGCTAAATAGAATAAAAGTAGCTCGAGTTAAGTCCTCTTTTTGCTTACCTTTAATGCTCTTAGTGTAGATATAAGTGGTCAGCCAAATCAGCGCGCCCACCATGATCATTAATAAGAAACCATGTAATGAGGTCAGGGTCATCTGCACATTACTTAAGCCTTTAAACACAACCATGGCGGTCATTACCACACCACCAAAAGCTGCAATTAAAGGAACCCAATGACGCAAGGCTTTTAAGGTATCAATACTGGCTCTTTCACGCTCAATATCATAAAGCTCTTGGTAATAATCGGTTTCTAAGTCGTCACGTTCTGTGTCTTCATCCTTAAAGATTTCTTGGTCACGGACCATTTTTGAGGTATAGGAAATCTGTAACGATTCAGCCAGCTCATTTAACCACTCTTTATGGCGTTTTTTGAGTGCTTTTTTCGCCGCTTTTAACTCTTTAACCCGCTCCTCTACTCGGTCATTGTAAGCTAAGATATTTGACTTAATTTGACCATATAAGAAGTAGGCCAAAAAACCGCCTAATAAAGGAGAAATAACCCAAGAGATGGCAATTTGCCCCACCTGATCCCACTGTACTGTTGATAAAGCGGTCTCGGTACCCCCAATCTGAATACCCATTATCACAGAACTACCGACCACACCCCCAATAATTGAATGGGTCGTAGAGACAGGCAGTCCTTTCTTGGTGGCAAACAATAGCCAAAACGCAGCAGCAATCAGGGCTGACAACATCACATAGATAAATAAGTTGGGGGTAACCGCTGGACCTAAGACATCTAAGTCCACAATGCCTTTACGAATGGTGTCAGTTACTTCACCACCGGCAATAACCGCTCCGGATACCTCAAAAATAGCAGCAACTGCTAAAGCTTGGGGAATAGTTAGTGTCCCCGCGCCTACGGAGGTACCAAATGAGTTGGCGACATCGTTACCACCGATATTGAAGGCCATAAAGATGCCAAATAAAGTGGCAACGATAAACAGCGTCGTTTGCTGATGGTTAGTATAATCTAGACCCCACCAGATAAAGTAAGCCGTAAAAGCAAAAAGAAAAAGACCAAAAGTAAGGTTAGCCTTTGCTGATCCCTTAAAATGGGCACCACTAGGTGTAGTTGACTTTGGAAGCATGATATTTCTGAGCCAATCGGAGGTGAAAATGTAAAACCCCGAGAGATCGGGGCTTCAATGAATTAAAACAAGTCCGTTTGATCAAGACAGTTATCAACCCTACGCCGTATAGGACTTAAGCTGTATTTTAACGCAAGGTTATCAACATTATTTGATAGGCATTAACGCCCATTATAAATAAATTGCGTATATTATACCCTTGTCAGATTGAACTTGAAACATCTGTTTTTCTAACCTCAAATTTTAATCACTTTTTCAAGCTGTGCAATGGCGTGATCCAGTACGGCCAATCGTGCAGTTCGCTTGTCATTAGTAGCGACAACATGCCAAGGCGCCTGCTTGGTATTGGTTCGTGCCAGCATATCAGCGGCCGCTTGTACATACTCGTGCCATTTGTCACGATTGCGCCAATCATCTTCGGTCAGTTTAAACTGTTTGTGCGGAGTCTCTTTTCTTTCCTCAAAGCGCTCTAACTGCTCTTGCTTATCTATGGCCAGCCAATATTTAATAATAATAGTGCCCTTCTCCGCCAAGTCACGCTCCATACGGTTAATCTCTTCATAAGCACGTTGCCAAGCGGCTTCACTAGCAAACCCCTCAACTCTTTCTACCAGTACCCGGCCATACCAAGTCCTATCAAAAATTGCGATACGGCTTAAACGCTCCTCTTTTAAGGTTGGAGAAAACTCTGGCAGACGCCTCCAAAACCGCCATAAATAAGGGTGTTGCTGTTCCATACGGTTGGGGGCAGAAATATTATAAATTTGATACTCACGAGGGTCTAAGGGAGCAACTAGCCGTTTAATAGCCCCTCCCTTACCAGCTGCATCCATCCCTTCAAAGGCAAATATCACATGATGATTGGTGGGCTCCCCATCCCCCTCTTTGCCTTTATAGTCGGCACGAGCTCGTAACAGCTCAGCCAATCGATTTTGTTTTTTTGCCAACGCTTTTTGATAATTAGTTTTACCCATGTCTGGATCATCAATATCGGTCAGCTTATCGGGAATATCAGCCCAAGAAAAGGCGGCATTGATATTGCGAGTAATCTCAGATACCAAAGGATGTTTGCTGTCATTTTGCTGACTGCTTAACAGCGCACTCTGAGTGGCATGCAGTACTTCATGGCAAAACTGCAGGTTGGCCTCTTCAGAATAGCCTTGATCTTTATACTCTTTTTTAGATTTATTTTCGGTAATCTCTTGCGGCTCACTGCCATCAAGAATAATCCAGTCTTGCTGTTGGCTTAAAATTACTTTGGCAATCTTATTAAAACGTTTAACCTTCTTTTTATCCTGCCAATCCATGTGATACAACCATTCAGGATCGTCTTTATCATCTTTGATACGATGCTTTAAGGTGTCCTCATCTATATGGAACCAACATTTTAATAACTTGGTATGGTTATTCATTAAGTCCATTTCAAACTCGGCCAACAAGTTCAATTGATGGCGCAAATAGACTTCCCACGCTTCAAACTCATCCTCTTTATCCTTTGATTTCTCCTGCTTCATCAATAGCAGTGCGCCTTCAATAAGATCGGCATACCAGTTACCAAAATAAGCAGTGATATTGCCATGACGCGGCAGCTTCGCCACGTGTGCCTGCCATATAGGCTCATATTTACTGGGCACAGTGCCTATGGTCGCTTCCACATTTAATAATCTTGGATCTACCCACTGGCGTAACTGAGTCACGGCTGCCCCTTTGCCTGAGTACTCCATGCCATTGACTAAGACCAACAAACCAGTGGCTTGCCCTTGCTGACGGGTCTCACGCAGTGCATATTGAGCCTTGACCAATTCTAAACGCAGCTGCTCCTCATCCATATGGAATTTACTCAAAGGATCCGCAGTAATACGCAGTTCTTTGTTTTCATTTTTATTATCTTTAGACATTTTTTATCCTTTAAAATAAATCTCTACCTGTCAAAAGGTTTATCCAGGCTTTTACCTATAATTTAGGGTAGGCTTTGATATTATGTAGCGCTTACATATAGTATTATCACAATTAAAATCAGGTTTGATAAAATAAGGCTAAATTGTATTGATGTCACTATAATGCATATACTAAATGCAATGCTACAGATTAATACAATGCCACAGATTTATGACAACGAATATCGCTTGCTACATAATTCATATTTAACTCATACCAAATTAACCGGCATAGTCTTGGTTAATTGATTTTATTTTGTCTGTTTTTTATTGAACCTTTTTAAGAATATTGTCATATAAAATATTTTACTAAAACTACTCAGGAGTTTACCTATGTCTGCCTTATCCGATTTAAGTGTTGAGTTAAAACAATTTTGGGAACTGCCCCATCACAATGACCCTAAGCTTGCAGCAAAGTTAGCAGAAGTTCAAAGCTGGCAAAAAGACCGTATCCGCAATACCCATGCCGATCTTTTTTCTCAACCAAAAAACAAACCTATGGCAGACTACTTTTTGACCCATTTATATGGTGGTGATAGCTTAAATCAAATCGTCAGCCAGCTTGAAAAGATTGTGCCAAAAGCGCAAAAGGTTGAGAAACTAGCCCCTTCTAATGCTTTAGAAACGGGTACTTTAGGGGTGGAAACGGCCATTACTTCTACCAAACTGGACCTTAAATTGGCTCAGTGGCTGATAGAAAATGACCTTGAGGTCAATGAAGCCAATATGAAAAAAGCTTATTTGGCTGTTAATGATGAAGCTGCTCGTCGTCAGCAAATCGAAGATTTAAAACAGGTGTGCTACCGCAGTGATAAATACTTGAACTCATTTATCGTACAAAAGTCTTTTAAACTGGTAAAAAAACAGGCTTACAAACGTAACCTTCAGCCTTTATATGACTTTATCGACGCTGGTTTTTCAGCCATGAAGCCTCTAAAAAGTGTTGGTAGCTTTATTGACCCTTTCTGTGAGCGTGAGCTGGCTATTATCGACGAAGTGCATCAGGGTGCCTAACCAATCCACCTATTAAGGTACGGCTGCCTATTTAGATTAGTCGCTATATAAGCAGCTACTGCCTATTTGATGTATGATAACAGCCATCAACCCCCTTTATTTGCGGTTAGCCATTGAGTGTAAAAACTGGGTCTAGAAAGTAATAAAGCCTTAGTAGATTAAAATCAATAGTCTTAAATTACTCTACACTCAGTTGCTGACCTCCCAACATTATTTTTACCCACATAATTTTAATTAATAAATACTAAAATCAGGATCCCTAATGAGCCAGTCCAATAATCAAAATAACGACACTGCAAGCCTACAAAATAAATTGGTCCAAGACACCATTGATCACAATCATCAAACCAATGCCCAAGTGCAGCAGTCTTTACAATCTAATTCTGCCAAGCAAACCGTGCTAAATGACCAGTTTAGCGATGTCAATCAATTACCAGCAGGTACGCCACAAGGTCAGCAGACTACCCGTCCTTATGCTGCTCAAACCGAGTCAAATAGCACCCAGCCTACTCAACACTTTGAAAACTTCACCGGTCAGCATGATCTACCTCGCTTTAACCCCAAAGATGATATCAACAACCCCCACACTCCTGATACCGATGGTTTAGAAGAAACCCACTTTGGCTATAAGAAAGTTAAAAAAGCGGAGAAACAAGCCAAGGTAGCTGATGTATTCACCTCTGTGGCCAAGAAATATGACATCATGAACGACTTGATGTCTTTTGGTATCCACCGTTTATGGAAGCGCTACACAATCAGCCTTTCAGGCGTGCGCGCAGGTCAGCATGTGTTAGACATTGCAGGCGGTACGGGAGATTTAGCCAAGGCATTTAGCCGTGAAGTGGGTCGTAACGGTAGAGTGGTCTTATCAGACATCAACGCAGCGATGCTAGATGTAGGCCGCGAGCGCTTAATCAATGCGGGCTGTAACAACGTTGACTTCGTGTTGGCAAATGCCGAAACTCTAGCCCCTTTTGAAGATGAAAGCTTTGACTTATTAACCATAAGTTTTGGTCTGCGTAACGTTACTGATAAAGATGCGGCTTTACGCGCTATGTACCGTGTATTAAAGCCAGGTGGTCGCTTATTGATCTTAGAGTTCTCTAAACCTATTTTTGAGCCTTTATCAAAAGCGTATGATTTGTACTCATTTACTGCCCTACCTTTAATGGGCAAGATTGTGGCCAATGATTCAGAAAGCTATCAGTATTTGGCAGAATCTATTCGCATGCACCCTGACCAGCAAACCCTGAAAAACATGATGGAAAATGCAGGCTTTGTAAACTGTGATTACCACAACCTAACCGCAGGTATCGTGGCCGTTCACCGTGGCTTTAAAAAATAAGAACAGCACTATATAAGACGGCCCTGACTCTTCTTTCACAGTGAGCAGACTCAACAATTTTTTAGGCAGTGATTTATGATTACAGTTCTCCTATTAACCGGCATAGAAAAACTTATAAACTTTGCTATTTTGAGCGATGAAATCACCAAGTCTGGGCTCGCTCCTCTATCAGGTAAAGTTTTACGCTTAACTATGGCCATGCCTGAATTTAGCATTGATGTGCACTTCAATGAGGATCACATCAGATTTGAGCCTGTGTCTAAAGTTGAGCATAGTGTGTTTGAAACACCAGGTACCGTAGCTTCTGACCGAGATCAAGCCTGGCAAGAATATGTGTCTATTGGTAGCATCCTGCCAGACTGTACCATTAAAGTAGACAACCCTGCCGAGCTATTGAATCTAATGCGTGATGCCAGTGGTAATCTGCCCATTGAAGGCGACTATCGAGTATTGATGCAAGTCAAACAGCTTATTTCGGGCTTCAATCCAGATATTGCCGGTCAGCTTGAGCCGTTAATTGGCAAACCTCTTGCAATGCAGCTGAACCTTTTAATTAAATCCTTAAAAGGCAATGTGCGTCATACTGCTAAGCATGCGTTTAATGATGTCGCTGATTGGGCCAATGAGGTAGCTGGCAATCAACCTCCTGACCCAGTGGAGGAACAAGAGGCTAATGATTTAAAACAACAGCTTCTTAAACTGCGTGCTGATGTTCAGCGCGAAGAGGCCCGACTGGCGATGATTAAAGCGGAGCAGGCTCGCCTCAAAGGGGACAATCAGTCTTAAAGCAGACCCAGGTTATCAACCATAGTATACAAGTCTAAGGCAGAGCTTTAGCTCTCTGCTTAACTGAGCCATCTTAAATTTAAGGTGGCTTTTTTTATGAGACTTTTTTATGAGGCTATTTTACTGATAATTTCATTCACTTTGTCTCCTCTAAGCGGCTTCAGCCATTCTTAAAATACTTCTCCCGTGGTATCATTAAAACCAATTATTTAAGCTGATTAAGGCTCCGTAGTGAGTCATGGCTTTGTTTATACTCCTGATATGGGTTGCTCCACATGCTGTTATCTCATCGCAAAAGACTACTTGAGCTTTGGCGCATCGCCGCTCTTCACCGCCTCGATACCCACCTTCCCCTAGAAGAAGCTCCCCAGCTACAATCTGTGGCACGTATGATTAAATCTCACCCTGCTGCTTGGGGCAAGAAACATCAGCCAAATGGGGTGAAGCTTGCGCTAGAAGAAATGGGAACGTTATTTCTTAAACTGGGTCAACTGCTATCTACTCGTCGCGACCTCGTTCCCCCTGAGATTATCGAGCAATTGGTTCAGCTTCAGGACCGAGTGAAACCCTTCGATGTCAATATTGCCATTGCCCAAATCGAAGACCCAAAATTTGGTCTAGGCAAATCAATTAATGAGTTGTTTTCACGTTTTGATACCAAGCCTTTAGCCGCAGCTTCTATTGCCCAAGTGCATACCGCTGCCTTGCATGATGGCCGTGAAGTGGTGGTCAAAGTGGTCAGGCCCGATATTCGTGAGCGTATTGTCTCTGACTTTGAGCTACTACGTGACCTGGCACAGTGGGCTTCTGCTCGCATTGAAGCGGCACGTGCGGTGCGTATTATCGAAGTGGTAGAAGATTATCGTCAGATTATGCTCAATGAGCTGGACTTAACCTTTGAGGCGGACAATACCACTAAGATGCGTAATAACTTCTTAGGCTCTGCGATGATGTATGTGCCCGAGGTTTATGCGGCTTCAAAAAGCGTGATGGTGATGGAGCGTATTGTGGGTGTGCCCATCTCGCAGACTCAAGTCTTCGATGAGTTAGATTACGACCGTGCTGCTCTAGCAGAAAAAGGGCTAACCATCTTCTTTACTCAGGTTTTCCGCGACAACTTCTTCCATGCAGACATGCATCCAGGAAATGTCTTCGTTGAGACCTTGCCAGCAGATACCCCAGAGCCATATCGCTTCTACCCTAGATACATTGGCCTTGATTGCGCCATCATGGGCGAATTATCAAAAGAAGATCAGATGATAGTGGCGCGTATGTTACTGGCGGTGATGAACAACAACTTCAGCAACTTGGTAGATATTGTGAGCCGAGCGGGCTGGATACCGCCCAATACCGATAAGCATGCCTTAACCCGTGACATGCGCCGGACTGTTTCGCCTATGGTCTTAAAACCCATTAATGAAATAGACTTCGCGGGGGTGTTGATGCAGATCTTAGACATCGCTCGTCGCCATCATATGAGCATTCCCCCTCAGCTTATGCTACTCCTAAAAACTTTGGTTCACGTTGAAGGTCTAGGTCGCGACTTATATCCTGATCTTGATATTTGGTCTTTGGCCAAGCCCATTTTGACCGGGTGGGTAAAAGAGCAGCTTGATCCTGCCCGCAATATGCGTGAGTTGCGTGAACAGTTACCTGAACTATTGCTGTCAACCGCTCAGGTTCCTAAGCTATTGGATCAAGGGTTACAAAGCATGGCTTCACAAGGGGCAAGACAAGATCAGCAGCTACGAGAAATACAGCAAATTCGTGCTGACATGCTAAATGACAGACGTAAAGACTGGATTGCCTTAGCCGGCTTCGTCATTAGTGTGGCCATAGCCACCCAGGTTATCGCTTGGCTGTCGCCTATATTTTATATCCTAGCCATTTTGTTTGTGCTATGGCGTATCTTAGGCTAGATGTCAGTCGAGTCCCCAGCTATAAAAAAGATGAATAAATCATTAAATTGCCATTTACATTTAGGCTGACCGCCAATAACGCTAGTCAAACTGATGATTATAGTTAGCCAAGCTGTCAGCCTAT
Organism: Psychrobacter sp. UBA3962; assembly: GCF_002385225.1. Taxonomy (GTDB): domain Bacteria; phylum Pseudomonadota; class Gammaproteobacteria; order Pseudomonadales; family Moraxellaceae; genus Psychrobacter. The sequence continues at coordinate 90,871 of NZ_DGDC01000010.1, read as the reverse complement.
ATTAGTTATTTCCATTCTTTAGATATCTTAGTGAGTGTTAACCATGCGTAATGCCTCAATTACTATAAACTCTGCCGCTTTAACCCATAACTTAAGCCAAGTCATAAAAAAAATCCCTGAAAAAACCAAAGTTTTGGCAATGGTAAAAGCAGATGCTTACGGTCATGGGGTCAAGCACTGTATTGCAAATTTGCAGCTAGCAGATGCTCTAGGTGTAGCCTGCTTTGATGAAGCGAAGCAGATTCGCAGTTTGGGCTGGCAAAAAGGCATAGTGCTGATCGAAGGGGTATTTAGTCAACAAGAATGGGCAGAGTCTATTGAGGCTGACTGTCAAAGTATTATTCATCATCAAAAGCAAGTACAGTGGGCTCTAGATCAATTACCTGCCGCTGACTCTGCTTGCCGAACTGTGTGGCTTAAATTAAATACAGGCATGAACCGCTTAGGTTTTGAACCCGAAGAGATTGTAGCCGTAGCAAAAACCTTGGTTGATGCCGGATATAATCTTATCCTAACCAGCCACTTTGCCAATGCTGATCGCCCTGACCATCCCTCTAACGCCAATCAAATTAAAATATTTACTGGGGCCTTAACCGAATTAAGAGAGCAAGTAGATAGCAATATCAAAGCCTCTTTATGCAACTCAGCCGGTATCCTTAACTTTCCTGAGTGCCATTTTGACTGGGTACGTCCTGGCATTATGCTTTATGGCAGCACCCCTTTAGAGGGCATTAGTGCTCAGGATTTACAATTAAAGCCCGTCATGACTTTTGCAGCCAGCTTAATGGCGATTCATAACATTGCGGCTGGCGCGCCAGTAGGCTATGGCAGCCGTTTTGTCGCCAACCGCCCTATAGTTAAAGGTATTGTTAGTATTGGCTATGGTGACGGCTATCCTCGAGTGGTTGATGGCTCAGCCTGGGTTACTGTGAAGCAGATGGCCAGTGATAGCACCGAATCTGAGGCAACAGTAAGTTATAAATGTCCAGTCATTGGACGGGTGGCCATGGACATGATTGCCATCGATTTAACCGAAGTGCCTAACCCTACAGTGGGCTACAAGGTTGTCTTATGGGGGGACCCAGAAAAAGCAGAACCTAGCGTTGATGAGATTGCCAACTCTGCTCATACTTTAGGTTATGAATTATTGTGCCGAGTGACACAGCGCCCTACTCGTGTGGTAATTTAGCCCTCACTAACAAATGATGACTATTGAGAGCAACTGCATTTATATTAACTACATTGAAATTAATTGCATTTAGATTAACTGCATTTATATAAATAATAGCGAACTATTTTCACATAGCCAAAAAGTTCGCTATACTGACAGTTTAGTCAATTATTTTTTGGAATCTTCTACCTAAATTAACTGTTATTTAAAGAGAGCCACATGAGCGTGCGTCATTTTTTAACTCTACTCGATTTATCTCCAACCGAGCTTGAAGCCTTAATTAGGCGTGCAAGTGAGCTTCGAAAGATGCAACATGCTGGCGAAGTGTACCAACCCTTTGTAGGTCGTACGTTAGGCATGATATTTGAAAAATCCTCTACCCGCACTCGTATCTCGTTTGAAACCGGTATGGGACAGTTTGGGGGACACGCTATCTTTTTATCGCCTAAAGACACGCAGCTGGGTCGTGGCGAACCTATTGAAGATTCGGCTAGGGTAATTTCAAGCATGGTCGATCTCATTATGATTCGTACCTTTGAGCATGAAAAAGTAGAAAGGTTTGCCGAGTATTCTTCAGTGCCTATCATTAATGCTTTAACAGATGATTTCCATCCCTGCCAATTATTGGCGGACATGCAGACCTATTATGAGCACCGTGGTAGCATCAAAGATAAAATCGTTACTTGGGTAGGTGATGGTAACAATATGTGCTCTTCATTTATGGCCGCTGCCCATCAATTTGGCTTTGAGCTTAGAGTTGCTGCCCCTTACGGCTTTGAACCTAACCCAGATTTAATGGAAAAGTTCAAACACTGTGTGAGCTTAGTAGAAGACGTTCAGGAGGCGGCTAAAGACGCTCACCTAATCGTTACCGATGTCTGGGCCAGTATGGGTCAAGAGAGCGAGCAGAACACGCGCGCCCGTCGTTTCGCGCCTTACCAAGTAACGCCTTCTTTGCTAGACAAAGCAGACCCTGAAGTTTTATTCATGCACTGCTTGCCCGCACACCGTGGGGAGGAAATCTCACATGATTTACTTGATGATCCACGCTCTGTGGTCTGGGATGAGGCAGAAAACAGATTGCATGCCCAAAAAGCTTTAATGGAATTTTTATTAAAAGACAAAATTAAACTAAGCTAACTGAGCACTAATATAAATTATCGTGAATAATAGAAAAAAGGCTAAGTCATTTAAATGACTTAGCCTTTTTATTAATTTAAGATTTAACTTCAAGACACAACATTCATATACAGCATGTCCAGTTAAGCAGTAACCTGCGTTAAGAAGGTGCTTATCACCTCATTTAATTGCTCTGGCTGCTCGACTGGGGTACTGTGCCCCGAGTGCTTAATCACTGCCAGCTTCGAGCCGCTAATAGCAAAATGCATTTTCTGTGCTTCTTCATAAGGGGTAGGTTTGTCTTCATCCCCCACCACAATCAAGGTTGGTAAGGTAATTTCAGGCAAACGGCTTAATACCTCATCACGCTCTATAACTCCAATGGTGGCTCTAGCCGCCCCTTTTTTATCGTTTCGCTTCAGGTGCTCAAGCCAAGTTTTATATTCTTGCTTACGCGACTTATCGTTTAAAAAGGTGTCCCCAAACATAATGGGCATCACCTTTTTACTGATCCGTTTAACGCCTAACCAGTGAATCGCCTTTAGCAGCTTTTCATAACCCGCTTTCTTTTCTGGGCTTTCAGCTTCCGCTGCGGTGTCTAGCAAAATCAAAGACTGCAATAAATCTGGACGCTTTAACGCTACGCGCTGTGCGACATAACCGCCCATAGATAGGCCAACGAAATGGCATTTTTTAATCTGTAATGTTTCTAATAAAGCAATGGCATCGTCTGCTAAGCTGTCCATATCATAACCAGACTTGGTGATTTCAGATTTACCTTGTCCTCGAAAATCGAAGGCAATACAGCGATAGCCTGGTTTGAAATACTCGACTTGTTTGTCATAAAGATGGGCGCCCCATAATAGCCCATGTGCAAATAGCATCACAGGTTTTTGTTGCTCTGGGGGTAGGTTGGCTTGTTCAGGAGCACTGTCTTCGTAATAAATTTCAGCGCCATTAAGGGAGAGGATAGGCATGGGTTTGACGTCCTTGTCAGTCGGTTAATAAATAAGTGGCAAAAATAAATTTGTCGTTCTCAATACGAGATCAAAAACAATCTAAAACTAACGACAAATTGCTATTACTTCTTTATTTAACCATAAACCCACTAGCAGTAGAATAGTATTTTATATTAACGCTGTAACAGCTCTACCCCTGTTGATTTAGCAATTAACAGCTTATCTGCTTGATTGGCGGCAAAAATACCATTACACACTACCCCAACGATATTATTTAGAGTTTGCTCCATCTCGCTGGCACTGGTGATTTCAAGATTATAAGTATCTAAGATCAGGTTTCCATAATCAGTCACAAAGCCTTCACGATACACCGGCTCACCACCCAATTTTACCAATTCACGAGCCACATAAGAACGCGCTTGTGGTAAAACTTCGATAGGTACTGGGAACTCACGGCCTAGCTGCGTGACCCATTTGCTTTCATCGACCAAACATAAGAATTGTTTTGAGGCGGCTGCCACAATTTTTTCACGAGTTAAGGCACCACCGCCCCCTTTAATTAACTGCAAATTAGGATTAACCTCATCAGCGCCATCAATATAAAGGTCCAGCTCGCCCACATAATTTAGGTCCATCACCTCTATTCCCAAAGCTTCTAACTTATCTTGGGTTACTTTAGAGCTGGCCACAGCCCCTTTTAAATTCACTTGCGGCAATAATTCAATCAAGCAGTTCACAGTACTGCCTGTGCCCACACCCAGGATCATTCCGTCGTCAATTGAGGCCAGTGCGGCTTTTGCGACTTCTTGTTTAAGCTTTAGTTGCTGACTCATAGCTGCCCTTTTTATGTATGCAATTAATAAGGTATAAAATCAAATGGTTTAAACAACCAACATTAGTCGTTAATTATGCAGCTGCCATAATACCAAATCCGCCCTTATTTTTCGCCATCTTTAGTTTCAAAAGCTGTCTTTTTAATCACTTAAAAAAAGTTATTTATAAAATAAACTAATATCATCAATAATTTCACTGCTAAAACTTGCACGATTAAAAAAAACAGCATAGGCTTAACAGTTACAAAAATAAAGACATCGACTCCGTTACCAATTATGAGTCACCGTTCATGGGCAAAAACCATTCACCAGACCATCGGTAAATAAATTTTTAGGACTTTCTATGCTATCAAAATGGGTTCGTAACATTCTCCAGGCTACCGTATATGACGTCGCTATTCAGACGCCTTTAGATTTTGCACCAAAGTTATCTGCTCGTTTTAACAACGACATTCGTTTGAAGCGAGAAGATTTACAGCCTGTCTTTTCATTTAAGTTACGAGGCGCCTATAACCGAATTAGTCAGCTATCTGAAGAGCAAAAATCTCGGGGTGTCATTTGTGCCTCCGCTGGTAACCATGCTCAAGGGGTAGCTTTCTCTGCTGACAAGTTAGGCCTTAAAAATATTATCGTTATGCCCACCACTACCCCAGACATTAAGGTTAAAGCAGTCAAAGCTTTGGGCGGTAATGTGGATTTATACGGCGACAGCTTTGATGTCTCAAACCAGTATGCCATTGAGCGCTCAATCAAAGAGGGTTTAACCTATATTCCTCCTTATGACGATGAGCTGGTTATTGCCGGGCAAGGCACTGTGGCTTTGGAGATTAATCAACAGTGGCGAGATGTAGACTATGTGTTTGTCCCAGTAGGGGGCGGCGGTCTACTGGCTGGTGTCGCCGCCTTCTTAGGCGATGTAGCCCCTCATGTCAAAGTCATTGCTGTTGAACCTGAAGGGGCAGCCAGCTTAAAAGCAGCCATTGAAGCGGGAGATCGAGTTAAGCTGTCTCAAGTCAGCTTATTTGTTGATGGTACTGCAGTAGCACAAATTGGTGAATTGCCTTATGAGGTGTTCAATTTACAAAAAAGCGATAACTCAGGCAAACTTATCGAACAAGAAGTAGTGACCTGTACCAATGATGAAGTCTGTGCAGCGGTCAAAGATGTGTTCGAAGAAAGACGCAGCATTGTAGAGCCTTCAGGAGCTCTAGCGCTGGCAGGGATGAAGAAATACTTAAGCCAAAACAAAATTAGCGGCAAAAACTGTGTGGCCATAATCTCTGGTGCCAACATGAACTTTGACCGTTTGCGTTATATTGCAGAGCGTACTGAAATTGGTGAGAAAAAAGAAGCGGTATTTGCCGTTACTATTCCTGAGCGTACCGGTGCTTTCTTAGAGTTCTGTCGTGATCTAAAAGGTCGTAATATCACTGAGTTTAACTATCGCGCACGCAGTCGCACCTCACCGGACTCTTTAGAACCTGCCAGTATTTTTGTGGGTATTGCCTTAAAAGAAGGTGATAAAGAGCGCCACACTATTGCAAATTCCTTACATGAAGCCGGCTATGACGCTCATGATCTAACCGATGATGATATTTCAAAATCTCATATTCGCTACTTAATTGGCGGTCATGCCGGATTAACAGATGAGCAGCTGTTTAAAGTCAGCTTCCCAGAACGTCCTGGTGCTTTACTTAACTTCTTAGAAAGATTGGGCACAGATTACAACATCACCCTATTCCACTATCGAAACCATGGGGCGGCCGATGGCAGAGTATTGGTGGGCATCCAGGCCACAGCCACCAGCTCACTTGCGGTACAAGATATGCTACAAGAGATTGGCTATGACTGTACCCCGGTAACTGACAACGTGGGGTATCAGCTGTTTTTGAAGTAGCTTAATTGAACTTGCTGACTTATACCCCCATAAATAATGAAGATACTCATAAAAACCAGCTACTTGAGTGGTTAAAATTTATAGGGCAATTATGGCAAAATCAAAAGATACTGATAACAATAGCAACTCTCTACAAAAGGTTCGCTTGGACAAATGGTTATGGGCAGCCCGATTCTATCGCACCCGTAGCCTAGCCAAGCAAGCCATTGAAGGCGGTAAAGTACATTTTGCTGGAAGCCGAGTCAAAACCAGTAAAGAGATTAGCATTGGTGATGAGCTTACTATTCGTCAAGGCTCTGCCACTGCCATGACCGAAAAAACAGTGGTGGTGAAAGATCTGTCAGTCCAACGAGGCAATGCTACTGTGGCTCAAACTTTGTATGAAGAGACAGAAGAGAGCATCAAAAGACGCGAATACTTTGCAGAACAACGAAAACTGGCCAATTTGGCTCGTCCAGACACCAAGCCTAATAAAAAACAACGCCGTGATTTACAGCGTTTTAAATACCAAGCTGATTAAGAACGTTGTTAATCGGCTTTACTTAACTTATAAGCGTAACTTATGATCTTAATGTCCGCTTCAACCGTAGCTATTTACCGATAAATGCTGACCTCTGCGTAGCCGTCTTCTACTATCGTTTACCCCCTAACCTTGTTAGAATAGCCTTCACTTTAAGAGGGCTATTTTTATTTGAGCGACTTACCTTTAGTGAGTCTATCAGCAATTTGTTTTAGCACAAAAAGCTACTAATACCCTCTTTTCTCCTACTTCATTAAAATAATTATTAAAGGTTATCTTATGCCTATGTCAGATACGACACCTAAGTCAGTTCTACTAGTTTGTCTTGGCAACATCTGCCGTTCTCCTACAGCAGAAGGCATCATGAGACAGCGTACCGCCATTGCAGGGTTAACCCTAAAAATTGATTCGGCAGGTACTGGCGATTGGCATATCGGTAAGCACCCTGACCCTCGTGCTCAAAGCCACGCCAAACAACATGGTTATAACATTAGCAAACTGGTCGCTCGTCAAGTAAGTCCCCAAGACTTCTTGGATTTTGATTTAATTTTGGCAATGGACTCTCAAAATCTAAAAGACTTGCAACAAATTCGTGAGATTGCCGCACAAAAAGCTGGCGCTGAGGACTTAGCTCGCTTGGCATTAATGAGTGAAGTAGATGCCAGCTACCTCAACCAAGATGTGCCTGACCCTTACTATGGCGGTGAGGATGGTTTTGAAGAGGTTATTAAAAGACTTGAGTCGTCTGTAGATGCTTGGATAGATACTTGGCAACTATAATTGCCGGTTTTTAATTGATTGTTATTAACCCCTAATCCCCTAGTGACCCTGTCATATTTATTTGATAGGGTCACTGCTATAATATTAAGCTTATTTAATTGAGTTCCAAATCGCCTATGAGCCCCTCATCTCAAATCCACAGCACCCAAGCCAATACTGCTAACCTCTCATCAGCACAGAGAACTGCTGAGGGCTTTGCATTGAACAACCTAACCACAGTGGCTGCAGACTTAATTGAGTACAATACCATGCGTCTGTCTTGTCAGGCAGATAGGCTGATTACCCTGAACTTAGAGTCTGATATCGAACCTACGGTGGCAGAGCTTGATAGGCTTGGTACCCCGATATTTGTGCTTTCTGGGGGCAGTAACGTCATTTTGCCTGAAATACTACACGCCAGCGTACTGCATCCTACTTATAAAGGTATCGAGGTTTTAGCCGAAGATACTGACAGCATTACCATTGAAGTCATGGGTGGTGAAAGTTGGCACGAGCTAGTGGTTTATACTGTCAATCAAGGTTGGTATGGTTTAGAGAATTTAGCGTTAATCCCAGGGCTGGTTGGGGCTTCTCCGGTACAGAACATTGGCGCCTATGGGGTACAATTAGAAGATTACATGACCCATGTTAAAGCCTTTCATTTACCCACCCAGATTTGGCATGAGTTTAACAAAAGCGACTGTCAGTTTAACTATCGCGACAGTATCTTTAAACAGCAAGCAGGCCAGTGGCTGATCACCCGAGTAGGTTTTAAGCTGCATAAAGATGCCTTGAAGGTTACCGCGAACTACGGCGATGTCTCTACCTTGGCAATGACTAAAGCAGAGGCTGACTCACGCTCAGAGATTACTGCTAAAGATGTAATGCAGGCCATTATCGAAATCCGTCAATCGAAGCTTCCCGACCCAAAGCAGCTCCCCAACTGTGGCAGCTTTTTTAAAAACCCCATTATTGCTAATAGTCAGTTTATTGCCTTATCAAATGAGTACCCTAACATCGTGGGCTACCCTGTGGGGGATGAACAGACCAAAGTCGCCGCAGGCTGGTTGATAGACAACGCTGGCCTAAAAGGCAAAGGTATCGCCCCCATTTTAACCCATGACAAACAAGCTTTAGTATTGGTTAATCATAGCGCAGCAGACAGTAACACACCGGCCTCTCAGCACGATATTTTAGCCACACAGCAGCTTATCCAGCAGACCATTCAAGATCAGTTTGGTATTGCCTTAGAGCGTGAGCCTGTCTGGGTAAATAATGAAGCCCATTATTAATATATCTTGGTGTCACCTTCGATGACTAAGTCGCCCACTCCGATAGCCCCCATGGTCAATATCGTAATAAAGTCCTCTTTGGTATTTTTATTACTAGGATTAATGACTCTGGTTGGGTTTTATACCCCAGTTTTTTCTACTGTGGGATTGTGGGTGCTTAATCATTTACCGATACCTAAGGTCGCACAGCACTCAAAACCGGTGTTAACTTCCCCTACTGCGATGAAGGATGCCGTCGATAATAAGCAACCTGATACGACTTTATCTTTAAGTATTCCCTTTAATCATCAGCCTACAGCCTATGTTGTGTTAGGCGGTGGTCTTACTGAAGCGGATACCTATCAGGATCAACAAAACCCAGATAAAAATAATAAGACTGAGAATGCTCGGCAAATAAAGTCTAGCATTTCAGCGAGCTATCAACCCAAACCACAAACTGATGAGCCCATACAGCAAGCTCAAGGCTCTTCTTTGCAAAAACCAGACATTGTGCTTAATGACTATACGTTAAGCCGGATGCAGACTGTCATCCAATATCAGCGCAACAACCCATTGCCGATAATACTGACCGGAGTGGATGCCCCTTGGATGAAAGATTGGTTATATAATTACAATATTGAGAATGTCATCACTGAAAATGCCAGTATGAACACTTGCGAAAATGCCCGATTCACTGCCAAACGTCTGCATTTACAAGATGTATATTTAATTACAGATGCCTATCACATGACGCGTGCCCGCCGACAGTTTGCCTTAAATGGCATTCACGCCTTACCAATTCCCGCGCCTCTCCCTATGCAGAAAGGCTGGCTTGAGCCTAGAAATAATGCTCAGCATTCTCGTCGTACTTTATATGAGTTGGCCGCGTATGCTCGTGATGTGTTTGTGCCACAAGATAATTGTCGTCAAGCCAGTGATGTCAGCTTTGAGACCTTATTGCGCAGTCGAAAGCCGGAAGATGTTAAGACATTCTAGTCAGCCTTTTTTGGATTGATTAGACACTTTTTTTTTAGTTTTTTTTACTAAAAAGCATTATAATATATATAAAGGTATATTATATTTTTTTAAAATTAACGACTCTGCTTTTTATGATCTGCTGATATTTTTATTCAATTAATCGTACGCTTAAAAAATGGATGCCTAATATGGTCAGTATGTATTTACTTATTCCGTTAAGCCTTATGCTATTTGTGATTGGTATTTGGGCGGTTCGCTATGCCGTTAGATCCAATCAATTTGAGGATTTGGATAATGAATCGCAGCGCGTTATTTTAGATGACCGCCAGGAACGTAGGCAAGCTCTGGGTGGTAACCCTAACCCTACTACGCCTAAAGCCGATATACCGCCTCCAAAGGTCAATAATCAATCGAATACTAGCAATATCTCACAAGCTGATAGTAAAGATGAATCAGCGGAGGGCAAATAATAGTTGCCAACTGTGAGCCTTCAATTTGCTCTAAAAACCAAACCTTACGGATAATTTTTTTATGACAACTCCTTTATTGTTAGCAGCATTTGCTATGGGCTTTTTTGGTTCTCCACACTGCTTAGGGATGTGTGGTGGCTTGGTTACCGCTTTTGGTTTATCGATGCAAGAGGTAAGCCCTCTAAAAAAACGAGGACTTATTGCCACTTACCATTTTGGCCGACTGATTAGTTATTCAATTTTAGGGGTTATTGCGGGCATTATCGGCACCACCGTTTTAGCCCCAATCCTTATGGGTAACTCAACGCCTCGTATTTTACTGGGCTTGGTATTGGTATTCATTGGCTTATCTATGCTGGGCATGCCCTTTTTAAACAAACTTGAAAAAGTGGGCATGGGCGTTTGGAAAAAACTGTCTCCCTTACGTCAAAAAGTTTTTCCCTTAAACACTTTTCCAAGAGCTCTAGCCGCTGGCTTATTATGGGGTTTCCTACCTTGTGGTTTGGTATATGGTGCCCTGCTTATGGCCGTTGTCGGTAATAATGTTGCTACTGGCGCTTTATTGATGTTCGTCTTCGGCTTAGGGACAGTTCCTATGTTAGTCGCTACCCAAGAAACCGTAGGCTGGTTACACAAACAAATTGGCCGCTATAAATTACGTCAATTAAACGGAATCATTATGATTCTATCGGGATTGGCAGTGATTGCTCTCCCTATGGCAATGAAACATATGGGCGGTCATGGCGACCACGGAGCGCATGGGGGGCATCAAATGCACGACAGCTCAATGTCTGCTCCTGCTGAACACGGCGCTCACGATCAGCATTCTATGGGTAATGAAGATATGGCCGGCCACGACATGCATTCAGCAGAAGAGATGCCTATGCAGCATCATTCTCAATAAAATAGCCTCTCCTCTCATAGCTTGTATAAACACCCCATAACTAGTAGTACATAGAAAATAACACATAACAAATAGGGCTACTGAAATCAGTAGCCCTATTTGCATTTAGTGTTTTATATTTTTAATTACAGCCGTAGCCAATTAATCTAGCTGCTCAAGTTTCAGCTTGGTATCTAAATGAGCTTCAATTGCCGGTAAATTAAAGGCATCATCTTCACTTACGAAGCTAATGCTAACTCCTTTTTGGCCGGCACGTCCGGTACGCCCTATACGGTGTACATAATCATCAGGCTGATCGGGCAAGGTGTAGTTCACCACATGGCTAACATCATCCACGTGAATACCGCGTCCCGCCACATCTGTCGCCACCAGCACCTTGGCATTGCCGTTTTTGAATTTATCCAAGTAACGTTCACGCTTACTTTGATCGACATCACCGGAAAGCATGACCACGTTGTGCTCTTCTCCCAATCGGTTATACAAGCGCTTAACCTGATCTTTTCGGTTCGCAAAAACAATGACTTTATCTGCCTGTTCAGAGGCCAAAATACGGGTCAAAGCCTGATATTTATCAGCCTCTGTTAACAGGTAGAAGTGTTGCTCGACCAAATCACTGGTCTTATGCTCAGGCTCAATCTCAACAAAAACCGGATTCAATAGCCATTTATAAGCTAAATTCATAACATCTTGGTTAAAAGTTGCTGAGAATAATAAACTTTGTCTATCGGTATTGGGCGGCATGTAACGCATCAATCGCTTAATATCAGGAATAAAACCCATATCCAGCATACGGTCCGCTTCATCTAATACAAAAGCTTCGATGCGGTCCAAAAAGACATGACCTCTATGGATCAGGTCAATCAGACGGCCTGGTGTTGCAATCAAGATATCGGTAAATTCTTGGTCCAAAGCTGCTGTCTGTTGCTCATAATCTATCCCGCCCATCACACAAACACTATGTAACTGGGTATGTTTGGTCAAAGCAATGGCATCCTCAAAGATTTGATTGGCAAGCTCGCGAGTCGGTGCCAAAATTAATGCTCTTGGCTCTCCCAAGTATCGCTTTTCATCGGGCTGGAAGGGGCGCTTTAATAAAGCTTCTATGATGGTAATAAGAAAAGTGGCTGTTTTCCCGGTGCCAGTTTGTGCTTGACCAATGGCATCTTGTCCCGCTAACGTGTGCGGTAGAATCTGGGCTTGGATCGGCGTCAACTGAGTGAAGCCTAACTCTTCGACCGACTTTAGGACACTGTCACTTAAATCCAAATCGTTAAATTTAATAAAATCATCCATTAAACTTCCTTAGTGTTTACGTCATTTATGGTTATTAGTACGCTACTTTGGTGATTGCTTAGCCGGTGTCAGCAAAACGCTAGACCCTCTTTAAATAACTCTATTTTAGCTATGGCCTATTTTTAAGCTATTATAGGTCATTGCCATCACCAATGCCTAAGTTAGATAAGGATAATTATTCGCGTTCAATAAAAAAAGCCAACATATCAAATCCAATTTAGCAGTAATGCTATTAAGATTTGACACATTGACTTTTGGATCAATAAACAGGCAGGCTAATAAGATTTATCAACCTCTGAAATATTGAATTTATATTAAGCGTCTATTTTAGTAACTTCTTCAGCTTGTAAGCCTTTTTCACCTTCAGTAACCACAAACTCTACTTTTTGGCCGTCCTGAAGTGAACGATAGCCGTCACCTTGAATAGCGCGGAAATGAACGAAGATATCCTCACCGCTTTCACGTTGAATAAAGCCAAATCCTTTTGCATCATTAAACCACTTAACAGTACCTTGCTCACGAGCTGACATAATCTACTTCCTAAAACTTAATTAACAAAACTTCAATTAAACCCCAATTAATAAAGCATGTAGGCTCAAGGCCTAAAATGCCTATACTGGGTATAAGAAGTGGCTATTGGCCACTAGTAACCAACATAGACCTTATAATGCTCACAACTTTAGAGTCAGTTGTTAACTTATAAAAATATTAAAACCGCATATTTCTATTTCTGTTACATTACAGACATGTTTGTTATCTAAAACTAATCATAGCACGCCATTTTATTAACACAAAGTGTTTTAACATAACTTTCACACTATCTTGCTATTTTTTTAACCTTTTTTTTCATCTTTTAGTGACTAATACCTTTAAATATCTGTACTTAGTCAATATTAATGATATAAAACTCGGTATAGTATTATAATTATTACGCAGACCAAATTTTTAAGCTAAAGATAAAGTTTGACTTTATAACCGCTATTTTTATCGAGTTTATTATGACCCAGCCTATATCAAAGCCTGTTTATCGTAGAATTTTATTAATTAACGGCCCCAATTTAAATTTATTGGGATTACGTGAGCCTGAAATTTATGGGTATACCACCCTGCAAGATATTGAGCAGCGTCTAAATAACACTGCTGAAAAACACCATATTGAGCTAATTAGCATCCAATCCAACCATGAAGGTGATCTGGTAGATGCTGTGCAACATCATGGCTTATTGGCAGATAGCGAAGATAAAATTGATGCAGTTATCATTAACCCCGCAGCCTTTACTCATACTTCAGTCGCTCTGCGCGATGCTTTATTGGCCATCAAGAAGCCTTTTGTAGAGGTGCATCTCTCCAACATCCACAGTCGTGAGCCGTTTAGAGAGCACTCTTATTTCAGTGATAAAGCAGTGGGTGTGATATGCGGCTTGGGTCACTTAGGCTATGATATGGCGCTAAACTATTTTATAGAGAGCTTATATAAGGCATAAGCACTTCTATAGCTGTCTAAGTCACTTCTAAATAAGTAATAATTAGCCAACGCTACACTAACGATATGGGTCAGCAAATGACCTATAATAATGACTATTGTTTTGGTATTTTTTGAACACTTGTCCCCCTTTTAAGACCCCGATTAAGGGTTAAGGCAATATATTATGGCATCCTCAAGCAAACGTTTTATGAAACTTGCCGGCATGACGGCAAGCATCGCGGGTAAAGCAGCAAAGAACTCTATCAAAAGCCTTTCAACTGATGAGAATAAGCGAGCAGAAGCACGCTCACAAATGCTACAAGATGTGGGCATTCAAATCGCCGAAACTTTGGGCGAGATGAAAGGGGCGGTCATGAAAGTGGGTCAAATCGCCTCGCAGTACAAAGAGGTATTTCCGCCTGAAGTTGCCGCGGCTTTAGAGAAGCTACAAAATAATGCTCCGCCTATGCCTTACTCCCAAATTAAATCGCAAGTAGAGCGCGAGCTTGGTATGCCTATTGAGGAGGCCTACCTTGAGTTTGAAGAGCAGCCGTTCGCAGCCGCTTCTATCGGACAAGTGCACAAAGCAGTCCTGCCTAGTGGTCAGGCCGTGGTAGTCAAGGTTCAGTATCCAGATGTCGATAAAAACTGCGACAGTGACTTAAAACAAGTCAGAATGGCGCTAAAGATGACTGGCGTGTTAAGCATGAGCCGCGAATTACAAGACCAGATATTTGCCGAAATACGTGACAGTCTAAAAGACGAACTAGATTACCTAAAAGAGGCTCAAAACTTAGCCATATTTGGTGCTTTTCATGCCGATGACCCTGGGTTAATCATTCCCAAGGTCATTAAAAGCCACTCTACCAAACGTATTTTAACCCTCACTGAGGAGTTAGGTGAGCCGTTAAGTGTTGCCGCCACTTGGGATAATGAGATAAAGCAAAAGATTGCGACTCGCCTGTTTCACTTTAGTGCCGGTCAACTGTTTGAGTTGTATCGTATGCATTGTGATCCTCACCCAGGTAACTTCGCTTTTCGTCCCGATGGTAGCGTTATTGCCTATGACTTCGGCGGTATTCGAACCTACAGTGATGCTGAAGTTCAATTATTTAGACGCTTTGCCCTGCATGCTTTAAAAGGAGACGTTACCGCACTGGAGCAAGATTTGGTGACGTTGGGCATCCGCCGAGAGGATGAAGTATTGGTGCCGGGTAGCTTTTACGAAAAGTGGCTGCAAATAGGATTAACCCCTCTATCCATCGCTCCTTACCACACTGGGCCCTTTGACTTTGGCAATAGTAATATTCACCATGAAGTGATAGGCCAAGCCAAACAAGGGCTAAAATACTTTAAGCAATTTCAGCCCTCAGCGTCGACGATGATGGTAGATCGTACAGTGTCTGGACAATACTGGAACCTGGTTAACTTAGGGGTTGAGATTGACCTTAGCCCCTTAGTGAAAGAGTATATTCAGTTTTAAACCTGATACTGAACCTTAAGCTAATGTTTTAATAAGACCTTAAGTTAGCTGGCACAAACTCGGCATTTCTTATCTTGTCGATAACGCAGTTTATGCTGGGTCATGGCGCTGCCGTCCCAAATCAGTAACTGACCTTGTAATGGATTCTGCCCTCGACCCAAGTACTGCAGTGCAGCATTGGCCTGAAGGTTACCCATAATCGTAGTGGTACTTGCCAGCACGCCTGAATTTGCACAAGTCTGAGTCTGGCTACTGTCATTTGCCTCAGACTCTAGCGCCTCACCAAATACACAGTGATAACAGCCATTTTGCTTGCTGGGCTCATATAACGCCAATTGCCCAGACATACCAATGGCAGAGGCTGACAATAAAGGAATATTGTGGGTCACACTGACCTGATTCAGTAACTCTCTGGCTGCGAAGTTATCGGTACAGTCCAGCAGTAAAAAAGGGGCATTGCTGGCTTTGGCCTTATCGACCAATAACAACGAGGCGGCATTTTCAGCAGTCAAGCGTTGATGAGCATAGCTTACCTTCACAAATGAGTTGATTTTTAATAGCGCCTCATATGCTGTTTTGGCTTTACCTTGACCAACATCCTCTACCGTAAATAAGGTTTGACGCTGTAGATTACTCGGCTCAATGATATCGTCATCAATAAGATGGATTGCGCCAACTCCTGCGCGAGCCAAAGTCTCTGACACCGGACAGCCCAGCCCCCCTGCCCCCAACATAACCACGGTGCTGGATTTTAATCGCTCTTGAGAGGAGATATCCCAGCTGGGTAGCAGTATCTGACGCGAATAACGCATTAACTCATTATCGCTAAGAGTGACATCGTACACTTGGTTTGACACAGACTTATCCTTTTATAAACTCTTTTTTATAGCCGTTAGATTGTGGCTATGATAACAAATTACTCTGCTAAGATAGAGAGACAAAATTTGCTCAACCATCTATTAATGATAATTACTATCATTTACTTTGTAATGATTTTAGCTTATAATATCTACCAGTTACTTATTATCAATCCTTGTTATAACCCTTTGATTTATAAGGATTAACTGTTAAGATATGAACTTCAACCTTGTCTTATAACAATAATAACTAAAATCGTAATTTCGCTTTCTCCACCCCCTATTTGACTAACATCATCTAGGGGTTTTTTATTGCTGTCCTTATTTATTATTGGTGCTCATAAAGGTAAATCAATACGCTATCAATATGGCTACGAACTGGGTATAATAATAACATTCATTTTATATGTATGTTTTAAAGCTCATTCATACCTATATTTCCTATTTTAGCGTGTTCATTTATTACCTTATTAGAGGCGCTATATGTTACAGATTCAGCCCCCAAATAAACCCCTTTATTCCCCGCATCCTATTTTAAATTTGGGCTTCCGCATATTTTTTAGCGGTGGCGCTATTTTTGCTATCCTTATCATGGCGCTGTGGATGTTTATCTTTCTCGGCCACACCCAAATTAATGCCACCCAAATTAATCCTTTTTATTGGCATGCGCATGAGATGCTTTATGGGTATGCCATGGCCATTATTGCTGGATTTTTATTAACCGCAGTTAAGACTTGGACAGGAATGATGATGCCCTATGGTTATCGTTTAGGGGCCATCTTTGGCTGTTGGCTACTTGCCCGTATAGCTTGGGCAGCATTAGGCCTAGGGTTAACTGCCTTTCCTGTGTGGCTGGCTATAGCAATCATATTTGACTTGCTATTTATGGGGCTAACTGCTTGGGTGATCATCAAAGCGGTCATGGCCGTTAAGCAATACAAACAGATGGGCATTATCTCTAAGCTGGTGTTACTGACGATAGGTAATGGCTTGTGTTATTGGGGGATTTTTACAGCAGATCAGGACTATTTACGTATTGGGGTTTATTTGGGGCTATATTTGGTTATGGGAATAGTGCTCACCATTGGTCGCCGAGTGGTCCCCTTCTTTATTGAGCGAGGACTTAGCTTCGATAGCAATCAAGAAGTTAATGTCAAAAACAGTAGAACCTTAGATGTGTTAAGTCTTGGCTCATTTTTAATATTTATGATTGCTGATGTCTTTTATCCCAACCCTTATTTAGTAAGCACTAGTGCCTTTATCGTGGCTCTAGTCAATTTTCTACGACTCATCGGTTGGTATCACCCTAGATTGTGGCAAAAACCCTTACTTTGGTCGCTGTTCGTAGCCTTTTTAGGCATGTGTATTAGCTTCTTTTTGTTCGCCCTTCAACCTTGGCTCGCCTTTAATCACAGCATTGCTGTCCACGCTTTAGCCTTATCCGGTGTGGGCATGATGACCGTAGCGATGATGGCTAGAGTTTCTTTAGGACATACCGGTCGCAGCATTCATTCCCCACCAAAAACTCTAAACTTTATGTTCGCTTTGATGGCGCTGGCTTTTGTCTTTAGAGTAGTCATGCCCCTGATTGCCCCTGACGCTTACTTGATGTGGATTATGCTGGCTCAAAGTGCTTGGATAGGCTGCTTTGTCTTATTTTGCTTCAGTTATTTGGCCATACTTGCCAAACCCAGAGGCGATGGTTTATTTGGTTAATTTTATTTACAGGGGCAAGTTAATTATAAAGACTGAGTCAATTTGTTATAATTAACTTAGCCCTGTTCTAAATAACGAGCCGACGACAACAAAGCTCACAGACAATAGCGTAACGGCCATAATATGTAGGGCAAAGAAGCCCAATCTAGCGACTGACAAAGTGGGGATAACTCTAAATCTGGCGTGCAATGCAACCAAAACTGTAGCCGCCAATAGGATTAATTTTGTAGTGATTAATACACTTAAATCATTGTCAAAACCAAACCATAAACTAACATCAGGTAGCAGCCTGTAGGCCATCCATAGCCCTGTTATAATTTGCAACACTAAGGCCGGCATTCCTATTTTTTCAAACTGCTCTTCAAAAGCCATTAAACCTGTCATCTCTTGAGCTTTTAAGGCTTTTGGCAGCACCACCAGAGATAATATTAAATGCCCTCCAGTCCAAATTGTCGCTCCTAATAAATGAGCTATCAATATATAATTTAGCATAACCATCACTACCTATCTGTTGCCTCACGCCAAAAGCGTATTAACAACAATTATAACAGTATTGACCAAAGCCAAAATAAATAAAGCTATTAAAACCTTCAATTTTTATTGTATTTCATTTTTATCTAAGGGGTAAAATATATGCGCCTTACCAACTATAGTGATTACGCGCTACGTACCTTGATGTATCTTGCGGTCATTCCTGAGCGTGAAACGTTGGCAACGATAACCGACATTGCCAATAGCTATCAAATCTCTCGCAGTCATTTGACTAAAATCATTCATCAACTGGCTCAAATTGGTTATATTGAAAGTATTCGCGGTAAAAATGGCGGTATCCGTTTGGCAAAGCCTGCTGAAGACATCATTCTTGGCGAAGTCATTCGTCAAACAGAGCCTGACTTTCAATTGGTGCCCTGCTTTGCTCAAGTCACCACAAAATTAACGGGCAAGAGCACTGAGCCCCAACCTCTCAAAACCCCTAAAAAACCGGCTGAAATATGCGAAATAACTCCGGTTTGTAAATTAAAGTCAGTATTTTATCAGGCGACTCAAGCCTTTTTGCAAGTTATGGACAGCTATACCCTTGCCGATATAGTCGCCAATGAAGAAGAGTTATGGCAAATTCTTAAGTTTCAAAAATCGTCGCATTAAAAACTCTTTACTAAAAAAAGCAGCCTTATCATAGAATAAGGCTGCTTTTTTATTGTTTATAAATCAGTTATTTATATCAGTTGCTTATATATCACTTACTGACAAAATAATGACTCACTGATGACTGTAAATATATCTTTAGGTATAAGCTACCCCTAGTCTTTTACTACCATCAAACGTATTTCCGTCATATCTTCGATAGCGTATTTTACCCCTTCACGGCCAAAGCCAGAGTCTTTTACACCGCCATACGGCATATTATCAACGCGGAATGTAGGCACATCATTAATAATTACCCCACCCGCTTCAATAGTATCCCAAGCCTGCATGGCTTTTTTGATACTAGAAGTATATACCCCGACTTGTAACCCAAAGCGGCTGTCATTGGCAAGCTCGATTCCTTTATCAAAATCATCATAAGCTTCTAAAATCATGACAGGACCAAAAGCTTCGTCCTTATATAGCTTAGACTCATGACTCACATTCTCAAGAATGGTGGCATTCATAACAAGGCCTTCAGCCTCCCCGCCACACAACAGCGTAGCCCCATCTCGTACTGCCTCTTTAATCCATTGATCAATACGCTCTAACTCTGCTTTATCAATCATAGGACCGATCACCACATCAGCATCGCTAGGATTGCCGGCTTTGACTTCTTTGGCCAAGGTCACAAGTTTGTCTTTGACCTGTGAGTAAATATCTTTATGAATAAGTACCCGCTGCACGCTGATACATACCTGACCTGCTTGACTATATCCGCCGGTAATCACTCTAGGCAGAGCGGTTTCTAAATCTGCATCTGGCTCAATCATCACCGCTGCATTCCCACCTAGCTCTAGTACTACCTTTTTCTTACCGGCCCGTGCTTTCATATCCCAGCCCACTTTATCAGAACCCGTGAACGACAATAGTTTGATACGCTCATCAGTGACTAATTTATCGGCAACCTTTGATGACATAGGTAGGATTGAGAAAGCCCCTTCAGGCAAATCTGTTTCGGCCAATATTTCAGCAATTAAGAGAGCGCCAATAGGCGTATAGCTTGCCGGTTTTAGAATAAAAGGACACCCTGCAGCAATGGCTGGGGCTATTTTATGAGCCACTAAGTTTAAGGGAAAATTGAAGGGGGATACAAAGCCGCACAGCCCAATAGGCACTCTTTTACTAAAGCCGCGATACCCTGCACCAGCTTCTGTGACCTCTAACGGAATAACCTCGCCTTCAGACAAGGTGGTTACCGCATCAGCGGCAAACTGGAAAGTGGCAATTAAACGTTTAACTTCTGCTTTAGCAGCCCCTTCTGGCTTACCCCCTTCAGCAATTAATGCTTCCGTAAACTCATCAAACCTTTCGTTAAATTTGGCCACACAGTCCAGCAAAATGCGCTGCTTTTGATAAGGTTTTAAGGCCTGCATGGCCGGAATGGCTTTGACCCCTGCAGCAATGGCTTGTTCTAACAGCTCTTCATCGGCACGGGCCACTTCAGCCACGATTTGTTGATCATACTTATTGACTACTTCTAACGCCTCATCTGCGCCTTCATGGGCTTTATTGGCTAAATATAGAGGATAAAAATGCTGCATAGGTCACCTATTATTTTGTTTGTTGTATTAGATATTTTATTGATTTAATTTTTAAAAATTTTCTTGGTTTAGACTTGGTTTAGAGAAGCCTTATTTCTACACTCGTCATAATAGAACACAGTTAATAGCATAGATAATGCGTAGTGCGGATACCATTGCTTTTTGTTGTTGATTTTATAAGAGATGTTTAGCACGCACTGCACTGAAAAAACAGAATCTATAATGCAGCGGGCAGAATCAGAAGACACAAAAAAACCTCAAGTAAATTAATACTTGAGGTTGAAACTGTGCGCTTAATTAAATAAGCAGACTAAGTTTTAAATATGGCGCAGCGGACGGGACTCGAACCCGCGACCCCCGGCGTGACAGGCCGGTATTCTAACCAACTGAACTACCGCTGCTTAGGTCGCTTTAGAATGTTTAGCCACTTTCTAAAAGAAGTGGTTGTATCAAAATATGGTGGGTGATGACAGGCTCGAACTGCCGACATTCTGCGTGTAAGGCAGACGCTCTACCAACTGAGCTAATCACCCTAAGCTCTCGCTCTGTGGGTGTGTATTATATACATTTAAAACTGTGTGTCAAACCTTTTTTGCAAAAAATTGAATTTATTTCAAAAACTTCCCCAAAAGCAGGTTTAACACCCAGTTATTCAGAGCATCCCACTTGCTAAACCCTACCTAGCTACCTATCTTCTTTATTTCTACCTCTAAAAATCTAAGGCAGGGGGATGAGTGTTATTAGCGCTCCCCTAAGCCTTCAGATAAGGTCTTAGTGATCGGCTTGGTTAAGTAAGACAGAACGCTACGCTCCATAGCCTTAATATCAACACTGGCAGTCATACCCGGCTTGATAACGATTTCATCAGCTCGGCCGGCAAACTCTGCCTTACCAATTTGAATAAGAACGCGGTAATAAGGCTCTTCCCCTTTTGGGGTTTGCTCCATTAAGGTATCTGGACTGATATAGGTCACCTTGCCATTCATCGCCCCAAATATAGAGAAGTCATAAGCATCTAATTTAACGGAGGCGGTCTGACCCTCTTTCACATAAGCAATATCACCTGGGCTTACTTTGGCTTCGACAATAAGATCACTGCTGGTAGGTAGTAATTCCATAATCACTTCGCCCGGCTTAACAACACCGCCAATGGTTGTGATATTAATGTTATTCACCTTACCATCTTGAGGAGACAATAAGCGTTTTTCTTCAAGCACCTGGGTTCGGTCACGCAGTTGCTCAAGCTCACTATCAAGCTCTTCTTGAGCTTTGGTCATTTCTGCCTGTGCTTCTTCGAAGTATTTATTACGCTTGTTGTTAATCTGAGCCTCAATTTCAGCGACTTGGCGACGTAGCTTAATCACATCGGCTTGACTCACATCCCCATACTGTAACAATGGCTCGTTCATATCCAGCTCTCTTTTTGCCAGAACCAGCATTTTTTCTAACGAGGAAACCTCTTCATTAATGGCCTGTCTACGACGATTATACAGCTGAGTTTGGTTTTCTACATATTCAGGATACTTACGCACACTATCAGGAAAGGTTAAAGGACGATCAAAGATTTCAGCATTCAATCGGGCCAGCTGAGCCTCCAACGCAGCAGATTTAGTGGCAGAGCTGTCATAAGCTGCTTTTGCTCGCTCCTCTTCTAGCACCACTAAAAGCTGACCTTTTTTCACCTCATCCCCTTCTGAAACTAAAATTTCAGTAAGGATGCCCCCATCAGACGCCTGTATCTGCTGAGTTCGAGCACTAGCAATCACCGTGGCTTTCGCACGGGTTACTTGGTCAATCTTGGCAAAGTAGGCCCACACTAGAAGTATCGTGATGCCTATAAGGGCAATCCAGATTGTGAGACGAGCACGGCCAATTTTTGGCTTAGTGGGAGTATATTGATATTCAGACATGCCTATTTCTCTTCAGATGTGGGGTTAATAATAATGGTGTTGTGCTTAGCCTCAGTTGATGGCTGCGGTTGAGAGGCTGCAGTATCATTTGTAGAAGCCTGAGTTTCCCTCGCACCCCTATTGTTACCGTTGATAGAGTCAGTTGCCTGAGAGTCTGTACTGCTTCTTTCTGAAGGTGGCTTAATGATAATCTTCGATTTTGCAATACCTGCAACTTCGCCTTGATCATTACCTTGAATCTTACTTTGTGCGCTATCATCTAGGTTTTGTGTAGCTGACTGTGGCTGTCCGTTAGAACTCAGTTCATTTTGGTCACCTTGTCCTCTAGTTCCATCACTAGGGTTATCATTCGGTGCTTGTGGATGCTGTGGACCCTGAGGTTTTGGCGCCTGTGGTGAGGCTTTAATTGCCGCTCTTGTGGCGTCCTGCTGAGTTACTCTAGTTGGACCACCTTGTCGCTTGGCTTGCTCATTCTGCATAAGCTGTTTAAGAACCGCCTCTTTGGCCCCATCCATGACAATTTGATGGTTATCCATAATAATAATGCGATCTACCAAATCTAATAAAGCTGTCTTATGAGTGGAAACCACCAAAGTTTGACCGTGTTGCAGCTCATTTCGTAATACTTGTATACAGCGCTGCTCCTGACGGTTATCCATCGAAGCCGTAGGTTCATCTATCAGGAATACCGAAGGTTTGGTTAATAGCAATCGGGTAAAAGCCACCAGTTGTTTTTGTCCGCCTGATAAGCCGCGTCCCCCCTCACTAATGGGTAAATCCAGACCGCTTGAGTGGTTCGAAACTAGGTTAATAAGACCTGTTTTTTGGAGGGCATCATGCAGCACATCATCATTGGGCGCTGGCATGCCGATAAGTAAGTTTTCACGCAAGGTACCTTGAAACAAACGGTGATCTTGCTGTAAGTACCCTATTTGCTCACTTAACGACTCACGACTGATTTGTTGAATGTCTAACCCATCTATTAGGATACGACCAGAAGTTGGTGCATACAGTCCAGAAAGTAGTTTTAGTAGTGTTGATTTACCAGAGCCAATAGGACCCAAAATGGCTATCCGCTCACCGGGCTGAATAACCAGTTTTTTGATAGTAACTGCAGGACGATCATTACCTGTATAGTTAAATACCATGTCATCGACCTGATAATGACCCTTAATCTTAGTCGGTGATAAAGGGTAGTTCACGCCATGGTTGTCTTGCTCAAGAGCAAAGATAGACTCGATCATACCTTTGGCGGCTTTGGCATGAGAATACTGTACCAACAAGTTGGGAATAGACATCACTGGGGCCAATACTCGTCCGCCTAGAATAGAGGAAGCAATCAAGCCACCCATAGTCATATCCCCTCTCATCACTACGAATGAGCCGGTGATTACAATACCCACATAACTGGCCTGCTGTAGCATTTGTGCAAAATAACTCAAGTTATCATTAGCATGCTTCATATCCAGGTCATTTTTAATAGTGACATTCATCACATCAAGCCAACGCGATAAAAACTTCCAACTGCCCGCGCCGGCTTTAATGGTCTCAACCCCTTCTACCGTTTCTACCAACAAACCTGTTTTATAATAAGAGGCAGAGGCTCCTTCAGCAGCAATGGCATCAATCTTTTTACGAGCACTTAAACCCATAGCTATGGCAATAATGGCGGCGATAATAGGCACTAAAGCCACTAAAGGTGAGGCAATATAAGCGATCAAAGTAATGAAGATAATGGTCATTGGTAAATCGACCAGACCAAATAAGGTACTGGCCGTAAAGAAGCTACGTACCTGCTCATACCCTCTTAACTGAGCAGCCATAGAACCTACCGACCCTGGCATCTGATCAATACGCACTTTTAACAAACGCTGAAATACTTCACGTGATAAATACTGATCTAGCCCTACTACTACCTTATCCATGATTTTGGATCGAGCGAACTTCATAAAAGCTTCGAAGATAATAATTAAAGCCACCCCACTGGCTAGAATAATTAAGGTGTATTCACTGCGAGTAGGAATAACTCGGTCATAGACCTGCATCGAGAACAAAGAAACTGCTAAAGCTAAGAAGTTAATTAAGAAAGAGGCGATTACCGCTTCTACTACCACCCCTTTATAATTAAACAAGTCTTTTCTTAGTAGCTCGGTAAAGGTGGCGTTTTTCTTCTTGATATGGTCTTCTTTTAAACGCAGACGCATCACCAGTTTTAAGTCATCTAAGGTAACTGGGCGAGTTTGGGCTTCTTGACGCAAGTTCCAAGCCCCTTGCGGACTTTTGCCATCGATTACCCCCCAACCATAGTGGGCGTGATAAGCCAGCAGAGGTAAAAATGCAGCATCTGGCTGTTGAAGAATCTCTGGTGACTCCTCAATCCCTAAGCCTCTTAGCACCCCTACAAACCCACCTAGAGTATTTATACCTCGGCCTTGCTCTTCAGCTTTGGGATTATTATGCTTTCTAATCACATCTTGTAGGCGAATATTATCTACTGGATAACCTTGCTGACTCAAAAGATGACGTAAGGCATCAGCTAAGGATTGCGATATAGACACTTCAGGAGAGCTAGGCACCAACTCATGGTGTGACCCTGTGTTGTCTGTCTCTAAATTATCTGATCGATATTGGTTAGTACTCATAATTATCACTTATTAAATATTTTTATAATCGCAGGCAGCAGATTGTGTGATTGTTTTGCTGATTTATTTTTTATTTACTATAAGCTTGGTTATCATCAGTATTTTTCAGCTCAGATTTTTCCACAGTAATACTGGTAGGATTGCCTTGCTCATCAATCATAATATAAGCACCCTGATCGAGCTGTTGCTCAAGATAGGCTGGTAAGTTGACTTCAATATACTCATCTTGTGTCTTAGGCGACTGCCCATATCCAAACTGTTTACTTTGTGCCTTGTTCTGTTGATTATTAACCCACTCTTTTACCGGGTCTTGAACATTAAACATTCTTACAGGCTGACGATTATGAGCATAAACTTGCCAAGGCATCAGGCTAAAATCCACCTGAAGTTTATAAAATGAGCCTAGAATATCGGAGCGAGTCTGTACCAAATTCACTTGATAGTCGCTTAACTCGCGAACCGCGTTTAACACTTCTAACCACGACTTGCGGCCCGCGATAAACTGACGTTGATAAGAGTCAAGAACAATTTGCGCCCCGGCTACTGCAGACACCAAAGACAATTCACGACTTTTGGCACTGGCAAATTGCTGATACTGAATCTGGATGTTCTCCATCACCTGACGCTGAGCGGCTTCTTTATTTTGAATTAAGCTGTTGACGCGTGCTTCAGAAGCCCGAGTTAATGCCAAATTCGAGAACCCAGCGCCAGGCTGATAATCTAAGCCCACATAAAACTGACCATCATCTTCATTAGTATCATGGTCATACTCGTGCCTATATTCAGCATAAACAACAGGGTATTTACTGGCACTTTGAGCCTTGACTTCTTGCTTAGCAGATTCAATCTGGAACGCCTCTTTCACTACAGTCGGGTTGTAAAAACTGGCTTCATTAAAAGCCATTTTCTCAAAGCCCATAGAAGCTCTTTTTACTTGATCTACCAAAGCACTTAGCTGCGGAACATTGTGTTCACTGCCCCGAGGTAATGCCCGCCCTGTGATTTGTTGCAGTCGGGCCTCAGCAATATGTTGCTGCTCTTTGGCGGCTTCATAAGCATTGGTTTCTTGCAAAATACGGTTGGTAACTAGATCCAACTCAATACGGGCCGACACCCCTTGATTGACTCGGCGCTGCATCATTTCTTCAAATTTACGTAACTGAGTGATGGTTTCTAAATAAACACGCTGTTGGGCGACTGCATTAATATAGGTCTGCCAAGCTTCAATAGTGGTTTTAGCTACTTGGTTTTGTTGGGCATAGATGTTTTCAATGGCAGCTTTATCATCAAATATGGCTTGGTTGACGTTGGCAGTTAATCTACCGCCGGTCCATAAAGGTTGACGAATACCCACCTCTGAGACGATATCATCATTGTTGCCATAGCTTGTTGAAATGCTAGGAGTCGGCAACAGGTTTAGCTTAGCCGCATTTATGCCTTCCATAGTGGCTTGTTGTTCGGCTCTCGCTGAACCCACTAAGGGATGGGTTTCTATCGCCTGAGCAATTAAAGAGTTAATCTGGACGTCAGTGACCACCGTATTGGCCTGGCTCGGTAGACTACAACCGAGTAATAAGGACAAAACCAGTAGCAATTTATTTTTATTAGAGCTTAACATCATAATGTGTTTACTTATTCTATGAAGGATAAAGCGCTGCAAAGGCACCCAGGTGTAACATAATCATTTAGGCTTAACACCCATCTATTTATTAGCTATTGAGACTAAAATCACTAGTATTATAAAGGATTATATTGCAATACTACTACATTATCACGACATATATCGATTAATATTCAATAATGAGTAACAATTAAATCTAACATTGAGTATAATATTTCTAACAAATAGAGATAATGTTTATTTTATATTATTTATTAAAAATAGCCTGTACTCAGGATAAAAACTAGATAGTAAAGCAGACAAAAAAAGCAAGAGACCCATGATCCCTTGCCTTTATGTAAACCAAATAGTTATCAATATTCGTTATTAAATCAGTATTAAAAATCTTATATCAGAAATCATAAACCATTCAATAATAGACTGCCTCTAAATTAGTGGCTGTAGCACTTCACCTATGGTGTGAAATGAGCCGCAAACTAAGATAGGATCTTCAGTACCAGTCGCTGCTATCACTTTCTCACCAATAATGGCTAAATTTTCATAGCTAACAATATTTTGTTGATTGTTTTTTTGTAGCACTGCAATTAATTGCTCTACTTCTGCTGCTCTAGGGTGATCAATCATTGCCACATGCCAGGTCTTAATAGGTAACTTTGAGTCGACCAGCAACTCCACCACCTGGTCGATGTCTTTATCTGCCAGCATAGAGAATACGATATGTAGCTCGGCTGCCGGATGGTCTGCTTTGTGCTGTTGCCACATAGGCTGGAACTGACTCAGTAAGAAGGTCATACCGCGCTCATTATGCGCCACATCAAACAACCATTGACGCTGTGCAATCTCTCTGGCATCAAAACGTCCTGCTAACTTAACGGCTTGCAGTCCAGATTTAATATGCTCAGGGGTGATGGTCAGCTCACTAGCCAGTACAGCAGCTACCGCATTATTACTATTAATCAAAGACAATTTGGGCTTAGGCAGTTGCATGCTTATGCTAGCGCTACTAAATTGCCAAACTTCATCTTGTTCGGTAAAGTCATAATCTTTACCTACCTGATAATAAGGGCAGCCCAGCTGTTGGATCTTATCCATCACAGACTGCGGCATATCTGGCTCACCATAGATTAAGGGTATGCCCTCTCGTAGAATACCGGCCTTCTCAAAGCCAATCTTCTCTCTAGTATCGCCAAGCCAATCAACATGATCAATGCCAATATTGGTGATAACAGCCAAATCAGGATTAATGATATTGACCACATCCAAGCGGCCGCCTAGCCCCACCTCTAGAACCCAAACATCACAGTCTGCTTGCGCAAAAATAAGCATTGCAGCCAAGGTGGTCATCTCAAAAAATGATAGCGTTAAGTCACAAGCTAAACGAGCTTGTTCGACCTCATAAAAAGCCTCAATTAATACTTGGTCTCCCACAGGTTGTCCATTAATACGCACCCTTTCATTAAAGTCTATCAGGTGTGGCGACTGATAAAGGGCGGTGTTATAGCCGGCTTGTTGGCAAATTTCACTAATAACTGCGGTGGTAGAGCCTTTGCCATTGGTGCCTGCGACAGTGAACACATAAGCATCATCTTTGGCAGACTGTATCAGGCCTAAATGATTGGCCACAGGCAGCACCCGAGACAAACCCATGTCTATTGCTGAGACATGTATCTGCTGCATGTAATAAATCCAGTCCGATAAAGGACTGGATTGGTTGGGGGGATTGACAACTGTTGTGGGGGTTGAAGGAGTATTAATCACGATGCCTCTCAGCAAAAAAATAAAAACCAGTTAACCTACATAAAAAAACCAAGTCGATTCAGCTTAGCTTTGCATCAGCTTAGCTAATAAACGATGCACGGTATCATTTAGCTGGTGACGGTGAACCACTTGGTCGATCATCCCATGCTCTAATAAGTACTCTGCCCGCTGAAAAGGCTCCTCTAAAGTCTGTCTAACCGTCTGCTCAATGACCCGTTTACCGGCAAAGCCAATCATGGCTTTCGGCTCAGCAAGGTGGATATCGCCTAGCATAGCCAAAGAGGCAGTCACTCCCCCATAAACAGGATTGGTCAGCACCACAATATAAGGCACCCCTGCCAGACGCAATCGTTCAATAGCGGCTGCAGTTCTAGCCATCTGCATAAGCGACAGCACCCCTTCTTGCATACGGGCGCCACCAGAGGCCGCAAAACAGATTAACGGTATTTTTTGTTCAAGAGCTACTTCTGCGGCCTCAACAAAACGATCACCAACCACGGATCCCATTGACCCACCCATAAAGCGGAAGTCGAAGGCACAAGCCACCACATCCATCTCGCGCAGCTTACCTTTAAACACAATCAAGGCTTCACTTTCACCGGTTTTTTGTTGCATTTGCTGCATGCGCTGCGGATAAGGCTTACTGTCTACAAAACTTAAAGGGTCACCAGTATGAAACTGCTGACCCAGCTCTTGCTCGATCTGATCCAAAAAATCAGCCAAACGCTCACGAGCGGTCATGGCTAAGTGATGATCGCAATGAGGGCAGACATAACTGTTAAAAATCAAAGCCGTATTGGTGGTCATAGAATGACACTGCGGACACTGAGTAGAAGGCTCAGTCTCTACCGCTGTCAATTGCGGTAGCGTGTGACGCTTCACTCTGGGGACAGGACGCGACAGCCAAGTCTCACATTTAGGCTCTGTGTTAGCCATCTTCTTATCAGACTGTGATCCACAGTCCATGGTAGCGTCAACCGCTTTTTTATTGGGCTGAGTCTTGGTCGGTTTACTATTATTTGTCATAAGTACATCAAATTAATATTAATAAAAAAGTATTTACAGCAAGCTTTTGGGCTAAGCCAATTGATCTAAAGCTTGGCGTAGCTCATCCATTTTATCCATAATTTTGGCTTGAGCAGCTGAAATCTCATCAGCACTGGAGTTACTGTCTAAACCTGTAAAGTTCTTCACCAACTCACTACCCACGATTACCCCATCAGCATGCTTCCCAATGGCAGCTGCTGACTGACCATCACGAATACCAAAGCCCACACAAATAGGTAGGTCCGTCTCTTTTTTAATGGCCTGAACCTGTTCTCCAACCGCTGCTGTATCTAGACTTGCAGAGCCGGTAACCCCTTTTAGCGAAACATAATAAATATAACCGCCACAATGGGTCATAACTTGCTTACGACGTTCAGGTAAGGTCGTGGGCGATAATAAGAAAATCTTATTCATATTATGCTGTGCCAGACGCTGTACGAAGTCCCCCGATTCAGCAGGCGGTAAATCCACTACTAACACCCCATCTACACCGCAGTCGTCACACAATCTAATAAATTCATCATAGCCAATAATCTCAATAGGATTTAAATACCCCATTAAAATCACCGGCGTAGTGCTGTCAGTTTCTCGGAATTTTTTTACCATTTGTAAAGCTTGATGGATGCTGGTGCCC
This sequence comes from Psychrobacter sp. UBA3962, assembly GCF_002385225.1. Lineage (GTDB taxonomy): Bacteria > Pseudomonadota > Gammaproteobacteria > Pseudomonadales > Moraxellaceae > Psychrobacter. Next base: position 60,835 of record NZ_DGDC01000010.1, on the reverse strand, counting down.
CCTGCCAGAGCGCGCTCGCCTGCCAATGCAACTGTCGGTCCATCGGCCATCGGGTCTGAAAATGGCAGTCCCACTTCAATCATATCCGCTCCATGGGTCACCAAGTCGTGCATCAGGCCCACAAAGCTGTCTGGAGAGGGATCGCCTGCCATTACATATGGTATAAGGGCTTTTTTATTTTGTTGTTTTAAGTTTTCAAATGCGGTTTCAATTCGGGTCATGATATTCCCTTAATAAATAAACGGGTCGATACTTAGTAAAACTGAAGGGGGTTGACAGTCTTTAAAACCTTTAAGCTCTTAAAAACTGCCTCTTAAGATAGATAAGGTTTAAAGCTCAATACCCTCAGCTTTCATGACAGAATGCAGGTCTTTATCTCCACGTCCTGACATGTTGACAATAATACTCTGATCTGGTGTCATAGTTTTAGCCAATTCTAAACCATAATACACAGCATGAGCCGACTCTAATGCAGGGATAATACCCTCTTTACGAGTCACTTCATGGAAGGCTTGCAAAGCTTGCTTATCGGTACAGCCCACATACTCAACACGCTTAATATCTTTTAAGAAACTGTGCTCAGGGCCCACGCCTGGATAATCTAGACCCGCTGAGATTGAATGCGTTTCTAAAATTTGACCTTCATCATCAGCCATTAAATAAGTACGGTTGCCGTGTAATACCCCAACACGACCTTTGGCCAGAGGAGCTGAATGGCGTCCTGTTTCTAGACCATCGCCGGTGGCTTCCACCCCATAGATTTTTACGTCTTTGTCATTTAAGAATTCATAAAATAATCCGATGGCATTTGAGCCGCCTCCGACACAAGCTACTAGCGCATCTGGCAGTTTGCCAGTTTTTTCTAAATGCTGAATGCGGGCTTCTTTACCAATAATGGCCTGAAAATCACGGACCAGTAGCGGATAAGGATGAGGTCCAGCAACGGTCCCAATAATATAATAGGTGGTATCGACGTTGGTGACCCAATCCCGCATCGCTTCGTTCATGGCGTCTTTTAGAGTGCGTGATCCTGACTCAACCGCCACCACTTTGGCGCCAAGCAAACGCATACGATAAACGTTCATCTTCTGACGTTCTACATCGTCTGCACCCATATAAATGATACACTCAAGGCCTAGACGAGCGGCAATGGTTGCAGTCGCTACGCCATGTTGACCAGCACCTGTTTCAGCAATGATGCGTTTTTTACCACTCATCTTCGCCAGTAGCGCCTGACCAATGGTGTTGTTTACCTTATGAGCGCCGGTGTGGTTTAAGTCTTCACGCTTAAAATAAATCTGCGCGCCGCCAATCTCATCACTAAGACGCTTGGCATGATAAAGGGGTGTTGGACGACCCACATAGTTCACCAGATCATTGTGGTACTCTTCCCAAAACTTAGGGTCTTGCTTCACTTTATAATATAAAGTTTCTAGCTCTTCTAGAGCAGCCATCAGCGTCTCAGAGACAAAGCGGCCACCGTGAATACCGAAGTGACCACTGGCGTCGGGATACTGATTGAAATCGGTAATGCTTTCTACTTCATCATTGTGTGGTACATTATCAAAGGTTTTCATATTTGGTTTTACCCTACTTATATAACAATTACAACAATGCAATGAGCTGTCTTGTTAATGATTTATTGTTAACTGACTTTTTTACAGTAGTTAGGTACTTGGAATGTGAAGTTAACTGCGCCATCGTGTGCTTTTTACAGCGCGGATAAAGGCCGCCATCTTGCCAGCATCTTTTATGCCTTTGGCAGACTCAATACCACCACTGACATCAACGGCTTGAATAGGCAGTTTTAAGGTATCACCAATATTATCAGGCGTTAATCCTCCCGCCAGAATAATAGGCAGCGCACTGTCTTTAGGTATTAATGACCAGTCAAAGCGCTCTCCAGTACCACCATAGGCGTCTTTATGATAAGCATCCAATAAGATACTGCTTGCTCCGGCTTGAGCGTAGTCTTTAATTTGGGACTGAATATTTTGTAAATCATGGGTATCTTGATTGATACGAAGTGCTTTCACCCAACGTTTATTAACACTTCTTGCCAGTTGTTGACACTGCTCAGCAGACTCATCCCCATGGAACTGAATCACATCAAAGTCCACGCTATCGGCCAAGGCGACAAGCTCTGAAGGCTGTATGTTCACCACCAGTGCCACAACACTTACAAAGGCTGGTACTTGCTGCAGCAAACTCTTGGCTTGCTCAGCAGTAACAGCGCGAGGGCTGGGAGGATAAAATACAAAGCCAAGTGCATCAGCCCCTAGCTCAATCGCTTGCTGGACATCACTGGCTTGGGTGAACCCACAAAATTTAACCTGCATTGACCCTGTAATCCTTTTACCAAATTCAAACTGCCAAATCAAACTTATCGTAGCATACTTTTTGGCAAATTTAGCAGTGCTTACACTAACTTACCCCATTTAAAGCCGATAACTGCCAATATTAATAGTTATCAAGAATATAAGCCCATGAAGGATGCCCGATGCCTGCCATTGCCCCCACTCCCCAAACCCCCTACCTTATTTGGTTTCGACGTGATCTGCGCCTTGAGGACAACACCGCACTCTCTGCTTTAACTGAGATGGCAAATCAAGGGGCAGATCAACCCCATATAAAAGCCTTATTTGTGGTGACCCCTGAGCAGTGGCTTGAGCACGCTATGTCTTTGGCTCAAGTGGATTTTATTTTTCGCAGTTTAAAGAAATTAGCAGAGTCTTTGTTGACTCAATTAAATATTGAGCTACACCTATTACAAGCTCCTAATTATAGCCAGTGTGTAGACGCCATCGATAACTTTTGTCAGCAGCATAACATTAGCCATATTGCTAGCAACTATGAGTATGAAGTTAATGAAATGGCGCGAGATAGCGCACTTGAACAGCAGCTTAGCAAGAGAGGTATCGCCTTTCATCGTTATCATGATCAATGTATCTTGCCGCCTGGCTCAGTCACTACCAATGAGGACACTATGTATAAAGTGTTCACCCCGTTTTATAAAAAGTGGCAGAGCATTTTAGACAAAGGCCTAGTAAATTTGCACCCGCTTGCAAAGCTTAATCACAATGAGCCAGATTCGGATATTTTGCCGCAGATTTTAGACTCTATTGAGGATTTGCGTCAAAAAATGCTTAGGCTATTTTTAGAAAGGCAATTTGATCAAGAAACAACTGCTCAGTCGCTGCTACAAACCACACGTCAAACCTATCCTGCCGGCGAAGATCAGGCTTATAAGCGCTTGCAGCAGTTTTTAGCAGAAGAGGTGCAACAATATGATATCGCCCGCGATCAACCGGCACTAGAGGCTACCAGTCAACTGTCTGCCTATCTAACCCTAGGGGCCATTAGTCCACGTTTATGCTACCTCAAAGCCAAACAAGCGGCTCAATCTACTTATCAAGCCAAGGCCCGTAACTTAAATGATTCGAATGAAGATTTTGGTGCTGAACAAGACATACAGCGCTGGATCAGTGAGCTGGCATGGCGGGATTTTTATCGTCACGTTATAGTAGAGAATCCAGACATTGTAAAAGGGGCTGCTTTTAATAAGGTCGCCGACCAAAAGGTAAACTGGTCTTATGACTTATCAGGTTTTGAGAAATGGTGTAAAGGACTAACCGGTGTGCCTTTGGTAGATGCAGCCATGCGCTGTCTGAACCAAACTGGATTTATGCACAATCGGCTGCGCATGGTAACGGCCATGTTTTTGACCAAAGATTTATTTATTGATTGGCGTTTGGGTGAGCGCTACTTTATGCAAAAGCTGATTGACGGAGATTTTGCGTCCAATAACGGAGGCTGGCAGTGGAGCGCTTCCACCGGCACCGATGCTGCGCCCTACTTTCGGATCATGAATCCGTTTAGCCAAGCTAAGACCCATGATAAAGACGCTATTTTTATCAAAACCTGGCTGCCTGAATTAAAAGATATCCCAGCCAGTTTTTTACATGATGAGGCGAAGCTCAGACAGGCTTTAAGCAAGAAAGGCGGCTTTGCTCAGATTGACTACCCGCAACCTATGGTAGACCATAAGCAAGCCCGCCTTTATGCCATTGAGCAGTTTAAGGGCTAAAGCAGTATTGGTAAGGACAATCTATACAGCCTAATTTAACCCCCCTAATCTAAACACTCTAGTCAGCTGGCTGACACGCCCCTGCCCCTTGAGTATTCACACTAACCTCTGCCCCAGTCATGGCAAACAACTGTTGCATCTCTTTTTTGGCATTGTCTTCGGCTTGTTGCATCACCCCATCAGCACAAGCACGCTTAAGTACCTCTTGTTTGGCACTGGCTTGAGCTTGGGCCAAAATTTCTGGCTCAGCTTTGAGCATGCCAAAAAAGCCGCCCGACTGCCAATCATAGACCTCAACATCGTCTAAATAGACGGTAAAAATTTCTGCGGGTGGCAGAGTAATCATGATATTAGGCATTAAGGTGATGGGCAGATCAGCATTGCCTTGTGCTTCAGCATTGGCTTTCGCCGCCGCGATTTGCTCCTCAGTCGGATCTGTCACTTGCACCATCTCTGGGCTTAACTCACTTAAATCTACCCCGGCAACCACGCGACCACGGGCGATAAATAAGCCTTTTTGCTCATCTTGCCACAAGCGTTGCCAACTGCCTTGCTGCTCACTGGTGATTACCGTATCAACATTATAAGCCACAGTTTCTAAACGGTTTAGCTGCTGAATTTTACTGACCACCCCTTCTCGGCTAACGGTCTGGATTTGTGGTGAATTGTCTTTATTAAAATGCTGCCATAGCAAAACGCTAAGCAGAATCAAAACCAGTAAAAATACTAGCTTTAACAGCACGCCACTACTTTTGGCAGTAGGCTTAGGGGTAGGATTGGGATTTGACCCAGGTTGTGTTGTCTTGTTCATGGTTCGCCTCGTGTGATTTTTATTTTAAGTTTAATGGTTTGAGTTTGAATAGTTGGTATAAAATCTGGTGTAATTTATTTATAAAATAGAGTAAAAATTCGATTAAATATAGCCAATAAATTAGGCATTGTTTGTTGAGTTAAAACGGTAATAAAGCAGTTTTTCTAGATTCTTATTGTCTTAAGCTTTAAATTAGCCTTAAATTGAGCCTAAATTCCCTAAGAAGTTAAAAAAGGATTGCGTCAAAGCCCGACTTTACCTAACATAGTCAGGTTATCACTATTATATTTCCTTACTAATATCATTTAACACCGTAATAACCGTCTAAATACTGATTAACAGCGATTTTGAGACGAGATTTATTGACGGTGCTTTTATTGTTCCAGTGAGTTTTTTTAAAGTTAATTTTATCGTTAACCCCCTTTAACTACATTGAGTAAAGTCGAGTCAGTTATGAGAGCCAGCCAGTTTTTATTTGCTACCTTAAAAGAAACCCCAAGCGATGCTGATATCGTATCTAGCCAACTTATGGTGCGAGCCGGTCTTATTCGCAAGCTAGCTTCAGGGCTATATGTTTGGTTGCCTATGGGCCTTAAGGTTTTGCAAAAAGTTGAAAAAATTGTGCGTGAAGAGATGGAAAATATCGGCGCACAAGAAGTCCTCATGCCTATGACTCAGCCTGCTGAGTTATGGCAAGAGTCAGGACGCTTTGAAGATTATGGTCCTGAACTTTTACGCTTCACCGACCGTCATAATCGTGATTTCGTACTAGGGCCCACTCACGAAGAGGTCATCACTGATTTGGCACGTGGTGAATTACGTAGTTACAAACAACTGCCTGTCACTTTCTTCCAAATTCAAGGTAAGTTCCGCGATGAGATTCGTCCTCGTTTTGGCATCATGCGTGCCCGCGAATTTACCATGAAAGATGCCTATTCTTTCCACGTAGACCAACCCTCATTAGAAGTAACTTATCAACAGATGTATGATGCCTACACCCGCATTTTTCAACGTCTGGGCTTAAATTTCCGTGCAGTATTGGCCGATACCGGTTCAATCGGTGGCTCAGCTTCTCATGAGTTCCATGTGCTGGCCGGCAGTGGTGAAGATGCCATCGCTTTCTCTGATGGTTCAGACTACGCAGCCAACGTTGAGCTGGCTGAAGCGATATGTACCGATGATCGCGCTGCCCCAACCCAAGATAGACAAGACGTTTCTACTCCAAAAATTCAAACCAACGAAGATTTGGCTAAGTTCCTAGATATTCCTTTAGAAACTACTGTCAAAACCTTGGTGGTTAAAGGTCATCGCATCAATGAAGATGGCTCTGAGGGCGAAGAGCAATTGGTAGCATTAGTGGTTCGTGGCGACCATACCTTAAATGAAATTAAAGCGGAAAAAATCGCTGAAGTGGCGACACCGCTGACCTTCGCAACTGAAGAAGAGATGAAAGCGGCTGGTCTGAAAAAAGGCTTCATCGGTGTGGATTTAGACATCCCCGTCTATGTTGACCGCGCAGCAGCTGCCATGAGCGACTTTGTATCAGGCGCCAATGAATACGACATGCACACCACGGGTATGAACTGGGAGCGTGATGCTCAAATCACCGAGGTGGTTGATATCCGTAACGTGGTAGAAGGTGATGCCTCTCCTGATGGCAAAGGTAAGCTAAGCATCAAACGTGGTATCGAAGTGGGTCATATCTTCCAGTTGGGCGATAAATACTCTAAAGCGCTAAACTGTACCGTTATGGGTGAAGACGGCAAGCCGGTAACGCTAATGATGGGCTGTTACGGTATCGGAGTGAGCCGCATCATCGCTGCTGCTATCGAGCAAAATCATGATGACAACGGTATCATTTGGGCCAGAACCCCAGATATCAAAGACTCAATCGCACCGTTTGACATTGCCATTGTGCCGATGAAATCAAAAGAAGATACGGTTATGCAAACCGCTGAAGCTTTATATGAAGAGCTTAAAGCTAAGGGCTTAAACGTAATTTTAGATGATCGTAACGAGCGTCCTGGTGTCAAGTTTGCGGACCTTGAACTGATTGGTATTCCACACCGTATTGTGGTTTCTGACCGCAACTTAGCGGAAGATAAGTATGAGTATGTTGATCGCCGTGATGGTGAAAAACAACTGCTTAGTCGTGAAAAAGTATTGGCAAAAGTTAGTCAGTAATCTAATCAGCTACCAGTTAAAGCTATTAAAACAAACTGATTAAAGCCCTGACTTATAAAAAGAGACTCTCAAATTTGAGGGTCTCTTTTTTTGTATCTTTTAATACTTTTTGGTTATCGAGCTTTTCTTATTTCTATTTTTAAGGAGTATAATTGGCTTTTAGTTTAACAATATCAATTAAGATTTAAAATTATCTTAACCCATATTGATTATCTTAACCTTTGAGCAGTGATAACGCGGGTTGCTATCTGGGTTAATAGGATTATTTACGTAGAGGTTATACATGCAATTTGCAGTGATTGGACTCGGTGTGTTTGGTAGAGCTTGTGCTTTTGAATTGCAAAGCCAAGGCAATGAAGTTCTTGGCATCGATATGGATGAGCAAGAAGTTAATAAGGTGAGTGATATCTTAAGTCACTCGGTTATTGCAGATGCTACCGATATTGAAACTTTAAAAGAGTTGAATTTAAGCCAGTTTGACGGAGTGATCGTCAGCATTGGTGAAGACTTGGAAGCCAGCTTGTTATGTACTTTAAACCTCATTAAATTGCCCGCAAAGAACTTATGGGTAAAAGCCAAAACAGATGCTCACCATGATATTTTGCACAGTTTAGGGGTAGAGAATATTATTCACCCTGAACAGGACATGGGTATTCGTATTGCACAGGCCATGGCCTACCCTATGATGAAGCAGTATTTGGCGCTCGGTAATGAAGAGTTTGTGGTACGCATTGATGTGCCCCAAAACGTGCGTCCTATTAGTGTCGGCAAAATTAAAAGCCGGCATCCAGACACCTCTTTACTGCTGATTATCCGCAACAATGAAATATTACGTGACTTTAATAGTGACACTATAATTCAATACCCTGACCGAGTGTTATATACCGGTCTGGTCAAGGATCTTAAGTACCTTGCGAAGTCATTTATTCAAAGCTAAAAGTCCCCTAATAAGTTAAAGGCTAAGTTAGCTCGGACTTATGCAGAACCAAAATATGACCCTATAAAATAACTAAGGTCTCAACAGCCCTATGCCATCAAAGTCAGCCAAATTCTTGTCGTCACCCCCAGCCATCTTAGCGGCAGGCTTTTTATTTCTTATCACTCTAGGCACCTGTTTACTTAAGTTGCCTGTAGCCACCATTGACTCCGTCTCTTGGCTGCAGGCCGCTTTTACCGCCACCTCTGCAGTTACGGTCACTGGATTGTCCGTTGTGGATACCGCTAACTTCACGCGGCTGGGTCAAGTCGTTATTGCCATGCTGATTCAGTTAGGCGGGCTTGGTTTTATGACCTTTGCTGTTTTTGCCTTTATTAGCTTACAGCGGCGGTTAAATATCGTCGGTCAGAAGATTGCTCGAGAAGCTTTTGCCGAGACCAGCTTTGGCAATATTACTACCACGGCCAAATCGGTTATTACCATTGCTTTATCGGTAGAATTAATAGGATTTATTGCCTTAAGCATTGCTTTTTTGCAAGACATGCCCCCATCAGAAGCTTTATATGCCGGCTTCTTTTATACTGTCTCAGCCTTTAATAATGCAGGCTTTGCTTTGACCAGTGACAATTTAACCCCCTATATTGATAATAAATCCATTAACTTCATTATCACAAGCCTAATTATCGTGGGTGGCTTAGGCTTTATCGTCATAAAAGATATTATCGATCATCGCAGTTGGCGCAAAGTAAGCGTCAATACTAAGGTTGTGGTTGGCACGACTTTGGTATTGAATCTTGTGGCCTTTGTGCTGTTTTGGCTATTAGAGCGCACCAATCCCAATACCTTGGGCCACTTAAGCTTTAGCAATCAGCTGACGGCAGCTTGGTTTCAAGCCATTACCCCAAGAACGGCTGGGTTTAACACCATTCCTATTGAACAGCTAACCGATGCCAGCACCCTACTGACTATGTTTTTAATGTTTATTGGGGGTGGCTCTCTATCTACGGCCAGTGGCATTAAAATCGGTACTTTTGTGATTTTGATTTTGACCACTTGGGCCTTCTTGCGTCAGCGCGACCATGTGATTATCTTTAAACGTCGTATTCCAGATCGCTTGGTCAGAAAATCACTGGCTTTAATTAGCATTACCATGATGCTCATTTTTTTAAGCGTCTTTGTACTGTCTATTGTAGAGGCCGATCACCCTTTAGATGACGTGCTGTTTGAAGTGGTTTCTGCCTTGAGCACTGTGGGCCTAACTCGGGGCTTAACCTCTAAACTTAGCCAAACGGGTGAGATTGTTATTATGTTTATGATGTTTGCCGGACGGGTGGGACCTTTGACCTTGGCTTATTTAATTGCCATGCCAAAAAGCTCAAGAGTTCATTATCCTGAAACCAATGTATTGGTGGGTTAATCAACCTGCCCGTACTCTACCCTGTGTTTAAAAGGAGACTTATGAAAACATCGCTACTGTTGGGCATCTCGTTACTGGCTACTGTGGGTCTTACCGCTTGCAACCCTCCCGAAAAAGACCCCAATATTTTATATAGTACTGAGCACAAAGATCCTATAAAAGAGCTGGAGGTGGACCAAGTTCCTTCGGGAAATATGCCCTATTATCAGCTATTTTATGTACCGGTCTATTCCAATATTTATGGGGATGAAGACAGCCCAAAGATTATGCTGTCAGCCACTTTAAGTATTCGAAATACTAGCTTAAATAACAGTCTCTACGTCACTAAAATCGATTATTACAATACTCATGGCGAGTATGTCCGACCTTATTTGACAAAGTCTATCGAGCTGCCTCCCATGGGCACACTTAACTACATTGTTGAAAAAATGGATGACACTGGAGGAGATGGCGCGAACTTCGTGGTGGCGGTTGAAAGCGAAGCAAAAAATGTCTCGCCTTTGATTGAAACCATTATGATCGGTACTTTTAGCAATAAGGCTTTTTCATTTACTAGTCCTAGTATTGCCATTGAAGATTAAAAAAAACGTCAATTATTTGCTTGATTGATAATAATTATTGTTTATAAAAAGCAATAAGCTTAGATACATTTTTCATGCCAGTTTTGAGGTAAATTTAGACTTAGTAGTTTATTAAAAGTTAAAAAATCCGTGAGAAGAGAGTCGCACAATCTCAAACATTCATTTAAAATGAATGTTTGAGATTTAGTGTTATAACGTAGTTATTTGAATTCTTCGGAGAGCATTATGCAAATCTCAAATTTACATCTATCTTCCAAAAAGCCGCATCTATACTCGAAACTGGCATTGGCTTGCTTACTTGCTATGGGTACAGTTGGTATAGTTGGCTGTAATGATAAAGCTGCAAACGATAATAACAACCAAGCCTCTGCTACAGCGACTAACGAGTCTGCTCAAGATCAATCCAAGCAACAAGGTGAATTGCCAGTTATAGACGCTATCTTAACTTCAGCTCCCGAGGTTCCTCCCCCAATCGACAGAGATTATCCTGCTAAAGTTGTGGTAAAAATGGAAACTGTCGAAAAGGTCATGCGCTTAGCTGATGGCGTCGAGTACAACTTTTGGACTTTTGACGGTACTGTACCTGGTAGCTTTATTAGGGTTCGTGAAGGGGATGAAATTGAGTTCCATCTGTCTAACCACCCTGACTCAAAAATGCCTCATAACATCGACTTACATGCTGTCACTGGACCAGGGGGTGGTGCCGCTTCCTCGTTCACTTCTCCAGGTCATACTTCAGAGTTTAACTTCAAAGCCTTAAAACCGGGTCTATACGTTTATCACTGTGCAGTAGCCCCAGTAGGGATGCACATTGCCAATGGTATGTATGGCTTGATATTGGTCGAACCTGAAGAAGGTCTGCCTAAAGTCGATAAAGAGTTCTACGTGATGCAAGGTGACTTCTACACCAAAGGTAACTATGGAGATAAAGGATTACAACCCTTCGATATGGAAAAAGCAGTTAAAGAAGACGCTGATTACGTAGTCTTTAACGGTTCTGTAGGTGCCTTAACCGGTGAGAACTCATTAAAAGCTAAAGTGGGTGAAACTGTGCGGTTGTTCGTCGGCAACGGTGGCCCTAACCTAATATCCTCGTTCCATGTCATTGGCGAGATATTTGACAAAGTAAATATGGAAGGTGGCTCAGCTGAAAACCAGAATGTACAAACTACCCTTATCCCAGCTGGTGGTGCTGCAATCACTGAGTTTAAACTTGATGTCCCTGGTGAATACGTCTTAGTAGACCACTCTATCTTCCGAGCATTCAACAAAGGGGCTCTAGGTATTCTTGAAGTAGAGGGCTCAGAGGATAAGAAAATTTATTCTGGAAAAGTCAGAGAGCGTGTCTATCTACCAGAGGGATCGGCAACACAAAGTATTGGCAATAATAATACGCCAAAACCTAAAGTTACAGCTAAGAACCTACAAGAGCGTATCAAAATGGGTGAGTCTGTTTATGCCAGTAACTGTGCCGCTTGTCACCAACCTGATGGTAGTGGGGTGCCTAAAGCCTTCCCACCATTGGCCAAATCAGACTATCTAAATGCAGATCCTAATCGTGCTATTGATGCTATCCACAATGGCTTAAGCGGTAAGATCACAGTTAATGGTGAGGTATATGATAGCGTCATGCCAGCTGTTAATTTAGATGATGAAAAAACTGCCAACGTTGTGACTTATATCTTGAACAGTTGGGGTAATAAAGGGGGTGAAATCACCCCAGAAGATGTGGCTGCTCGCAAGTAATCCACACTCTTTAGTTAGCAGATTGAAGCTTAGTGGTAATTAATAAAAACTATAAAAAATATAACCTTACTATAAGCCACTAAGCTCAATACGGTATTAGGCTTCATAAGCCTGATACCGTTCTTAAGTTAACCAAATCGTTCATCGCCTTCTTTATTGCCTCATAAATAAGTGAGATTAATCATGATATTTAAGGTTACTGCAAAAAAGCCATGTACTTTAAAGACAGGTTCTTTAAAAACAACTACTTTAAAGCACAACGTCTCTAGACCATTACTATGGCTATTAATAGCGTCAGCCTTTAGCTTCGGCGCGGATATGGGTTTAATAATATCTACAGCACAGGCCAAAGAGCTCACTATTGAGGCTGGGGTCTACCGGCCTTTATATCTGAGTAAAAACTCTCCTTATGTCAAAGTAGACAAATTCAAAATAGATGAATTACCGGTTACCAACATTCAGTATTACAAGTTTTTGAAACAAAACCCCAAGTATCAAAAGCAAGCTATTGCCCCCATATTTGCTGATAAAGGCTATCTAAAGCACTGGTTAAAAGCTTCAAAAGGTTACACCCCTAGAATTGTTGACTTTGATAAACCCGTGGTCAATGTATCTTGGTATGCTGCCAATCAATACTGCAGAGCTCAGAACAAACGATTACCTACTGTAGAGCAATGGGAATATGTGGCTCAAGCCTCAGAAACCAACAAAAATGGTAGCTTAGAACCTGGCTATAATCAGCGTATTCTCGACTGGTATAGCAAGTCTGCTGGCAGCAACCAAAAGTTGGCTAAAGTAGGTCAAAGCCCAGCCAATTATTGGGGCGTTAAGGACATGCATGGACTAATTTGGGAGTGGACAGAGAATTTTAATAACAGCTTAGTAACGGGCGAATCACGCTCAGATAGCAATTTAAATCAACAAATGTTTTGTGGTTCTGGAGCCGCTGGCGCCGTTGACCCAAGTGATTACGCAGCATTTATGCGATATGGTTTTCGCTCTAGCCTAGAAGCGAAATATACAGTTAGTAGTCTTGGCTTCCGCTGTGCTCGCTATTAAGTTAAGCGAAGTAATGGCTTATATGCTAATTAGGAATTTATTATGAAAACACATCTTTCTTCGCCCTCTTCGTCTCGCAGCTTACTATCACTCTCTCTGTCAGCTGTATTGAAAACAGCTTTGGTAGCCAGCTTGTCCCTAACTGCTATTGCTTGTAGTCAATCAGATTCCGATCAGCCACAGTCTACGCACCAGGCTGAAGGCCAGCATGAAGCTATGTCTCATCAAGAGGGTGACCATAGCAACATGAACCATGAAGACATGAACTCACATGAGCCTGCTGAAGCCTTGGGGCAAGACTATTCAATCTATCAGGTAGGCGGAGAATGGACAGATCACAGAGGCAATAAATTTGAGCTGGAAGATCTGACAGGTAAAAATCAAGTGGTGGTCATGGCCTATACCAGCTGTCAGCACACCTGCCCTATCCTAGTGCGTGGTATGAAACAAATCGAGAAAGAGATGACCGATGAGGCAAGAGCCGACACTGAGTTTGTCTTAGCCACTTTGGACACTGAACGTGATACGGTCACGGTGATGAATAACTATGCCGAACACAATGATTTAGGTGACAACTGGCGCTTAATTCGTAGCGATGAAGCTACTACCCGCATGCTGGCCAATACTTTAAACATCAAGTATCAGTTTGCGGATAATGGTGATATCAATCACTCAAACTTGATTTCTATATTGGATAAGCAAGGTCGTCTGGTGGCTCAAGAAATCGGAGTCGCAGACAGCGGTATTAAGCCACTTATTGAATATTTAAATACGCACAATTAAGTTTGGTTCTTTAGCCCGGTGGGTTAATATTTTATGTAAATAAAAGCTTGCAAAACAAAATAAACTTGCTAAAATACATCACCTCAATAGGCGTATAGCTCAGTTGGTTAGAGCGCTACCTTGACATGGTAGAGGTCGCTAGTTCGAATCTAGTTACGCCTACCAAGATTCAGCCCCCGAAACTCAGTGTTTACGGGGGTTTTTTAATGCCTGAGCTTTTTGTATGACCTTGTAAGATGTGCTTAATATACTTATTTCGTTCAAAAATGCCGTAGTTCAGACAAATATTTACGCCAAAATTACTCCAAACATTACGTGCTGTATGGTTTATTTAAACAAGAACCTATTCAAACATGACAACTAACCAAGTAAGATGAGAGTACATTTTGAAAGATGAATATACATGACAGACAACCCGACATTAAGCTTTTATAATCAACATGCCGACGCTTATATAAAGCAAACCAGACAGATAGATCTGCATGCCTTATACGATGCCTTTGTTAGTCAATTACCTACCGATATAAAGATACCACAGCATATCTTGGATGTCGGGTGCGGTTCTGGTCGAGATAGCTTTTGGTTTTCCAATAGCCTTGGAGCGAATGTGACTGCTATTGATGGCAGCTCAGAGCTTATTAAAAGAAATCAGGCGTACTATGCAGCAAGCAATATCAATTGGCGACATCTAAAGTTTAAAGATATTAAACATCAGGGTTGGCAGAATCAGTTCATCGGGATTTGGGCCTGCGCTTCTTTATTGCATCTGCCATTTAATGAATTACCAAATACTTTAGAAGACTTAATGGACACACTGGTATCAGGTGGTACTATGTACGCTTCATTTAAGCATGGTGATAGTGGAAGATGGGAGGGAGACCGCTTCTTTTGCGATATGAATAAAGAACGTTTTGTTGAGGCTCTGCAGTTGATTAATTTTAATTCCTATTTAGACTATAAGACTTGGATTAGTGCTGATCAACAAGGTGGGCGGGAAGTTGAATGGTTTAATGTTTTGTTAATAAAACGAGGTAAATGAGCCAACTTATTTAAGCTGATTAGATATGACCTAAGTACCTTAATTAGATATCATCTGATATTAAGAACTAAACTACTAGCTCACATAACCTATATTCATGCTATCTGAATTCCGACAAGTTAAAAATATCTTTTTGATCGTATAACCCTTGTTTTGAGTGGACAAGAATTGTATGCGTAATAATTTATATAGACCCACAGCAGACTTTCAGATTGGATTCTTAAATAATATTCAATGGCTTCTAGAATCTAGCTCTTACACATCAACTTATAAGTTTGCTCTACTAATATCATTGTCAAACCTCGCAATTGAGTCTGGTATTGATGACAATAGCACCTACTCTGTGTCCTACCTACAGATAGCTGAGCAGTTTATACATCTATATTGGACACACGCTCTACCCTTTTCAAAACAAGACCCTGATTCAATTTTAAGACAAAGCAATACTATAGGGCAGATTAAAGTTATTAATTGCATTTTAGATCTACAAAAAGAGGCTAAAACGATAAAACTTAATACTGCCCGTATCCTTAATACGTATAAATGGGAATCTACTCTTAAGGAAATAGCTCGTACAATTAAGACGTACCCAGCCAAGCATTTGCAAAGTGCTGAGAATAAAAGTCATAGAGAGTTCTTGTATCACTACGATAGTAAATCGAAAGAGATTAAATTGAATCCTGGTATTGCCTACTGCTTAGCCAAATTCAGTAAAATTATTAACAAGCTATGCCAACAGTACTGGTCTGAATTCGTACGTAAAAATCGTCATAATCAAGAATATTTTAATGAGGATCTGGATCTATATTACTTCTTGTTTAACCAATCAAGGCAGAGCTTAAATATGCTAGTTCCATTACTAAGTGATATACAGCACGGATATTGTTTCTACTGCCATAACCAGATCAAGGGCACCCCGGAAGTTGACCATTTTATTCCTTGGTCAAAATACCAAATTGATACCCTACATAACTTTGTATTAGCAGACCATAGTTGCAATAACAGTAAACGCGACTATCTTGCTGAAGAGCGCTTTTATGACTCTTGGTTAATTAGAAACCAAGATTACGGTAAATTAATGAATAATGAAGGAAAATCTTTAGGCTTTATAAGTAATATTCTACGCTCTGAAACTATAGTCCGATGGGCTTACCAAGTCGCTATAGAGCATAATGATTTAGTATGGTCACCTGACAAAAGCAATCGATTACGCACCATTAATCCAGCACTATTACAGAATCTCAGAGGCTGAAGAGCATGATTCTAATAAGCTTAAGATGTTAGTAACGTCTAATCTTTAGCTTTTATTCATATCACCTACTCTATGCGTACTTTCCTATTTGATAGCACACCTTCTTTTATTAAACATCACTCATTAAGCAGGCGAATATGATGTAATTATCAGCACATATTATCTTTCTACCTTCCTCAGCATAATTCGCAGCAAATAGGTGTGCTGAAAACTTAAGAGGTCAGGCACCTTTCTCGTTTCCATAACTACTCATCAAAAGTACAAACCACATGATTATAATCATTATCAACACTATGAAGCTCTAATTCTGTATATTCATACTGAGGTTTAAAAAACTCATCTAAACTTTCTGCAATACCATATTGTGCAGTAGTTCCGGAGTTGCCTGCCATAACAGCTTTATATACATAAAGTGGCTTAGCGCCCTCTTTCTGCCATTTATAGAACTTCTGCTCAAGAACATCATCCACATCACAATTAGATGGAATACGTATCAAGTTCTTAGAATTAAAAAAGTCGGTAATATCATGGACACCCCTAAGCTCTTCATCTTCCATAATTCCTTGACCTGAACCGAGAGTAACAAGCTTTGGCTGCTGCTTGGTCCCATAAGCGATCATATAGCCGGTTTCAGATAAATCTGCATTAATGGAATAATTGGGATCACTAGGCATATATTTATTTTTTTCAGGAGTTTTGTTTTGCCATCCCTGTACATTTGGCAAAGCAGTCAATTGTTCCCAAGTCCACTTTTGACCCGGCTTTAATACTAAATAGTCTGTAATTGCAGCAAACCTAGCGCTACCTGCAGAGCTGCTCTGACTTTGATTTTGTAATTTTTGGTTGATTTCATCTTCAACCGAATCATCATTAAAGTACTTATGAGAACTATCGATACCGGCTGGACACTCAGCTTTTTTGCCTTTGGTATCAATACAAAACTCATTACCTTCACTGTCATTTACCAGTGCATAGCCATTTTTAAAGTCGATTTTTCCTTCACTATCGTCCCAATATACTCGGGTAAAACTCATAGGAATGACGAGCTTGCCAGTTTTATCAATATAGCCATACTTCATATTATCGCTATTTTGCTCAAAGTCAAAGACAGCAGCTAACCCATCTGCAAAGTCATTAACTTGTTCATAATCCAGGTCTATTGCAATAATCGGCTTGTTCTCTTCATTAACATAGCCCCACTTACCCTCTTTTTGGACCGCTACTAAGCCCTCACTGAAGTTACCCATCTGCTGATACATAAATGGGATCACTTCCTTATTGTTTTTATCAATAAGACCGTATTTATAATCCATGTCTTGTGAGGGATATGCAGCAAAAGCAAAACCCTCATTAAAATCACCTAATGAGCCATATTTAACAGGAATAACTACTTTACCGGTCTTATCAATCGCACCATAACGCTCATTAATACGCACCACAGCCAGACCTTCTGAAAAGTCGCTAACCCAGTCATAATCTAAAGGTATGACCACTTTGCCCTCAGTATCAATAAAGCCATATTTTTCATTTTTGACTACAGCAGCCAACCCTTCAGAGAAGTTATTAAAGGTAATTCCTTCACCGCCTTCACCTTCCATAATCCCATCATATTCAAAGGGAATAACTAACTTACCCTGTTGGTCGACATAGCCCACTCTATTGGTCATTGTATAAGGATCTGCGTCATTGCGGCTCACAACACCGGCTAGCCCATCTCGTAAACAGCCCACTTGCTGATAACCTTCTACTTCTGGTATCACGCACGGTTCATATTTTTTTGCTTCAATAGCACCCGCCTGATCTGACTTATCGCTGCTATTAGAGCTAGCTGAAGTTGTATTACTTGCATTACTACACCCCATTAAAGCGGCAATAGATAGAGTTAAAGCTAGATAGACGGGTTTCATAAAAACATCCTTGATTTCGAAAATTTATACTTTTAGTTAGCTAGTATTTCTATAAATAACTATAAGGTGTATCCATTCTTACCTGGAAAATCAGGGGCAAGCTCCCTAGCATTTGCCATTTTTAGCCACAATCTTACTAGCTTCCGGCGCTTATCGGCCTCAGGATAGTCCTCAAAAGATTGTCTGGAATGCATAACCACGTAATTATTACATAGCTGAATATCCCCAGGTTCAAGCATCATATCTAGTCTATACTCCGGACGATGACTTATTTCATCAAAGACATCTAAAGCCTCTATCTGGACACGAGACATAGGAACATTCATTAACTCATGCCCAGTTTCAATGTATTTTCTTAGATAGCGACAAGCCAGCTTCCCATCCCAGTAGCTAAACATTGGTGTTAACCCAGGCCCCTCTTTACCTAAATGATTTAAATAGGCGGGATGATAATAGTAGCCTAGGTATTCAGGATATTCTTCCAAAATAGTGTTATATACTGCAGAGAAACTAACCAGACTACTCTCACCACCGGTCATCGCTTTACGAACACAAAGCAGTCCCACAACATCTGATAAGTCGGCATGAAAAGGTAGGTTCTCATTGGTTTGATAAACTCGAGTCTGTTTATCATTGACATCACCAACATTCTCTACCAAACCTAATAATTGGCCTCCTTTGTCTTGAATAACAGGGACACCTAAATACAGACCTAGGATATAAAAAATATCGATTAAATCTTGTTCGTTGTAAATAGAGACATCAAGTCCTCTAATCACAATAAAGCCATAGCCGTTTTCTAATTCCTCCGACACTTCGTTTACCAGTGTCAAAAAGGCAGCATCCTCAATAGGGACATCACTTTTTTCAAAATTGGGGGCTTGTAGATTTTTAGCTTGAAGGGTTTTAAGGGCGTTATCTAAAACAGATATTAAATGCGGGTCTAACTTTATAATCCAATCCTCTTTATCGGCGATATCTTGACCTTTCCACGCACATTTATCAGTGATTGGGCTTTTTAACATTGTATCCATACCTTACCTCCGCTGTTAATGAATAATCCCATTGTACCTGTAGGGTTAATTATTAAACAAGCTTAACTATGGTTTTAACTTCTGAAATTTTCTTTTATGAGACAAAAATATAAGTTGTGTATGTATGGCTCTTTATTCTTTGTATCTATTAACTTTAGCAGTTGTACCTAAGTATTTTACAACTGGTTCGATTAACTCCGCCTCTGATATAATCGAACAGGTTTAAATTACTAATGAATTTTAGTGCAATTTACCGCACCACTTATTAAATAAAATGTATTACTTAAAAGGCGAATTATAATGACACAACCAGTAATCAAAGTTGCCATCGCCGGTTATGGTAACCTAGGTCGCGGTGCTGAAGCCGCTATCAATCAATGCCCAGACATGCAGTTAGTCGGTGTATTCAGTCGCCGTGATCCTGCCTCGGTTACTCTGATTGACAATAGCGTGCCTGTGTACGCCATGGATGATATTGAGCAATACAAAGATGAGATAGATGTGCTGATCTTGTGTGGCGGCTCCAAGTCTGATTTGCCTGAGCAAGGCCCAAAGCTGGCGGCTTTATTTAACATTGTCGATAGCTTTGATACTCATGCCAAAATCCCTGAGTATTTTGAATCGTTAGATGCTCCTGCTAAGCAAGCCGGCAAAGTGGCCCTACTTTCTGTGGGCTGGGATCCCGGTTTATTCTCTATCAACCGCTTATATGGTGAAGCCATTTTACCCGTTGGTGAAACGTATACCTTCTGGGGTAAAGGCTTAAGTCAAGGTCATTCAGATGCGGTACGCCGTGTTGATGGGGTTAAGTCAGGTGTTCAATATACGCTGCCTTCAGAGTCTGCCATGGCACGAGTTCGCAGTGGTGAGCAGCCTACGCTCAGCACCCGTGAGAAGCATACCCGCGAATGTTATGTGGTCTTAGAAGAAGGGGCCGATGAAGAGACGGTACGTAATGCCATTGTGACCATGCCTGATTATTTCGCTGACTATGACACCACAGTCAACTTTATTGACCAACAAACCTTTGATCGTGAGCATCAAAAAATGCCTCATGGCGGTTTTGTCATTCGCAGTGGCGTGAGTGGTAGTGATGACCAGAAGAATAATCAAAGCATAGAATTTTCGTTAAAGCTGGGCAGTAACCCTGAGTTCACCTCTAGCGTTCTCGTGGCCTATGCTCGTGCGGTTTATAAAATGAATCAAGCCGGTGAAACTGGGGCTAAAACAGTGTTTGATGTGGCGCCAGGTTTGTTATCACCGAAATCTCCAGCTCAGTTACGTAAAGAGATGCTGTAACTTTTAGCCCTTTATTTTTAGATTAATAGAAACTTTGATAGCTCTAAAGTATTTATAGCTATCACCAAAAGCCCCAATGTTCGTATTGGGGCTTTTTTAGTTTCACCTTTATAACAATGAATGAAATTCATCTTATTTTATTTTTGACAAATTATAAACAAGTTGCTATGATAAAAAAACATCGTGGGTTTATGGCTACTTCCAGCGCGATGAAAAATAAAGACTGGTAAAACGCACAACTCCTTTTGCTCTGTAAGGTGACTGTGTCGTTTCTTTTTGGCACAGACAGAGCAATAGGAGATTTTTTATGCCTATAAATACTAAGTACGCTGAATATTGCAATCACCCTTTGTTTGAAGAGTGGATGTTGGAGATTTGGGATTGGGTGGATAACCATGATATTTCCAATAACCCTATCCCCTATGATCCGAAACAATTACTTGAACTTGAAAGCCTCGACTTGTCCTATGGCAAATCAATTAAAGGCATCATAGAAAATAATGAAGTAGTCGGTGAAATCATACGAGAGTCTACTAAACCCTTACCAGCCGCTATCGGTAATTTAAAAAACTTAAAATCTTTACGAATTATTGGCTTTAATGAGTTACCAGAAGAGATAGCTGAATTAGATAATTTAGAAACTTTGGTTTGCTTAAGATGCTCTTTTAAACAGTTCCCAAAAGCATTATGTAGACTGAAAAGCCTTAAATCACTGAATATTTTATGCAAAAACTTAGAGACGCTTCCTGGTGAATTCGGTAATTTATCTTCCCTAACTACTTTTGATATGAGAGGCTCCCAAATTGAGTATTTGCCACAATCTATTGGCAATCTAACGAATTTAGAAGTTTTTCAGCTTGCTGCTAATAAGAAATTAAAAGCCTTGCCTGATAGTATCGGAAAGCTAACCAATCTTAAGTTTTTAGAAATTCGAGCTTCTGTTCTCACAATTTTACCGGAAAGTATTGGTAACTTAACTCAATTAAAACTTCTTGGTCTTTATGCAAATAATCTAAATGATCTGCCTAACAGTATTACTAACTTAAAGGCCTTAAAGCTTCTGGATGTTAGAGGAAATCCTTTATCAAACTTATCAGAGACTTCGAAACAATTTCTGGCTGATCTTGGCGATAAGCTCTATACGCAGCCAGCTGAAACAACAACTCGCTTCCCGGCCCATTTTATTATGTAACAGATTTACTAGATACAAGTCTACTAGTTAGGAAATTAGACAGCCCACTTTATTACAAAAAGGCCGCGATAAAAATATTGCGGCCTTTAATACCAAATTAGATAAAAAGGGAAGCTTCTTCTTTTTTAATCCCCAAAGACTACCAATTCATCCCCCTCTTCCCAAGGCTTAAATTTAGTCATTGCTTGCAAAAACAGTGGATGCTGAAGCCAATCTTGCAACCAGCGCTGTAAATTAGGGTAAGGTAGATTATAGAAAACCTTACGATCGACATGCGCAAACTGGCGCACAAAAGGCATAATGCCAATATCAGCCACAGTCACTTTATCACCCAGTAAATAAGCTTGCTTTTCAAGCTGCTTCTCTAACTGTTGTAAAAATACCTCTCCTCGCTGACGGTATTCTTCTTGGGCCATCTCTAAATGACGATCGGCATATTTATAGCGATCAAGCCAGTATTTAAACTCATTGTCATTTTGGTCAATTAAGGCATCAGCTTCCGCCCGTACTGTCTTATCAAGCAAGTTTTGAAGGTCCTTTTGCTCAAGTGCCCACAGCATAATGTCACGGCTTTCATCAATGGCAGTCCCGTCCGTTAGCTGCAACACAGGCACTGTACCTTTAGGACTTATTGCCAGCATTTGTGGAGGCTTGTTTTTTAATACCACCTCACGTAGCTCAACTTTCACGCCAGCAAACAACAGGCCAAGCCGTGCCCTCATCGCATAAGGGCAGCGGCGAAAAGAGTACAAGGTTACAAACTTATCGCTCATAATACCTCTATCTTAAAGTTAAAAATGACTGTTTAAAATTAAAGAGCCCTCGTGCCACTACTGCGCCAACAACTCTGCAAATACTTCATCAGGCATCATGTTACCGCCAGTAGCCCATCCCAGATGTAGCGCATTCTCTACTTCTGCAAAATAAGGCACGCCAGCAATACCCGCACAAGCCGAAGGCTCTAACTTTAATCCCTCTAACTCATGCACCTGGCGCAATAACTGATACAGTTGCTCATCTTCTACAGTATAAAAAGCCATTAAAGAGCGCTGCATAGCTTTACCAACGAAGCCAGAAGCCCGCCCTACTGCAAGGCCATCAGCAATGGTGTGATTACTAAGGCCAATATCTTGTACGCTAATCTCATCCTGTAATCCACTGTAGATGCCAAGTAGCATACAAGGTGATTGTACAGGCTCAGCAAAGACACAATGCACGTTATCACCAAAGGCCAGTTTTAGACCAAACGCCACGCCGCCAGGACCACCGCCAACCCCGCAAGGCAGATACACATATAACGGACGCTCGGCACTAATGCGAATACCTGCCTGCTCAAATTGTTGCTTTAAACGTAGGCCAGCGACAGCATAGCCGACAAATAAATGCTTTGAGTTCTCATCATCGACGAAGTAGCCATAAGGATCCGCTTCACTAAGCTTGCGGCCTTTTTCTACCGCCTCGCCATAATCGCCTTCATATTCGAAGACCTCGACCCCACTGGCACGTAACTTATCTTTTTTCCACTGCTTGGCATCAGCAGACATGTGCACTTGCGCCTTAAAGCCCAGCTTGGCTGACATAATCCCGATAGATAAACCTAAATTACCGGTTGAGCCCACCGCAACCTTGTATCTGGAAAAGAAGGTTCTAAATTTATCAGAATGAAACTGGCTATAATCTTCATCCTTTTGAATTAGACCATGCTCAAGGGCCAACTTCTCAGCATACTGCAACACTTCATAAATGCCGCCCCGTGCCTTGATTGAACCGGAAATAGGCAACTCATTATCCGCTTTGATATACAGCTCGCCTTTTGTTAGACCCATAGCCTGTTGTAGCTTTTCAGTACGATAAAACTGGCTTTCAATAATACCATCTGTGGCTGCCGTCTCAGGAAATACTTGGGCCAAATACGGAGCAAAACGTTGTAGTCGAGCCTCAGCTTGCTCAACGTCAGCCAAAGTAAGCCCCACATCCTCAATCGCTTCAGCAAAAGGCGCCAATTTATCACTTTGCCAAAATACAGGCTGCGCTTGGCTCAGCTGAGCAATGAGGGGATCGTTTTTAAGCGCTTGTAATTTTAAGTGGCCCAGCGTTTGAGTTACCATAGGATTTCCTTATTTTTACTATTATTATTTTTTCAATTATTCGCAGTATCATTTAGCTTAGATGAGCTTTAACATAGACTTTGAGACTAGAAATAAACGGAAGGAGAGTCTAACAATTAGACCCTAATTTGACCAGAACCTTAGCAGATATAAATCTAAAAGCAACGTACTATGACCCGCACTTTCCGCAGCCAGATGAGCAGCTTTTTGATTTTTTAAACAGCACCCTAGTCCACGTATAATATACCGCTAAGGCAATGATAAAAAACACGACGCTATATTCGACAAAATGACTCATAACTTACTCCTTAAATAATCTATGCATTAAAACCAAAAATAGAGCCACTCACCCGATAGGTAATCCAAGCCATGACATACGCCAATAAAAACAGATAAGTGGTGATTAAAACTGTCTGCTTCATTGACTTCGTTTCCCGACGAATGACCGCCAAAGTAGCCAAACACATAGGGGCATAAATATAAAATACTAAAAAAGACAAAGCTGTCGCCAATCCCCATTGGGCATGAATAATAGGAATAAGTGTCTGATTGGCCATCTCCTCACTCGCACCGCCCACCGCATAAACTGTCCCTAAAGCAGCAACCACCACCTCACGTGCGGCCAAGCCTGGTATCAAGGCAATGCACATTTGCCAGGTAAACCCTATCGGTCGAAATATAGGTTCGATAACCGAGCCTAGCATACCCGCAAAACTGTAATCAATCGCCGGACCTACTGCATTTACTGGTGGCGCTGGAAAGCTGACTAAAAACCACAGCACCACAGTTAAGGCAAAGATTACTGTCCCTGCTTGAACCAAGAACGCCCGCACTTTACTCCAAAGCTCTGTGACAATGTGCTTGATATTAGGCATACGATAAGTCGGTAGCTCCATCAATAATGGAAAGCTAACCTGTTGCAAACTACCCTGCCGAAAGCGAGTCATTATCCAAGAAATTAAGGCGGCTGATGCAATCCCAGCGGTGTAGAGGAAGAACAAAGTCATTCCTTGTAAATTGAACACCCCCATTACTGATCTTTGGGGCACCACCGCCGCAATGATTAACGCATAAATAGGTAGTCGTGCCGAGCAAGTCAGCATTGGTAATACCGATATCGCCACCATTCGCTCTCTAGGATTGGGAATGGTTCGGGTCGACATGATTGCAGGAACAGCGCAAGCAAAGCCTGATAATAATGGGATAAAAGAGCGACCCGAGAGTCCTACTTTGGACAGTAGGTTATCTAATAAAAAAGCAGCCCGAGGCAGATAGCCTGAATCTTCAAGTATTAATAAGAATAGAAATAGTAATGCAATCTGGGGCACAAAAACCACCACGCTGCCTACCCCAGCAATGATACCGTCTACAATTAAGCTTCTTAATATGCCTTCAGGAAGTAAATTGGCGGCTACTGCCCCTATACTGCCCACTAAAGCTTCTATAACCTCCATCATTGGCGTGGCCCAAGCGTAAACCGCTTGGAAGATCACAAATAGGATTAAAAATAATAAAATCACCCCAACAATAGGATGCAGAGCCCAATAATCCAGACGCTCATGCCATCTAGGTAAGCTGTGTGGAATAGAGACAGTACGACTGATCATCTCATCGGCTTGTTGATATAAATGCTGAGAATCAGTTGCCGCTTGAGCAAAACGCACTGAACGCGACTGACCATCATGCGTCACAGCAAACTCAGCAACTAAGTCTAACAACTGCTGATTCGCCCCGCGTTTAATAGCGATGGTTTTTACCACAGGAACTCCCAGCTCTTGTGATAAAGCTTGCTCATCCACTTCCATACCACGGCTGAGAGCCACATCGCTTAAATTTAAAGCAACCATCATTGGTAGTCCCAGACTTTTTAACTCTAGGACCATCCTTAATGACATACGTAAGTTGGTGGCATCGGCAACGACAATTATTCCATCAGGTATTGGCTCATTAGGCATCTCGCCCATTAAGACTTTTCGAGTTACCTCTTCATCGGGACTGGTAGTTGCCAAACCATAAGTGCCGGGTAAGTCCAAAATTCTAACTGTATCATTACCGATAAAGCTAGCTGAGCGCTTATCTACGGTAACCCCTGAGTAGTTAGCAACTTTGGCTTTTGACCCTGTTAATAAATTAAATAAAGCCGTCTTACCACAGTTAGGAGCGCCTACCAAAGCTAAAGTTAGGCTAGCAGAAGAATCAAGAGCAGGCTTAGTAGCAGCAGGGGTAGAATTGGGCATTGAAGAGAAACCCCTTATTTAGAGTTTAGAATAAGAAATCAGACAGTAATTAGAAAGGACTACAACGCTCGACAGCTAATCTTCTTCAGCTCATCTGCTCTAAGACTGAACTGTACTCCGGACGCTAATTGCACCGCATAGGGCGGTTTACCAAACAACCCTTTAGCCACCACCCGGACCACGGTATTTGGCAAGAACCCTAAATCTTTAAGACGCTGGGTCACTGTGTTATCAAGATTAGCAAAGCGAGGGTTTTCTATGATGGTCTCGATCACGGCAGGCTGATTTTTTGAGAGCTCAAGTAAAGAGATGGCCTGTTGTTTTAAGGCCTGGTCTGGTATTTCAGAGTTTGCCTCATGAGAGACTAATACGGCTTGATTCATTCTTTTACCTGTAAGAGACTTTGCTATTATTAGAGGTTAGCTTTAAATGAGAATGCTTACCATTTACATATATTATAGACCTAATTATTTTGGCTAACAAGCGGTTTATTTTACTTTTATTCAATTATTTGTATCGACGTATAAAAAAAGCCCTTAGCAATTTTACTAAAGGCTTTGCATTTATTTTTAGGGTTATATGGACTGGGTCCAACAGTGCTTTGGATTAAGCGTTAGGGTTAATAATAACCTCGCCATTTTCCTTAGTAAACTCATCTACTGGATTGGCCAACACTTCAAATATCCGCTCTAAAGGTCGACACAAGACCGCCCCTTTGTCCGTCACCACAATCGGACGATTGATTAGAATCGGATTGGCTACCATGGCATCAATAAGCTGATCATCGCTGACTTCAGGGTTATCTAATCCCAATTCCGTAAATACTGCTTCTTTACTACGCATCAGCTCACGTGGCGACATTTGCATCTTATCTAACAACTCAACCAAATATTCACGACTCAGTGGCGTTTTTAAATACTCTACCACTTCTGGCGTTTCACCTGACGCTTGTATCAGTGCCAATGCATTGCGTGACGTGCTACATTTTGGGTTATGAAAAATCTTTGTTGTCATCGGTAAGTCCTATTGGTTTATCTAAAATGAGTGCTATAAAAAATAGCATCAAACAAAGTAGTTTAGTGAACCAAGCATATAAAATGTGACTTACTTAAGCAAATGCTTGCTTTAACATTTTGCTTGCCTTATTGATAAGCCCTTCCTTAATCAGAGGTTTGTTGATTAGAGTCTTATTAATCAGAGTCTTATTGATCAGAGTCATCTAACAAATCAATAGGTTGATTGTGGACTTTAGACTGCTGCATGAGCTTACTGCCTTCATGATCTTTTTCAGACCAAAAGTTAATATTGAACTGAGCGTCATCACTCAATTCGACACGGTGCCAATACTGAGGTGGGCTGACCGCAAACTCGCCAGCATTGATCACAATCTTTTTTTCAGGCTCAGTGGCAGCTTCATCAGCAAAACCATAAAAAACAACTGTCCCCTGCATCACACAAACTTGCCCATAAATACCTTCGGCGGTATTGTGATGGGTCAATAACGCAGGCGGCACGTTATCTTTAGTAAAAAACGGCGTAGAACGTTTTACTCTCCAGTGACTGGGAATGACAATAGGGCTCATATTATTTCCTTAGTATTATAATTAAAAATTGAGTTAGCAACTTCCTGTCGTATATGTGGCCTATCGGCCTTCTTCTTCACGCTTAACGTTTTTAGAGCTGGCTTCATAAATAGCCTTTAGTTCTTGCTCAGATAATAGCTGTTGTACCAGTGGAAACAGCTCACGTTCTTCAAATCGAATATGATCATACAGAGTACTGCCCAGCTCTTGTACTTGGGCAGCACTAAGGCTTTGCGAATTGATAAGTTGGTACAACTTATTATGCTGTTCAGCTATTTTTTCGATAACTTCGGCCACTTTAGGATGGCTGTCTCGATGAGACTCTAGCTTAGTCAGCATTAAGTCATCTTCCACTTTGAAGTGGTTGGTCATATTATTATTAATATAGTCCGTCAAAGCTGTCCAATGTTTGGCTATTTCTTCAACATCATTGGCGCATTCTTTGGCATGGCGAGAGATAACCAATCCTTGGTGATGCTCCCGGGATAAGGGCTGAAGTCGATCGGCACGTTTCATAATACATCCTTATTCATCTAGTGATAACGTGAGAATGAATCCAAAGGTGCTTTTGGCAATTAAAGGCCATTAGCAGCTCTTTGGTGGCTAACCTCTAAAGATATTTTCTTGAGCAAGCTCCATTTCAATACCTTCAATTTCAGCATTGTCTGCCAAAGTATATAAATAATCACATAGACCATGATGAAAGGCTTGTTGTGCTAATTTATTAGCTATGGCGGGCTTAGCTTGCAAGTAGTCCAACTGAACACCTGGCTGCTTATCCAACACGTCTACGATATGAAAACCATAACGGGTCTCCACTGGACTTGGAGCTAATCCCTGGTCCATAGCAAACACCACAGACTCAAACTCAGGAACCGTTTGACCTTGAGTTAGTATGCCCAGCTCTCCCCCCTGCTCTTTTGAGGGACAAGCAGAGTATTTACGGGCAAGTTCAATAAATTCTGCATCAGCATTTTGGCTATTTTTAATTTGATCAATGAGCTCGTAAGCTTGTTTTTTTAGTAGCAAACGCTCTTCACCATCTTCAGGCAAACTGGCCAATAAAATATGACGCACTGACATGATAGGTGCTGTTTTATAATCGGCTTTGTTTTGCTCATAATAGCGCTCACACGTATCACTATCTGGCGTTGTCGCAACCACATTCTTTTCAATCAAATCAGAGATGGCTTGTTCTTCATTAGCCTCCCAAGCAGCTTGACCCAAGTCTTCATCTTCAAGTACCGCAAGCTTTAGTAATTCACGAACTACAAGAGCTTGGGCAGCTGAAAACAAAGCATCCTCTTTAGTCGGCGCTGGATGATACTGTAGTTCTTGAGCAATGGCTGTTTTATCAATCATTACCCCATTAATATAAATACTAGGCAATTCTTCACGGCTCGAGGCTATCAAATTTTTGTGGTTGCTACGCTCCTCGCGCAAAGCTTTTTCAATAAACTCTTGGTCAGAATGAGGTTTTTTTAGATCATCTGAGGTCGGCATAATACGAATATTATCTTCGGCTGCTTGTCTAGGATCATAGGTCATTGCCGTCATGTGATACTCCGTTAAGTCGTGATCCCCTATAAAGCCAACCTGGCTTTATAGAGGTGCTGCTACAGATGAACAGCTTGGTTTTATTTAATTAGTTTAGCCCACACTTAGGCTCATTTTTGGACCAAAGGGCTCATAATGGATATTATCACCACTGTGCTCCAAGGCCATTAATCCATCAATCATGCTGTCCATAAAGGCCATAGAGCCACAGACATAGACATCCGCTGGATTAGGTAGAGTTTTTAACCACTCTTCGTTTAATAACTGGCCCTCTTCAAAGTAGAAAATATGGCTCTGAACTTTTTCTGCTTGCTGCAACAGTTTGTCCACACGTCCACTAAAGGCATGGTAGTCTTGGTTTTGACAAGCATACGCCCAGATAATAGGACGCTGTGGGTTGGCTCTCACTTGTGCCTCAAGCATAGACAATACTGGGGTTACCCCGACACCCGCACTGATTAGCACTAAGGGGATATCATTTTGTTCAATTAATGATTTATTTAGCTCAAAATCACCAGCAGGCGCTGATAGTAACAGGCTATCTCCCACCTCTACATTGTCGTGTAAATGGTTAGATACCAGGCCACGATGGGCATTTTTGTTATCACGGCGTACCGCAAATTGAATGCCTTCATTGGTATCGACCGAACATAGAGAGTAGTGTCTTAAAGCGATATGATCGCTATCCTCAGGATCTGTCTTAACGGTAATGTATTGACCTGCTGTTAATGCCAAGCGACTGACATCAAAACTATTGTCTTCAGGTTGTACCGTAAAAGCTGCAATATCAGAACCTGTGATCTCTTTTTTTACCACTTTAAAGGGTATAAAGCCTGACCACATGGCCTCTTTGTACATATTTTCTTCAACTTTGATAAACACTGAAGCAATCTCATCATAGGCTTCAGCCCATGCATTAATCACTTCATCTGTTGCCCCCTCTCCAAGAACCTCTTTGATAGCGCCCAATAAATGTTTACCAACAATAGGATAATGCTCAGGTTTAAT
Organism: Psychrobacter sp. UBA3962; assembly: GCF_002385225.1. Classification (GTDB taxonomy): domain Bacteria; phylum Pseudomonadota; class Gammaproteobacteria; order Pseudomonadales; family Moraxellaceae; genus Psychrobacter. The sequence goes on along the minus strand of NZ_DGDC01000010.1, from coordinate 31,014 downwards.
TTGTAAGGCACGGTGCTTATGGCCAATTTGCATTACTTGCGGTAGCAACACTTCTAATTGCTATAAGTGCTTTGCAGCAGCTAAAACAGTGGTTGCTAAAGCACTTTGCTGTCGCCCTAGTTTTTGGTTGGTTTCGTTAAAAATATTCAACAACTCAGGGTGTTCAGCAAACATGTTTTGATAAAACACCGTTGTAATTTGAGTACCGTATGTTTCAAGGACGGGAACCGTTTGTTTAACAACAGCTAATGTTTGTGGGGATGCCATTTTTTACTTCCTTAGTGATTGCTTATCAATAATGAATTGCAGCAATCATGATTGATGGGATAGAAAATTGCAGCCATAGCTACAAGGGAAGCTATTTTATCATAACATTCATATAAAATGAATCTTATAAACCTACCCCACCAATCTTGCTTGTATCACTTTTGTGAGACTTTCTATTGCGATTGTTTTTGTCTAACAATCTGATAGCGACGTCCCAAATACCACACTGGGGCACTGATAATATGAATCAAACGTGTGAACGGGAAGATCATAATCAAAGTAATGCCCAGTGCCATATGCAACTGATAAATTAAATCAGCTTGTTCAATACGGGCTGCTGCCTGCCAAGGTCTTAACACCGTAATGTCCTGTGCCCAGCCGGCAAGGTTCATCATGGTTAAACCATCCAGATGCTTCATAGAAGTAAAAATGGAAATAAGACCTAAATTAAGCTGAATAAATAGCAACACCAATACTAACTTATCACTAAAAGATGAGGTGTTTGATATGCGGTCATCGGTAAAGCGGCGCCACATTAGCATCACCATACCTACCCAACATACCACCCCAGCAATACCCCCTACCACAACCGCTAGTATCTGTTTATTGCCGGCACTAATGAATGGCTCATAAATAAAATGCGGGGTTAACATCCCAAAGAAGTGACCTAATAGTACGACGATAATACCGACGTGAAATAGGTTGCTTGCCAGGCGCATATTTTTCTTACGTAGCATCTGTGAAGAATGAGCCTTCCAAGAATATTGTGATAGGTCGAAACGTGCCCAGGTGCCAACAATGGCTACCACTAAAGCGATATACGGGTATATACCAAATAGAAATATTTGTATCCAACTTAGATTGGCTAAAGACTGTACACTAGGATCTGCAATATTCATATCCTCTCTCCTTAAGACTGTTTAACCGATTTCGACTTATCGAAATCTACCCAATGCACAGGGGCATCGACTTGTTTCGGGGGTATCACTGATCTATCGATAGCAATTTCTTTGGCAAGCTGCTGAGTGCTTGAAGGGCAACGCTCTTCTTGCTGTGCCCCTAAGAAGTCTACGACCTCCTCTTCCCACTCTTCGTCTAAAGCCTCTTTGGTATCATCACGCTGCTCTTTTTTTACCTGCTGTTGCAGTTCTTCAACTACAGCCAGTGGCTTACCCGCTATCTGCAGCAAGGCATTGAAGCAGCCTTCATAAAGACTGTCTCTATCTTTAAGTCTTGCAGCAAGTAACGCGATAATGTGACTAACATCAGCGATGTCCATACGAACTTGAATTTCATCGCCAGTCTCTGCGGCTTGATACGCTAAAAATTCTAAATACATAGGCAGATAGTCAGGCAGCTCTTTTAGCCCAATTTCAAAACCCGCTTCTTCATATTGGCCCATCAAATCCACCATGGCCTGACCTCGGTCACGAGACTCGCCATGGACATGCTCAAAAAGCCACAGTGATAAAGAACGGCCACGCTCAAACAGACCATCATAACGAGCTTGAGCTTCTAAGCTACCAATCTCAACCATGTCATCGATTAAATCGATAATTTGTTGACGTACCTCAGGACTCATTAGAGGGGAGCTACTAACTATCTGTTTGCAGACTGTTAAAGTTTCGCCTTCAAATAGCTCGTTGGTAGGATAGTCAATCAGCAAGCTCAATACTTTTAAAATCTTCATATCTGAGTTGCCAATAACTGGCATATCTGCTGCTTGCGGCTTTACTTGTTGAGTTAGCGTTGTCACCCTACACCTCCCACTTTTGAACAGTGTCAATGAAGTCACGACGAGTGGCTTTTTTCTGACCAAACATGCTGACGTCATTACTACCTGAGCAGCCTTCACCGAAGGTGAATCCACAACCATTACGTTCAGCAAACGCATCACTCATTGCTTCCTCGCGGTGTGCGGTTGGAATCACAAAGCGGTCCTCATAGTTAGCGATGGCTAAGTAGCGGTACATTTCTTCGACTTGTAGTTTGGTTAGGCCCACATCGTCTAAGATACTTTGTACTTCTTGCTTCTCAACCAATTGCATACGCTTGTAGCTACGCATAGCCAGTAGACGTTTTAACGCCATACGTACTGGCTCTTCATCACCAGCAGTTAGCATGTTGGCCAAATAACGTAGAGGAATACGTAAGCTGTCCACATCTGGAATTAGACCGTCCATACCTACCTTGCCCGCTTCTGCTGCGTTTTGGATGGGCGATAAAGGCGGTACATACCAAACCATTGGTAAGGTGCGGTATTCTGGATGTAGCGGCAGTGCTAGTTTCCAATCCATCGCCAGCTTATAAACTGGAGATTTTTGTGCCGCGTCGATGACAGACTGAGGTACGCCATCTTTTAAGGCTTGCGCAATCACTTCTGGGTCATTTGGGTCTAAGAAGACATCCAATTGCGCTTGGTATAAGTCTTGCTCGTTTGGCGTAGAAGCTGCCTCAGCAATCTTGTCGGCATCATATAAAAGCACACCAAGGTAGCGAATACGGCCCACACAAGTCTCAGAACAAACCGTTGGCATGCCAGCTTCAATACGCGGATAACAGAAGATACATTTTTCAGATTTACCCGATTTCCAGTTATAGTAAATCTTCTTATAAGGGCAGCCTGAGATACACATACGCCAGCCGCGGCATTTGTCTTGGTCAATTAGAACAATACCGTCTTCTTCACGCTTATAAATAGCCCCACTTGGGCAAGAAGCCACACAAGTTGGGTTCAAGCAGTGTTCGCACAGACGTGGCAAATACATCATGAAGGTGTTTTCGTACTCGCCATAGATATCAGCTTGTACGTTGTCAAAGTTTTTATCACGGCGACGCTTTTCAAACTCTGACCCTAGGATTTCTTCCCAGTTAGGACCCCATTCGATTTTTTGCATACGTTTGCCAGTAATCGCTGAGCGAGGACGCGCAATCGGTTGGTGGTTACTAATTGGTGCGGTATGTAGATGCTGATAATCAAAGTCAAATGGCTCGTAGTAATCATCAATCTCTGGCAAGTCAGGGTTAGCGAAAATATTCGCTAACACTCTGAATTTACCACCGATACGAGGGTTAATTGTGCCATTGGCATTACGAATCCAACCGCCTTTCCATTTATCCTGGTTTTCCCACTCTTTGGGATAACCAATGCCAGGCTTGGATTCTACGTTGTTAAACCACGCGTACTCCATGCCTTCACGGCTGGTCCAAACGTTCTTACAGGTAACTGAGCAGGTGTGACAACCGATACATTTATCGAGGTTAAGCACCATGCCTACTTGTGATCTGATTTTCATGGTTGTGTGCTCCAAATTAAAGTGTTTAAGGTTGTCTTAACCTTCCAAAGTAGTGGGTAATGGCTGTGGCAATGAATCATCTGGCTTATCCTCTAACCAATCGATCTTAGACATCTTACGAACCACAACGAATTCATCACGGTTACAGCCCACTGTGCCATAGTAGTTAAAGCCATAAGACTGCTGCGCATAGCTACCAATCATATGGGTTGGCTTTAAGATGGTACGGGTCACTGAGTTATGGATACCACCACGGGTTCCGGTTTGCTCAGAGCCTGGGATATTGACCAGCTTTTCTTGAGCGTGATACATCATGGTCATGCCGTCTTTGACGCGTTGACTCACAACTGCACGGGCAGTGATGGCACCGTTGACGTTGAACACTTCAATCCAGTCGTTATCTTCAATACCCGCCGACTTAGCATCATTTTCAGAGATCCAAACCACTGGACCACCACGGTTAAGGGTTAACATCAGTAAGTTTTCAGAGTAAGTACTGTGAATACCCCATTTTTGGTGCGGGGTTAAAAAGTTCAGTACAATCTCTTTATTACCGTTTGGCTTAGCATCTTTCATGATGTCCGTAGTTTTGGTATCAATAGGTGGGCGATACTGTTGCATCTGCTCACCAAAAGCTTGCATCCAAGGATGGTCTTGATAAAACTGCTGACGACCGGTAATGGTGCGCCAAGGAATCAGCTCATGCACGTTGGTATAGCCAGCGTTATAGCTCACCGATTCAGACTCAAGACCTGACCAGGTTGGGCTTGAGATAATCTTACGTGGTTGGGCCACAATATCTCTAAAGCGAATTTTTTCGTGCTCACTAGAAGCTGCTAAATGAGCATGTTCACGGCCGGTGAACTCTTCTAATGCCTTCCAACCTTTAACCGCTACTTCACCATTGGTTTCAGGGGCTAACATTAAGATAGTCTCTGAGGCATCAATCGCTGTGAAAATCTGTGGGCGGCCTTCAGAGACACCAGGCGTAGTCACACGGTGGTTTAGGTCCCCTAAGTCTTTGACCGCTTTGGTCATATCCCAGTTCAAGCCTTTAGAGCCATTACCCAGTTTCTCAAGCGCTGGACCTAGTGAGGTAAACTTGGCATAAGTATTGGGGTAATCACGCTCAACAACTTTAATCATTGGACAGTTTTTACCCGGTACTGGGCGCTCGCCAGCTGTTTTCCAGTCAGTTCCACCAAATGGCTGTGCCAACTCGCCTGGGCTGTCATGTTGCATAGGCAATGTGACTACGTCAGTCTCAACACCTAGATGACCCACAGAAACTTCAGAGAAGCTCTTAGCGATGCCTTTATAGATTTCCCAGTCCGTTTTTGATTCCCAAGCTGGATCTGTTGCAGCTGTTAAGGGGTGAATGAACGGGTGCATATCCGAAGTGTTCATATCATCTTTTTCATACCAAGTCGCAGTTGGCAGTACGATGTCAGAATACAAACAGGTTGATGACATGCGGAAGTCTAGAGTCACTACCAGATCAAGTTTGCCTTTAGGACCCTCTTCTACATAGTCCACTTCTTTCGGACGCAGACCATCTGGCAAGTTCTCTTCACTCATTAAGCCGTTTTTGGTGCCTAAGAAGTACTCAAGCATGTACTCATGACCTTTACCTGATGAGCCCAGTAAGTTTGAGCGCCAGATAAACATGTTACGAGGGAAGTTTTGTGGGTTATCAGGGGACTCACAAGCAAAACGTAAGCTGCCTTCATGTAGTGAATCCACCACATACTCTTCAATCTCTTTACCTTGAGCTTTGGCTGCTGCTGCAATCGATAATGGGTTGCGGTTCAGCTGTGGTGCTGAGGGCAACCAGCCGGCACGCTCAGCTTGAATGTTGTAATCAAGCATGTGTTCTGGGAAGAAGTTCTTATTAACACGAGGTGATAATATTTCGTGCGCAGATACCGTCTCATGACGCCACTGTGAGCTATGGTTATAGAAGAAGCTGGTACCATTCATATGACGCGGTGGACGGTGCCAGTCAAGAGCAAACGCTAAGGGTAACCAGCCGGTCTGTGGGCGTAGCTTTTCCTGACCCACATAGTGTGCCCAGCCGCCCCCTGATTTACCGATACAACCACACAGCATTAGCATGTTAATCACGCCGCGGTAGTTCATGTCTAGGTGATACCAGTGGTTCATACCCGCACCGATGATAATCATCGATTTACCGTGAGTTTTATGCGCGTTTTCAGCAAATTCACGGCCCACTTGAATGACTTTTTCACGGGATAAACCAGTGATCACTTCTTGCCAAGCTGGCGTGCCTGGTACAGTCGCATCGTTATAATCATCAGTAACGTGCTCACCGCCTAGACCATTGTCAACCCCTAAGTTGGCTACGGTTAGATCAAAGACAGTAGCTACTTTGGCCGTACTACCATCTGCTAAAGTAATGGTTTTACAAGGAATGCGTTTAACTTGTAGCGCCTCCCCTGGTACAGCTGTGAAATAAGGATGTTCGGTATGACCGAAGTAATCAAAAGTCACATCACAGACTTCTTGCTCAGCAGCCTCAGATTTTAGGCTTAAAGTTAAGTCAATATCTTTACCAGTTGAGCCATTCTTCTGCTCTAAGTTCCACTTACCTTTCTCACCCCAGCGATAACCGATTGAGCCTAGCGGTGATACCAGCTCACCGTCGTTATTAAGACCAATGGTTTTCCACTCTGGGTTGTTTTCTTGACCCAAATCATCCACTAAGTCTGAGGCACGCAGATAACGACCCGGGCGGCGGCTACCATTCTCATCTTCTTCCAACATCACTAAAATTGGCATGTCGGTATAACGCTTAGCGTAATCAATAAAATAATCGCTAGGCTGCTTTAGATAAAACTCTTTGATAATGACATGACAGAAAGCTTGAGCCACAGCGGCATCAGTACCTTGCTTTGGATTTAACCAAAGGTCAGTTAGCTTTGAGATTTCAGCATAGTCTGGGGTAATAGAAACTGTTTTAGTGCCTTTGTAGCGTACTTCAGTAAAGAAGTGAGCATCAGGCGTACGAGTTTGCGGAACGTTTGAACCCCAGGCGATGATGTAATCTGAGTTATACCAGTCAGCGGATTCAGGCACGTCAGTCTGTTCACCCCAAGTCATAGGAGAAGCAGGAGGTAAATCACAATACCAGTCATAGAATGACAAGCAGGCCCCACCGATTAGCGATAAATAGCGGCTACCTGCTGCATAGCTGACCATTGACATGGCAGGGATTGGTGAGAAACCAATAATACGGTCCGGACCATAAGTTTTAGCGGTATAAACGTTACTGGCTGCAATGATTTCATTGACCTCAGCCCAGGTAGAACGAATAAAGCCGCCCAAACCACGCTTTGATTTGTATTCAACCGTTTCGGTGGGATCTTCAACAATACTTGCCCAAGCATCTACTGGATCAGGATGCTGCGCTTTAGCCGCACGCCATAGCTTTAATAAAGGCTTACGAACTTTAGGGTATTTCACACGGTTCGCAGAATACATGTACCAGCTGTAGCTTGCCCCACGAGGACAGCCACGAGGCTCATGGTTAGGTAGATCTGGACGGGTACGTGGATAGTCGGTTTGTTGGGTCTCCCAAGTAACCAAGCCGTTTTTCACATAAATCTTCCAAGAACATGACCCAGTACAGTTCACGCCATGAGTAGAGCGAACCACTTTGTCATATTGCCAACGGTTACGATAACCGTCTTCCCATCCACGGGACTCATCCCGCACTTCACCATGACCGTCGGCGAACTCAGCTTTTTTGCGTTTAAAAAAACGGAACTGGTCGAGTAAATGGCTCATATTGCTATCCTCTAGGTTATGACTTCGATGTACAAAAAAGCTCAAAACAGCAGCATCTATGCAGGTACTGTTAGTGCGTGAGCAATAGGTATAATTAGATAGTTTGTATTTTAGAGGGCAAAAACCAACTCGTGTATCAGCTTAGATAGGCAGTCAGCTACTACTTTGGGAGTAGCCACCCAGCAACGAAGGAGAGCCAATATCTTATTTTGAAAAATTTCAGAGAATTACTTTTTTGTAACCTAGCTGGCTTTTTTCATAAAAAAACACCGCTTGGTAGCGGTGTTTTAAAAATAACAGTATTAAATCTTTATAGCGGAGCTATTGGTTAGTCTGTTTAGCAAGGAGCCTCAGCGTTACTGCGACTGTAATACCACCAAGTCAGTACAATACAAACTAAGTAATAAGCAATCAAAGCTATGAAAGTTCCATAGACGCCCAGCCCTGAGCCAAACATTTTAGGAATAAAGAAAGCACCGTAAGCAGCAATAGCAGAAGTGAAGCCAACTACCGCGGCTGATTCTTTGCGGATCTCTACGAATAAAGGTTCGGTCCCTACTCTATCAGGATGTTCACGCTCTAAGACGTTTTTAAAGATAACTGGAATCATACGGAAAGTTGAGCCATTACCAATACCTGTGGTAACAAACAACACCATAAAGGAAATCAAATAACCAATAAAGCTTCCTTCACGGGTCTCACTGGGTAAGAAGTACATCACGGCCCCTACCGCCAGTACCATAATGATATAGTTCCATAAAGTTACGCGAGCACCGCCTAGCTTATCAGCAATCCAACCACCCGCCGGACGGAATAAGGCGCCTACTAAAGGACCTAAAAACGCAAATTGTAAGGCGTTAACCTCGGGGAAGGCTTGCTTAATTAACATGGGGAATGCCGCAGAAAAGCCAATAAATGAACCAAAGGTAGCCATATAAAGCACACACATAATCCAGTTATGTTTGCGTTTAAAGATTACCGATTGATCTTTAAAGGAAGCTTTAGCCGAGGCAATATCATTCATCAAGAACCAAGCGGCTAATGAGACCAAGATAATAAAGGGTACCCATATAAAGCCAGCATTTTGAAGGTATAATTCCTTGCCACTAGCCGTTAGCTGCGGAGCACCGCCCAAAGCACCAAAAACTCCAAAGCCAATCACTAAAGGCACCACAAACTGTACTACTGATACCCCTAGATTACCTAACCCTGCATTTAGACCCAGTGCTGTTCCTTGTTTTTTTGCGGGATAAAAGAACGAAATATTTGACATAGAGGATGCAAAGTTACCCCCACCAAAACCACAAAGTAGAGCAATGATTACAAACACACTAAAGGGTGTGTCTGGATTTTGTACCGCAAAGCCCATCCAGATAGCCGGTATTAATAACGATGCTGTAGAGATAGCGGTCCAGCGTCTGCCCCCAAATATAGGCACCATAAAGGAGTAAAAGATACGTAAAGTTGCCCCAGACAATCCTGGAAGTGCTGCCAACCAGAAAAGTTGACCATCATCAAAGTCAAAGCCAATCTCTGGAAGGTTGACAATAACCGCACTCCAGACCATCCATACCGCAAAAGCAAGCAGTAGCGCTGGAATAGAGATCCATAGATTTCGGCTGGCAACTTGTTTACCACCATTTTCCCAAAAATCTTCCATCTCTGGGCGCCAGTCGGTAATGACTCTGCCCCCTTTTAATTCTTCTTTTCGATTACTCATACTTACCTCGCTAAGTGATGTTAAATGGTAACACTCACGTATAGTTGTCCGATAAGTAAAGGTACTGCACTTACCTATTATTTAGTATGGTTATAAGGGTTTAATCCCATGGCTTAAGTAGGTAATTTGCAATAAATCCAATTAACTACTACTTTAGGAGTATGTCAAAGCTTCAATGGTCAATGCTAACTTATACTGCCTACTTGTCTTTATCACCCTCTTCTTAACTACCAAAGCCTAAACTATGCCATCCAAACTCATTCCCAACACATTTATGGTGCGCACCCCTTTGGCGATTGTGCTAGTTATCCTTTTATTTCTAGGATCCGCAATAACCAGTGGTTTTTTGGCATGGGCCGCGCAAAATGATGCTAAAGCTATCAACACTGCTGGCTCAATTAGAATGGCCACCTATCGTTTTAGCTTTTTATTGGCTTCAGATTTTCATAACTCAGAACAGATAGATGAGCTGATTGAGGATATGAATTATCGCCATGAGCAATTACAAATTTATCAACAGCAGTGGGTCAATAAAAATCAACGCATAGACGATCAGTTAAATCGAATCGAGAGTCAATGGCAGCAACAGTTACAGCCTTTATTGTTAAATAAGGATGCACAAGGGTTTTATACCGCCTCCCTACCTTATATTCAGCAAGTCGATGCTGTAGTATCTCAGCTACAGTATCGGAACGAGCAACGGCAAAACCAACAACAGCTACTACAGCTTTTGTTACTAACGTTCATGATGGCCGTTATGTTTTGGGCGGTAAAAGAGCTTCGCAGGAAGGTGCTAAAGCCTATTAAGCAACTGATGCAAGCTAAAGAGCAGTTTACAGCCGGTAAACTTGATACCCGAGTTTCGATAACGGGTTATAGTGAGTTTGAGGCCCTAGGGAACTCTTTTAATGATATGGTCAGTACTATTGAGCAAAGCCATCTGTATTTACAAAGTGAGATTCAGTCTAAAACAGCCCATTTGACTAAAGCCAACCAAGTACTGTCTTTACTCTATGATTTTGCCAAATACTTAACGACTACTCAGGTAAGTATTGTCGAGCTGAATCGATTAATTGCAGATTTTGGCAAAATTATTCCTGAGCTAGAGTTTACTTTGTGCCTTAAAAGTGAGCTATTTGATCACAAAGATGCCATCGCTATTCACAGTAGTACTTTAAAAGATTTATGTTCGACGCTGGACTGTGAAAGCTGTTTAATAAAAACCAATGTTTATACTGAGTCTTTTGATATTCGTCATCAAAAATCTCAATATGGTGAATTGAGGGTGCGCCCAAAGTCGCTTGGTATAAGTTACCCTACATCAAGAGCGACTACAGCAGCTGAGATTTCAAATAGTCAGCTTGATCCCAATCGTATCCCCATAATAGAAGACAACTTTGCAAGCAGTGACCAAGATATTGCCGTCACTAAAGCGCTTATTTCTAGTAATAAAGACGCGATTATCGCTTTGACTAATTTAATAAGCACAGCCATGTTTTTATTGCAACAGCGTCAACAGGAACATCAAATTATTTTGCTTGAAGAGAGAGCAACCATAGCTCGAGAGTTACATGATTCATTGGCTCAATCTTTGTCTTACTTGAAGATTCAAGTGGCCATATTAGAAAAAAGGCTACAGAGCACTCATTGCGAAAGCTCTGATCTCCCAATGATTACAGACTCTATCTTTAATGTTAAAGAAGGACTGACCTCTGCCTATCAGCATCTACGAGATCTATTGGTAACTTTCCGCCTAAGCTTAAACGATGATAGCTTTGATGAGGCTTTACACAACTCTGCAGATGAATTTGCCGAAAAAGGCGGGCTGAATATTAGCGTTAATAATCAAGTTATGTCTTTAAATTTGAATGCTTCCGAGCAAGTAAATGTGATTCAGATTGCCCGAGAAGCGTTATCCAATATCTGTCGTCATGCCAAAGCAAAAAATGTACAGATTAATTTTGCTTATGTTAACCAAAGTGATGATGTGCTGTTAACTATTAGCGATGATGGACAAGGTATTTCTTACGACTTTGATCAGACTCATCATCATGGTCTGATGATTATGCAAGAGCGGGCGAAGAGCTTAGGGGGCAAGTTAGAAATTGCCCAAAATGAGCCTAAAGGCACGCTCGTCAAAGCTCAGTTTACTCCAGAGTTTTTTACCAAATAGTCGATCTTTATATTTTTAGGACTTTAGTTTTCAACCCCTACAGTTAGCAATCAATCTATTACTTTGAAATATTTTTACACTTTGACTTTTATTACCTGTGAGTTTTTATGTCTTCTAAAGTTTATACCTCAGCCTCTCCTGCTAAGATTTTATTGGTAGATGACCATCCTATGTTGCGCCGCGGCATGAAGGATCTATTAAGCTTGGAATCAGACTTCAATGTCGTTGCTGATATTAGCAGTGGCGAGGAAGCTCTGGCTTATCTTAAAGATAACGAGGTTGATTTAGTTATCTTAGATCAAAATATGCCTGGTCTTAGCGGTCTAGAGACCGTAGAGCAAATTCGTAACCAGGGCAATCAAGCAAAAATCTTGATGTTTACCGTTTCTGACAGTGGAGATGATATCCATAATGCCTTAAAGCTTGGGGTGAATGGGTATCTTCTAAAAGACATGCAGCCGGAACAAGTGGCTTTAGATATTCGTAAAGCATTACGAGGAGAACTGGTGGTTAGCTCAAGACTGGCTGCCGTGTTGGCTCAAGCTTTACGTACCCCCAATTTAGATGATATCGTCAGCAATTTGACCAGTCGTGAGCTTCAAGTGGTCAAAATGATCGCCAAAGGACATAGTAATAAAATGATTGGCAATGAGCTGGGCATTTCTGAGTCCACCGTTAAGGTGCATGTGAAGCATATTTTAAATAAAACCAATCTACGTACTCGTGTTGATGTTGCCGTCTGGGCAGTCAATAGCTTAGAGTTATAGCTACAGCGTTATTCATTTTCTCTCACCCAAAAAAAGACACCTTAATTAAGGTGTCTTTTTTAATTCACGCGTCATTATATTACGCTTACTTACTTACCAAGCTCAGCCAAGCGATCTTGTTCTGCCAACTTGATATCAACAGAAGACATTTTGTACTCATCACCGAAGGCATCATCAGGTTCTTCTAGCCACAAGAAACAAACCAACCAAGCTACGAAGGCACCACCAGCAATGATGTAGAAGAACATATTAGGCTCTACTAGAGTATAAATGAATAAGTAGAACACAGCACCCACGTTGCCATAGGCCCCAGCCATACCGGAGATTTGACCCGTCAAACGACGCTTAATCGAAGGGATAATACCGAAGGTTGCCCCTTCTGCACCCTGTACGAAAACAGAACAACCGATAGTAAACACCACAGCAATAAATAAGGGCCAACTGGCGTTAAGCAAGCCCATTAAGGCAAAGCCGATACCAATACCAAACATATAGACCAGCATTACTAAACGGCGATTACCGATTTTATCTGAAATATAGCCCCCTAAAGGGCGCGCCCACAAGTTTACAAAAGCGAAAGTAGAAGCAATCAATCCAGCTGCAGTAGGGTCTAGTTTCCAAGTAGTAGCAAAGAACATCGGCAACATGGATACCACCGCAAGCTCCGCTCCAAAGTTGGCGAAATAAGAGACGTTTAACGCTGCTACCGACTTAAATGGATATTTGTCATCCTCAGGAATACCTGCTTTGAGCATAGGAATGTTGACACTCAAAGCTTTATAAATTTGATAAACCACCACTATGGCTATCACTGCATAACAGATGGTTGCCCCTGTCTGGGTTAAAAACCCCATGTCTTGGGTGCGATAAACCAGGACTCCAAGCACACCATATAGCGGAATGGTAAATAGACAATATAACCACAGATCTCGCCAGCTTGATACCTCTAAGGCACCTGCTTTTCTAGATCTCTTGTGAGTGTCCGCTGTTGGCCCATCAGTAATCAAGAACCAGTACGCCACCCCGTATAGTGCCATTAACAAGCCCGATAAGGCTATCGCCCAGCGCCATCCATCAGGACCCCCAAAGAATTGTAATGCTACTGTAGGAATAGTAATAGCAGCAGCAGCCGATCCAAAGTTACCCCAACCAGCATAAAAACCTTCAGCGAAACCAATATCTTTAGGTTTGAACCAAAGTGCAGTCATGTGAATACCGACTACGAAACCTGCCCCTACTATTGACATGAATAGCCGCGATACAAACAATTGCATCGCACTGGTCCCAAAGGCAAAGAACCAGGTGGGTATTGCCATCACTACCATCAACACTGAAAATACGCGACGTGGCCCAAATCTATCTAACGCCATACCAACCACAACTCGGCCAGGGATGGTCAATGCCACGTTGGCAATTAAAAACAGCTTAATATGGTCTGGCGTCAAATAACTTTCAGCCTCAAGCATAGAGGTTGCCAGTGGCGCCATGTTAAACCAAACGTAGAAGGTTAGAAAAAAAGCAATCCAGGTATAATGCAGCGCTCTAATATCACGGCGCTCAATTTCAAGCAGCTCCTTGGCATGCATGATAAATCTCCTGTGCAATAAAAAAAGTAGGCGAAGCTTAAAGTGAATAGTCCCTAAGTCACACCTACCTATAATTGCCTTCAATATACCAAGCATCAATGTGTGTAAGTATTGAGCAAAAGCAGTATACGAGGTTAATTCCCTACTACCTTTGGGTGATAGGAAATAAGCCATTAGCCTCTAAGTTGTTAATAGTAATGATTATCATTTACTTTTTTAGTATATGCGCGTATCATAGCCAACAATTGATTGACACACTCGAGGCTTGCCTCGTTTTTTGGTTTATAAAAACTAGGTTAACTACTCAATAAATATTTATTTTTTAATGATGGAACGCGAGTATTTTTATGATTAACTCTTTTTCTACTACCCGTTTAGCAAACCCTTTGTCCTCGAAGGCCCGTTTAGTCCTACTTACTTTTATGTTCAGTGGTGCCCTTCTAGGCTGTTCACTTCAAGAGTCTGACTCTCACAGTAATTCAGCCGACACTCAGGCAAACTCCAGCTTTACTGAGAACAATGATCAGACTCAAGATAACAGCTCTCAACAAGTAGCCATCAACACTGCTCGCGGCGAAGTAAGCTTGCCGGTTAACCCAGCTCCCTTAGCGGTATATGACATGACTTTGATGCAAGATTTAGCTGCTTTAGAAGTACCCGTTGCCGGCTTACCCGGTAGTTTACGGCTAGACAATTTAAAAGCAGCGGGCGCTCCAGAGAGTAAAAATATCGGTACTTTATTTGAGCCTGATATGGAAGCCCTTAATCAAATGCAGCCGAAAGCCATTTTAGTCGGCTCACGTATGGCAGAAAAATATGATGCGCTTAGCAAAATGGCGCCAACTTTAGACCTTACCTTGGATACCGAAAATATTTACGAGTCTAGCAAACAGCGCTTAGCCGATTTAGGCAAGCTATTTAATAAAGCCGATAAAGCGGCCCAGCTACAACAAGATATTGATCAAGCCATCGAGCAAGCCAAAGCAGCCAGTGCTGGTAAAGGTAATGGTCTGGTTGTGTTAGTCAACGGCAATAAAATCTCAGCCTATGGCGAAAAATCTCGCTTTGGCTTTTTGCACACTGTCTTCGGCATTCCTGCGGCTGATACTCAGATTGAAGAGGGTCGACATGGCCAGCCCGTATCTTTTGAATACTTACAAAAAGTCGATCCCGACTGGTTATTTGTATTAGATAGAAGCTCAGCCATCGGCGAGGAAGGCGTGGGCGCAGATGCGGTATTAGATAACCCATTAATGCATCAAACCAAAGCTTGGAAAAACAAACACATTGTCTACCTAAGTCCAGACTCATATCTAGCTTTCGGTGGTTATTATCAATGGTTAAAAGATGCCGAAATTATCACTGACGCTTTTAATAAAGCCGAAAAAGTTGAGAGCGCTCAATAAACGAACGCTTATCCCCCACTTCTTACAGTAAAAATAAAGACGGTTATGTTTGATTCTTCTGCCCGCCCTAAAGCTCGATCTATTTTGCTATCGCCTATGCTGCTCAACACTTTAAGTGTGCTGCTATTGCTGGCTTTAATCTTGCTAAGCTTATCGCTAGGTGTGGCAGATTTTTCATGGCAAGGTTTGTGGCAAGCTTTGACCCAGCAATCAGTCAGTAATGACCTGCAGCTATTGCTGGTGAGTCGCCTACCGCGCACCTTGGCCATTATCTTGACCGGCGCTTCTCTAGCAGTGGCGGGGATGATTTTACAAGTAGTGTTAAAAAACCGCTTCGTCGATCCCTCTATGGTGGGTGCCACTCAAAGTGCAGGCCTGGGCTTACTTTTGGTGAGCTTGTATTTGCCCACAAGTAGCCTATTTAGCAAGATGTTAATTGCCACCTTGTGCGCTATCGCTGGCATGGTACTGTTTATGCGTCTGATTAAGCACCTGCCTGCCGCGGATATCTTAATGGTGCCTTTAGTAGGCATTGTGTTTGGCGGTATTATTGAAGCGGTCACCACCTTTATTGCCTATGAGACAGAGTCTTTACAGATGCTGTCGGTATGGCGTTTTGGGGATTTTTCCACCATTTTGGCAGGTCGTTATGAGCTGTTGTATGCGACCGGTGCTTTGGCACTGGTGGCTTACTTTTTGGCTGACAAACTAACCATTGTGGGATTAGGCGATGCCATTGCTATTAACTTAGGAGTGAACCAGCGTTTGATGACCTGGTTTGTAATATTGACCGTGGCCATGATTAGCGCCGTGGTGGTGGTCACCGTAGGCGCCATTCCCTTTGTTGGACTGGTAGTGCCGAATATTATCAGCCGCTTAATGGGCGACAGTCTACGCCGATGCTTGCCTGCAGTGGCATTATTTGGCTCAAGCTTGGTGTTACTGTGCGACGTTATTGGTCGCAGCATCCGCTATCCTTTTGAAGTGCCGGTAGCGACCGTATTTGGGGTTATTGGAGCAGCGATATTTTTATGGCTGTTATTACGTAAACCTCACAGACCCAAACCTCGTAAACTTGAAGTTAACCCGTCTGCCCCAGCTTAAGCTCACTATAGTAGCCGTTAAGTCTTAACTCTTAACTCTTATTTACCTTTTTTGCCAGCCAAGCTTATTATGAATACATCCAAGCAAGCATCAGTCACATCAATATCCAAGTCCTCGAGCACTATTAAGGACTATGCAGGCTCGCCGTTAGCGCCTTCAAAAAAGCAAACTTCCGAAAACCCACTGACCACTTGCTCTGCACAGTCGCGTATTAATCCAGGCTTGGTATTTAGTAAACCGGTGTGGATCGCTTTACTGACTTTACTGGTCAGCTGTGTGCTGTTTATGACCTTACAAGCCAATGGCAACTGGGACTTTGTGTTGCCGTTTCGGGGGCAAAAGCTGGCAGCACTTATGATTGTGGGTTACTGTATCGGAGTTTCTACGCTGCTGTTTCAAAGCCTCACCCACAACCCTATTTTAACCCCCGCCTTACTAGGCTTTGACTCGTTATACATTCTTATCCAAAGCCTCCTGGTGTTCTTTTTGGGTGCGGTTAATATGTTTACCAGTCATCCGTTACTAAAGTTTGGCATTGAAGTGGCGCTGATGGTAGCCGCCTCTTTATTACTGTTTCGGCTATTATTTAATCGTACTGAGCCCTCTTTATCTCGGCTAATTTTAGTAGGCATTATCTTTGGGGTATTGTTTAGAAGCTTATCAAATTTAGTGGCACGCCTAATTAACCCCGAAGACTTCGTAGTGATACAAGCAGCCAGCTTTGCTCAATTTAATATCACCAACCTCCATATGATGTGGCTGAGCCTAGCCATCTGTATTGTCAGTGCTTGGCTTGTTTGGCATTGGCGCTTTCAAATCGATGTGCTGATGCTGGGCCGTGCTGACGCCATTGGTCTTGGCATTGATTACCAAGGCCTAACCCTGCGTTTATTAGTAGTCATCTCAGTATTGGTCGCTACCGCAACCGCTTTTGTCGGTCCCATTGTATTTTTGGGATTATTGGTATGCGCTTTGACCAACCGCATCAGCCACAGTATGTATCACAGCGAGCGCATCGTATTAATCAGCTTAGTATCCATGATTACTTTGGTGTTGGGCCAGACTTTGTTTGAGAGGGTGCTGGGTATGGCGGGTGTGCTTTCAGTGGTGATTGAACTTCTCGGCGGTATGGTATTTATCGGCCTGATATTAAAACAATATCGTAAGCAACTGGTTTAGGTAACAAATAAGGCAGTTAAGCTGCTTATTTAAAACTTACTATTATAACCCCCTAATTTTCACCCTATTTTATCTCTAGTAGCTGACTACCTTTATGATTACCATTAATAATGTAAGCCATCACATCGATCACTCCCCTATCTTAAACAATATCAGTTTAAGCTTAGAAGATGCCCAAGTGATTGCATTAATTGGGCCCAATGGAGCGGGTAAATCCACTTTATTCAGTGTCATGTCGCGACTGCAACCCTTGCAAAGTGGTTCGGTTCAGTTTGGTGAGTATGACATTGCACATACCGACAGCAAGGTTATGGCCAAGACAGTGGCCATATTGGCACAAAGCAATCAGTTACAAGGTCGTCTGCGCGTGGAAGAGCTATTGATGTTCGGCCGTTACCCCTATCATCAAGGCCGGCCCACCCCAGCGGATCACCAGAAAGTGGCTGAGGTGATCCAAAAGTTCGAATTACAGGATATGGCGGATCGTTATTTATCTACCTTATCCGGCGGGCAACAGCAGCGGGTACTTATTGCTATGATTGTCTGCCAGGACACCCCGTACTTATTACTTGATGAGCCGCTTAATAACTTAGATATGTACCACTCAGGTCAGCTGATGCGTGCCCTACGCAGCTTAGCGCATGAACAAAAAAAGACCGTGGTTATTGTGCTGCACGACATCAACCAAGCAGCACAATTTGCTGATACAGTGGTGATGATGAAAGCCGGTCAAGTTATCCAAACTGGCCATCCTATTGAAGTGCTTACCCAAGAGACCATCCAAGATTTGTATGGAGTGAAAGCCACTGTGATTGAGCATAAGGGCTATCCGGTTATTATTGATAGCCGGGTTTAGCACATTCGCTTAAACCTCCTTACCTCTCACCCCACAGAACTTGAAAATAAGTTAAGCACCACAACGCCGGTCACAATCAGGCCGATGCCTATCACTGCCGGCATATCAATACTCTGCTTAAATACCAGTAGGCCAATCAAAGCCGTTAGTACAATTCCTACACCGCCCCACATCGCATAAGCAATACCAAGCGGAATGCCTCTTAACGACTTGGTCAAAAAATAAAAAGAAAAGGCATACAGCACTACCGTCGCTAGCGTTGGACCTACCTTAGTAAACTCTTCGGACTTAACTAAAAAAGTTGTGCCTATAACTTCAAAAAGGATGGCGCCTGCTAAAAAGCTATAAGCAATAACGGTTGGGGACATAGACATTCTGACCTAATAAAAAAAGACACACCCTAGTGGGAAGAATCCTTGTATGTTAAAAACAGATAGTAATACGATTGATTAAAAATAAATAGAATTAACTTCAATATATTTAATAAATCAGCAAGTTAAAATTAATCTATTTTACCAAACATTAATTATAGACTTTAATAGAACTAAGCAGGAAAGCGAAAGTTATAAAATAGCTAATATATTAAGCTCTAACGGCTTAATAATAATTATCCCACACCTCATTTCAAGGAGACCGCAATGAGTGATAAAAAATGTCCATACGCCCCTACAAAGCTGACTATGAATAATGGCGCACCCGTCGCTGATAATCAAAACAGCTTAACAGCTGGCCCTCGTGGCCCCTTACTGGCTCAAGATCTTTGGTTGAATGAAAAACTGGGTAACTTTGTACGTGAAGTTATTCCAGAGCGCCGCATGCACGCCAAAGGTTCTGGTGCTTTCGGTACCTTTACGGTCACCAATGATATTACCAAATATACCCGTGCTAAGATTTTTAGCGAAGTGGGTAAAAAGACTGAAATGTTCGCCCGTTTCAGTACTGTAGCTGGTGAGCGCGGTGCAGCAGATGCTGAGCGTGATATCCGCGGCTTTGCCTTAAAGTTTTATACCGAGGAAGGTAACTGGGACTTAGTGGGTAACAACACGCCCGTTTTCTTCTTACGTGATCCTCGCAAATTCCCTGACTTAAACAAAGCTGTAAAGCGTGATCCTCGCACTAACATGCGCTCAGCCACTAATAACTGGGATTTCTGGACACTTTTACCTGAGGCATTTCACCAAGTAACCATTGTCATGAGTGATCGTGGTATCCCCGCCTCATACCGTCATATGCATGGCTTTGGCTCACACACTTATAGTTTCTGGAACGAAGAAGGTGAGCGCTTCTGGGTAAAATTCCACATGCGCACGCAACAAGGTATCAAAAACCTAACAGATGCTGAAGCCGCTGAAATAGTTGGTATGGACCGAGAAAGCAATCAAAGAGACTTATTCGAGTCCATCGAAAAAGGCGACTTCCCAAAATGGAAGATGTACGTTCAAATTATGCCTGAAGAAGAAGCTGAAAAAGTCCCTTATCATCCGTTTGATTTAACCAAAGTTTGGCCAAAAGGCGATTATCCGTTAATTGAAGTGGGTGAGTTCGAGCTTAATAAAAACTCAGACAACTACTTCTTGGATGTAGAACAAGCAGCTTTTGCACCAAGTAACCTTGTCCCAGGTATTGGTGTATCTCCAGATAGAATGCTGCAAAACCGCCTAATTAACTATGCTGATGCACAGCGCTACCGTGTAGGCGTTAACAGTCATCAAATCCCAGTTAATCAGCCACGTTGTCCGTACTCAAGTAACCAACGTGATGGTTTAGGACGTGCTGATGGCAACTATGGAGGTCGTCCACATTATGAGCCAAACAGCTTTCATCAGTGGCAAGAGCAGCCTGAGTACGCAGAGCCGCCTCTAAAAATCAACGGTGACGCAGCTCATTGGGATTTCCGTAAAGACGATGATGACTACTTCAGCCAGCCTCGCGCTTTATTTAACTTAATGAGTGATGAGCAAAAGCAGACCTTATTTGATAATACCGCCCGTGATATTGAGCCAACTCCAGACTTTATCAAGTATCGTCATATTCGTAACTGCTACTGGTGTGACCCAGCCTACGGTGAAGGCGTAGCCAAAGCCATTGGCTTAACTGTCGAGGACGCACTAGCCGCTCGCGAAACAGATCCTGCGCGTCATTTAGACAGCTTACTGTAAGACTGTCAACAATACAGCTTTAGGATAAATAGATTTCTATTAATTTTAGAAGCTAACTCTACAAGGCACCCTAGGTTCAACTTAGGGTGCCTTGCTTATTTAAAGCAAGCGTCTTGATAGCGACTTAACAGTAAAGGTCACTGATTGATTAAAAATAACAACAGCTGACGTTAGAAATTGAGTAACGTATAATAGTTATTTTAAAC
Source organism: Psychrobacter sp. UBA3962 (assembly GCF_002385225.1). Classification (GTDB taxonomy): domain Bacteria; phylum Pseudomonadota; class Gammaproteobacteria; order Pseudomonadales; family Moraxellaceae; genus Psychrobacter. The sequence continues at coordinate 10,488 of NZ_DGDC01000010.1, read as the reverse complement.
AATAAAACTTTAGACACTAAGCGTTACTTTGGACCCTGAGTGTTAATAGCTTAGTTCAACAATATTGATTTTACTAAAAAGGCTCATATGGCATCGCTTGAATTATATTTTGAACCCATGCTTACTTCTAGACAGCGCCTACTGTGTCGCATGTTTTGGAAAAAATGCAAAATTGAACAATTTGACGATATCGTAAAGCAAATAAACTATTTACAAGAGTGTTTTGAGCTACCAGACCCATCCGAAGTGTTTGCCATACTAGATTACTGTTATGTCTATGATAACCGCTATCAGTGTCAAGTCTGTCGACAGCTAAGAAGAGTCAACTCTCCCCTTGAGCTAAAGCAAACCATTGAAACCCCTTGGCGCTGTAAATCCTGTTTATTATTGACCGCTTAGCGGATGACAGACCTCGCCTACCTCTATTTGAGTAGATTTGTGCTATTGCTCACCACTGCCCTTTATCTCTATCTATTAACATTTCATATCTTTTTATAACAGACCCAGAGCCCTTTAGTCGGCATAATATTGTTACCTTTCTAATTTTGTTTCATCCCCATAAATTGTGTTAAACACTTTTTATCGTCTTATAGTTTTACACATACTTATAACTAGGAACTAAAAAATGTCTCATAAAATTATAGATTTAGGTTCAGGATTCTGGAATATACGTGGCTCTTTTAAAATTGGTGGTCTTATAGATATTGGCACCCAGTGCTCTTTGGTCAAACTTGTGTCTGGGAAATTTATATTTTTAGACAGCTATACTTTAACCGATGACGTACGCGATCAAGTAATGAGCTTGACCAATAATGGGGAAGACGTAGAAGCTATTTTAAACTTACATCCTTTCCATACCGTTCACTGCGCTCAAATGGCTAAAGACTTTCCAAAAGCCATTAATTATGGCAGTAAACGTCATAAACAGCAGGTTCCAGAAGTGACTTGGGCTGAAGATTTGGTAGAGAGTAAAGCCGTAGCAGAACGCTATCCTGAGTTAGAGTTTTCACTGCCTAAAGGTATTCACTATATCTCACCCAACGAAATGATACATGCCAGCTCACTACTTGCGTATCATCCTGCCAGCCGCAGCCTACATGTTGATGACACCTTTGTGACCCCGCCTGCTAAGATTCTAAAAGCAGTTTTACCAGAGTTAGGGCTACATCCTACCACCAAGAAAGCCTTAACCGACCATCCTACTGCAGGTCAAGACTACTGTGATTGGGCAGAATCTATTGCCGAGAAATGGCAAGATACCCGCAACTTCTGTGCAGCTCACTCAGATTTAGTACAATTTGAAGCCGGTGAGTTTAAAGCAGCTTTATTAAAAGCAGTGGAAAAAGCACGACCTAAACTTGAAAATGCTTAAGGTAATTAGCCCTGCCAGACTTTAATCCTCTGGGTTTGATAGTAGTGTCTGGCGCTATGCTGTAACATCTGTGCTTTATGACAAGTTTATAACCTCTAGTTATCTATAAATTAGAGAAATACCCGTATATCGTCAAAAAAGTTATCAATCAGTCGCAATTATAACTTCAAATATAGAGGCAATCATTGTATGATAAATGCCTCTATCAAGCGGTAAAATGTCTCTAGGATAACTATTACAAGAGTGGTTCACACTATTGCAGTTATGTGCAAATAGCACTACTTCTCTATTTATAAAATTAAGCTAAGTAACTGCATAATTTATAGCTAAAAGTTTATAGTAGGAGACACGTTATTACTATTGGTCACTGCTTGACTGATTTCTATTCATTTATCTCTTTAATAGCCAGTTGCCGATATGTCATTACTTAAGTTAAATCGAACTAAGACCCTCGATAGCCAGGTTAATTTGGCAAGGCCTTCCTGTATTTTACGCTCTAATCCTACAGTGTTAAGCGGTCATCGCTTCAAGCTAAGTCAGATTTCTTTAGCCCCATTTGCTTTGCAGGCTTCATTAGCGCTCACTCTGTGCGGCAACCTATTAATGGTAACAGCTCATGCTGCAGACCAAATACAAACCAATAGCAATGGCAACGATGAATACATTTACTCTGAAACAGCAATCCCTCAGTCGGATTTGTCCGCTCAGAAGACTGTTGATATCGATAAAATAAGCCAAAATCTAGAAAAAGGCAGCTACCAACCCATCCCCTTACAAAGTATCATTGATCCAACTACTGGGGTGCCTATCGATGATGTTTATCGTATTGATGTGCCTGAACAATTAAGCCTACTACAGGCTCAAAATGTCTTACTTCAAGTATCGCCCAAGCTTGCCAGCAACAATGCCGGCATTATCTCAAACCAACTAACCTCTGACGCCACTAAAGGCCTAAAGCAACCTTTGGTCTTCTTACGCGCCGGTGCCACTCGATATAATGTTGACGCAGATATAGATCTAACGGGTTTAAAAACTGGAATTAATGATAGTGTGCAGCAGGCTTTACAAAATAATACCCTCCCCCCGCTTCCTCCGACAATTGGCGAGGATATTTCTAATGCCATTACCGGTCGCTTGCCTGATGAATATAATTTAAAACGCGATGGTTCATCGACCAGTGCTGGGGTGGCCATGCTATGGCCGGTATATACTGCGGGACGTACTCAAGCCGTTACGGACTTAGCAGACGCAAGAACGGTAGAGAGTCAGGCCGATGCTTTACTGGATAAAGATGAGCTACAAACCACATTGGTTGAGCGTTATTTTACCGCTCAATTGGCGATGCTAGCGGCTTACTTGCGGGACGATGCACTCAATACGGTCAGAGAAACCGATCACATGGCACAGCGCTACTTGGAAGAAGGCTTTATTTCAGGAGTGGAGAGACTAGAGGCTAAGACTGCTCTAGCAGAGGCTGAGAGTGAGGCGATCAAAGCGCGCCATGATGCACAGCTTGCCATGACTGCTCTACAAAGATTATTACGTGCACCTAAGCCTATTAAGCCGACCACGCCGCTATTTGTGTCATCAAAGCCTCTGCCTTCACTGCAGTATTTCCAAGATTTGGCCCTAAAAAACCACCCTGGATTAAAAAAAGTGGATGCCAAATACGCACAAGCGCAGTCACTAAGTAATTTGTCAGATACTGAGTTTAAGCCGACAGTTTCTGTCTTTGGTTATCATGAAATAGACAAAGACCCTAGCTGGATTGCTGGTGTTTCAGCGAGTTGGAAACTTTGGGGCGGCCTAGATAAAGGCGCACAGCATGCCTCTGGTCAAGCAAAAATGCGTCAAGCACAGCTGGCTAAGATTGATGTGAGTGATAACATCTTATTGTTGGTAGAAAAAAATTGGCAGTCTGTCGAAAATGCTCGAGTACGCTTCCAATCTCTAAACAGCAATGTGTTACTTGCCCAAGAGCTACTGCGTTACAAACAGCTGGGTATGAAAGAAGGGGTAAATACCGCCCTAGACGTCACCACTGCTCAGACCAAATACTTACAAGCTCGGACCGAGCAAGCCGCTGCCGCGAATGATTATGTCCAAGCACTGGCTGCTTTGATGGAAAGTATCGGCACGCCAGAGGCATTTAATGAGTATATGGCTGTGGCTGATATTAAGCTGCCCACTGTTTATTAATTGCCTGTATTTTATTAAGACCCTGTAATCCATTATCTTTAGCCTATAAAAGCTTAGGGTTGATAAAATCAATGGCTGCTCTTTAAACTACACTGACCCTTTATTATTTTTTTTTATCTTCTAGGATAAATGCATGAATGCCGTAAAAAAGCCTAGCCCAATAATGCTCAGAAACATTATTATCACTCTGTTTGCTGTTGGCGTTATCGCACTTATTATTTATGGGCTTAATAAAAGTAAACAAAGCACCGAAAAGCCCATCGTCGTTCAAGGTCAGATGGAGATGCAGTCTACGGCCATCGCCGCAAAAGTTCCTGGAAGAATTTCAAACATAATGGTGACTGAAGGAGATACGGTAACCGCCGGTCAGCAGCTCATTGAAATGGACTCTCCTGAGATTACCGCTAAGATGAATCAAGCACTAGCTGCTCGAGATATGGCTCAAAGCCAACTAAATAAAGCTGAGAACGGCGCTAGACCGCAAGAAATTGGGCAGGCCAAAGCTGCCTGGCAAGCCAACCAAGCGGCTGCTGACTTGGCGAAAAGTACTTTTGAGCGTGTTGATCGTCTTTATCAAGAAGGCTTAATGGCCCGTCAAAAGCGCGATGAAGCTTATACTCAATATGTCGCAAACCAAGACAAAGCAGACGCCGCCCGTTTGCAATATGACTTGGCATTAGAGGGAGCTCGTGAGGAAGATAAAGACGCAGCCAAGGCTCAAGTTGCCCAAGTAGATGGCAAAATTGAAGAGGCTCAAGCGGCTCAAGACGAAGCCAATCTAAAAAGCCCTATCTCCGGTATCGTTGATGATGTTATCGTCAATCCTGGTGAAGTTATTGGTCAAGGGGTGCCTATCATGACCTTGGTGGATCCGAACGATCAATGGGTAGTTATTAATGTCACTGAAAATTTATTAAACCAATTTAGCATTGGTAAAGAATTTGTTGGTAAAGTCCCAGCTTTATCTTCACCAGAGCACTCTTATCAAATGACGTTTAAAGTATTTAACACTGCAGCCATGTCTGATTTTGCCACTTGGCGTGCTACCAATACTGAAGACAATTTAGATGTTCGTACTTTTGAAGTCAAAGCACGTCCCACCAAAGCGGATCCCAAAATTCGTTCAGGAATGAGCGTTGTGGTAGAGATTGATCCCAAAGCAGTAAATAAAAAATCCAATATTGCTTACTAATCTCTATGGAATTGATAGGCTAGAATATGTCCCAGTCACAATCTGATAATAATGAAAAGCCGAGGATAGTCTTTGGTGATAAGGGCAATCGCGAAGCGTCGTTATGGTCTGTTTTTGTACGCAGTGCAACCTATGAGGCTAAATTCCTCAAGGAGCACCGCTGGGACTATGTCATGCTTTTATGGTTGCCTCTATTGACCATTTTAAGTGTCTGGTGGATATTTTCTAAACCCTATATTGTTGATGTTCCGATTGGGGTGATGGATGAAAGCCGTAGCGGCTATTCTCGCACATTAATCCGTTATTTAGATGCCAGTCCCGATTTGCAAGTCAAACACCTCTACCACGACACAAACAGTGCTCGAAATGCGATTTTAAGCAGAGACATTTATGCAGTGGTGTATATACCTGAAGACTTTGACGAGCAAATCAATAGAGGTCTACCCTCTCCGGTTATCCTAAAAGTAAATGCTCAATATGGTACTCACTCTGGCATTATTCAAAAAGGGGTACAAACGGTAACGGGTACCCTGTCTGCAGGGGTAGAAATCAAACGCAGTATTAAACAAGGGGCTTATGGCGAACAAGCGATGATATCGCATACGCCTATCTCGGTAGAACGTATCGGTTTGTATAATATTGGCACCAACTATCAAAAGTTTCTGGCATCGACTGTTATTCCTTCTTTGTTACACATTTTAGCCATGATTATTGGCGCTACCACTATTGGGCGCGAGATTAGGGACAAAACTTTTTCTCTGTGGTATCACAATATGGTGTTCCCAGACATGCCCTACCCTGACTTTAAAACGTTAAAACATATTCCGCCAGAGCAAAGATTGGCTTACTTGCATTCGAGTTTGCATGAAAGCTGGCAACAGCCTATTGATTATAGTTTGATGAATTCTAGGACCTATGAGCCGGTAAGCGAATCGCATTTTATCTTGTCTAATCCTAACCTTCGTTATCGCTTGAACTTTAATAAAAGTGCAAAACCCAGAATGCCCACTAAGGTATCTATTATGGCACTGGTCGTTGGCCTCAACGGCAAGCTGATTTGGGCTTTATTGTCCTATATGATATGGGGTATATTGATGTTGGCCTTAATTGTGTCGATACATCCTGCCAGCTGGATTGGTCTCACGCTTGTGTTTATCGCTTATGTGGCATTAGTTATGATCTCACTTTGGGTAGGCGCCATTTTCAGCTTAACAAGCTACTCTTTACGTATGGGTTTATCGAGTACTGGGTTTGTCTCTGCTCCCTCTTTTGCTTTTGCAGGCGTTACTTTTCCGCTCATGGCAATGAGTGAAGGCGCTCAAAGATGGGCCAATATGTTGCCACTGACTCATTATTTAAAAGTACACTTAACCCAACTCCAAATGGCAGCACCCCCTGCTATCGCTATGCCTTCAGTCCTAGGATTAATAGCGGCAGTAGTGGTAACTTTGGTTATCACCGCGCTGCTGTGTTTAAGAGCTTTTAAAAATCCAGCGCGTTGGGGGGCTCGATAATGTCTGATAATGATTACAAACCTGATGCTAACTTAATTAAGAAGCCAAAACCTAAGCGCAGAGGCAGCTATGTTCATACCTCTTTTTTGCAAGGGTTTTTGCAAACTTTAGCCTCTATCTTTAAAGATAAAGGCGTATTATTGATGTTGGTCATCGCCCCTATTATTTATGGTTTTTTCTACCCTTGGCCTTATAAAGCCGAAGTTGTCCAAGAGGTTCCGGTCGGCGTGGTTGATTATGACCGTAGTGAGTTATCAAGTACTATAACCCGCTATAGTGATGCCAGCCCTAACTTGATTGTTTACAAATATGTAGATGAAGATGCGGCGATAGAAGCCATGTATCGAGGCGATATTGCCGGCTATCTCATCATCCCAAGAGACCTTGAGCGAAATGTCTTTTCCAATAAATCAGCTTATGTCTCTGTACTGGCCAATAACGGCTACTTTTTGCTCAATAAGCAGGTACAAATGGGCTTTACAAAAGCCATAGGTACTGTCTCCGCAGGGGTGAAAGTAAAAAGGAGCGTGGCCAAAGGCGCTTATATGGATACTGCCAAAAATAGTACCCAGGCTGTTCCGCTACGTATAGACCCCATGTACAATCGTTCAGAAGGCTATGGGGCTTATGTGGTGCCCGCAGTGTCTATTCTAATTTTGCAACAGACGCTATTAATGGGTACCGCTTTGCTTATTGGTACTTGGTACGAAAATAAGAAACAAAATGCGACTGCCACAGGCTGGTTGGGACGTATTATGGCACTGTCTGTGGTCTCTTTTTTGATGGGTTGTTTTTATTATGGCTGGGTATTTTCTAATCAGAATTACCCTCGAGGTCATAATATGTCGGGCACCTTGCTATTTTATGCCCTATTTGCCGTTACCGTTGCGACTTTAGGCTGTCTACTAGGCATGTGGTTCAAAGAACGTGAACGAAGTATGCAAATTTTAATTTTCAGCTCCATGCCTATATTTTTCTTAAGTGGATTTCCTTGGCCCACTACCCAATTGCCTGAGCTTTTACAATATGTTGGTTGGCTGTTCCCTACCACCTCAGGCATGCATGGTTCGGTACAGCTGAACCAGATGGGTGCGTCGATAGCTCAAGTTAGCGAACACTTCTACCATTTGGCTATTTATTGGGTGATTGCTTTTATACTATTAATTGGCGTACAGCATCGAAAGATAAATAAAACTGAAACTAAAGTGTTTTAATCACCACCTTGCTCAAAGCTGGCTTTTTAAGCCAGCCTTCTTATTTTGAAGACTTATCTTCCCCTCTCCAACTATTATTGACTTTAGGCACAAATAAAAATGGAAACCCTAAATATTGTATATTTGGTAGGTGCGATTCTTATTTTTTCTAGCATCATGGCCAGCACCCTATCAGCCCGACTGGGCCTACCCTTATTATTGCTATTTTTGGGCGTTGGCATGTTGGCCGGTGATGAGGGGATTTTAGGCATTGAATTTTCCCAATATGGTATTGCAAACTTTGTCGGCCAAGCCGCCTTAGCTTGTATTCTACTAGATGGGGGGCTGCGCACTTCTTTTAAGTCTTTCCGAGTCGGCTTAAAGCCCGCAGTAGTATTGGCCACATGGGGGGTTTTTGCCACTGTTCTTATCCTGGGTATCTTCGTCACTTGGCTGCTAGATGTTGACTGGCGCATTGGGCTGTTAATGGCAGCTATCGTAGGCTCAACCGATGCGGCTGCGGTATTCTCTTTACTGCGTAATGGTGGCGTTAAGCTAAACGACCGCGTTCAAGCCACGCTTGAGCTTGAGTCAGGAGCGAACGATCCCTTTGCTATCTTATTAGTCACGGGATTAATTGCCTTAAATGTTGATCCTGAAAGCCAAAGCGTCCTAGGGTTCTTTGGATTACTGGCCCAACAGCTTGGCTTTGGGATGATGATGGGCCTAATCTCAGGCTATCTATTGTCCAAACTAATTCCCAAACTATATTTAGCAGTTGGGATGTACGCTATTTTGATTATGTCCGCTGGCCTAGCGGTATTTGCAGCCACCAACTTAATAGGTGGAAGTGGATTTTTAGCGGTTTACTTAGCTGGTATTTTAATTGGCAATAATAGAGTACGTGCTACAGAGCATGTTTTACGGGTAATGGACAGCTTTGCTTGGTTATCACAAGCGGTTCTATTCGTTGTCTTGGGCCTGCTGGTAACGCCTTCTAACGTATTGAATGTTTGGTATTACTCGGTAGCGATTACCGCCTTTATGATACTGATTGCCCGCCCTATTGCAGTTTATTCAAGTATCAAACCCTTCGGTTTTAAAGACAGAGAAATTGGCTTCATTTCTTGGGTCGGCCTGCGCGGTGCGGTACCGATCACCCTAGCCATTTTGCCAGTGATAGCAGGTCTAGAGGATGCCTTCTTGTTGTTTGATATCGCCTTTGGGGTGGTTATTTTATCTCTGATACTTCAAGGTAGCACCATTCCCTTTATGTCTACTCTATTCAAGGTACGCGTCCCTCATACTCCCGAACCTGATGAACAGATGGAAATTTGGGTTTCTGACCAAGCCAGTATTACTCTATACGAATTTGAAGTAAAACCCGGTGCTTTCGCTATGGGTCGTCATCCTTTAGACATTTCACCCACTATAAGTAATGATGAAATTGCTGTTTTCGCTTTAATCCGAAATGAAAAGATAGTCGTAGTAGATAGAGAAACCACTTTACAATATGGGGATAGAGTTTGGTACGGCCTTAGAGGCAATCATGCGGCCAAAATTGCTCGCATTTACAATGATATTAAAATAGATAGAAGAGAGGTTGAGGACTTCTATGGCGACTGGATGATATCTCCTAATGTGAAATTAGGTGATCTTCCTTTCTTTGATGAGAATGCCCCTTCTACTCCGCCCAACACCAAAGCTCGGTACAATAAAGATGGCTCCCCTATCAATATGTGGCAGCAAACGGTTGCAGAATATATCAAAGCCAACCTCAATGCTCCTCCGGTTCCTGGCGATATGGTGCAAATTGATGAAGAATGGGCACTTATTATTAAAGAGGTAGATAACAGAGGTACTCTTCGTACCATTGGTCTTAAACACTATCAAGCTAAGTAAATAGCCTGATAACTTACTGAATAACCTGCCATAAAAAAACCGTCAATAGACGGTTTTTTTGTATTTAAAATTGTTGCGTTTATCTAATAAATACCAGCTTCTACTCCAGCCGCCATTGTCATGGCAAGCTCTTCAACTTGTGTAGTAAAGTCCTGTTGCCAATCTCCTCTAAGTATCAAGGCTTCTTGAATCCACTCCCATCGCAAACCGGTAGTAATAGTCTTCAAAGCAAGCTTAGTACCGGTACCATCATGCCCTGCGCGAATATAAACCGCAAAAGGTAATCCTTGTTTTTTTTCTAAAACTGGATAATAACAACGATCAAAAAAGTCTTTGGTTAATCCTGCCATATAAGCCAAGTTTTCAGTCGTTCCTAATAATAAAGCATCAGCAGCGAGAACGTCTTCTGGCTGAGTATCTTGTGGTGACTTTAAGATGACCTTAACCTCTAAGTCAGGGTGGTCGGCTCCCTTATAAGCCGCTTCGGCCAGCTTCTTAGTATTGGGTGATGGGGCATGAGCAACAATAAGCAAGGTTTTGGTGTTGGCGGTCATATCACTCACCGTGACCATAGATAAACGTCACATCTTGTTTAATATCAGGATGAATACTTTTGGCTACTGGGCAAGTAAAAGCAGCCGCCTCTAAAATCTTTTTAGTACGCTCATCCAAGTCTCTTTTAAATTCAATACGGACTTGAATCTCACTCACACGGCGTGGATCTGCAGCCATGATCTTAGTGACCTCCGCCTTAGTACCCACCACATCCACTTTCATATCAGCAGCTTTAATACCAATAATAGTCAGCATACAACTGGCTAGACTGGTGGCTAATAAATCTGTGGGTGAGAAGGCCTCACCCTTACCATGATTGTCTGTCGGCGCATCGGTAATAATCTGATTATTAGATTGTAGGTGCAATGCTTGAGTGCGCAGGTTACCTTGATATTCAACAGTTGATGTGGTCATAAATTAATCCTTTAATGGGTTTTATATAGGTTTATGACTACCATAGTAGCTTATTTCAATACAATAATGAAATAAGCCCAATATTTGATTTGAAGTTAAAGCTTTATAATCAAAGGGAAAATCCAGACAAAGGAAAAAGCCCCCGTA